>CAYVJQ010000051.1:0-48017 GCA_964451725.1 uncultured Nannocystaceae bacterium | reverse complement strand
CGCGGGCGCCTTCTTCTTCGCCGCGGGCGCCTTCTTCTTCGCCGCGGGCGCCTTCTTCTTCGCCGCGGGCGCCTTCTTCGCCGCGGCCTTCTTCTTCGCCGCGGGCGCCTTCTTCGCCGCAGTCTTCTTGGCGGTCTTCTTCGCCGCGGTCTTCTTGGCGGTTTTCTTCGCCGCAGTCTTCTTCGCGGGCGTCTTCTTCGCAGTCTTCTTGGCCATGGAGGTCAACTTTCAGGCAGAGCGGCGTCCTGTGCGCGCCGCCCCCTTCCTCAGATGGGGGGCGGCGGCAGACACGCTTCCCATCTCGGGCAAACTTGCCTTAAAGGAAGGAGCGCGCTCCTTTGAGGCGACATCGATGCGCCCGTGGCTCGCCGCTGTCAACCCTGATGTTCGGGTCGGCCAGCCAACGGGACTCTCCAGACGATCCGAATGCGGCGCGATTCACGCGAAACGCGTCAGCGTTTCAGCGTTTCAGCGTTTCAGCGTGTCAGGCGCAACATCGCTGCGATCGAGCGCTCTCCCCGAGCGGGCTCAACCGCAACCGGTCTTGCCTTCGGCGTCGTTCATCTGCTCGCAGGCGTCTCGGTAGTTGGGCTGAGCCAGCGGGCACTCGGTCTGACCAAGGCAAAAACCACGCTGGTCGGCGACCGAGAGCCGGCGGTAGCAAGCACGCAAGAGGTCGCTCTCGCTCGCGCTCGAGCTGGCGGCGTTCGCCGCGACGAAGGCCTTGCAACCGACGCCGCCCGGGCTCTGATGGGTGGCGTGGTCCGAGGGGCCCCAGTCCGAGGCGCCGAGGCCTCCGAGCCCCTCGATGTCGCTCCCGGTCACGGGTCGCCAACATCCGGCGTCCCCCTCGGCGGGATCGAGGGCGCAGTCCTCGGCCTCGATCTCCACTGTCTGACAGCAGGAGGTCCCTGCGCCGCACACGGCGGTGAGCTCGTCGCTGCCCCAGCGTGGGTTGCAGGGAATGGGGCAGCCGACGGCCCCCTCGTCGAACAGTCCCGCGACAGCCTCGACGCAGTAGCCCGACTCGCTCAGGGCGTTGTTCGTGCCCGAGAACAGAGGAGTACCGACACCGTTGGCGCCGCCACCGTTGTACTTGGGCGTGACGGTCGAATCGACGTCACCGAGATCGAGCGCGGCGGGATCATCGGAGCAGCACAGGTAGGGACCGCCGCCGAGATCGGGGCAGTCGGAGCTGCTTGGATCACAGCGAAACGCCGTACTCGCGTACTCCCACTGGCAGGCTCCAGAGACCAGAGCGGCGGTGGCCAGCACCGCACCGTAGACCGCGACCACTTTGGGCCAAAACGACATGGGCCGACCCTACCACGGTAGGACCGGCCCAACTCAAGCCCCGGAGTCGCAGGTGCGCTCGCAGGTGCGCTCGCAGGTGCGCTCGCAGGTGCGCTCGCAGGTGCGCTCGACAAGTGCGCGGGCTCAGCCGCAGCCGCCGTTGCCTTGGGCGTCGTTCATCTGCTCGCAGGCGTCGCGGTAGGCCGGCTGCGCGAGCGGGCAGATCTGACCGGCCCCACCCAGGCAGTAGCCGCGCGAATCCGCGACACCCAGGCGCCGGTAACAAGCCCGGAGCACGTCCTTGCTGGTCAATCCCTTGGCATCGAGGATGTTCTGCGGCAGGCCGTCCACAAACACCCCACAGTTCATACCGACCGGGTCTTGGTGGGTCTTGTGGTCTGCCCCACCCCAGTCTGTGGCTCCGAGCCCACCCAAGCCCTCGATATCGTCGCCCTGGACGGGCCGCCAACAGCCGCTGTCGCCCAATTCGGGATCCAGGATGCAGTCCTCCGGTCCGATCTCCGTGGTCTGACAGCAGATCGCATCCGCACCGCAGACATCGCTGAGGTCGTCGGAGCCCCAGTTGGGGTTGCAGGGCACAGGGCAGCCCTGCGCGTTGACGTCAGCGAGCGCCCCAGCGGGTGGAACGCTGCCCTCTTTCACACACATGCCAGAGGTGCTCAACGAGTTGTTGCCGCCGGAGAACAGGGGGATGCCCACTCCTCCCCGACCCGTGTACTTGGGCGTCACCTCGACGTCGATGGCGTCGAGCTCGAGCGCCGCCGGATCGTCGGAGCAGCAGACGTAGGTGTCTCCACCCTGGGTCGGGCACGTCGGAGAGTCGCCGTTGGGCGAGCAGCGAAAGGCCGTCGTCGGGTAGTCGACTTGGCAAGAAGAAGACACGATCGCGGCGAGGCCAAAGACCGCAGCGTGGGCGAGGACGATGTTCAGGACACGCAATCTTCAGGCTCCAGAAGTCCGCGAACGGTGGCACGGGCCTCGGCGCTTGTAAAGTTCCAGGCGGGGCGGACTTTTCAGCGCTTTTGGCTCGTCTCGGCACGGAGCGATAGAGTGATGAACGTGCCTCGGGACCTCAAGATCAAGTCTAGTGCTGCCCTGGCTGGGGGCGACGCTCAATCACGGGCACACCGCGCCCCGGGAGAGCCGGGTTCAGGGAGGCGCGAGAACTCGAGCCTCGCGGATCTCGGTGCCAGTAAAAGCGCGTCGTTTGCACTCGTGGGGCTGGTGTTGTTCTCCGCCTGCTCCAGCGACGGCGCGCGCGAGGATCCGATCGATCCGGCACGGACCGCCACGGCGGTCGAAGAGCGCAAACAAGAGGACGCGGGACTCGGCAGCGAGGCGGCCTGGGCCAAACAGCTCGATCCGGGCCCGGCCACCAAGACCAGCCTCCGCGAGCACGAGACCGCCGAGGCCTGGGTCATCGATCCCGAGCAGCTCGACCGTGCGCGCAAGCTGGCCATCGATCAAGCCGAGGCCCGCGGGTACACGATCATCGATCTGGGCGACAGCTGGCGCCCCTACATTTTCAGCCACAAGACCCCCGGCGTCGAAGACCAGAGCGACAACGCCTACGCGAGCCACTACCTGGACCTGGCCAACGACCGCAACAACCACGACGGGGACCCGCTCGGCGAGCACGAGCACAACTACCTCGAGCTCTACGGCATCCCGCCGACCCTCAGCGTGGTCATGCGCGAGTGGGAACAGATCGCAGAGATCGAGCAGTGCCTGGAGGCCGCCGACTACCAGCCTGCGGCCTTCGATCCGAGCATCGGCAACATCGCCTTCCAGCGCGGGGCCGGGGCCAAACGACTCAAGTCCTGGCGCTGGGCCAAGTCCAAGCTCGTCAAGGAGATGCGCAAGGCCGGCCTGGGTGAGGCCGCGGCGGCGGCCGACTATGCGGCGGCGGCCGACAACCCCGACACCCGGCGTGCCTACGCCAAATTCCTCGACTTCGATCGCAAGGTCCAGCTGGTCCGCAACGCGCAGATTCGACTGCGCTGCGAGACCCTCTTCAACGAGAAGGGCGGCCTCGGCAAGTTCGAGGCCGGCGACTACGACCGCGCCACCCAGCACGCCCTCGCCAACTTCGAGAAGAAGCACGACGTCATGGGCTGGGGCCACTTCACCGAGGCCAACATCAGCATGTTGGCCCTGAGCCCGCGCGAGGCCGTGCACCAGCGCCTGGTCCGGGTCCTGACCGAGCGCGTGGTCTCGTCGGCCGGCATCTTGGAGGACGGGTCCGCCCGCGACTGGAGGCCGGACTTCAGCTACGAGAACGAGGCCGGCGACGCCCTCCCCCTGCGCGACTTGGCCGGCGAGTTCACAGCCGCCAGTTTGAAGCTCCTGGGCCTCGACGACCCGGACACGGCCCTCGAGCGCCTGGTCGAACTCGAGGCTCTGGCCAGCAAAGACGGGGACCACCCCGAAGAATTCGGCTCGCTCTTGGTCGCCCTGCCCCTGCCCGAGCTGCCCGACTACTACAGCGAGGACATGCAGTTCTCCACGACCATCGATCGGGGCGACGTCTGGTACGACTTCCCCTACGACGAAGAGGGCAACAAGTCCTCCCAGCCCCGCCAGCGTCGGCCCAAGCTGACCTTGTACGTCGAGTACCGGGACCAGAAGATCCCGCTGGTCCACTGGGGCACGACCATCGGCTCATGGCGCACCGAGCTCGAGGACGGCAAGGAGTACTTCAAGTACAAAAACTCGGATGTGGGCGACCGGGTCTGGCAGACGATCATGGCGGCCCCGGTGTGGATCCCGCCCGGCGGCACGACCCCCAAGTCCATGACCAAGCTCAAGCGGGTCGGCGGCAAGATGCGCAGGGTCGTCAACTACGACGAGACGGGGCCTGGCTACATGTCGGCCTACGGCTTGGTCGCCGGCTACCACGTCAAGCTCAACGAGCGCCGGGACGGCACCGTTGGGGTCTACGACAACCAGATCCGCACCCACGGGAGCGTGGACTACATGTCGATCTTGCGCCGCTACTCCCACGGCTGCCACCGCCTCTACAACATGAACGCGGTCCGCATGTTCTCCATGATCCTCCAGCACCGCAGCTACCTGCGCGAGGGCCAGACTCAGATCGGAGCGGGACGAAGCTTCGACTACAACGGACGCAGCTACGTCATGAGGCTACCTACACGGGGCTACAGGTACGAGCTCACAGAGCCGATCCCGGTGACCGTCACCGAGGGCCGTATCCGCGGCAGCCGTCGCTCCCCCTACAGCGGGATGATGCCCAAGCCCGGCGTCGACTACTCCGAGGAAGAGGAGAGCGAAGAGCCCCCGCTCACGCCCGTGGAGAGCGAGATCCAGGGCTAGCAGCCCGCGGCAAAACCCCTCACGACGCCTCGCTTGGCCCTTCCGCCGATGCCCGCGTTCCCGAAACTTGCAGTACGCCTGGTACAGCGGCGTTTCAGCGCCTCGCCCTCGACGAAAAATCCGGCGCGAGGCGACGCGCTGGGTTTCACCACAGACTGCGAGCAGACAGCATGCGCGCGCTAATTGCGCATGCCACGCCTGCTCGCCTGCCCGAGGGCCGAGACCTCTCTCATTCACAACCGCATGCACGAGCGCCGCTCTGGTCTCCCACCCGGCTCGGCGTCTTGCTATATAGTCCGCCGCCGTGGCGAGCCAAGACAGCAGGTTTCAGCAGGCCTACAAGGGCCACCTTCTGACCGAGCAGCGCCGGGAGGTGCTCCGTGCCCTGCGGGAGACTCTCGACTCGGAGACCACCCTGGGTGAGGTCATCGATGCGATCGAGAAGCTGGGCTGGGCCGATCACTTTGGTGACATGAGCCTCGCCGATATCGCGTCGACTCTGCTCGACGTGAAGCCCGAGCCCGAGCCCGAGCCCGAGCCTGTCCCCGTCCCCGTCCCCGTCCCCGTCCCCGTCCCCGCGATGGTCCGCAGGCCTCGACCGACGGAGGACGACTCGGACGAAGGCGAGCCCGACGGCGGACAGCTCGAACTCGGACTCCCGGTCAAGAAGACTGCGGTCAAGAAGAAGACTGCGGTCAAGAAGAAGACTGCGGTCAAGAAGACTGCGGTCAAGAAGACTGCGGTCAAGAAGACTGCGGTCAAGAAGACTGCGGTCAAGAAGAAGACCGCGGTCAAGAAGAAGACCGCGGTCAAGAAGAAGACCGCTGCCAAGAAAAAGTCCGCGGTCAAAAAGAAGACCGCTGCCAAAAAGAAGACCGTGGCCAAGAAAAAGACCGCGGTCAAAAAGAAGACCGTGGCCAAGAAAAAGACCGCTGCCAAAAAGAAGACCGTGGCCAAGAAAAAGTCTGCGGTCAAAAAGAAGACCGCGGCCAAGAAAAAGTCCGCGGCCAAGAAAAAGCCCGCTGCCAAGAAAAAACGCTGAGCGCTCAGCGAGCTATTCGGAGCGCTCGCCGATCGCACGCAGCAGTTTTCGGGTCAGTGTGGGTACACCTCCCCGCACCACTCCCCCCTTCTCGACCCAGGCCAGCTCGCGCCCATCCTCGCGTTTGACGGTCCGCACCGCGCGGCTCGCCCGAGCCTGCCAGGGGATCAGGTGCCACACGCGGTGCGTGAACACGTGTTTGACCACCCCGTCAGGGTCCTCGGACAAGCGCATGGGCACACCTATCCCGGCCTGGGCCAAGTCGAGCAGCGCGCTCGCATCTCCGCTCCCCGACTCGGCCCGGCGCTCGAACAAGGGCAGACACCACATCCCTGCGAGCAGGCCGGTCTCGGGTCGACGCTCGAGCAGGAGCTTTTCGCCCCGACGCAGGGCCAGCGCGTAGAAATGGTGCTCGGGCGAGCGCTTGCGCTGCTTGGGCGCGGGGATCTCGGACTCCAGCCCAGCCGCCCGCGCCCGACAGTGATCGTGCACCGGGCAAACTTCGCAGCTCGGAGATCGGGGCGTACACACGGTGGCTCCGAGCTCCATCAGGGCCTGGGCCAGGATCCGCGGTGACCCGGCGCCGAGCACCCCCGCGGCGAACTCCCAGTGGTGCTCTGCTTTTGCGTCTTGTCGGCTGGGCTCGCGGGTCCCCGCGAGCCGGGCGTGAACCCGGGCGACGTTGCCGTCGACCAGGGCCTCGGGCTGGTCGAAGGCGATCGATGCGATCGCTCCGGCCGTGTAGCGACCGACTCCCGGGATCGCCCGCAGACCCCTCGCAGCCTCGGGCAGGGCGCCTCCACACTCGCCCGCGACGTAGCGCGCCCCCTCGTGCAACAGGCGAGCCCGGCGGTAGTAGCCGAGACCGCTCCACTGCTCGAGGACCTCGTCTCGATCGGCGGCGGCGAGGACTTCCACGGTCGGGAAACGGTCTAGAAACGGCTTCCAATAGCGCTCCACCGTCTCGACTCGAGTCTGCTGAAGCATGATCTCGGAGACCCAGATCGCATAGGGGTCGCGGGTCTTGCGCCAAGGTAGATCGCGAGCCCCCTGCCCAAACCACCGGGTCAGAGCCACGGCCAGCGCACGCTGAGTCTCCGCGCTGAGGGGGGACCGGTCAGGGGCGATCGACGGCACACGCGGAGCGTCCCAACCCCGGCGGCCGCTGACAAGGGCACCCACAGGTACGGCGAGAGTCGCACCGCGACCGGGACCGCCGAGGGAATGCTCGCCCCTCAGCGCCGCGTGACCAAGGTGTGAGCACCCTTGTCCATCCCTCCCCACGATCCTTCACTGGGGACCTGGCGCGCCCTGTGGGGCCCTTGCTGTCTGGGCCTGCCTGTGTAGAGTCGGCGCTCCGATCGACGGGCCGCATGTTCCGCAAGCGAGATACTCACATTCACTTCGTCGGCATCGGTGGCATCGGGATGAGCGGCATCGCCGAGGTCCTCGTCAACCTCGGTTACCGAGTCACCGGCACCGATCTCGCCGACACGGAGATCACCCGGCGGCTCGTGGGTCTGGGCGCCACGGTCCACCGGGGCCACGGCGCCCAGTACCTCGCCGAGGTCGATGTGGTGGTGATCTCCAGCGCGATCAAGAGCGACAACCCCGAGGTCGTCGCCGCTCGGAGCCGGAAGATCCCGGTGATCCCCCGGGCCGAGATGCTCGGCGAGCTCATGCGCCTCAAGCAGGGCCTGCTGATCGCCGGCTCGCACGGCAAGACCACCACCACCAGCATGGTCGCCGCAGTGCTCCACGAGGCCGGCCTCGACCCCACGGTGGTCATCGGCGGCAAGGTCAACAGCTTCGACTCCAACGCCCGCCTGGGCTACGGCGACGTGTTTGTGGCCGAGGCCGACGAGAGCGATGGGAGCTTTTTGGTGCTCTCGCCCACCCACGCGATCATCACCAACATCGACGCCGAGCACCTCGACCACTACGGCTCGCTCGAGCGCCTGCTCGACGCCTTTGTGGGCTTCGCCAACCGGGTGCCTTTTTATGGCATGGCGGTGATCTGCGTCGACGATCCCAATATTCGGGCGATCATGCCCAGGCTCGCCAAGCGCACGGTCGGCTACGGTATCGAGAGCGAGGACGCCGAGTTTAGGGCCACCGACTTGAGCATGGGGACCGCCGACGGGGCCCTGCGCAGCCAGTTCCGAATCATCGCCCACGGCACCGACCACGGCATCTTCGAGCTGTCCATGCCCGGGCGCCACAACGTCCTCAATGCCCTCGCCACGGTCGCCCTGTGTGCCGAGCAGGGCGTCTCCCCCGATGTCTGCCGCAAGGCCCTGCGGGAGTTCAGTGGGGTCCAGCGCCGGTTCACGGTCCGCGGTGAGGTCGGTGAGATCAAGGTCGTGGACGACTACGGCCACCACCCCACAGAGCTCCGAGCCACGCTCTCCGCGGCCCGCGACGCACACCCTGGCCGGCGCCTGGTCGCCGCCTTTCAGCCCCACCGCTACACCCGCGTGCGCAACCACTTCGAGGACTTCGCGGCGTCCCTGGACGAGGCCGACCTGGTCGTCCTGACACCCATCTACGCAGCTGGAGAGAGTCCCATCGAGGGTATCTCCAGCGCCGAGTTGGCCGTCCGCATCCGTGCGCGCAAGCCCGATCGCGAGGTCCTGCTGGTCGAGCTGGCCCCGGGTGAGCAGGACCTGATCGCGGCGACCACCGAGACCCTGCGCCGACACTGCCGGCCCGGGGACGTCACCCTGACGCTGGGCGCCGGCTCGATCACCAAGGTCAGCCACGCGCTGGTCGCTGCCCTGGCCGAAGCCGGGACCACCCCCTGAGGCCAGACGAGGGAATCATGACCAGCCCCGGTCACCACATCCTCGAGCAGCTGGCGGGCCGACCTCTGGCCGAGGACGGCGAGAGTCGGAGCACCGCGCTCGCCACCCTCGGCCTGCCCGTGGACGCCGTCGAGCTGCGCCTCGACGAGCCCATGGCCCGACACACCACCTTGCGCCTCGGCGGCCCCGCGGACCTGTGGGCCGTGCCAGGCAGCGTCGAGGCCCTCAGCGCCCTGCTGGCCCGCTGCCGTGAAACCCGGGTCCCGGTGACCGTCGTCGGCAGCGGGACGAATCTCCTGGTCCGCGATGGTGGCCTGCGCGGGCTCGTCCTCAACCTGCGCAAGCTCAACCGGGTCTGGCGACCGGATCCCGAGGCCGAGCCCACCCAGGTCGAGGTCGAGGCCGGCACGTCCACCGGGCGACTGCTGTCCCGGGCCTGCGAGTGGTCGCTGGGCAAGCTCGAGTTCCTCGGTGGTGTGCCGGGCAGCGTCGGCGGCGGGCTGATCATGAACGCGGGCACCTACCTGGGTGAGTTCACCGATGTCGTGACCCGGGTCCGCAGCCTCGATCTGGGCGGACAGCCGATCACCCGCGATCACCCCGCCTGTGGGTTCCGCTACCGCGGGTCGGACCTGCCCACAGACGAGATCGTCGTCGCCGCGAGCTTGACCCTCGAGCCCCGGCCCCGCGAGCGCATCGATGCAGCGGTCGCCGAGTTGCGGCAGCGCCGGAGGGAGCGCGAGCCCAAAGGCGTGCCCAACAACGGCAGCACCTTCAAGAACCCGGACGGTGACCACGCCGGCCGGCTCATCGAAGCCGCCGGCCTCAAGGGCGCGCGCCGAGGTGGGGCCCTCGTCTCGCCCGTGCACGCCAACTGGCTCGTGGTCGACAAGCTCGTGGCTCCCAAGTGTACGAGCGCCGACTTGCTCGCGCTCATCGACTTCGTGGGCGCCGAGGTCGAGCGGCTCCACGGCGTGGTCCTGCGCACCGAGGTCAAGATCATCGGTGAGCACGGATCCCAGGGCGCTACACTGTAGACATGGATGCTCGCGGCCTCGCTGGTCTCAGGCCCGACCGGAGCCCCCGCTCGCGGATGTGGCTCGGCGCAGGGTTGTCGACGCTGCTCATGCTGCACCCGACGCTCGCGTTCGCCAGCCCCCCCGAGCCCGAGCCCGAGTCGATCTTCACGCCACCTCGGCCCTCTGTTCCCGCCTCCCCCGCCCCCAGCGTCGAGGGGCCGCGACCTGCCCCTCCCTCCGAGTCCACCGCGACACCTGCACCTCCCGACGATGTCGACACGAGCACCGACGAGCTGAGCAGCGGTATCGACTTCGCCGAGCCGGGTCCAGCGCTGGACCCACTCCCTGCCTCCAACCCAGGGTCGGATCCCTACAGCGCCGAAGACGACGCGAGCTCCTTTCGTCTCCCCGACCCGGGCACAGCGCCCAGTGACGGCGTCGGTCTTCTGGTGCTCGGGGGAACCACCGTGGGACTCACCATCGCGGGCTTCGGCGTGGCCCTGTGGTACGGGCTCGACCAGGAGACCCCCCTGCGCCAGCTCCTGCCAGGGACCCTCGTCCCAACCGTGGGCCTGCTGGCCTTTGGCGGCGGCTCCCTCTATCAGGGCATCCAGCGCGCGAACATCCATCGCCGCTGGGCCGCCGGGCACCGGGTCCGCGGCCTGCCCCAGGGCGCAGGGCTCAAAGTAGGCGCCTCCTTCGGCGTACTCGCTACCCTCGGTCTGCTCACCTTCGGTTCGCTCGCCTACCGCAACGGCTATCGAGACATCGGGGTCGGCATGCTCAGCGCCAGCGCAGTGGCCGGTGTGGCGACCCCGATCATGTTCGTCCTGGGTGCCCGCAACAGCCGTCGGTACCGAGAGACTGATGGCTGGGTTCGCAGGCCCCTCCCTCCGCGTCCCCTGCCGATCGTGGACCTGCGGCCGAGCCTCCAGCTGCTGCCCGGCGGCCTCAGCCTCAGCGTCGCCGGACGCTTCTGATCCCCGACTGGGGCCCGCTCGACTGGGCCCGCGGCCCGTGCCACTGTCGCGCCTATGAGCGCAGACTCGATCGCCAAGCAACTCCACGCAGCCATCACCGCCGCCCTCCCCGAGTCGGAGGTCGAGGTCACGATCGGCTCGCCTGGGCACTACAGCCTGTCCGTGACCTCCCCTCAATTCGAGGGCAAGGGCTCGGTCGCTAAGCAGCGGCTCGTATACGCGGCGATCACCGATCTCATGGCGGGCGACAACGCCCCCGTGCACGCCATCGATACACTTCAGACGAAGCTCCCATCGTGAGCTCCGCGTTCGCACCGCTGACTGTCGTGAGACCAGCGCGCGAATCTCTCATTCGAGTTGCGCTATTGAACATCGCAATAGTGAACAATCATTGAACATTGCCCCGCCCATCGGAGCTCCGCGGCCATAGGCCGCTCAGAGGTTCGCAGTCGCCCCTTTTGCCGCGCTGCGACCACAGCGCCAATCTTCCGATCCAGCGATTGCGCTGTGCCTCGATTGTTTCCCCCTCCCACATAGAGACGTGAGCGTAAGCGGCGCTCACAAATTTTCAGAACCTTGTTGATTTGGATCGGGGGGCGCATGCTCCGTATGTGGCGCAGTCATTGGTCGCAGAGCCCTCGTTTCATCCCCCGCGGCTGAAGTTCGAGTTGGATATCGAGGCGATTCTCGCCGCAGCCCCCGCCACGGCGACCGCCAGGGGCCGATACCTCACCCGTACCCTCGACATGCGACCCGAGGGCCTCAGCGAAGAGGAGGTCCTTCACCAAGCGGGGATCCCCTTCAAGCGCTTCGTCCCTTTTCAGGCCTACCCCTGGACAGAGTTCTTTCGCCTCGCGTGCGCGGTCGCGTCTCTGCTCGACGAGGACAGCGTCAGTGCGGGTCTTCGGACAGTGGGGAGGTCCTACTATCCGGATTTCGCCAACAGCGTCACGGGCAAGATCGTGTTCGGCCTGCTGGGTCGCAACATCGAGAAGGTGATTCCCCTCGCGCCCACGGCCTGGTCACTCTCGGGGACCTTCGGGAAGATCCACGCCCAGCCCCTGGGGTCCCGACACTATCGCTATCATTTTGAGGACTACCCCAGCCCTGTCGCCGAGAGTCTGTTCGCGGGGATCCTCGAAGGTCTGATCACCCACTGCAACTCGTCTGGGACGATCGGTTTTGTCGGCGTCGGGGAGATGGAGTCCATGTTCGACATTCGCTGGTGAACCCGAGGGTTCACACTCCGCGAATCAAAACCGCCCCGAGATGCTCAGTCCGCCTCCACCGGGCAAGACCATCGCTCCGGGGCGCAGGCCCTTCTCGCGCTCCCACTTCGAGTAGCGGGCGCGAGTCGACATGCCCCCGGCGAGCATGAGCATGCCCAGGACCGTGACCATGCCTCCGAACCCGGACGGGACCCAGCGGCCCCGGGCCTGGGAGTCGCTCTCGAGCACACGCTGGACGCTGAATCCGGTGACCGCGGCACCCCCGACCACGGCCAGAACACCGCCCACCAACAGACCTCCACCGGTGTCCGGCGCGTGCAGGCCGTTGTCGCTCTGCCACCTCTGGTAGCGCTTGTTGCTGCTCAGGCCCCCACCCAACATGCTGGCGCCGATCACCCCCAGGGGCAGGGCGAGACCACCGATGGTCGCCGCCCGACGCCGCTCCAAGTCGAGCCAACCCGGGCCGCCCAAACCCACGAGCACCATCGTCCCAGAGACACCCAGAGAGATGACCCCCATGACCGTCAAGCCGCGCCCCGAGATCGGACGCTTGCCGACAACGCTGCGCTGAGGGACCGCGACCTGGTCGGTCTGACTGACCTGGCCTGGCGCTGGCGCCTGTTGGGGTGACTGGGCTGGCTCGACTGTCGGCGCAGGCGGAACCAAAGCCGGAGCGTCGCCCGTATCGACCACGAGCTTGATGGGCCGAGCTGTGGGCTCGTGCTCGGGCGGCGCTGCGAGCCCGAGCTGGGGTCCCGCGATGCCGGCACCTGCCCCTGGGAGAGTCCCGGCGCGGGCCGAGGTCGACGCCACGAGCAACGCGGTCACAGTCAGCGCAGAGGTCAGTGCACGCACGGTCCAGGCTCGCGCTGGCCGACGGGTACAGGTCAATCCAGACATGCCCGGCTAGTCTCGGCTCGAGTCCCCGGGTTCAACCCCGGCGGGTCTGGGGGCCGTGCGGGCGCGCGATCGGGGCGCTGTCAGCAACCCGTCGGCGTCGGCGTTGCGCGGCGCACTCGACCGCGCCGCTGTTCAATCAGCATCCGAGCATCCGATCATCGCTTCGCCCGCTCCAGCGCCTCGGCGTTGGGAACCATGAAAAATGCGTGGTGGGCCTCCAGGTCATAGAGCCGCAGACCCTCGAGGGCGCCGATGCGCGCGCGAAGCTGGGCCGGTGTGGCGGTCAGTGGGGTGGCGCTGGCCAGCGCGAAGCCCCAGGTCGAGTTGAACGACGGGACCACGCTGTGCCCCATCACGACCTCGGGAAACACGGCCCGCAGGTCGTCGAGGGCGGCCGCTGTGGCCTCCGCGACCTGCGGGTGGAGCTCACCCATCTGGACCACGCATATCCCTCCTGGGGCCAAGCTCGCGGCGACCCGGCGGTAGAAGGCGACGCTGAGCAGACCCTGAGAGGGACCCTCCCCATCCCCCTCGGTACCGGCGATCCGATCTCGGGGGTCTTCCGGGTCGGTCAGATCGAGGAACACCACATCGAAGCTGGCGGGCTCCACCGCGGCGAAGGTCAGGCGGATGTCCTCGATGTGCAGGGTCAGACGTGGATCGTCGAAGGCACCCGCGTGCAGCTCGGGCAGGTACGCGCGGCTGGCCGCGACGACCTCCGCGTCGATGTCCACGGCCGACACGGTCCGCACTTCGGGGTGTCGGAGAACTTCGCGGGGAGTCGCGCCCTCCCCCGCCCCCGCGACCAGGACCCGCCTGGGCGCGCCGTGGAGGACCAGCGCCGGGTGGACGAAGGGCTCGTGATAGTGGGCCTCGTCGGCGACCGCAGACTGGAGCAGACCATCCAGAAACAGGGCCCGACCAAAGGCCTCGGTCTCGATGATCGCCAGATCCTGGAGCCCGCCCGGCCGCCGCATGACCACCCGGCGGATCTCGATCATGGACAGGGGATCGTGGGCGCCTAGGGGCTCGAAGCCCGACACCCGCTCGAGCGGCTCGGCGCCCGCCTCTGGGGTCAGCAGATATGCTTCTGCGGCGCTCAGAGGGGTTTGCTCGCTCGATCCCGGCCACCGCCGGACTTCGACGACCCGGCCCCCGACCCAGCGCTGCCAGCAGCTCAGATCCGCCTCGCTGCGGAGCCCCCCGGGTCCCAGGACCACACGCCGATCTCGAACCCAGAGCACCCCGGCGCGGGCGTTGTAGATACAGTCGGAGAGGTCTCCGAATACACGCAGCTCCCCGCGCCCCACCGCCTCTGGACCGAGCCCGACCGCCGCGCCCAAGGCCGCCCGCTCGAGCGCGAGCCAGCGCTCCCGCCCGGAGCAGCGCAGCACAGTGCCATCGAGGCCGAGGGTCTCCACCTTCACACCCTCGGCGAAGTGCTCGGCCACCGCTTCGAGCACGGCGCCGCTGCGGCGCAGGGCGATATGCCGACGCAGGCCGAGCTCGAAGTCGCTACCGGGGAGGTCGCCGGGTACGAGCGCCATCACAGCTCAGCGAACCCGGGTGACGTCGAGGGCCACGCGCTGGGCGCTGGGTTTCTCGACCACGTCGATCCGGAACACACGACCGGCGTCGTCCTCGAGGTAGAGCTGGTCGCCGGCCTCGATCTGGAGCTTCTCGTGGCTGTCGTCGCCGTCGACCGTGGCCATGCTCGAGAGCTTTTGAGTCAGGGCTTGGTCCGCGAAAAAACCCGGGTTGGCGTAGCTGTAGGGCCGAGCGAGACCGCTGTCGTCGGTGGGGATGTCGGCCTCGGTGACGAAGAACAGCCAGTCCCCCTCGATCTCCACGGGGCCGCCCGGGGCCGGACGCCAGTAGTAGAAGTCGGCGTAGCCGAAGGTGCTGGCGGTGAGTTTTTCGGCCAGGTCTCGCAGCGCCAGCGGGTCGGCGGCCATGTTGGTCTTGATGTCCTCGACGATGGCCTCGGCGTCGACCCCCAGGGGGACGTCTTGGAGGCTGAAGGCGATGTCCGCCTCACCCTCGGCCAGGCCACCATCGTGGAGGCGAACCTGGGCGAGCTCCAGGACCACATCCCAGGCGTAGGACGGCGAGGGCGGGTTGCCGATGTTGTTGAAGGTCTCGAACTCGACCCAGTGGTCGGCCGCGACACAGGCCGAGAAGGCCTCCACCCCCGTGCCCAGCTCATACTCGGTGCAGTGCTCGGGGATGCTCTGAGCGGACAGGTAGACCATCTCCGCGACCACCCGCTCGAACTCCCAAGGCGGGAGCGCCCAGACTGGGGAGTTGCCCTTCGGCGCGGGCTCACGGCTGTCCCCGCCCACGACATAGGTGTCGCTCTCCTCCATGACCACCGTCATGCTGGCGATCGAGGGGGCCGCGGCAAGGCCCTCGATCCGCATCCAGTCGGGGTCGTCCGTGTCGAACACCGAGCGGGTCTCGGTCAGCTGGCTGCCGACGCTGTTGACGGTCGCGTGGCTGACGTCGCTCATGTCGACACCCCGGTAGGGCAGCGCGTTCATGCTGACCTTGACCGTCATCGCAAACTGGTCCTCGATCACGGTGAACCCCTCGGCGACCGAGATGAAGCCGGGGTGGATACCGAACTCGGTCTCGACCGGACCAAAGCGCTCGGCCATGTCGTCGAAGTTGTGGACGACGTCGCTGAGGGTAATGGGTAGAGAGTTGGGGGCGACCGCCCACTTGCCCTCCGGGTGGGCCTCGTCGACCGGGCCGTCTCTGAGCTGGGTCGCCGGATGGCTGGCGATGAGACCCTCGACCACCGCTTGGGTGTTGGCGTCGATACCGATGAAGTTCTCGGTCACACCGATCCCAAACACGTCGGCGAGGGCCTTGGCCGGGGGCAGGCCGACCGCCTGAGACAGGGCGATGAGCTCCTCGAGGGAGGTCCCGGACAGGTCGACGTTGTCGGGGGTGATGCGCAGCAAGGTCCGCATGTTCTGGGCCGCCTGGGGCAGCGCGGCGACCTCCTCCGCCGGCAGATCCCTGAGCTGGGTGAGCGCGTTTTGAACCAAAGGGGTGAGATCGAGGTCGAGGAGCCAGACCCCCTCGAGGGTCGAGTCGGGCAGAGCCCGGAGGTCGCTGAGGGTCAGGCGCTCCTCGAAACCCTCGACGTCGAAACGCAGGTAACGCAGCTCGATCCGGCGGGTCTCGCCGACCTGGGCCTCGGCCTGTGGCGGGTCCTCGACGACAGTGAGATCCTCGACACAGCCGCTGCCCGCGGACAGGGCCCCAGAGAGAATCCAGGCACCCAGCAACCCACCGCGGCGGCCCCGATCGCCCCGTAGGCCCCGATCGCCCCGTAGACCACGATCGCCCGGGCTCGTATTCGACTCTTTTTTGTTGATGTCCATGGGGCCCTCAGTTGGTGCGTTCGGAGACGTAGACGAGGATTTCGGTGGGGTCGCCCGCGGGCGCGACGATGCGCAGGCTATAGCTGCCCCCCTCGTCGTCGGCCGCGAAGATCGTGGTG
This sequence comes from uncultured Nannocystaceae bacterium, assembly GCA_964451725.1. Taxonomy (GTDB): domain Bacteria; phylum Myxococcota_A; class Polyangia; order Nannocystales; family Nannocystaceae; genus Plesiocystis. The sequence continues at coordinate 31,885 of CAYVJQ010000051.1, read as the reverse complement.
GTCTCCCCGGCCACGATCGCCAGCTTCTCGTGGGTGCTGTCTCCCAGGCCCTCGATGCTGGTGCTCGAGATTTTCTGGGTCAACTCCGCATCTGAAAAGAAGCCGGGCGTGGTCCAGCCGTAGTCGAGGTCGTCCGCGAGGTCCTCGGCGGTGACGAAGAACAGGTGTGGGGTCCCGTCGCTGGCGCGACGGTAGTAGAAATCGACCGGACCGCTGTTGTTTTTGTAGTTGCCCAGGAGGTAGCCGGCGATCTCCGAGGCCTGAGCCTGGAGGTAGGGCCGGACCGCGTTTGCGGCCTCCTCACCCGTGATCCCGACCTCGATGTCCTCGAGCGTGAACTCGACGTTGGCCTGGCCCTCCGGGAAGCTCTGGGGCCCGCCGGCCTCGAGGTGGTGCAGGTTGTACTGGGCGATCTCGTTGAGCAGCTCCCACACGTACTGGCTGGGGGGCGCGAAGAGGTCGCCCAGCAGGGGCACGTTGAACACTGCCCACCCGCCCGGGTCGCCGCCCTGGCCGACCTCGACCACGTCGACAAACAAGTAGGTGACCACCTCGTGGAGGCCCGAATAACGCAACCGGGCTCCGTAGGCGACGATGTACTCGAGGTCCCAGGGGTCGAGGGTCCAGACCAGGCCATCGCCGATCGGGGTCTGCGGGCTGTTGTTGATACACGCGGCGCTGACCAGGCTGGTGCACGAGTCGACGAATTTGTCGCTCTCGTAGATCCCAAAGCGCAGGTCCAAGGTCGGGTTGGGCTCGAGCCCCGACATGGAGAACTTCGCCGGGTCGTTGAAATCGAACTCGGCCTCGTCGTCGAAGCTCGGGCCGGTGACATCGGCGATCACCGAGATGAAGTCCTTGCCGACCGAGAGATCGATGCCGTCGAGCACCCGCAGGTTGCTCGACGCGACCACGGCCATCTCGAAGTCCGGGCCGAACACACTCCCCTCGACCGGGAAGCCCGGAACCATGATGCCCGGGTGATCCCCCGAGGGGCCCAGGCGCTCCCCCAGGGTCGCCATGTCGGTGAGCGCGTCCTCGAGGGTCAGGGTGATCATGCCGTCCTCGGAGACCTCGGGGTGGGTCCCGATCAGGTTGACCTTGAGCGAGGCGACCGTCGACGGGGTATCGAGAAACTCGTCGGTCTCGGCGATCCCCAAGCTGTCGGCGAGCAGCTTGGGGAAGCCGCCGGCGAAGACCAAGAGGAAGCCGGAGAGACTCTGCACCGCGTCGAGGCTGGTCCCGTCGACGACCGAGTTGGCCGGGGTCATGGTCAGGATTCGAACCATGGCGAACTCGGGGGAGTTGACCCAGTCGCCCCCCCCGAAGCTCTGGCCGAGGGCGGTCTGCGAGCAGTCGTGGTTGGGGTCCTCGTCGTCGTCCTGCCAGTCGTCGCCGCAGGCGAACTTGATCTCATTGAGGGTGTTGGTGAGCAGGGGGGTCGAGTCGATGGCCAGCAGGTCGATCTCCGAGGCGACCTCCCCGAACAGCTCCGCGACCTCGTCCCGGGACATGGCCAGCTCGAGATCCGGGGGCGCGTCGTCGCTGATCCTCAAGGTCAGCTCCATCTCCTCCCCGAACTCGGCGGGCGGACCGGTCTCCCCCTCCTCACCGAGGGTCTCCCCCACGTCCGAGCTGCCGATCTCGTCGTCGCTGCCCGGGGCCGCGCTGTCCGAGCAGGCTACAGACCCGAGCAGGGACGCGGCCATACACAGACCACCCAGAGAGAGGGGCGCGGAACTTCGGGGTCGGATATGCATCATCGTGGTCACCTAGGAGATTCGGAGCGGTCTTGGGTTCGTGTTCGCGGGTCTACTGTTCGCGGGGTTTGGGGGCCTTGCCCGCGCCCCCAAAACGAAACTGGGCGTGCAACATCACCGAGGCCAAGATCATCTTGTAGGTGCCGTTGGCGAGGTCGTAGTCGGAGTCCGTGACCGTGCGCGGCAAGATCCCTTGAACCTCGGCGTCGGCGAACAAGGTGACGGTCTCGGTGGCCGCGAATCCGATCCCGAACGCGCCCAAGAGCCGCTGGCCATCGGGGGAGGCCACATCGACGGTCTCGTCGGGGCTGGCCGGCGACTGGTAGCCGAGCGTCCCCGAGAGCCGAATGCGCTCTCGCTTTCCGGCCGAAGCACGCACGCTGAGCTCGGCGTGGATCGTGTTTTTCCAGGCCCGCGGCAGGGTCACGTCGGTGCGCCGACCAATGCCGATCTCCGGCAGGGCCAAATCGGCAGAGTCGATCGTGATGCCGAACTCGCTCAGGTCGGACCAAAACACATAGGACACGGTCCCGTCGATGCGCAGCCGGCTCGAGATGTCGTAGGCGAGGCCGAACATGATCCGCTTGGGAAGGCGAAAGCGCAGCTCTGCGTCGCCCTCGACCAGGGCCGGGAAGTCGAGCCCTTTGGCGGCCAGATCCTGACCGAAGAACTGATCGTTCATGTCGAGCTGGAACTCCCCCTTGAAGCGGGCCTGCGACCCGTGGTCGTAGGTCAGCCCGATCCACAGGGGGTCGACCGGGTTCGCGGCCAGGGCGAGGTTGAAGGTCACCCCATGCGAGACGCCATCCTTGAGCAGGAAGGGCCGAGCCAAGGTCGAGAGCTCGCGGACGGTCGAGGGCGCGTCGTCCCCGAAGTCGTTGGCTTGATTGAGGGGCGGGTTGCTCAGCGCGTCGCCGAACAGGGAGACCGCGGCGAAGTCCTGGATCCGTTTGAGCTGGGCGAAGCCCAACACATAGGAGACGCTGGCGCCCAGGGACACCCGATCGTGGACCTTGACCCCGAGACCGGCCGAGATCCGGGTGACGGCGATGAAGGCCTGCTGAAGGGCGAAACGCTGGGCCCCGTCCGAGTCGAACTCGATCGGGGCGGCGTAGGGCACGTAGAGGCCCATCCCCAGGGTCAGCCGATCCCGGATCAGGGGCACGGCCACGAACCCACCCGCGTTGGGCGAAAAAATCGGGGAGCTGACCTCGGGGTAGAGCCCCGTCTTGCTCGGATCGATGTAGGCCGGATCGAGGGGACCTGCGAACTCGAGGCTGTCCTCGAGCTGGTAGCTGCCCCTGCGCTCGCGCTGGTAGCTGATGTTCCCGGCTGCGATCCCGAGACCGATCAACGCCTCTCCCTGCCCGGTGAAGCCGAGCATGGCCGGGTTCCAGTACAGGGCAGCCCCATCCCGAGTCGTGGGGCTCGACCAGGTCGTGCCGATATGGGGAACGTCCAGTCCAGACGCCGCCGCTCGCTGGGGCACCCCGAACACGACCACTCCAGCCAGGGCCGCCGCGACCCCACCCAGGAGGGAGCGGCCGCTCGAGCGAAGACCTGCGCGCGGCAGCATGGAGTGTATGGTCTCACACCCAGCCACAGCCGCGGGTGTGGGTCTCACGCGACCCTCCGGGGCGATCGAGACCGTCGACACGGCCCCGGACCGGGGCTACATTCGCCCTCCGATGGCCTACAGTTCGCGCTCCAAGCCGCCGGAGCTCAGTGGCACACCTGCCGCGATCGCCGTTGCCGCTGTCGTGATCTCCCTGATCGGCGGGACCTGGTGGGGCTGGAGCCTCGCGGGGGCCATGGGCGCCCTGCTCGGAGTCTTGATTGGAGCGGCGATAGGCACACTTGTGTTCACTATCGCGCGAATGAGCGTCCAGACCGCGCGCTTCGCCGAGCGCCCCGCACCCGATGTTCGCGCCCTCCCCCCCGAGCAGGCTCTCCAGGTCTTGACCGCGATCTTGGGTATGAATGTGGGAACGGGAAAAGACGAGCCACATAGTGGACCCATAGGTCAATTTGGAGGGGGTCTGATCGCAGACGTCGCTCGGGCTCGGGAGCGCGCCGGCACAGGCGATCCCACCGGCGCCCTGACCGAGCTGCGTGCGCTCGCCGAGGCCCACCCACGCAGCCCAGCCGTGCCCGCCGAGATCGCCCGAATCGAGCGGAGGCGGGGCGATGCCGAGGCCGCTGTCGAGGCCGCTGTCGAGGCCGCGGCGCAGGCCTTGGCCCTGGCCGTGCACGGCGGCATGAACCGACTCGCGGCCAGCGTGTTCGCGGAGCTCGAGGTCGCCGAGTTCCCACGCCTGAAGCTCGCAGACACCGTATGGGCCCAGCTCTCCCGGGCACTCGGCGCCTCGGGGGACTCGGCCGGCGCAGCCCGATGTCGGGCTCGGATTGACCCCGGGTCACGGGGCGACGCCAACCTCTCAGGTGGTGTTGAAGTCGCCCCCCACGGCAGCGACACCGAGAGATAGGGCAACTTCTGCAAAGCCTCTCAGAGCCCACTTTTTCGGGCTTCCCTGTGATTTTCACGGTGTGTTTTCGAGCCCACTCGGGGTAATCATTCGTGCGAGTCGACGTGTCCAGGCAACAGCCAGAGCTCGGGCCGAACGCCGGTCGATCCAAGGGGGCGCCGCCCCTCAATGTGGATGACCCGCTCACGGGCGCGGCGGTTCAGGACGCTCGAGAAACCGCCCCCTGCCTGGGACCCGGGGAAGACGGCGAAGACGGCGGAAAGCCCCGAGCCGACGTCGCCAACTTGATCGCCGGTAGCCCTGCGGCCTCGGGCACCCACAACCGCACTCCCCGGATCACGACAAAGGCCATCCGCCTCGACCGACCCAAACCCAAGCCGCTCGCCGCCGGCGAGATCGTCGACGGCCGCTATCGGATCGCCTCGCTGCTCGGCGAGGGGGGCATGGGCACGGTCTACCGCGCCCGCAATCTCGAGACCCAGGCCGAGGTCGCGCTCAAGACCATGCACCCGCGCCTGGCCCACAAGACCGGCGCCCGGGCTCGCTTCGAGCGCGAGGCCGATGCCATCGAGCGCCTCGACCACGAGAACTTCGTCAAGATCCTCGGCCACGGCGAGACCGAGGCCCACACCCCCTACCTGGCCATGGAGTTCCTGCACGGCCAGTCCCTCGGCGCACGCATGGACGACGAGGGCGCCCTGCCCCCGGACGAGGCCCTCGAGTTGGTCGCCGGGGTCCTGCGCGGGCTCGGCCAGGCCCACGCCCGCGGGGTCATCCACCGCGACGTCAAACCGGACAACGTGTTCTTGGCCGAGGTCCCCGATGAGGATCCAGAGCGTCCGCTTCGGATCGTGCCCAAGCTCCTCGACCTCGGCCTCGCCAAGCTCCTGGCGACCGAGTTCGAGCGCGCCCCGGACAAGCTCACCCGGCGTGGGTCCGTATTTGGAACCCCGGCCTATATGGCGCCAGAGCAGGCCCAGGGCGAAGAGGTCGATCTGCGTGCCGACCTCTACTCGACCACGATCATGCTCTACGAGATGCTCGCTGGGCAGCGCCCCTTCTACGCGAGCGACTCTCCGGCCCTGTTGGTCATGCACACCCACCGCCCGCCGCCGCCGCTGGCCGGCATCGCTACCCACCTCGCCGATCAGGGCGCCCTCCAGGCCCTGATCTCGCGCGGGCTGGCCAAGGCACCCAAAGACCGCTTTGCCGACGCCGACGCCTATCTCGACGCCCTCGAGCGGGCCCTCGACCAGCTCCGGCAGACCCCTGGGGGCGTGCCCTCCCTGCCGGGCACCGAGCAGAACCCGAGCACCGCCGCCAGCGTCAAGACCACCGAGATGCTGCCGCTCCTGGACACCAACTTCGAGACCACGGAGCCAGAGACCGCCGGTGGTTTCGCCATGTCCACACCGCTGCTGATCTCCGCGCTGCTCGCTATTGTGGCGTTGATCGGTGTGGCCCTATTTGCCTTCGGATAAGGCGAATACGCGCCGCTCGATTCTGCGAGGGTGCGCTCGCAGCTCGGCTACGCTCCCGCCCCTGTGCGCGCACCAGAGCTCCTCTCCAGGGCTCTGGACTCTTGCCCTCTCCCCCACTCTCGGGACACCCTTGGCGCAGTGCGACTCTCGATCCCCTCCCTGTGTTTCGGCGCCTCACTCCTGGCGCCCACCCTGGCCCTCGCAGGTCCGGGTGAGATGGAGAAGGAGAGCCTGATCCCGGAGCAGTCCGACCTGACCAGAAAGCAGGCGTTGGTGGTCCTGGCCGAGGGCGAGGCCCTCTTGCACCTCGAGGTCTTGGCAGAGGGGATGGCCAAGATGCTCGCGGCCTACATCGCCCTCGAGACCCTCGACGGCCCGGAGGCGGCCGGCGTCAAGGAGCTGCGCAGCTGGTTGGTCAAGGCCCTCGAGACCCTCGAGCTGCCCGAGGAAGCGGCCGCCATACGCGAGCGCGGCACCTATGTCGACCATCCGCTCGCGGTCATGCCCTCGACCTGGTTCGCGACCTCGGCGACGGGGAGCGCGGGGAGCCCGGAGATCGAGGACGCGGACGAGATGGATCTCGAGGCCGCCACGGCCGCGACCGGCCGGGCCCTGGACCTGCTCTCCGAGGGTGACGTCGAGGGCCTCGTCCTGCTCCTGCGCAGCTACGAGGCGCTCGAGAAACTGCTCGGCCCGGAGCACACGGACGCGGTCTTGGTCCGCAGCTTCCTCGTCGGCCTGCTCGAGGCGGGGGAGTTCACCGAGGAGGCCGGCGTGCTGCGTCGGCGGGGCAGCGTCGAGCCACCCACGACGGAGGATCACGAGGTCTACGCGGAGACCTGGCGGCGGATCTTGGCGGCCGGGGAGCAAGGTGGGGGTCTCCAGAGCGGCGGCTCCGAACCCGAATCCGAACCCCGGTCTGAACCCGAACCCGAGCCCAAACGACGGACCCCCCCCGAAGTGGGCAGCCCCGTCCCCGAGCTCCTGCTCGACTTCGGACTCGGTACCTACCGCCCGACCATTGGCCGCAAGGGCCTGATCTGGACCCTGGGCCTTCAGCTCGACTGGACCCTGTTTCGGGCCGGCCTGTTCTCCATGCGCCTGGGCGGGGGCGGCCAGTTCGGCCGCAACCGAGACCAGCGCTGGCAGGCCGACGCCTTTGGTGCGCTCGGATTCCGCCTCGACTTCGAGAGGGTCCATATCACCCCCGAGTTCGGCGGGGGCTACGACACCATCTCGGGTGGGAATGCGTCACCCACGGTCGCCCATCGTGTGGGTCCAGGGCCCTACTACCACTTCGGCGGCACCTTGGGTGTGCGCCTCGCCGACTCCTTCGGCCTCTACGGACGGGCCGTCCGCCTCAACCGCCGCGACAGCTCGATCCCACACGAGACCCGACTGCGCGCCGGTCTCTTGGTGGGCTTGGACAAGACCACCCTCGACCTCGCGTTCGTCTTCACCGACTACGAGCCGGCGGAGGGCGCCGACGGAGCCCGCCTGTTTTCGGGCAACCTCGGCCTCCGATTCTAGCAACCTGGCTTCAGTCCGACCGAGTCGAACGCACTGGCTCACCGACTCAGTCGAGTTGGCTGTCCCACCAGTCACCCTCGACGACCGCCGAGCGCAGCTGAGACCCGGAGATCGCCGCCCCCCGCAGGTCCGCACCGCGCAGGTCCGCGTCGTCCAGACGCGCCCCCTGCAGCTCGACCCGGTTGAGCCTCGCACCGCGCAGGTCCGCACCCCGCAGACGAGCGCCGCTGAGATCCGCGCCCTCGAGCCTCGCCCCGCGCAGGTCCGCCCGATCGAGGACCGCGTCTCCGAACATCGTCCGACGCAGGTCCGCACCGCGCAGGTCCGCCCCACTCAGATCGACCCCGTCGAGCCAAGTCTTTCGCAGGCTGGCCCGAGAGAGGCGAGCGCCGCGACCGTCCACTCCCCGAAGGTCGAAGTTCGGCAGGGCGATCATCTCGAGAGGCCGACCCTCGAGCTCGAGCCCAGGACGAACCCGGAGACAGCGAGCCTCACTGAGCAGCAGGCCGCAAGGTCCGAGCCCAGTCAGCACGTTGGCGAAAGCGTGTTCGGAGTAGGGGCCCTGGCCCTGGCCCCCACCGATCAACAGGCGGACAACGAAGGGTCCGAACCACTCCGCCGCGAGGACCCACGGGGACTGGCCCAGGCCGTGGCGCCGGAGCTCGGCCGCCCGAGGTAGGTGCGCGCTCAAGCTGGCCTTGGCGGCCACAAAATCATCGACCAGATCGTCGGAGCGTAGGCCCGGCGAGGGTCGAGTCCCCTGCAGCCAGACACCGAGCATGGCGTGCAGCACCTCCCGACCCGGCAACTCCTGATCCTGATCCCGATTCCGATCATTGCTCAGCCAGACCGCGAGCGCCTCCCAGCCCTGGCTGTGGTCGACCCACAGCGCGCGGTCGAGGGCGTCGCGCAAGACCTGGAGCTCGGGGGCCTGAATGTCCATGGCCCGGATCGGTGCGCTCAGGGCCTCGCTCGAGATCGGGGTCGCGCGACCGGCAAAACACAGCACGCCGGCCCGGGGCTCGGCCCGCATGACGACCTCGAAGCGGCCCCGCCAGGTCGGAGACTCGAGCGTCAACTCGAGCTGTGTGGGCAAGGTCGTGATCTCCCCCGTGGACCTCGACTCGAGTGTGGACTCGGACGTGGTCCCGACCTCGAGCGCGCGCATGAGCAGCTCGTGCGACCAGGCTGGGCCCGCCCCCGCTGGGAAGTTCCCGGCCGTGGGCCGCCGGGGTCCGGGGCGATGATCGACGACCTCGACTCGAAGGTTGAACCCCTCGGCACTCAGCGTTCCCACGAGCCCGCGGAAGCCGTCCGGCTCAGGCGCTTGCGCGACTCCCATCCCAGGATTCTAACAGCGTAGCGACCTGTTCGCGCGTGCCCGCCAAGACCTGCAACCACGGCCGCACCGAGACCGAGAGCTCGGTGTGCACGGCGAGCGCGCGCAGATCCTCGGCGCGCGCGTCCACGCACTCCGACAGCGCGCGCAACACAGGTGCCCAAGCCCCGAGCTCGACCGCGCTGCGCAGCAGATTCTCCAACTCCAGCGCGCGTGCACCAAACCCCCGGGGCACATCCGCCCGCCTACCGATGCGGGCGATGTCGGCCCGGCTGAGGAACAGGCCCGAGCAAGCGGGGGTGCTCAGGTGCGCCGCGATCTCGCGCAGGCCTGTGTCCGCGGCCACCAAGATTTCGGCCTGGGGCGCCAACTCGGGGCCCCGACGCGGACCCACGCAACACCCGCGATGCTCGGCCGAGACCTCCAGTGCCCCCTCGAGCACGCCGACCCAAAACCGCAGCGCGACACCCTCGAGCGAGGTCTCGCTCGAGGGCGGCGGGAGCAAGTCCCGAGCCGCCACCACCATGGCCGGGAGCCAGCTCAGGACGCAGGTATCGAGGAACTCGGCGGCGATCTCATCGAGGGTCACCGCCAGCTCGGGGCGTCGATCTTCGAGGGCCTCTGCCCGGGCCCCAGTGACGAAACTGAGGAACGCCAACTCGAGGCCGAGGTGGTCGGCCGTGAGCGCGTCCAGACGCGGGCGAAACCCGGCCCGATCCCAGCAGCTGCGAACCTCGTCGGCGCTCGCACCCGCGCAGGCCGAGGGCGCCAGGAACACACCCGCATAGGGAAACACACCCAGCGCAAACAGCTGGTGGTGGGTGAGCGCGAGCAGGTCGAGATCGGGGCTCGCTCCGGCCGCACTCCAGGGCTCGAGCAGCCATCCGTCGAGGGCCTCGAGGGTCGCCAGGTGGCCCGGCGTCGCGCCGTTGGTGACCAACTCGGCGAGCAGCCTGTAGGTCGTGCACCGAGCCTGCGCCCGGGCCCGAGCGTCGAGCATGCTCACGTGTTCGAATCCGATCCTGCCGGGCCCGATCCATCCGAATCCGCCCCATCCAAATCCGATCCATCCGAATCCGCCCCATCCGAATCCGCCCCTAGAGAACCGACAGGGCGGCGCTCGGGCAGGCGGTAGGACGCTCGCGTCGGCCGCAGCGGCCGCTTGAGCCAGTAGGGTCGGCGCGTGCCATCGGGGCTGTGATCGTAGGCGGAGCGGGCCAGGGCTCGCCAGCGCCGGTACACGGCCATCGACTTGCGTGTGTCCACCCGGACGTCACCGTGGCTGTCGCCCGGTCCCGCCTTGGTCACGCTGATCGCTTTTTGAAGCCAGCAGTGGGCTCCGCTGACCGGGTCGGGGTGAACCGCGTGGGTCAGGTTTTGGTGCACGCCCACGTCCTTCCACCAGATCCGGCTGGTGTCGGGGTCGAAGCTCTCCCAGGCCCTGCCGTACTCGAGAATGTTGAGGCTGTGTCCGCCCTCGCCGTCTTCGTCGAGGTCCGCCAGGGCCGTCATCCCCGGGCTGCCCCCCGCCGACTCGGCCAGGCGCCAGCGCCCCAAGTGGTGACTCATGGCGATGATCCCAGGCTTGATGCCCTCGGTGACATAGACCTTGTCCACGAAGTAGCCGATCTCGGTCTCGACCCGGACCAGCGCCCCCCGCTCCAGACCCAGGCGCGCCGCGTCGCTGGGGTGCATCCACACCGGGTTGGCGTGGCTGATCTCGTAGAGCCACTTGGCGTTGGCCGAGCGGGTGTGGATGAGGGTCGGCAGACGAAAGTTGGGCAGCAGCAACATCTCGCCCTTGTCCCGATCGATGTTGGCCGGCGAGACGTGGCTCTCGAGGGTCCAGGGCAACACGTACTCGCGCTCCCTCCACCCCCAGTCGCGCAGGGTCGGGCTGAAGAACTCGAGCTTGCGGCTGGGGGTCGCAAATCCGACCCGGGGGACCCCCTCGATCTCGACCCCGACGGCCCTGCCCTCGGCGGTCGCCAACACCCCGGACTCCGCCCGGCACAGGCCCTCGCGCTCGCCCGCCTCCAGGGCCCGCTCGTAGGGCACATAGTTCTCGCGCAGGACCTCGAAGCAGCCGTACTTGCGCATATACGCCAGCGGGCTCAGGTCCTCGGCGGCCGCGGCCTCGGGCAGGCCCGGCACGCTGTGCTCGAAGATCCAGCCCCAGTACTCGTCTTGGGTGATCGGCCGCGAGCGATCGGCCGGGCTCTCGAACCACTTGCGGATACCCAGCGATCCATCCGGGTCCATGCGCCACGAGAGCGCGACCCAAAACTCGGCCTCCTCCCAGACCTCGCCCGGGTTGGCCTCGTAGGTGTGGGTGACGGTCTCCCCTGCCCTCTCCATGGCCACGCGCCGGACCGGCTGGCGAAAGCCGATCCACTGCCCGGCGTGGGTCTCTTGGCTCATGATGTCGTGGCGCTCCCCGGCGTGGCCCATGGGCAGCACATAGTCGGCGAACCACGCCGACTCGTTCCAGGTCGGCGTGAGCGCCACGTGGCACTTGATCTTGTCCTCGTCGCGGAGGGCCTCGAGCCACATGAAGCCGTCGGGGTTGATCCACATCGGGTTGTAGACCCGGGTGAAATAGAGATCGATCTCACCGCGCCCCTCCTCCAAAAAGTGGGGCAGCAGGAAGCTCATCTCGAAGAACGCCAGCGGCCACTCGTGGGGGAGGTGAAGCTCGTTCCAGGCCTCGAAGGCCGGCGGCTTGGCAAACGGCTCGGGCACGAACTTGTTCCACGCGTTCATGGACGTCCCACCCACGGTCCCCACGCTGCCCGTGAGCACGTTGAGGAAGAACAGGGTCCTGGCTACCTGCCAGCCTCCGAGGTTGCCGATCGAGGCCGAGCGCCAGGTGTGGGTCGCCAGCCGGCTGCCCGCACGCTCGACATGCTCGGCGGTCTCGATGAGGCGCTCGATGGGCACCTGGGACTCGGCCGCCGCCCGCTCGAAGGTGAATTCGGCATAGAGGGCCGCGAGGCAACGCTCGAAATCCTCGAAGCTCGGCGCCCCGGATGTGCCGGACATGCCTGGCATGCCGGACATGCCTGGCATGCCTGGTAGGTCGGGCATGTTGGGCAGACCCGGCGCCTCGCGCAGGAACGCCTCCCAGTTCACCCATCGGCGCATGAACTCGCGGTCGTAGGTCTTGCGCTGAATCAGATAGTTGGCGATCGCCAACAAGATCGTCGCTTCGGAGCCGGGCCAACACGGCAGCCACACATCGCTGCGCGCGGCCGTATTCGACAAACGCGGATCGAAGGTGATGATCTTCGCGCCCTTTTTCTTGCCCTCGATAATACGCTGGGCGTGGGGGTTGAAGTAGTGCCCGGTCTCGAGGTGGCTCGAGATCAACAGGATCGTCCGGGCGTTGGCGTAGTCTGGGCTCGGTCGGTCCGCGCCAGTCCAAAACGAGTAGCCCGCCCGGGCCCCCGCCGAGCAGATATTGGTGTGGCTGTTGTGGGCGTCCACCCCCCACGCCGAGATGCAGCGGTTGACGTAGTGATCTTCGCCGGGCCGACCGACGTGATACATGATGCCGTCTCGACGCCGCGCCCGGCTGGCCCGCATGCGCCCGCCGATATCCTCCAGGGCCTCTTCCCAGCCGACCCGCTTCCACTTGCCCTCGCCCCGCGCCCCGACCCGCTTCAGGGGATACAAGATCCGCTCGGGGTCGTAGGTCTGGTTGTGGGTCGCCGGCCCCTTCGCACAGTTGCGGCCCCGGCTGCCCGGGTGCACCGGGTTGCCCTCGAACTTGCGGATCTCGTAGGTGGTCTTGTCGACGTAGGCCAGCAGCCCGCAGCCGCTCTCGCAGTTGAAGCAGATCGTCGGAACCAGGGAGTAGCGCCGCGGGACCTTTCGTGGCCAGGCCTTGGAATCCCACTCGACCCAGTCCTCCCAGTGTTCGGGGGGCGGATAGCGGGTCATGCGGCCGTCGGGATGCTCGACGTCGATCATGTCGAGGGGCTCGCGCTCGGCCTCGCCGTAGGTCGGCAGGGCCACACCTCCAGCATTGGTGGCCTCGGTAGCGACGATCGGCTCGTGCCCGCCACGCTCGAGGCGGAGCACCGACTCGAGCAGCTTGGCGATCTTGTCGGCGAGCCTGCCACCAGCCGTGGGCTCGGGCTTGCCTCGTTTGGAGCCCAGTGCTTTTGCAGGTGCTTTTGCAGGTGCTTTTGCAGGTGCCTTTGCAGGTGCTTTTGCAGGTGTTTTCGTGGGTCCAGTCATGAGTTCGGGACCTCCTGTGGGGCCATGACAAAGGCGTACTCGTAAGCGTAGAGCCCGACTACAGCGCACAGGGCAGCGATCCCGCCCAAGGCCCCCGCGGCCCCCGAGCTGTCGGCGGTCCCAGCCATGACAGCCATGACAGCCATGACAGCCATGATCGCCAGCGGAAGGCCATGGCCCACCCCCACGCCCAGCCACCAAAACGAGCGCGCGTACTTGCCGTGGCTGATCTCTCGGGCCGCTCGGGCCGCGACCTCGCTGGCGTGGGCGACCCCGAACTCACCGGCGAGCATCAGGAACAAGTCCAGGCCCACGCTGACCCCGAAACCCAGGCGCGCGGCGGTCGTCAAATCGGCGCCCAGGTCCAGGCCCGCGCCCAAGACCATCACCGCCCCCGTACCCATCATCGCCGCTTGAACCAAGAGGTGGGCCGGCAACAGGGGGCTCTGCCACAGATCTCGACCCTCGGCCTGGGCGAACAAAAATGCCGTATAGACCGCCGCGCCCACAGCCAACACGGCGCTCCCCCAGCCGAGCCCCGCCCGCGCCCAGGTCGGCATCTCGAACACGCCCAGATAGGCGAGCAGCTCGGCGCCCCACCACAGCCCCGAGACCGCCGCGAAGCCGATCAGCAAGAACGCGCCCCGGGTCAGCCAACTCGCCCACTGGGGCCGGAGCAAGATCGACAAAAACCGCTCGGGTCGCTCGAGATCCATGACCAAGAACACCGTCGTCACCAGCGTCATGACCACACCCAGGAGTCCGCCCCAGATCATCGCCTGCACATCGAAGCCAAACAGACCGAGGTTCCAGCCGACCGCCAAAAACGCGAACACCCCGGCGGCGATGCCCTTGGTCACCAAGTAGGCGGGCACGGGCCAGTGCCAGGGCAGCAGGTGCTGGGCGTTGTAGGCGACCTGGACCATCTGCTCCGCGACCGTTCCGGTCCCAGTCCCGCCCCCGGAACTTCGCATGCCCATGCCCGGACCCCGGGGCAGGCCTTGGGCGCCGGGCTTCAGAATCCGGGCCCCCGACGCGGCCCGCCCCCAGTTCGGCGCTCTCTGCTTCGCCGCCGCGCTCGTCCCTTGGTGGGTCACCGTGTCGGCCCACATCATCTGGGTCGGCCGCTCGCTGAGCGCCGTCGGATGCAGGGCCACGCCGTCGCCATCGATATAGAGCACCTTGGGCGCCGTGCCCTGCTCGGGCTTGCGGACCGTGACCCGGCTGGAGGCGACGAGCTTCGCTATCTTGCTGCTCGGGTCATCGAGGTCGCCGGCGATGATCGCCTCGGTCGGACAGACCACCGCGCAGGCCGGCTCGAGCCCACTGTCGACCCGGTGCGCACAAAAGTGGCACTTCGCCGCCGTGCCCGTGTTCGGGTCGATGTGGATCGCGTCGTAGGGACAGGCCTGCATGCAGGCCTTGCAGCCGATACACACCTCCGGGTCGAACTCGACGATCCCATCGTCGCGCTGATACATGGCCGTCACCGGACAGATGCGCACACAGGGGGGGTTCTCGCAGTGGTTGCAGCGCGTGACCTGGAAACTCCGGGTGACGTCGGGGAAGGCCCCGTGCTCCACGTACTTGACCCACGTTCGGCTGACCCCGAGGGGCACCTCGTTCTCGCTCTTGCAGGCCGTGCTGCAGGCGTGGCAACCGATACAGCGCGTGTTGTCAATGACAAAACCGTAGCGTCCACCCGAGCGAGGTGGACGCGTGAGCGTCGGGTCGCCCTCCCCTGGGCTCAGCCTGCCATCCACCATTGAGCCCCAACGCAGCAATCGGCGTGCCAAACCCAGCTGGTCTTGTTATTGCCCTGTGCACACCGATGCCCGCGAACTTCTCCAGCCTCGGCGAACGCCTGCGCGCCGCGGGACCCGACGTCTCGGCTGCGCTCGTCGTGTTCCTGCTGGGCGTGCCCCAGTGCCTCGCCTACGCGACGATCGCCGGCCTGCCGCCCGCCATGGGCCTCTACGCCGCCGCCGTGCCGCCCATCCTCGGCTCGGCGATCCGCAGCAGCAACCACGTCGTGGTCGGCCCGACCAACGCCTTGAGCCTGCTCGTCGGCGGGGCGGTGCTCGCCGCCACCACCCACGACCCCGCCCAAGTGGCGATCGCCCTCGCGCTCGGGGTCGCAGTGTTCCAGATTGTTGCAACACTGTTGAAACTTTCTGCGGTCATCGACTTCATCTCGTCGCCGACCGTGCTCGGCTACATCACCGGCGCCGGCCTCCTGATCGGCATCGGCCAGCTCCATAACCTCACCGCCACCGTCGGCCCGCGTGGAAAGATCTGGGTCACCGTCGGTGGCTGGATCGAGGCCCTGCCCCAGACCCACTCTCTATCCCTGATCTTCGCGGCCGCCACCGTGCTCTGCGTCATCGGCGTGCGCCTGCTCGGCCGGGCCATCGACAAGAAGTTGCCGGCCGCCCTGATCGCCATGGTTGTGGGCATCGTCGCCAATATGGTGTTCGGGCTCGAGGCTCGGGGTCTGCGGGTGATCGCCGACATCGAGCCCATCCCCCCGGGCCTGCCCCCCATCACCCTGCCCTCGCTCGAGCTGGCCTGGGAGCTCGCCCCCTTCGCCCTCGCCTGCGCCGTGCTCTCCCTGGTCGAGGCCAACGCCGTCGCCCGGTCGATCGCCGGGCGCACCGGCCAGCAGCTCGACGCCCCCCGCGAGTTCATGGGCCAGGGGGTCGCCAACTTGGCCGCCGCCTTCACCGGCGGCTACCCGGTCAGCGGCAGCCTCTCGCGCTCGGCCCTCAATGAGCAAGCCGGCGCCCGCTCGCGCTGGGCCGCCGCGCTCTCAGGCGTGCTCATGCTGCTCGTATTGGTGACCGCCGCCTCGGTCCTGGACCACACCCCGATCCCCAGCTTGGCTGGGCTCTTGCTCGTAGTCGCCTGGGACCTCGTCGACCTCGATCGCATCCGGACCATCTTTGCGACCTCCAAGGGCGACGGTCTGACCTTCCTCGTGACCATGTTGGGGACCTGGTCCCTCGACCTCGACAAAGCTATCTACGTGGGCGTGGGGCTCTCCCTGGTGCTCTTCCTGCGCAAGGCTCGACGTCTGAGCACACGCGAGTTCCTGGTCGACGAGAGCGGGGGCTTCACCCTGCGCCCCCTCGACATCGAGAGCCTGGGACCGCTCGGGACCCTGGGCACTGGATCCGACGCGTCCGTCCTCTCTCCCGTGGTCCGCCTCTTTCATATCGAGGGTGCCCTGTTCTTCGGCTCGGCCAGCGAGCTGCGCCGCGCCCTCGAGGCCATCGCCCGCGCGCCCGGACTCGTGGTCGCCGTGATCCGTCTCGACCGGGCCGCCAGCCTCGACCTGACCGCCGCCGAGGTCCTCGGCACCATCGCCCAGTCCATGCGCAGGCGTGGGCGACACCTGCTCGTCGTCGGCATGAACCCGCTCATGAGCCGGACCTTCGAGCGCTCCGGGGTCGCCGAGGCCGTCGGTGAAGCCCAGCTCTTCCCCGCTCAGGAGCGGCCCTTCGGCGCCCTCGAGGCCGCCCGCGACCGGGCCGTCGAGCTCGTGTCCGCGGGTTCAAGTGAGGCCCGACCACGCCGCGCCGAAGCGCCCTCTGAATTGCCCTAAAATTCGGTGATCAGGGGAGGAGCGACACTCAGCGTCACAGCAAAGCCTACGCTGCGGGTGGCCATCCCCGACTCCGAGAACACCGAGTAGGTGTCCACATAGCGAGGCTCGACCACCGCCTGCGCGACACCCGGGTCGAGGGAATAGAGGATCCAGCCGTCCCCGGCGACCGCGCGAGCGCCACCTGTCTCCGCTTCGATCGCCTCCACGGCGGCCCTCGCCGCCGCGACAGAGACGATCAGCTCGACCTCTCGCGCTGGGACGTAGTCCACAAACGACGCTTCGATCCGAAAGCAGTCGCCGGTCCGCGCGTCGACATCGATCGTGAGCATCGCGTCGCCCAACAGTATCCCCACCTCGTCCGGGACTCGACCAAAGACGAAGTGATAGTGATCGACAAACTTGATGCTCTCGATGTTCTCGATGTTCTCGATGGCCTTTGTGTGGGCCGGGAGGCGCCCCCCCGGCGCCCGCTCCAAGACCGGCTCGCGCAGGTAGCTGCGCGCGGCGATCACCTCCCGCGCCGCGAGGGCGTCCGCGCACACCTGGGCCGCCTCCAGAGCCGCGCCGCGTCCGACTCCCTCGTAGACCCCCGGCTCGGTGAACCGTGGTTTCACACGCTCCACCGTGCCCACGAGGATCGAGGGCTGCCGGGGTCGGTAGCGGAACTCGACCACCTCCGAGCCGAACTCGAGGGTCCCCCTCGCCCGCGCCTCCACAGCCGCCGCCTCGAGGGTCTCAACCTGCGCTGGAAGTAGGGACTCCCCGGTGACGACCTCGCCCATCGAACGGGTCAGCTGCGCGACTTCGGTCGCCGTGAACGCCGGACGGGTCAGCCGCAGCGCCCGGGTCGGACCGATCGGCACCGACTCGAGAAACGCTGTCGGCGAGCCATCGCTGAATGCCGAGCCAAGCTCGACTTCGGTGCCGTCCATTGGACGACAACCAAACAGGAAACTCAGGGCCAGCAGCGCAGCCAGCGAGGCGCTCGTCATGTTCCTCCCAGCGAAACTCATCTCGCCACAATGATGCCACGAGCTGCCCGCGAACTGCCCGCGAGTTCCCCCCCGTACCCAGACCCCGGTACCCAGACTGCGTGTCGATCGCTACCATGCCGCGCATGAAGCTCTGCCGCGTTGCGCCCTTCATCTGTGCCCTGAGCGCGCTCGCCTGTCAGCCCGGCGGTGGCCCCCCGAAGCGAGAGGCCAGCGCCCAGCGCCCCCAGCCCGCACGCAGCTCGGGACCGACCGAGCGCTTCGTGAGCGTCGCCGACCTCCACTTCGATCCGCTCGCTGACCCCGCCCTGCTCCCGCAGCTCCAGGCAGCCGAGCCCAGCGCATGGCGAGCGATCTTCGAGGCCTCCCGGGACTCGGAGGCCATCGGGACCTCAGACACTGCGACCTCAGACACTGCGACCTCAGACACTGCGACCTCAGACACTGCGACCTCAGACACTGGCCCCCTGCCGGCCGACGGCGCCGACACCAACTTCGCCCTCTTCGACTCGGCCCTGCGCTCCATGCAGATCCAACACAGCTCGGAGGCCGAGACCGAGGCCGTATTTGTGCTCGTCGTCGGCGACCTCCTGACGACCGACCTCCGAGCCCGCTTCGAGGCTGCGACCGCCGCTTCCGAGTCTGGGTCCGAGAGCCAACCCGATCCAAACACCGCCGAGGCCGAGTATCGGGCCTTCGTCGACAAGGCCACCCGCTTCGTCGTCGCCGAGCTCAGCGCGGCCTTCGAGGGCGCCCCCATCTTCCCGGTGGTCGGTGAGGCCGACAGCTACTGCGGGGCCTACCACTTGGCCCCGGCCGGCGCCTACCTACGCGACGCCGCGGCGACCTGGGGACCCGCCCTCGCAGGCAGGGATTCGGCGGGCAACCCCACCCAGACCTTCGCCCAGACCTTCGCCCGGGGTGGCTACTACGAAGTCGAGCTTCCGCGGACCGCGGGAGGCCGGCTGATCGTCCTCAACAGCGTGTTTTTCTCCCCTGAATACGACCCGAGCTGCCCGGGCGAGCCCCCCTCCACCGGGTCCGTCGAGGAGCCCATCGAAGGCCAGCTCGAGTGGCTCAGCGAGGCCCTGCGTCGAGCCCGGGAGGCCGACGAGACCGTCTGGCTCGCCTATCACCTCCCCCCCGGTCCTGGCCTCGCACACGCGGCTGCCGACCCCGATCCAAATCATCTCGCCCTGTGCGAGCCCCCTCCACCGCTGTGGAACAAGGGCCTGCTCGCGGCCGTCGCCGCGCTCCGCGACGAGTACAGCGACATCATCACCGCCAGCTTCGCCGCCCACCTGCACATCGACGGCCAACGGCTGAGCGGGCTCCATGCCGGCGACCTCGCCCTCACCCACCTCAGCCCCGCCTTGAGCCCCCGCTTGGGCAACAACCCCGGCTACCAGGTGATCGAGTTCGACAGCGGCCTGGGCACGCTCGTCGACTACCGCACCCACATCCTCGATCGGCGCGCCGACTCGGCGTCGGAGACCGCCGAGCCCCGCTGGCAGATCGGCCCCCGGTTTTCAGCCCCCGCCGAGATCGAGCGCTACGACGCCGACGCCGTTCAACACCTGCTCTCGCGCGCCTCACAAGACGAGGCCACCCGGGCGACCTACCTGCGCGAGCTCGCCCTGGGCGGCGCGACCAAGGAGCTCGGGCTCGACGATTGGCCCGCCTATTGGTGCGCAGCGCAGGGCCTCGTCGGTCGAGACTTCACGGATTGCTACTGCGCCGATTCAGCGCCGACGGCGACCAGCACCGACGGTCCTTGACCGCGCACTCACGAGGAGCGGCGAACTCGGGGACGACCCCAAAATCGGCCCTCAGTGCCCGTAGCCGCCCACACTGGGGTCTTCACAGAGCAGCGAGAGCCCGCTCCCGTAGCGCTGCCGATACCACAGCGACACGTCCGCACAGTCGGGCTCGTCGTAGTGAAAGATCACCCCCAGCTTGCCCGCGTCCAGGAAGCTCGCCAGATGCTCGTGGGCCCACCAGTCGAGCTCATCGGGGTAGGACTCGAAGGTTCCACCATCGAAGTTCTCGGCCGCCGCCGCCGTGCTCTTGGCCATGCAGCCCATGCCTCGCTCGTGGACCCGGTCGCAAAGCGCGTTGTAGTAGGTCTGCCCCTCGCCGACCGTCACCGTCAGGCCGTAGTCCTCCGCGCCCTCGGCCCAGTCCATGTTGTCGAACTCGACCATGTCGCAGCCCCAGTCGGCCAGCTGATCCACCCGCGCGAGCATGAAGGGCAGCGCCGCGTCCACATCCTCCACAAAGTACTCCCCCGCCCACTCGGGCCAGACCTCGCTCGTGCACGCAGAACGCATCGCCTCGAAGTCCTCGCGCCACTCCTCGCAGGTGCCCACGCTGATGTAGCAGCCCACCGTGTTGTCCTCGGCCACCAGCGCCGGGATCGCATCCCGGGCCGCGGGCTCGTCGAAGGGATCGAGGAGCACGTAGCAGCCGTGGGCCTGGGCCACGATATCCGCGACCGAGTCGGGCGCCGAGTTCTCTTGATAGGCCTGGTTCCAGACACATGTGGCGTCTGCCGGCGAGGTCGGCACGGGCGCGTCGGGGTCGACCTCGACCGTGGGACCGCGCGGAGGGTCGCCCGCGCAGGCGGCCAGCAGCAGACAGGCTCCGATCGGGGTGATCCTGCGTTTGGTGTTCCGCATGGGCAGAGCCTAGCAGGACTCGTCGGAGCTGCCCGAAACCGCTGGTCACCCACACTCGGGTCGCCGCCTCGCTGAGCACCGAACAGAACGAACAGAGCACCCCCTGTCGTCAGGGGGTGCTCTGCAGCAGCCCGAAATGCCCGGGTCTAGGTTTAGGCAACCCGTGGTTTCAATACGAGCTTCCAGGCCCTCAGGGTGAGCTCGTCGTCGTCGTGGTCGTCGAACTGCCGTCGCTGCCGTCGCTGATTGTCGTCGTCGTCGTCGTGTTGCCGTCGGAGTCGGTCGAGCTGGTGGTCGTTCGTGTGCCACCGTTCTTGCCTCCGTGGGGATCGTGGATGATCGTCGTCGAGGACCCATCGTCGTGGTCGATGTCGGTCCGGGTCCCGCCACCGGGCATCTGGGTGGTGGTCGTCGTCATCGCGTAGGACTGCTGACCACCGTTGGCGGTGCAGGTTCCGGTGCCAGTGCCGGTGCCGCTGATGGCGACCGCCACCGTGATCCGACCGTTCGACTTGATGGCCTTGCCGTCGATATAGAGCTTGGCCTTGGAATTTTTACCCCCGGTACGCACGACCTTGATGATCTTGGCTTTCACGACGATCTTCTTTTTGCCCAGCATGATGACGTAGGTCTGAACGTCGGGCGTCTTCTTGGCGAGGGAGACCTCCGTCCGGACCTTCATCTTAGCCGTCGGGTTGGCATGGGCCGGTGTGGGGGCCAACATGACCATGCCAGCGACGCCGCAGGCGGCGACCATCATCGCGAGGTGGAGACGAATGCGGGAGGAACTGGAGTTGGAGTCTCTCATCACCTTGCAAGAGCCGGCCGACCCGTGGAGGGATCAAAAAAAGTTCACTCGACCGAACAACCCCCGTTCGGGAGCCACCCACAGGTCACGCCACCTCCCTCCGGTGGACGGTTGGTCACCACCCCACGGTTGGTTGGACTGCACCCAATGAGGTACCAGTCATGTGGTGTGAGGGGACCCGGCTCCCCAACTTGTCGGGAGACAGCGCGATTGGGTCATAGAGCCGACCTCAATCTGGGCCTCCTTCGATCGTGCGAGCTCGGCTGCGAGCTGGTCCACCTCGGCCGGCGGAGCCGGCTCACTACACTCGACGCTCATCGAAATCGAAAGAACCAGCAGCCCGTAGTGAAACCCCTCGCGTCGCCCCGCGATGGGTTTCACCACGGACTGCCAGGCTAGGGCGTCTTCCAGGGCCCCTCGACCTCGTCCTCCCACAGGTCGTTGCCCACTTCAAAGTAGACCCCGTAGCTGTAGCCATACGATTCGTCACTCTGTATGTGCAAGAGTAACCCCGTATAGGGAAGCTCGTAGAGATATAGCCCTAACTCAAGGTGCCCGCTCTCGTGATACTCGCCACCGAGCGGCTCGAGGGTCACCGCGTCATAGACGTCGAGGCTGATCCCACCCAAATCCCAGGGATAGCTGAGGTCGGAGGTCTCGAAGAAAGTTTGGTAGGGCACGCCGAGGTCCGAGGGCTCCCAGGGCGCGATGAGCAGCCAGTCTTCGTCCCCAGGGCAGAGCGTCAGTTCATTATCGTTGACGAAAAAGAAGTTGCCGTCTTGCATCATATTGGGCAGCTCGAACGCAGACTCAGGGCTGTCGTTGGGTTCGCCAAAGTCGGGCTCGCAAGGGGGCGGAGACGCCGTCTCGCCGTCTCCGTCGCTCTCGGTGGTGTCCGTGGTCGTCCCGCCCTCAGTGCTCGTCGTCCCGCCCTCGGTGCTCGTCGTCCCCCCCTCAGTGCTCGTCGTCCCGCCCTCGGTGCTCGTCGTCCCCCCAGCGCTGTCTTCCTCCGTGGGTGTGCCCTCTTCGCTCGGGTCACCGTCCACACCGCCCTGCTCGTCGCCCCCCCCTTCACCACCGCCGACCCTACCCGGGCCGCAGGCCACCACGCCAAGTGCCGCCATCACCCAGATCAACCGTTCACGAGCCATCGCCCCAATCTACAACACACCATCTTGCCCGCGCTACGGGCCTTCCGACCACATTGAGCAGTGTGGTGACTAACCGCCGCCACCAGGACCAACACATATCGACCAATCTTCACCTTCGCAGCGCACCGGGCCCAGCGACCTATACCGGCTGCTCGCAGGCCCTCGGCCTCAGTCCCCCGGCCCGGCGTCAATGCAGCTCCCCAGCCAGGCCCTCGCGTTCTCGCCCTCGACCTGGCGCAGAACCTCCTCGGGCAGCGCCAAGCCCCGATACTCGCCCATCGCGTAGCCTATCCCATCACCCGCTCGCTTGGATTTCCAAAACTCGAAGCGCTCATCCTCGATCAATCCCAGGTTCGCGCGCAGCTGCCGGCCCAGGTGGGGGTTGAGCGTCGCCGAGTGCGAGGCGACCATGTCGCTGCCAAACAAAAATCGCCCGGGCTCGGCGAGGATCATCGCCCGCAGCCGCTCGCGCTGGACCTCGCCCCCGAGGTTGGTGAACCCGGCGATGCCCGGCGCCCCCGGCCCGTGACTGAGGTCCACCCGCAGGCGGGGCATGGCGGTCATGAGCGCCTCGAGGTTGTCCAGGTTGGTCCGACTGCTGCACAGATGGGGACAGACCAGATTCAGCTGGGGGTGACGCTCGACGAGGGCGCGCAGCTCGTCCCCAAATCGCGAGCTGTTGACATGCAGGAGCAGGGGCAGGCCGCGGGTCTCGAGCTCGACGAAGGCCGGCGTGTAGGCGAGATCGGTCAACGGCCGGCGGTGCATGGCGGCCATGCCGTCGTAGAGCTTGACCCCGCAGGCGCCCCTCCTGAGCCAGCCGTCGAGTTCGGCGACGTCGAAGTCCGCGAGGTCGAGGGTGACAAAAGCGATCAGCCGACCGTTCGCAACCTCGCTCGCGGCCGCGGCGATCACCGCGTCGTTGGTCTCGCGCCAGCCTTCGAGAGTCGGACCGCGCGGTCGTACTTCCTCCGGTGATCGCCGCCGATGCTCGAGCTGGGGGGACGCGAGGATCACCGCCCGGTCGATGCCCTGCTCGTCCATGAGCGCGACGATGTTGTCGACGCTGTCGGCGACGTGGTGCACATGAACGTCGATGCGCTCGCGGGGCGGATTGGATCGGGGTGAGGCTTCCCGAGGCGCGGGCGCGGTGTGTCGCTGACGAACGTCTGGTCCTGGAGTCGGCTGTCCGCAGCCGCCCATGCCCACGCCGACACCGAGCACCACAGCGAGACGACACATCCACGAGTGCTTCACTCCGCCCACGATCCGAGACTACAGCGGACCACGAGCCACGAAAAGAGCGCCTATCGTACGACTGAGAACGCAGGTTTGAGATTCTTTTGAGGCGACTATGGCCGCTATATATAGGATAGGTTTTCCTGCTCCTGACAGCCTCCCTGCTATATCGCCGGAGATCCCGGCGGCGGCTCCGACCGTCTGGCCAGGGGTATCGACCGTGGAAACACGCTGAGTCAGCGGCAGCTGAGGTAGAGGTCGACGAGTTCGTCGAGGGTAGAGCGCCGGTCGGCGTCCCGGTCGCGCCACAGCATGAGCTCGGCGAAGCGCGGGTCGGCCCCGTCGACGACACCATCAGCGTTGCTGTCGAACACCTCGAGGGCGGCGAAACCGTCGCTGGCGTGGCGACCGTCGGGGAGGCGGGTGCCCGAGCCGAACAGCTCATGGCCGGCGCTGGCCATACTCGAGGCGATCGCTGGCCTCGATGTAGCTGCAGTAGGCCATGGACTCGCCTTCGTCACCGAAGGCGGCGCCCTCGAAGTCGTATTCGTTTCCACAGGCGAGGCCCGTGGAGAGGCCTTAGGCGAGGGTCAGGCGGGGGGTCTGCATGGCGCGTCGCTCGGCTTCGATGAACATATGCCACGGGGGCTGACGCGCCATCACGGAGCGCCACATTCGCGCGAGGGGGGACATCGGGACGACCAGAGGACCCGAGCGCTCACTGCCCCGGCTTCTCCACGTCGTCTCCAAAGCGCCGATGCTCCATTATCGCGGTCCCGTCACTGTTGGCGACCACCACCCACAGGTCTCCATATTGAGATTCGCTGAGGGTCACCTTTTCTTTGACGCCGAGGGCCTCGAGCAGGGGCGGGATGGTGTTGGAGTGGCCGACCAAGAGCACGGACGAGCCCGGATCCCGACGCAGGCGCTCGACGATGGCCGCGTAGTTTGTGGGCGGATAGTGTGTGGGCTCGACCCCAGACACGGCGGCGACGGCCGCAGCGGTGTCCTCGGAGCGCTTGGTCTTGGTGACATAGATGGCCTTGATGTCCCTCACCGGCACGGCCTCGGCCAGACCCAGGGCCCGCACCTGTCCCTCACGCGAGAGCGCCGGGTCCTTGGCCGCGACCGCGTCGGGCCCTTCAGCCGCGACTTCCTTCTCGGCGTGACGGACCACGTAGACCGTGACCGGCTCGGCGACGGCCGGTCCTTGCTCGCCGTTGCAGCCCCCCCCACAGCCACCCAACCCGAGCGAGCTGACCCCCGCGAAGGCCAAGCCGACACACAATAAGCGGAGTGAACGACGGCGGGTGAGGGTCTCGGAGCGCATGGGTCTGGGCAGGATATCAGAGCGGACACAGCCACGGCGCCTCCGCAGTAGCGATCGCAATCCGACTACCCCGTGTGCAGCTGCGCGAGAGGCAGCCTGAAAAGTTCCACCGAGTCGTCAACGGCGGAGCCGGGACAGGGGGATCAGGGCCGGCGCCTGTTCGACCCCGAGCTCCGCGTCGCGCTGCTCGCCGTCGGCGTCACCGTCGTCCGCATCCAGAAAGGGGTCGCGGCCCCGGGGCTGTCCGTCGTGTAAGTCACGGTCCCAGAGGTGTGACGGTTTGACGTTGCCCACGGCCGCGATCAGATTTTTGCGCAGCAGGGGATTGTCGGCCTCGAGGGTCGCCAGCAGACGCTTGACCTGTTTTCGCTTGAGCTGGGGCTGCGATCCGCACAGGTCACAGGGCAGAATGGGGAACCCACTGAGCGCCGCGAACTCGGCGATCTCGGCCTCGGCGCTCGTGCCCAAGGGCCGAATGACGATGTTTCGCCCGTCGTCCGAGTAGAGTTTGGCGGGCATGGCCTTGAGCTGCCCGGCGTAAAACATATTGAGCAACAAGGTCTCGATGACATCGTCTCGGTGGTGCCCAAGCGCGATCTTCGTGGCCCCGAGTGACTCGGCGACGTCGTAGAGGATCCCCCGACGCAGGCGTGAACACAGGGAGCAGTAGGCCTTGCCGGGCCGCGTGTTGGCCTTGACCACCGAGTAGGTGTCACGGTGGACCAGTCGATACTCGAAGCCCTCGGCCTCGAGGTGAGCGCGCAGCACATCGACCTCGAAGCCGGGCTGGCCCTGGTCGAGGTTGACCGCGACGATCTCGAAGCGAAAGGGCACGATCTTGGCGTAGGCCCGCAGCAGATGCAGCAGGGCCCAGGAGTCCTTGCCCCCCGAGATGCCGACCATGATGCGGTCGTCCGGCTCGACCAGGGCGAAGCGACGGTTGAGGCGGCCGATCTGGCGAACCAGGCGACGCTCGAGCTGGGCGAGGCGACGCTCTGGGCTCAGGTCGGCCCAGGGCTCCGGCACCTTCACCCCTGTCACATCGACCCCCGTCACATCGACCCCTGAACCAAGGCCAACAGGCGCGGTGCCTCTTTGACGAGCACGTCGATGTTCAGGCGCTGCTTCGAGCGATAGATGAGCCCCAAGAGCCGGTCGTCCCTGCGCCACAAGATCAGGTAGGCGGACTCGGTCTCCCGCCCCGCGCTGTCGTATTGGGTGACGTCTTTGAACCCGACGTCGACCCCGTCGATGGTCTCCACCCGGGGCATGTCGGTGATCCGCGCGTCGAGCTTGGCCTGGGCGGCCTCGTCATCGAGGTCTTGGACGATCGGCTCGATCATCCGGTCCGAGTCGACGACCTCGGCGAGGGTCCGAGCGACCTCGGCAGCGACCGGAGCGAGCTGCTCTCCCCGGGCGAGCAGAGCCTCGGCCCCCTCCCCCGAAGCGCCGGCCCCGGCTCGAAGGATGCCCATGGCGCTGTCGCTGAGTTCGCCGTTGCTCGGCCGCTCTCCCCAGATCCGACCGGCCTCGTCTCTGGCCCGATCCCCGAGCTCACCAGCGAGTTCCTTGCCCTTGTCCCCGGCCTTGTCCGCGAGCTCCCTGCTCTTGTCGCCGGCCTTGTCCGCGAGCTCCCTGCCCTTGTCGCTGGCCTTGTCCGCGAGCTCCTCGGTCGTGCAGGCCCCGAGCCCGGGCGTCAGGGACAGGAGCGAGACCGCGGCGAAGATGTGGCGGAGCGAGGGAGGGCGCGACGCGGGCATGGGCTCGGGTGTACGGCAGCCGTCGCGGGGAGGCAATTCAGTCGTCGTCTTCGTCGATAGGTGGGTGTCCCCCCCACTCGATGAGGTCCGAGACCTGCTCTGTGAGATCGCTATCGACGTCCTGAGACGGGTCTTCGATCTTGATCGCGTAGGCGGCTTCGAGCACCCGGACGAGGTGCTCCTTCCCGACCTGGGTGCGACCTTCGAGCAGGTCCCCGGCGACCGCCAGGACCTCGCGCTGGTGCGCCCACATGCGCTCAGTCTCGGAGATGAGACCGGGCGAGAAGAAGGCCTTGTGCAAATGCGCAAAGCACTGCTCACGGGCGTCCTCATTGGCGACCAAAGCCCGGGCCATCTCGAGCTCCCGGGGGGCGCGCTCCCACTCTTCGAGCTCGCCCTTTCGGGTCCACAAGATCAGGGCGACGACCGCTCCTACCGCCAGGGCCCCCGCTCCCCCGGGCCCCCACCACCCCCACACGTCGTAGAGGAAGTAGCCCAGGGCCCCCAAGCTCCAAAACCAGATCGGGATCCAGAACAGGCGGGCCGAGAGCCCCGCAAACTCGCCGATGGTCGAGACCACCAGCGAGATACAGGCGGCGACGATATTCCCGTAGCTCCCCTCCATGAAGGTCGGGGCGAAGTAGTAGAGGGGGCCCACGAACACCCCGATCAACGCCGCGACGACGAGTGCATAGAGATTGAACACGACCATGGTCCGGCGACTATAGGCCGGTCGCGCGGTCGGGAGATCGCTCCCGATGAACAGCGATTGTTCGCGGGCTCGGAAACCCCACAACGCCCCTCGTTCTGGGCGCACCTGCGCTGGAGACGGGGTTGGGGTGCTTCGCCACACACGGAGATCGGTGTGCTCAAAGCCGCGCGCCGATCGAGGGCAGACGTTGGGTTCACGCCCTCGCCGCAGACTCGTCGGCCAGCGCGGCGCGTTCGAGCGCCGGATCCAAAACCGCGAACCCGAACGCTCGCTCGGGTTTGCAGCTGTCATCCTCGCCTCATGGATGGTCTGCACGAACTGGAAGACGCGCACGGCTCGGTCATCGTGGACGAACGTGCACTCCCCATCATCACAGTGGAGTGGGTGCGCACCCCGAGCCCCGAGCTGGTCGACCGCTACTTCGACCTTCACGAGACCATCATGACCCGCCTAGCGGCCCAGGGGCTCCAGTGTGTATTGGTGACCTTGACCGCCCAGGCCAACTTGCCCTCGGCCCTGACCCGCAAGCAGATCGCGGCACGCAACAGCACCGCCCACGAGTTGGCGGAGCGCACCATCATCGCCAACGCGGTCGTCATCAACAACACCGCCATGCGCGGGGTGATGACCGCGATCTCCTGGCTCGACCCGAACCTGAAGGTGACCTACCTGGAGTCCGCGCAGGCGGCCGAGGTCTGGGCCCGGGCCGAGCTTGCGACGCTCACAGGGGCCGCCAGCGCGGCCACGGGTTCCTAGCGGGGATCCGCCCGAAGGACCCCACCGCGCCCCTTTTCCCCCCCCACGCCGCTCGCCAGTGGGCGAGGTCGCCACCCACCCGAGGAAGCGGCTATATTCCGCACGCCCCGTGTCGGTCCTGCGCACACTCGTCCACTCGTCCCGCGCCCTCGTGACCACGGCGAAGGACGCCGCCCGCCTGCGAGAGATCGCCCAGGTGTTTGTGCGCCACGGTTTTGGTTGGGTGGTGGCCCAGCTGCGCGCCCGCCGAGAGTTGGGGATCGACCAAGACGGGGGCGACAGCAACGAGGCCCTCCTGACCAGCCCCGACACGGGCAAGCGCCTGGTCGAGGCCCTCACCGTGCTCGGCCCCACTTGGGTCAAGTTCGGTCAGATCCTCTCGACCCGCCACGACATCCTGCCCGAGACCATCACCTCGGAGCTCGCTGCGCTCCAAGACGATGTCGCCCCGGTGAGCATCGAGGAGATCCGCGAGCAGCTCGAGCGCAACCTCGGTGAGAACTGGCGCGAGCAGTTCGAGGACTTCGACGAGCACCCCCTGGCCTCGGCGAGCATCGGGCAGGTCCACACCGCCCGCCTCAAGGACGGGTCTCGGGTGGTCCTCAAGATCCAGCGCCCGGACATCACGGCCAAGATCGAGAGCGACGTGCACATCCTGCACACCATCGCCGGCTACCTCGAGGAGGCCTTTGAAGAGGCCGCCATCATGCACCTGCAGGGCATGGTCGGCGACTTCGCCAAGTCCCTCTCGCAGGAGCTCGACTACCGGGTCGAGGCCGACAACATGGACCGCTTTCGGCGCAACTTCGCCGACAGCGAAGACATCCACATCCCCGAGGTCTACCGCCAGCTCAGCACCGAGCAGGTCCTGACCATGGAGTTCATCGAGGGCAAGAAGTTCGACGTCGTCATCGCAGAGGGCTCGGCCCCCGACCCGATCGTGCGCCGCTACTTCAACGTCGCCTACAAGATGCTGTTCATCGACGGCTTCTTCCACGGCGACCTGCACCCCGGCAACGTGCTGTTGACCACCGACGGACGCCTGGGCCTGCTCGACTGCGGCATGGTCGGGCGCCTCGCCCCCAGCCGCCGCGACAAGGTCATCGACATCATCCACGCGGTGATCAACGAGGACCTCGAGCTGCTCGCCCGGACCTTCTTTCAGCTCGCCATCTCCACCGGCCCGGTCGACTACTCGGCCTTCGAGGCCGACTGCATCGCGCTCGCGGAGCAGTACCTCATCGGGGTCCCGATCTCGAAGATTCAGATCGGTGAGCTCTTTCAGCAGCTCGTCGCCGGGGCCTCGCGCCACGCCCTGCGCATGCCCACCGACTTCACCATGATGTTCAAGGCCATCCTCACCACCGAGGGCCTGGCCAAGGCGATCGCACCCGACGTCGACCCCATCGAGCTCGCCCGCCCCTTCATCACTCAGATGGTGAGCGAGCGCTACACCCCCGAGCGCCTCAAACAACAGGCCATCCGTGACCTCATGGCCTTCTCGGGCATGGCCCGGAGCCTGCCGACCAGCGTACCCACGCTGATCGACGACCTCAGCAACGGCAGGCTCGAGTTCGGGGTCAACGCCGACACGCTCGCGCTCCAGCACAAGGCCGCGGGGGTGCGTGTGGGTCGGGGCATCCGGGCCGCGACCTCGATCACCTTCGTGGCCTGCGGCACGGCTGTGATCGGCATCGAGTCTCTGCCGGTCGCGCTCTGGGGGCTGCCGTGGCTGAGCCTCGTGTTCTGGAGCCTGGCCCTGGTTCTCAACGCGACCCTGCTCCGGCGCAGCCGGCTGCTGCCTCCGAGTTAAAGCGGCAGGGGCTGCGAGTCGCGGAGGCTGCGAGTCGCGGAGGCTGGGGCTCCCTGCTCACTCACGACTTGGCGCCGGCGCCAAGGCTCTCGTAGACCCGCTGGGCCACGGCGCTCGCTCCCCAGCGTCGATAGGCCGACACGGCCGCCCCAGCGGCCTCTCGGGCGACGATGCTCCGACCTCCCCGTCGCGCGCACCGAGCCAGGCGCTCGGCCGCGAGCGCCTCCATGTGCAACAGACCCTGCTCGGCCGCGATCGCGCCCGCTCGCTGAAAATCCGCGATCGCCTGTTCTTCCCGGCCCTGGAGACCGGCGAGCTCGCCCGCGATCACCCGCGCGTGGACCGAAAAATTCTCGGGGCAACGCTGAGCCCAGTGCCGGGACACGAGGGCACAGCGACGCATACGTCGTTGGAGGCGGCGCCGAGCGCTGGCGGTGCGCGCACCACTTCGCCAGCGCTCGGCGAGGAGGATGGCGAGGAGGACCGTGTAGCGGGGCGTGGTCCAGGTCGTGGCGCTCCTGCGCGCGTGGACTCCAGCCTCGGCCTCGGCGATCGTCCAGCCCAGGCCGTAGTCCGCGAACAGCACGGCGTGGGTGAGCTGCATGAGCCCCACGCCGTGACGGGCGGCGACGCTGATCTCCCGGCGACCGCCGAGCGCATCGAGATCCAAGGCGATGGGAGATGCCGGATCGGGCCCCCGGATCAGCGCTCGGAGGGCGATCTTGGTGTGGTCGAGCAGACGCGCGGGTTCCCCGACACCAGACCCCTGGGGTTCGTGTTCCAGGGCCTCGAGGATCGTGGGAAGTGGCGCCCCAGACTCGAGCGAGAGGGCGGCGCGTATCAGCGCGCTCCCAGTCGCGCCCGGCCAGCCCCCCGGGTCTCGCACGCTCGTCCCCGATGACCCACAGGCTCCCTCCAACCCGAGCGCAGCGAAGGGCCGGTGTCCGGGGCCGAGCACGTCGATGGTGAGGTGCCGTACGTGAGCCTCGATGAGACCGCTCCGGCTCGCCGACACGGCCAGCGCTCGCTCGCTCAGCGCCGACACGAGCTCGGGCTCCCCACCCCAAGCGGCGACGCACTGCGCCAGGGCGCCGAGCCCCACCGGGAGCTCCGGGTGGTCGCCGCAGCGCCGACACAGCTGCAGGTAGCGCGCGCTCAACGACGTGGCCAAGGGGAGGTCGACGACCGGGACCGCCCGAAGCAGGACCGCCAAAATATCCAGCTGCGCTCGGAGAAGCGAAGTCGCCGGCTGCGAGAGCGGCGACGGCTCCCACCCTCGCAGAGACCTCGACACACGGCCCGAGATCAACTTGGCCACCGCGGGCGAGGGGTGCACAGACACACGCAGGCCGAGTTCGGACAGGACCCCCAGCCCACGCTCGAGACAGGCACCCCAGCGACCCTGAACACACAGCTGTGCGAGCCGAGCGACCTCCACCCGAGTCTGGTCACACGGTTCCAGAGCCCACGCTCGGAGCACCTCGAAGGCCCGATCCCCCGCCTCCGGAGAGTTGATGGCCGTGGCCTCGGCCCGCGCCAGCGCGACCTCGATCTCGAGCGGGCCCGGGCGCAGGTCCGACGGCAGGTCCACCCTGTCCCCCCCGAGCGTCTCGTAGGCGTGGCCCAAGTACCGGGCGGCGACTGCGACGGCCCCCCGTCTTCGGGCCTCCGCGCCCGCGCGCAAAAACAGGGTCGCGCGCTGCTCCTGGGCCCGCGAGTCCATGGGCCCAGCGACCTCGAGGCTAGCGACCAGGTGATCCACGACCCGAAACAGCGCATCTGGAGCCGTGTTGGTCTCGAGCCGAGCCTGGGCCTCGGCGCCCAAGAGGGTGTGCAGCCGAGCCTTGGTCTCGGCGTCGAGGCCAGCGAGGATCTCGGATCGGACCTGATCACGACTGACCTCGATCCATGGGATCGGCGTGTCCTCCCCGCGTCGCGACTGGCACCCGCGCGGGCCCACGATGGCGAGCTTCGCCCCGCACAGCGCCGCGCTCAGGTCGTCGTCGGATCCCGGGCTGAAGGTCGAGAGAAAGTCGAGGGGCAGCGGTCCACCCGCGACCGCCAGAATTTGGAGCGCGCCCAGATCCGGGGCTGCGAGCGCGCTCGACTGGACCGCGACCGAGTCCGATTCTCCCGCCTGGTCTCGGGGCTCGGCCGCCGCTCCCGCGAACACCAGGGCGACGATGCTCGAGGGCCGACCC
>CAYVJQ010000050.1:46426-48528 GCA_964451725.1 uncultured Nannocystaceae bacterium | reverse complement strand
GCCCGCCCGCGCACGCCCACTCGGGCCGCGCCCGCCCGCGCAGCTCGATGCTCTGGCAGTCCGTCTCCAGGCGCAGGCCCTGGCCCCCGAGCAGGTCGGCGCTCAGCTCGACTCCGTCTAGGCTCAGCGCCTCCCGGATCCCACGGCCGCCTCCCGGTGGACGCAGCACCACCTCGAGGGCCCGCGCCCAGATCGTGGCCAGGGGGCTCCCAGGCGCGCGCACGATCGGCCAAGCGACCCCCGCCGGGGCCAGGTGCAAGCGCCCCCCGACTTGGCGCACCGTCCACTGGCGCAGGGGCGCGAGCTCCTCGTCGGCGCTCGTGTGGCTCAGATCGCGGCCCACGGGCAGGTCGTCGCCTGCACGCTCGACCGCCTTGGCCGAGGCGTTGAGCGCAGGGCCGAAGTCGGGGTCGCTCCAGCCACACGCGGGCACGCGGCCACGCAGCGAACGCCGGGCCCACGCGCGCAGATCCGGGTCGGGCTCGGCTCCCCCCTCGCCCTCGAGCGCGGCGCTGACCTTTCGGGTGAAGACCAGCGCCCGCTCGCGCTCGCGCTCGGCCTTGCTGAGCAGGGGGCCACAGCCGAGCAGCACGAGGTTTCGGAGCTCTTCAGACCAGATCTCCCGAGCCAGGCTCCGATGCCGGCGACGGCCGATGTCGATGACACGCTCGATTGGGCCGACCTCACCGAGCTCCCTGCGCCCAGGGAGTCGCTCCAACTCCACCGATGCCAGCGCCCTGAAGCGCTCCTGACACACAAGCCGGAGCTCCTCTCGAATGACCAGCCCGGCCGGGTGACGCCTGCAGCCATCGTGGTTCCAGGCGTCGGCCTCCTCTCCACAGCTCAACTCGAGTGACGTCCTGGCCTCACGCACCAGCCCAGGCTCCAAACGGACAGCCCAGCTGAGCATCGACAGCAGCTCCCCGCCCTGCTCGCCGACATCTCTCCGCGAACTCGGGGCCGAAGGCTGAGCCCAGTCCATCGCCCGCCAGCCAGCCACGACCTCCCCCACCCAGCGCGACTTTGGACACGGCAAGAGCGCCGCGGCGAGGATCCCTCTGCGCCCCAACGCCGCCCCCAGAGCCCTCCAGCGCGACTGGATATCCGGGCCGCCGTAGTGCCCGAGATCGCCCAGCACGAGCACGGCATCACCAGCCACCAACACCGGTGACACGGAGGTAGCGACGTCGCCGTCGCCGACCCAAGCTCGCGGCCCACTCTGGAGCCACTCCATGCTCAGCCCCTCCCCCCCAAACTCCCGCTCGAGCTCCAACCACAGCTCGACCTGGTCGCGCCAAAATGGCATCAACCGCTCAGCCCGGTCGAGGAGCACCACCAGACGCGGCACCCTGATCTCTCGCTTCACCCGGGGCACACGATGCACGACCTCGCCCTCGCTGATCCGTCGCACCAACTCGTCCTCGTCGACCTCCCCGGTCGCCCTCGTCCGGCGGCGCACGCCCTCCAACATTCGCTGCAGCTGATGCCAGGCTGCGAGCGAGGGACACGGAGGTTCGAGCCCAGCTTCAGGGTCCCGCCCCAGGTCTCCAGACCCGAGCGACTCCACCGCTTCGGCCGGCTGGGGCACCCACAGGGGGTGTTGACCCAAAGCTTCGCCCACCAGGGGCGTGAACCGCGCGGCCTCGACCCGCCAATAGGTGAGCCCTGCCTGCGGCTCAGGCTCGTGTTCGCGCTCCTTCACTGCGGGCGCCCGAGCAGCTGTGAGTCGAGACTCGGGCACCCCAGTCCCCTCAAAGCCCAACAGCTCTGAGCCGAGGCTCTTCAGCTTGGTATTGTCAGCGGCAGCAGTGTCAGCGATATCGGCGAACATCCGCGCGAGATCTGCACGGCCGACCCCTCCCCAGACAGCGCTCGGCGCCTGCTCCTTCGCGCCGACAGTCGCTTTTGTCGAGCCGTCTTCCCGTGGGTCTTTCAGCGACGCCAACCTTCCCTCCGCCTGCGTGGATCTGCGTGTTTACGGAGCACAAAAGCAGCGAGCTCTGCCACCTGGTCCTGTGCCCCCTCCAAGCCCCCGTCCGTGACCGCACGCAGGAGGTCCAGGTACTCCGCCAACCCCGGGGGACAGTGCCCTGAGCTCCGCA
>CAYVJQ010000050.1:37924-46326 GCA_964451725.1 uncultured Nannocystaceae bacterium | reverse complement strand
CGCAGGAGGTCCAGGTACTCCGCCAACCCCGGGGGACAGTGCCCTGAGCTCCGCACCGCCCTCCGGTCTTTGATGACCTGCTCGGCCGCCGCCTCGAGCAACCCATCGCTCAAGCCCTCGAAGTGGGCGCCCCCCCGCTCGATGAGCCAAGTACAGAGCGACCCCGGCGCACAGTCTTCCCAGATATCCTCGTCGGGAACCCTCAGGTGCAACACGATACAGCGCCTGATAAATGCGTCGGGCAGCACCCGGTCTTCGTTTGTCGTGAGCACCACCAGCGGCGGATTCGAGCCCGCGTGAATCGGCGCGTCTATCCCCGGCACGGTGAAGGTCCCCTGACCGAGCACCTCCAGCAACCCATTGGGCACGCTGGTGTCGGCCTTGTCGATCTCATCGATGAGCAGCACGACCCCCGCTTCGGCGGAACAGTCGTCCGCAACATCGGGCGCGCTGACGGCAAGTTTGAAGTCCTTTTCCTGAATATGTTCATTTGCCCGACGCCAATTGAGCGCCCACCACACTGGGCCGGGCACCACATAACGCGACCGAGCCAGCGACCGTGCCCGCTCGGCTCGAGATGCATCCACGTCTGGGACTTGGGCATCCGCGAGACGCGTGACCGCGTCGTGTCGCCACAGCAAGTCTTGGGCCCGAGTCGATGCGTCGACAAACACCGACACAAAAGCTCGCCCCAACACCTTCGCCGCCGCCCGCGCCAGTTGACTCTTGCCTGTCCCCGGCTCTCCCCGAACAAGCAGCGGCCGGTTGCAGGCCAGCGCCGTGTCGACAGCGCTCACCTGCCGCGGGTCGAACACATGGACGCTCTTTGTTTGGCCGCGCAGCTCTGACAACCTGTGGGCTTCCGAGTAGTCTGTGATCTTGTCTCGTAGTCGTACTTTCACGGTGCACCTCCCAGTTGACGAAGACGATACGCCCTGTAGATCATCGCCGCCACCTCGGCGAGTTTGTTCTCTGTTCCCCGTTCGACGCCAGGAGGGACGACAAACACCTCGAGCCACGGCAGCCCCTCCGCAACTCTGTCGAAAAACACCAGATCATCGCCCACATCATCACAGATTCCATATAGTTGATTATCTTGCATCTTAATCCAGTAGTTGAGCTGATAGCTGAGCCGGTCAATATGGTCACGCCGACGGACCGACGAGTCCTGATGCATTCCCATTGCCCCCCACTTTCTTCTCGCCATCGCCAGCTCCTGCGAAGCGTAGTCTCTGTTCCGGGCAACAGTATCGGCAGCGATCAGCTCCTCAAACTCTTGACGATCGACTCCCCCCTCCACTCCCATACTCACCTTCATATTCACATATCGGGCCGGGACCCTCACATTACCACGCTCTTCCCACAGTGAATCTCTCCTCAGCAACACCGACACCCGCAGCTCCATCGTCTCCGGAGAGATCGCGGGAACGACCGAGTGTCGCCCACGCATGACATAGTCACCATCAGCCAAAAACACCACAACTGGAAGGAGCAGGTCATAGAGATCTAAAACCACCTGAGACCGTTCCCGGGCTTCAGGATGCCCCACCGGGATCAAGCACATTCCTGTCAGGAACACCTCACTGAAAGCCACCGGGGTCAACAACTCCAACAAGCCAACGAACTCGGAACTTGGTACCTCAGAAACTTGAAGCACCTCTTCTCCACCTGCGGCGAGCAAGATCGCAAGCCAGTCCACTCGAGAGAGCAGCGTTGATGCCTTCTCTCTCCGACTCTCGCACCAGGTCTCCAGTTCTTCGGTCCTGATCGCCTCGCCGACATCGAGGCCGTTCTCGTCCTTCACCTCAGCCGAGGTCTCTCCTACTTGAGGAGCCCCCACACCGACCAAAGGCACCCTCAATTGCAGGGGTGGAACACGCAGAGGCATCAGCTGAACCACCTCGACTGGAGTCCCACCATCCATTTCGCATTGGAACAGTCGATCATTCCCCAGCGCCAACGTGTTACCCTGAATCCGCTTGGCGCTTCGCGGCCAATGGCGAAGGTGCGCGGAGGTTGTATCAAACCGGACCTCCCCAGCAACATACCCATGCGCGCGCGATACCTTCTCTGCGAAGGTCTCGAGCCCAAACAAGGATGCCGCTTGCCAAGCGCGCCTCGGCTTCGCTCCTCCCTCAGAAGTTATCGTTTGTTCAGACTCATGCATGTGCCCATAGAGGTGCGCCAAGAACCGCCCCGGGACATTAATCTCACCGCTGAGCCCATTCGCCGCTTTCTCTCCCAGCCAGGTCGTCCCGTGATGAGTCATCAGGAAGTTGATGTCCTGCCCATTCGCCCACCCTGGGCCATCTCTCCCACACGCCCCGTGGAACTGGCGCACGTCGACGTGGAGTCGTCCCCGGTAATCCCCACCGTCCAGTTGGACGTAGCTGCTATTGAGCCCCACAACCCCTATTCGGTGCCCGTGGTGAGGGATTACCAGAGACCAGTCTCCCGGCATCCGCCCTGACCGAAAGGACCAGCTGCGAGGCAAGCCTCCCCTCCGCTTGACCCACCACCGCTCGAAAGGCGCAAACATTTCATCGATCGCGGTTTCGTATCTCGAATCAGGCTGTTCCCAAAAGGCACTGAAGGTCGCGGGATCCGATCCCCATTTTTTGATGAGCTCATGCTCAGGGCCGAGTCGATCCGGTCGCACCAGATCGTGGTTCCCCGGCACCGCCACCAAAGCTGGATTGCAGCCCAACTCCGCGAACACCTGCCATAGCTTCGCAAGGTTGCCATCGAGCTGCTCAAATTCGGCATCGCTTCCCTGTTGCGTAAGGTCCCCCGTGAACATCACCAGGTCCCACGGCCTGCACACCTTGCGGAGCCTGCGCAAGTCCTCGAACAGGACCTCTCTAAAGTTGGGCCATAGCCAGTCCTGGCTCCACATACCCTGATGGAGATCTGTGAAATGCAACCAGGAGAACGTGCTGTCGACCTGGTCGAGCATCCACGGATGCTACCAAGACCCCCTCAGCCATGTATAGGCGCTCAATCGCGCCTCCTCCTCCTCCACACCCGACCCCACCCAAAGCCCTGCCCTCCCCGCGCCCCTCGCACTGCATGACAGGCACACTGAACACCCCTACAGTCCCACCCCGTGCGTCCCTACGTCCCGCTCACGGTGAAGAGCAACTTCTCCTTCCTGGAGGGCGCCAGTCACCCCAGCGAGCTCGTCGAGCGAGCCGCCAGTCTCGGCCTCCCGGCCCTGGGCCTGTGTGACCGCAACGGGGTCTACGGCGCGGTCCGGGCCCACGTCGCTACCCGAGATCGAAACCTCGATCTGCTGCTGGGCGCAGAGCTCGACATCGGCCCGCTCCCCGAGCTCCTACGCCGGACGGAACCCACCCCACGCCGGTCATCGAAATCATCCAAGCCATCCAAATCACGAGGCCGCCGCGACGACCTCCCCCAGCGAACACAGCCCCCGATCACCGTGCTCGCCGAAGACCGGGACGGCTGGGCCCGCCTGTGTCGGCTCCTGTCCATCGCCCACAGCCGCGGCCCCAAGGGCCACGCCCTCCTGACCCTCGAGGAGCTCGCGGGCGAGACCGGGACCGGCATCTATGGCGAGGCCGCAAACGCCTCCAGCGCGAGCGTGGGGGCCCAGGCGGGCACGGGGCTCATCGCCCTGGTCCGGGACCCGGACCAGCTCCCGGTGATGGTCGAGGCCTGGGGGCCGGGGCGGGTCTACGCGCTGGTCAGCCGACACCAGCGCGCGGAGGAGCTGGCCCTGGAAGACGGGATCCGTCGGGCCGCGGCCCGCTGCGCCGTGCCCCTGGTGGGCGCGAGCGAGGTCCTCTACCACTCGCCCGATCGGCGTCCGCTCCAAGATGTGCTGGCCTGCCTGCGCGCGGGCCAGACCCTGGCGAGCGCGGGGCGGGTCATCCAGGGCAACGCCGAACACGGGCTCGAGTCGATCGCGGCCATGCGGGCCCGCTTTCGAGACTCGCCCGCGCTCCTCGACCGCACCCTCGAGATCGCCGAGCGCTGCAATTTTTCGCTCAGCCAGCTGCGCTATGTGTATCCGGGCGAGACCCTGCCCGAGGGCTCGAACGAGGGCGACCACCTGAGCCGGCTGACCTACCGAGGCGCCCGCGATCGCTACGGCGGCGAGGTCCCCGAGGCCGTGTCCCAGCAGCT
The DNA here is from genome assembly GCA_964451725.1 of uncultured Nannocystaceae bacterium. Classification (GTDB taxonomy): domain Bacteria; phylum Myxococcota_A; class Polyangia; order Nannocystales; family Nannocystaceae; genus Plesiocystis. The sequence goes on along the minus strand of CAYVJQ010000050.1, from coordinate 42,177 downwards.
GGCCCGCGAGCTCGCGCTCATCAATGAGCTCGACTACGGCGGCTACTTCCTGACCATGCGCGAGATCGTCGAGTTCTGTCGGCGCGAGAATATTTTGTGTCAGGGCCGGGGCAGCGCGGCCAACAGCGCGGTGTGTTTTTGCCTGGGCATCACGGCCATCGATCCGGTCCGCATGGACCTCCTGTTCGAGCGCTTCCTGAGCCGGGAGCGGGCCGAGCCCCCCGACATCGATCTCGACATCGAACACGAGCGCCGCGAAGAGGTGATCCAGTGGGTCTACTCGCGCTGGGGTCGGCGCCACGCGGCCATGGTCGCCAACGTGATCCGCTACCGGGCCCGCTCGGCCGTGCGCGAGGTCGGCAAGGTGCTGGGGGTGGCGCAGACCAGCCTCGAGCGGGTCGCCAAGCTCCTCGGCCACTGGGGGGCGAACATCGACGCAGAGCTCCTGCTCAGCGTGGGCCTGGATCCACAGCTGCCCGTGCACCGCCACCTCCTGCGGCTCAGCGCCGAGCTCCTCGACTTCCCGCGCCACCTCTCCATCCACCCGGGCGGGTTCCTGCTGGGCAGCGATCCGGTCGACGCCATGGTCCCCATCGAGCCGGCGAGCATGGAAGACCGGACCGTGATCCAATGGGACAAATACGATGTCGAAGATCTGGGCCTGTTCAAGGTCGACCTCCTGGGCCTCGGCGCCCTGAGCCACATCCGCCGCAGCCTGGGCCTGCTGCGCGAGCACGAGGGCATCGACCTCGACATGGCGGGCATCCCCAGCGAGGACCCGCCGACCTTCGAGCTACTCTCGCGCGGGGACACGGTGGGTGTGTTCCAGGTCGAGAGCCGGGCCCAGATGGCCATGCTGCCCCGGCTCCGACCGCGGGTGTTCTACGACCTCGTGATCCAGGTCGCCATCGTCCGCCCCGGGCCCATCCAAGGCGACATGGTCCACCCCTACCTGCGCCGGCGTCAGGGCATCGAGACGATCGTGTTTCCCCACCCCAAGCTCGAGCGGGTCCTGGCCAAGACCTGCGGAGTACCGATCTTTCAAGAGCAGGTCATGAAGCTGGCGATCGCCGTGGCCGACTACACCCCCGGCGAGGCCGACCAGCTCCGCCGAGACATGGGCGCGTGGCGGTCGAGCGGGCGGATCGCCGCCCACGAGCAGCGCCTGGTCGGGCGCATGATCGCCAACGGCATCGACCGGCCGTTCGCCGAGCGTGTGTTCGAACAGATCAAGGGCTTCGGCGAGTACGGCTTCCCCGAGAGCCACGCGGCCTCCTTCGCCCTCATCGCCTGGGTCACCGCCTGGCTGCGCTGCCACCACATGCCCGCGTTTTGCTGCGGCCTGCTCAACGCCCAACCGATGGGCTTTTACTCGACGGCGACCCTGGTCGAGGACGCGCGCCGCCACGGCGTGGAGGTCCGGCCCATCGATGTGCTCCGCAGCGACTGGCGATGCACCCTGGAGGCCCGCGACCTGCTCCCTGGTCACGCTCACGCCCACGCTCATCCCCTCGCCCACGCTCATCCCCTCGCCCACGCCCCGCCCGGGGGAGCCTCCGCGCCCAAGCCCGCGGAGCGCTGGGCCATGCGCATGGGTCTGCGCTGGATCAAGGGCCTGCACCGGCGCGAGGTCGACAAGCTCACCCAGGCCCGGGCGCGGCTCGGGTCCGGCCAGCGCTGGCCGGATCTGGATGCGTTTGTGCGCGCCACCAAGCTCGGCAAAAAAGCCCTCACCCTGCTCGCCGAGGCCGGCGCGCTCGAGGCCTTCGATCGCCGCCACCGGCCGCTCCCGAACATCGACAACATCGACAACATCGACAGGAGCAGCACCCGCCGCGACGCCGCCTGGGCCGTGCGGGGGGCCCTCTCCCGGGTCGAGGACACCCTGCCCATGAACACGGAGGCCGCCGCCGTCCAGCCCAGCTTCAGCCGCCTGAGCCCCAACCAGGCGATCGCCTGGGACTACCGCACCAGCTTCCACAGCACCCGCGGCCACCCCATCGAGACCCTGCGCCCCGAGCTGCGCCGGCTCGGGCTGCCCGACGCCGAGGGTCTGCGGCGCCTGCCCTCGGGTCGCAAGGTCCGCTATGTGGGCCTGGTGATCTGCCGGCAGCGACCGGCCACGGCCAGCGGGGTCACCTTTTGCACCCTCGAAGACGAGACCGGCTTCGTCAACCTGGTGATCTGGCGGCAGGTGTTCGAGAAGGATCCGATCTTGGCGCGCACGGCCGTGCTCCTGGGCGTCAGCGGGCGGGTCCAGCGGGCCGAGGGGGTCACCCACCTGATCGCCGACACCCTGTGGGCGCCCGATCTCGAGGGCGACATCCACGAGGCCGCCCAGGGCACGCGCAGCCGCGACTTCCACTGAGGGCGAATCCAGAATCCAGAGTCCAGAGTCCAGCCTCCAGCCCAGGCTCACAGCCCATCCCCCACGCATGCCGACAGTCTGGGGCAAGACCGAAGCGAGGGCTCGAACAGCTGCCGGGCCATGTCGCAATCGTCGACCATGACCTGGGTGGACCCGGGTGGACCCGGGTGTTGTTGCGAATGTCGGGTCGGCGGCCCACCCAGCTGCAACCGAGAGAGCCGTGCCTGAGCGCCCCGGAGCGCCCAGACAGCGCCTCGGTTCAGCGCTCCTGAATATGGTTGTCCGCCAAGATCCAGGTCAGGTCCGTGTTGAGCACCGGAAAGGCCTCGTCGCCGTCACAGAGCGTGCCGCCCTTGTCGTCCGCCTTGCAGTGGTTGCTGCTCCCGTCGTACCAGGCCCAGGGGGTCATCATGCATGGGTCCTTGGCCGGATCCCCGTAGTCGCCGAGCAAGTCGGGACACTGGGCGGTCTGGTAGTTGGACCGGCCGCAGCCTTGGGTGTAGTCGTCGCAGCTGGTCTCGGGAGACCCTGCGCGTCGGTGACAGTTCTGGCAGTTGGTGCCCAGCGGGTGGATGACCGGCTCGATGTAGACGTTGCTCGAGACCGGGAGCAGCGGCAGGGGGTCGCCGCTGGGGCCCGTGGTCGCCCAGGTCGGGGGCGTCCCCGCAAAGTAGTTGGCGACGTCGATCTTGGTGCCGTCGAGCTCGTAGCGAATGCCGTAGGAGTCGGTCAGCACATAGTGGCTGCGCCAGTGGTCGCCGACCTGCGCGTCGAGGGCCGTGATGTCGGCGGCGCTGAGGCCCGAGTATTGATTGGGCGAGCTGCCCCCTGGGGTCGCAGTCGCCGCGTAGGCTCCGCTCTGTCCGAAACAGTGGTCGTACTGGTCCAGCGGGCAGTCGGTGGTCGCGTCGTTCATGGGGCTCCACCACACGCTCTGGAAGGCCCACGTATCGACCTCTTTGGTGGTCACGTGCATGGCCGCGACGACCAGGAAATCGCCGGCCTCGAAGCCCTGCGATTCATCGCCGTAGGCCCAGATCGTCGCTTGATCGAGCAGCGCCCGGTCGGCGGCGGTGAACTTGGTCTCGAGCACCTCTCTCGAGATCTGCACATGTACGAAGTCCGTGGCCGCGTAGACCTCGGGGTCGGCGGTGGTGATCGCCGAGGCACCGCCGACGTGGGCGAGCTGGAGGCTCGCGCTCGCGCCCTTTGGACACTGAGCCTCGTCGCCGTCGCAGGTGTCGATGGCGACCACCGAGCCCCACACCTCGTAGCCGACGTAGTCGGTGTTGGTGGCGTAGCTCTTGTGCTTGAAGTTTTTGGGGGTCCAAGGCGGGAGCGCGCCGTAGCGGACCCGACAGCTCTCGCTGCCCACCGCGGCTCCCGGCTTGCAACCCTTGACGGGCCAGAACATGTGTTTGGTGGAGATGTAGTCGTTCCCCAGCTTCGTGGCGACGCTGTTGTCCTTGGTCTTGTACATCTCTTGCAGCTTGGCGGCGCTGTAGAGCTGCGCGTCTTGGATGTCCTCGTAGCCCTCCCGGGTGAGCGACTCGGTCGCGATCATGACGTCGCCCTGGTTGATGAACGCCCGCCCGTCACAGATCGCGGCGACCTGGTCCGAGTTTGGACAAAACACATCGGGGGCACCCGCCGCTGCGCAGGCCTGCTGGATCTTCGCGTTGGCCTCCTCGCTCTGGGCGTCGATCCAGGCCTTGGCCTCGGGCAGCCCGATGTTGCAGTTCTTGTTGAGCACCAGGGGCGGCAGGGCGTAGGTCGGCGCCGGCGAGGTGTTGACTGTCTGGACCTTGGTGGGGTCCGGATCTCCGGTCGGCGTGGCCGAGCTGAAGGCTTTCTTGCTCGCCCTCAAACTCTGTGGAGCCGGCGC
>CAYVJQ010000050.1:0-37824 GCA_964451725.1 uncultured Nannocystaceae bacterium | reverse complement strand
TAGGGGACCCCCGTGTTCGGCCAGCTCATCCAGATCGGGTAGGCGCCGCTGCACGCCGGGGTCCCGTCTTCAAAGCTGCCCCAACAGGCGTCAGTTCCAAACAGCTCGGTCTTTTGGGTGATGGCGTCGTTGCGGACCCCCTCGGCGCTCAGGGCCGACCAGATCCCCGCCCACAACCGCCATCCGTGTCCCCGCACCGTGGGTCGGCTGGCGGCAGTCTGGGCGCTCGGGTCCCCGGCCGAGACCGCGTCCTGGAGCACCTTCGCACAAGCCCCGAAGTCGGGTGCTGCCCCACACCAATCGGACCACTGGGGCATACCCACATAGTCACCGAAGATCGAATAGGTCGGCAGCACAGGGTCCTCTCCACCATTGGAGTCTCCAGGCTCGCCCTCGTCTCCCTGTTGCGCTTCGCCCTTCGTGGCGGTGCCAGTGTTGTCTCCAGACGGCTTTGCCCCTCCACAGCCCACGGACAGCACCATGCTCGCGCTGACCCCCACAGTGAAGAGTTGAATCGAATGGGACCACATTGTCTTTGAGAGGTTCTTCATCGGCTCGCTCCTTCAGCGAATATCACATTATTACGACACTCGCTCGCCGACGCAAGACAAAGTGCGGTCATTTCACCGCCATGTTCCCACATTGAATTTTCACATTCGATCACACCTCGATTCGCCATCAGGGAACAGGCACAGCGTCCCTGGCCCACGAAAAAGCCGCGAACACCCTCGGGCGTCCACGGCTTCGTCACACGCGACCAGAGTCGCTAGCGGCCGTGGCTCGCTCGCACGGGTCGAAACCCCAGCGAGTCGTCGCGCATCTTCGCGCCGTAGCGGGAGCGGTGGGCGACCCGCAGGAGGCTCGGACCCTTCGGAGAATTTCGATAATAGAGCGGATCCATGCCGTGCCAGGACCCTCCTCGGTTGATCTTGGTCGTCGCTTTCCGGCCCTGTGCATCCCACATGGCCGTCTCCCCCATCCACTCGGCGACGTTTCCAGCCATGTCGCACACCCCCTGCACCGAGTTTCCGGCCGGCTTCGAGCAAGGCTGCGCCGAGCCGTGGTTTTGAGAGGGTCGGCCGCAGCCCCAGTTCATCACCGCGTAGTCGCAGGACGCGTCCTCATCGCCCCAGGGGTAATCCCAATCCCGCCCACCGCTGCGCGCCGCATAGGCCCACTGCTCTTCGCTGGGCAGGTCCCCGCCCACGAACTGGGCGAAGGCCCGGCTCTGGGCCCAGTCGACGCAGACCACCGGCAGCTCGGGCAGCTCGAGGCGCTTGCGATCTTTGCCGGTCGCGCAGGTCCTCCAGTCGATCGCCGTGCAGGCGCCCGCCTCCACACACAGCTGGTACTGGGCCTGGGTGACCTCGGTCTTGGCGATCTCGAAACCCTCGACCTCCACCACATGAGCGCTGTCGTCGAGATCCGACTGCATGGAGAAACTCCCGGCCCCGAGCGCGATCCAGTCGATGGCGAGGGTCCCCAGCGGATCGGGCGCAGCCGCCTGCGCGACCTCGCGGGGCTCCGCGTCCGCCTCTCCCTCGGCTATTTCGTGCCCACCCCCATTCTCGACGACATCGGCAATACCCTGCTCCGCGCCACCACTCGGCTCGCGCGGGGACGTCTCGACCCTGGCCCCGGCTTCGCCTCCCGACTTTCCAGACCCAGGGTCACAGGCCAGCAGAGGCAGAAACATCAAGGAAAAGGCGAGAACTCGTGTCGACACGCAGGTCATAGTGCTCCAAAGGACGCCTGACTCCACATCGAGATTCCACGTCCGGATCGCCAAAAACATTGCTCATACTCGGAGTCGGAAATCTATGCATTCACAGCCAGCGCAAACTGCCTCCAGACCCTGATATCCCCCCCGTATTTCCCTGGATCCAGCTGCTATGCTCCGTCCGTGCCCTTTCGTGACGACCTCCGCCCTGTCCCCGAAGCCATCGACCCCCTGGCTCGATACGTGGCGCTCTCGGAGGCTTTCGAGGCCAAAACCGGATTCTTCGGAGATCGGGTACCCGGTCGCCTCGCAGCCGTGAGCTTGGTGCTGACCCCGGGAGAGCCGGCGGGGCTCGTCGCGCGGGTCAACAGCTACGCCTCACAGCTCACCGAGGGCCTGCCGTGGTTCTCCCAGCTCGACCGCTCGTTTCGGATCTCGATCGCGGCGACCTTGCTCAAACACGGAGATGAGCCCGCGGCCTTCCTCGCCGAGTCCGAGCGCGCCAAGGCCCTGTTTCGCAAGGTCGGCATGCGCCGCAGCGAGAGTTATGAAGTCTTGGCGCTGTTGGCCGCGCGCATCAGCACTCAGCTGGCGCCCCTGTCCCTGGAGCTCGCCCAGCGCATCCAAGCCGTCTACGAGGCCATGCGCACCCACCACTGGTGGCTCACCGGGCCCGAAGACCTCCCGGCCTGCGCGCTCTTGGCCTGTCGACCCGGCGAACCGAGCGAGTTCGGGCGCAAGGCCACGGACATCTACTCGGCCCTCGAGCGCCGAGCCGGGCTGTGGCGCGGCGACCCGCTGCAGACAGCCAGCAACCTCTTGTCCCTCGGCGGCCTCGAGCCGGACGAGCTCGCCCAGCGGTTCCAGAACATCGCGCAGGGGCTCAAAGAGGCCGGATTCAGGATCGGTCAGGGGGACTACGACGACGTCGCGGTGCTGTGTTTCCTGGCTCAGCCCGTCGACCGCATCGTCGACACGATCCGCACCTACACCCACCGCATCCGGGGGCTCATAGGCTTGCTCGAGCGCGGGATGGCCATGTCACTGGCGACGAACCTGGCGTTTGCACGCATGGTCTACGGCGACCCCGAGCTCGGGGCGCTCGCGGATGCCAAGTGCCTGCTCGACATGCAGGCGATCGTGATCGCCCGCCAGGCGTCTTGACTCCCCCTGCGCCCAATCCCTGCGCCCAATCCCTGCGCCCAATCCCCGTGCCCAATCCCCGTGTTTCCGGTGTGCCCGGTGCCCGGCCGTCAGCGGTCGCAGATCCCGACCTGCTCGTAGCCCTCGAGCTGCGCATCGCTGCTGTATAGGGACCTGCAAGCTTCGAGTTCCCCCGGGCAGATCGGGTCCTCTCCCTCTCCCGGTGGCTCTTGGCCGAGTTCGCAGATCGCTCCGCAACATCCCTCGGCGCCGTCGGCCCCACAGCCCTCCGCATCGACCCGGCTGCCGACCAGACACACAAAACCAGGGTCGCAGCAATTGAGGCAGTCGCAGGGATCCCCGTGCTGTCCGAGCAGCTCGCCCGAGCGGTCCCGATCGCAGGACCAACGTTTGCCCGCGTCCATGTAGCAGCCCCAACCCGGCTCACACTCGGTGGGCTCGCTGTGTGGGTGGCAGGGGGTCAGACACAGGGGGAGCAGGCCGCCGACACTCACCGAGCAGCTCTTGTCGTCGGCCGCACAGCTCAGGTTGGAGCTGCAGTAGGCCACACACACACCACCTTGCCCGTCCTCGTCCACACCCCAGCACTGGTGTCCGGGCTCGCAGCTGTCGCTGTCGCCGATCGATTCGCAGGCTTCGTCGGCCTGCCCGTCGCCCAGAACTTCGACGCAGATGTGGGTCGGCCCGAGCTCCGCATCGACCACGTAGCTGCATTTGAAGCCCTCCTCGCACTGCCCAGGGAACAACAGGCTGCACGCCGGATCGGGAAGGTCGGGAGGCCGGGGCTCCTCGGACGGCTCGCCTTGGTCGTCCTCGAACCCGCCCAGCTCGACGGGTCGCTCGCAGGCCACCCCCAAAAGTCCCACAACCCCCGCGGCGGCGGTCATCCACCACCGTGGCAGCGACCTGCGCACGCCGTCTCGAACCATCACCCCTAACGATGGCCCACCGCAGCGCAGGCGACAAGAGGGGGGCGCACAGCGTGCCTCCTGCGTACCGTGATAGGAAAGCCCGGGTGTCCATCGACGACGGACCACAGCACGGCGACCTGCGCTGGGAACTCGAAGACGAGATCCCAGCTCGGCGTCTCCTGTTGGTCCGCCACGGCCACTACGATCGGGTCGACAACCTCGGCGACCTCGCCTGGGGTCTGTCTTCTCTAGGTCGTCGCCAGGCCGCGCGCACCGGTCACCGCCTGGCTCGTCTCCTGCCCCACTCGGGTACCAAACTCGAGGGTCTGTACTCGAGCCCCTGGCCACGCGCGCTACAGACCGCCGAGGCCTGTGCCCACGAGTTCGGCCTCGACCGGGTCCGGGTCAAACACTACCTCCACGAGACCATCCCCCTGGTCCCCGCTGGGCCCGAGGGCACAGGCTCCGTGCACCCGACCCTCGCGGCCACCACCCCGCGTCACCGACAGGTCGTCGCCGACCAGATCAGGCGTGTCGTCGCCCGCTTCTTCAAGACCGGGCCCAAGCCCTCGACCTGCCTGCTCTTCACCCACGGCAACGTCATCCGGTACCTCGTCGCCCACAGCTTGGGCCTGCCCTACGAGGCCTGGATGCACATGGCGATCTGCCACGCCTCGATCACCGAGCTGCGCGTGTTTCCGGGCGGCATCTCGGCTCTGATCGCCTTCAACGAGACCGGCCACCTTCCGCCCGAAATGATCAGCTCATGACCCGACCCGCCTGCCTGTCGCCCCTGATGTCGCCCCGCTCTTCCGCCGTTTTTGCGGCCTTCGTGTTCAGCACCGGCGTCCTCGCTTGTGGGCCCGCGCCGGCCACCGTGCCGCCCAAGGATCCGCCGCCGACTTCAGACCTGGCCCTGGGTCGCGAGCAGGACCCGGAGCAGATGCTCGCCGACCGCAGCGCGAGCTTTCTCGACGGCTACTCCGCCCGCAACCCGGTCGCCGCCACGGCCTACGGCGAGCACCGCTACGACGAGCGCTGGCCCGACCTGTCCGCAGACGGCCGGGCCGAGCACAGCCGGTGGATCGACGATCAGCTCGACGGACTCACCGACATCCCGCGCGCGGCCCTCGACGCCGACGGCCGCCTCGAACTCGACACGATCCGCAACCAACTCGAGCTCGCCCGCTTTGCCATCGAAGTGGAGGACCTGTGGCACAGCGACCCCCTGGGCTACACCTACCTGATCTCGGCGGGCCTCGACGATCTCGTGAGCCGCGACTTCGCCCCCCTCGAGACCCGGGCCCAGAGTGTGGCCGCCCGCCTCGAGGGCCTGCCCGAATTCATCGCGCAGATCCTCGCCAACCTCGCCGATCCAGCGGCCCTGCGCCGACCCCAGACAGAGGTGGCCCTCGCTCAGCTCGCCGGGCTCGAAACATTGATCAGCGTGGAGCTCCCCGAGCGCACCGCCGAGGCCAGCGAAGCCGAGCGCAAGCGCATCGCCGTGGCGATCCCCGAGGCTCTCGCCGCCGTCGACAGCCTCGCCGCTCACCTCGAGGCCGCCATCCCCAAAGCCGAGGGCACATGGCGGCTCGGGTCCAAGCCCTTCGCCACCAAGCTCGCCCTCACCCTGCAGACCGAGCTCTCCGCCGACGAGCTTCTGCGCCTGGCCTACAGTGAACACGCCCGGGTGAGCGACGAGATGTACTTCCTGGCCGAGGAGCTCGACGCGGGCATGAACATCAAGACCCGCAAGCGCGCTGCTGCACACGGGGCCGGAGCCAACCCGAGCGAGCGAGCGTCGATGATCCGAGAGGTTCTCTCCGAGCTCGCCGCCGACCACCCCCGCCCCGAACAGCTGCGCGCGGCGGCCGAGGCCAACCTCAGCCGCCTCGATGCCTTTGTCCGCGCGCAGGCCCTCGTCCCCACCGACGACGCCGAGGTGCTCGAGGTCATCTGGACGCCTCCCCACGCCCAGGGTGTCGCTATCGCCGGTTTGGCCGCCCCCGCGCCCCTCGACGCCGACAAGCCCGGCCTGCCCAGTTTCTACCTCGTCCAACCCCTCCCCAAGACCTGGGATGAATTCACGCGTGACTCCTTCCTGCGTGAGTACAACACCTTCATGCTCGAGATCCTCTCGATCCACGAGGCCATCCCCGGCCACTTCGTGCAGCTCTACTGGGGCAAGCGCGAGCCCTCGAAGGTCCGCCGGGTGTTTCAAAATGGCCCCTTCGTCGAGGGTTGGGCCGTCTACACGGAGCGACTCATGGTCGAGGCCGGCTACGCCGGAGCTGGGCCTGAACCCGGCGCCAAACGACCGAGGGGCCTCTCCAAGGCCCTGTGGGCCGTGCAGACCGACGATGCCCTGCGGGCCAAGGCCATCCGCCTGCATGGCCTCAAGTTCTACCTGCGCACCGTCACCAACGCGATCCTCGACCATGAGATCCACGCCGGCGACATGGGCCGCGACGAGGCCGTCGAGTTCATGGTCGAGCGTTCCTTTCAGGAGCGAGGCGAGGCCGAGGGCAAGTGGACCCGGGCCCAGATTACCTCGACCCAACTGAGCACCTACTTCGTGGGCGCCACAGCATGGTTTCGGCTCCGAGCCCAAGCCGAGGCCATGCCCGACTTCGACCTCATGCGCTTTCACGAGGCCGCCCTCGGCCATGGGGCGCCGCCCGTGCACCGCCTGCCCGAGCTCATGGGTTGGGAGGCAGCCCAGTGACCCCGCAGGACATGAATGACATGGACGGCCAGGCCGTGTTCTGGACCCTCGCCGAGGACTTTCTCAGCCGTGAGGGCTGCACCCGCGCGAGCATGATGGGTTTCCCCTGCCTGCGCCGGGATGGGGCCTTCTTCGCCTGTGTACACAAAGACGGCGGCTCCATGATCGTCAAGATGAGCAGGGCACAGGTCACCGCGACCGTGGGGGCGGGCGACGCCATGCCCTTCGCCCCCGCCGGCCGCGTGTTCAAGGAGTGGGCGGCGATCCCTCTCGACATGCACCCGAGCTGGGGTGAACACATCGAGACAGCCTGGGCCTTCGCCGGCGCTCCTGAGTCCCCATAGGAGGAGGTGAATCAGCTCAGCTCGCTGGCGCGGGCGCGGGTTCATCGGGCTCGCTACGCCCACGGCGGAGCAGACGCTTGCCCCGCGCGACGATGGCGTACATCTCCTCGCTGCTGAAAAAGCTCGCGTAGGTAAACACGCAGAGCACCGAGAAGAACAGCACATACACGGCGACCTGGATCCCAATGTGCATCCCGACTCCGAACAGCAGGAACACCCAGCGCAGATCCGGGAGCCGCCAGCCCCGTTCGCCGGCCTCGCGGCGCTCTCCCCAGGCCGGCAACCGCTTGCCCACAGCCTCGTAGCACCAGTGATAGACCAGAAAGGTCCAAAACCATGTCTCCCAATAGCGCACGGCGATGGTCGCCGGCTTCAACAGCCACGACTGAATGCTCGCCGCGAGCGGGCCCATGTCGAAGTGGCGATTATAGGGGTTGAGGACCGTGTAATAGACGGCCGTGTGGTCTTCGTGCCAGCCCGGGCCGCTCTTTTCGATGCCCGTGGCCGTGTACATGATCGCAACCTGAAGTTGGATTGCGCGCCGGCACCAGATCGGCACCGTGCCTCCCAGACCGCGCCAGCGCGCGTCGAGGGAGAAGCCCCGCCCCGTGGGCATGAGCGCCAGCAGCATGCCCAGCATCATGCCCAGCTGGTCTGGGTAGGCGTAGAGCAGCGGGTTGCGCCCGTACATGCTGGCCCACAGCAGCATGCCGACCACGGCGCTGACCCTGGTGAACAGGCCCACGCACCACAGCCCCAGCGCGGCCACGCCGACGGCCCACACCACGCGCACCGCCGTGGGCTCGGTGATGGTGAAGAACAGAGACCATCGGCTGGGAAAGGCCAGCTCGGCGAAGCGGCCGTTGAGCATGGACTGATCCGAGAAGTAGTCCCCGACCGAGCCGACATGGGCGAAGGCCGAGAGGAACAAGATCCCGGCGATGAGCGCACGGCAGACCCCGAGCGCCGTCGCGTCTTCCTGGGCGCCGAGGGTCCGCCCGCCGATCGCCTGAAACCACGAAGCCAGGCCGTGGTCCGCCCGTTCGGGGTTCTCGGGCTCACTCACGATAGTAGGGATCCTCGGCGATCATGTTGCGGATGATCTTCACATGGCAGCTCCCGTTTTGAGCCTTGCTGCGTTTGAGGGGCCCGAGGGTCTCGGCGCCCTTTCGGACTTTCTCGGGCGCGCGAACTTTGCGGAAGATCCGACGCAGCTCGACACGCTGGATGTCGAGCCCACGCCGCCGCTCTCGCACACACACACCGCGCATGTACCAGGTCCGGTTGCGGTTGGTCTTGGTGATGTGCCGGGTCACCGTGTGCTCCCAAATGTCGAGCCGGCTGCGACGCCAGGCCCGCGCCGTCGTCCAACCCTCTTGAACCATGTGGCTCTCCTCGAGCACATGTGGATCGCCGGCTTTGTCGTAGCCGATGATCTCGACGTAAGCGTGGCCCTTGGTGGCGTCCGGCGCATACATCTTCCAGGTTTGGCTGAGCGAGACGGTCCGCATCCAAGCGGTGAGCTTGCTGCGGCGCTCGTGTAGACGCTCGGGCAGCTGGTCTCTGTGGATCGCCGTAAACACCAGGGCACTCATGAGCGCCGCGGCAAAACCAAGGTTGAGCACCCGCCGCAGGCTCGCTACCCCAGGGAGCCCCTCGATCCACCGAGTCAGGCGCGCGCTCAGCTGCCAACGAGGGTGCTCGCTATCGGGCTCTGGCGCACCGGAGTCCGGGCGGAGGGGAGGTGGAGAATCAGGACTCACTCGGGTCGGGGCTGGCGTCGAGTGGCTCGCCGTCCAAGACCGAGCAGCGAGAGCAGGGCGAACCCCAGCAGGCCCCCATTATCGCCTCGCCCGCCGCTGGCGCAAGCGCAACCATCGTCGAGCCTGGTGGACATCTCCTCTTGGTCGCCCCCCGGTGAGCCCCCGTCGAGCTCCTCCGTCGGTACGCTGGCAAACAGGAGCTCCTTGATGACCACGATCTCCCGCTCGGGGTTGGCGAACGCGACATGCACGACCTCCCCTGCCTCGAGGCCCCGAATCAGGACCTGGCGCCGGCGTGGAGTGAGCTGTGTGGGTAGATAGACCGCATCCCAGTCACCCTCGACGAGGGTAATTTCGTCCACGTCGTCCCCCTCTCGATCGGCGGACCCCACGGAGCTCAAGCTGTACTCGAAGGTGATCGGAGCATCCGCAGAAACGCTGCTGCGCTTGACCAAGAGCACGGGGTCGAGATCCAAAGTCACAGGCTGGCCCGCGGAGTTGCCCTTCCCGGTCGCCTCGAAGGTCAGCAGCAGGTTGTCCGAGCCCGCAGGAACTGCGTGGCGATACTGGACCGGCCCCGGCCAGTAGGGCGCGACCGCGTCGCTGTTGCCGCGCAAATACAAAAAGCGCGGGTCCTCGTCGATCAACAGCTCTGTATCGACGACCCGCTCACAGTCGTCGACGCCGCGCTCACGCAGGGCGCCCGCGAGCTGGTCGAGGTCTTCACTGGTCCAGATCCCCGCGTCGCGCTCGGCCTCGGCGACCTCCATGAGCGCGGCCGAGGCCTGTTCCAAAGTCGCGTCGCCGCTGAGCAAGGGCAAGATGCCGAGCATCACCGGGTCGAGCTTGTCCCCACCGATGCGCTCCCGCGCGATCCACAGCGCAGCCGAGAACGGTTCGCTGTCGTTGTGCTCTTGCCCGGCCATGTCGCGCGGGCACAGCTGCTCGTTCTCCGCGTTGCGGATCCAGGCTCTGTCGAGCTCCGGCCAGTAGAAACCCACGTAGTCGGCGAGCTCCGGCCGCTGGGTGATCATGATCGTGTGGTAGTCGGCGATCGCCTCGTTGAGCGCCCGCGCGTCGCGGAGCACCCCCTCGGGCCGGGTCGTGTACGAGTGCAGCCCGTCGGGGGTCAACAGCCCCACGATCCCGTGTCCGAGCTCGTGATAGATGACATCGCCGTCGAAGGCGAAGTCGACCGCCGACCCCTGGCCAAAGAGCATGGTCGGACCCTTCTCGATGTCACACTGGCCCGAATAGTAGGCGTTGTTGTAGGGCCCGTAGCTCAGGGTCGGAAAGTCCGGGGCCGGCTCGAGCCAGTGAAAGTTGGCGACCATGTTCGAGCGCTCACAGGGGAACTCCTCGACCCCCATCATGGCCATGAACTCGAAGAAGGTCTCGGCGTGGAAGTACATCGAGACCTCTGCGTAGGGGTCGCTCGGATCGAGGTTGTCGGCGCTCAGAGCGACATCGGGCAGAGACACGATGAAGTCGCCCTCGGCGTCGGCGGCCACGGTTTGAGTAGGAAAACACTCTCCATCGTTGTGCCACGGGGCGAAGGGTCCGGCCTCCTCGTCGATGCAGTTGAAAATCCGGACTCGGGATCCGTTGAGGTACTGCGCGTCGAAGCTCATCCCTTCCTCCCAGGGCGCCTCGTCGACCTCGATGTTGGTCAGGGTCACGTGCTCGGGCAGGGGTGTGTGCTGCGGATTGATCCGATACACGTCGGCCTCGTTGATGGCGAACACCTGCTCCTCGCGCAGCAAGATCCGCCCCGTGGCCGCGCTCACCCACACCCGCTCCCGAGTCGGGCCCGGGTCGCTGGCGCTGCCCGAACTCAGGGGTGCAGACAGCTCCCAGGCCAACACCGGGCGATCCAGGATCAGTAGGTAGACGAGTTCGCCACCGAGGGCCTCGAGCTCGGGCCCGAGTGAACCCGCCCTGATGCGCTCACGCTGGTCCGGGCGCAGGGTGGGCAGGAGCACGCGGCGGGCTTCGGCGGCGCTCAGGCGAGCCTGGGCCGGGAGCAGCTGCGGCGGCGCTGAAGGGTACCGAGCCGCGACCACCCGCCCCGGCCCGTGGTTCGTGGTCGACTGGGGCCCGAACCACGTGGTCTCGAAGCCCCCCCGCACCGGGAGGCCGTGCAGGGTCAGACCTCGACGCTCCGCTCGCTGGGAGCTCAGCATGCTGCTCTCGATCTGCGCGCTCGGACGCAGCTCGCCGGGCCCAAACCCGCGCGCCTCGGCCTCCCGCGCCACGCTCGGCTCCCCCGCCTGGACCGGCGCGGCGACCAGCATGCCGACGAGGCACGCGCCCAGGCCCAAACCACCGTAGTACCCCCAGCTCAGCAAAGCCCGCGATCGCATCGACCCCAGGATACCACCCTAGCCGGCCGCGATCAGGATCCAGCAAGGAGCAGCACGCCAACAGTGGGCTCAGTCGAGCGACACATTGTCGTACACGGTCAGCGCGAACTCGATACAGCCCTCGTCGATCTCGGCCGCAGCGACCACAGCATGCTCGACGGCCTGAAACTCGAGCCCGGTCCCGACCGCCAGCGGCGCCAACATCGGCTCCCCGATGTGCATCGCCCCTTCGCTGGTGTCGGCCTGACACTGGGTAGACGTCGGGCTCTGCACGTGGTGATTGATCCTGGTGAGCGAGTGGACCTGGCTGTCGCTCTCGGTCGGATCCCAACTCAGATCGATAGCGATGGGCGCGTCGAAGGTCCCGGTCAACACTCCACCCAGCCCGGACAGGGGCTCCGGGAAATCCACCGGCTCCAGCGTGACGATCTGTCCGAGCACCTTGAGCTCGAAGCTGTAGCTCCCCTCTCCCACCGGCAGCCCGCCCCCCAGCGAGTCCTGGTTGAAGACCTGGTCCACGCCGTTGGCCGTGACCACGAGATTGAAGTCGGTCGGCATCGGTCGAGGCTTACAGCTGCCCGCCCACGAACACAGCTCGCTGGCCTCGCAGTCGCAGGGCCACTGGTCCGAGGGCGCATAATGGTCACAACCACCGGCCGACAGCACGGGCGGGCCGTACTGGGGCGAGGGTCGATCGTTGAACCAGACACCCAGCAAGGGTGCCTGTCCCTCATTCGAGAGCGACACCTCGCCGATCAGGTCTCCGGGCGCACAGCGCAGACCGAGCACGGCTTCGACAGGACCCCCGGTCGAAGTTTCGGCGCTGTCCGTGCCCTCGGTGCTCTCCGTGCCACTACTCGGCCCGTCGCTGGTCTCCGTTTGTGTCTCGCCGCCGGAGCTGTCCGTGCTCGAGGTGTCCTCGCTTTCGTCTTCGCCGACCTCGTCTGCCCCATCTCCGTCGGCCTCCGAGCACGCGGACAGACCGGCGCCTCCCAGAGTGAGGCAGACAGCGATCCTGAGGGTTCCCGAGCCGAATTTTTGCATAGGGTAAAAGATAGCAACAATGCCCGCTCAGGCCAGGAAACCCAGCACCGGCTCCACCCACGCATCGGGATCCTCGAGCATGGGGAAGTGGCCGAGTGAATCCAGCCAACACAGCTCACTGCCGACCATCTCCGTGTGCAGTTGCTCGGCGATCGCAGCCACGGCGATCGGGTCGCGCCGCCCCCACAACACCAGCGTCGGCAGCTCACAGCGGCGCAGAGCTCCGATCCACCGGTGCCAAAACCTGCGCCGCTCCTCCAGGTACGACGACAGATCGATCAGGCGCTGACGGCCTCCGTCGCGCTCGACGCCGGCCCACATGGCCTCGAGATCCCCATCGTCGAGGTGGCTGGAGGGACCCAGGGTCCCGCGGATCCGGGCGCAGAAAAACGCTTTGTTGGAGAACTTCACAAACGCCCGCGCCAGGCCCTTGGGCCCCTCCAGAAGGCGCTGAGACGCGCTGAGCGAGGCGAGCTCAATGTGCATGCTGCCGTTGCACAGCACCAGGCGCTCGACCTCGAGGTCGCTGAACCCGCGCTGACGCCTGGCGAGGATCTCAGTCACCACCGAGGTCCCGTAGTCGTGGGCGAGCACCCGAGCGGAGCGCACCCCGAGCCCAGTCCAGAGGGCCAGTGCGTACTCGGCCTGCTCGAGCAGGGAGTAGCTGTAGTTCACCGGTTTGTCCGAGAGCCCAAACCCGAGGTGGTCGTGCACGATCACCCGGTGGTCGAGGGCCAGGCGATCGATCACCCGATGAAAGTCGTGGCTCGAGGTAGGAAATCCGTGAACCAAGAGCAGCACCGGCGCACCCTCGGCCGGCGCCCGGGTCGGGCCCACGTCGATGTAAAATAGCGACCGGTCCAACACCTGGGTCCGCTGGCCGCGGGCGAACCAGGACTGGAGACTCGCGGGCAGCTCGGACACACCCCATCCTACTGCGGCGGCGGCACAGCGGCGACCCACGAGCGAAGACCGGCATCCAGACTTGACCCTCGATGTCGTTGCGGGAGAGCATCCAGCCATGGTGTCGCGTCAAAAATATGTATCGCTGGGGCTCGCCCTGGGTCTGTTCGGAGTCGGCGGCTGCCTCGGCGGCGAGACGATCCTCGGGACCGGCACCCAGGGAAGCGCGGGAGCCGACGTGACGACGATGGGCGACGATCTGGGCACGGACACGGAGCTGAGCGCCGAGACCGAGACCGAATCCACGAGCGGCCCCGGTACCGGGGCGGAGGCCGGTACAGGCACCCAGAGCGAGTCTACCGGCACCGAAACCAGCACGGATACCGGCACAGGCACAGGCACGATCATCGACCTCGGCGTGCTCGCGCTCCTGGACGTCAACGAGACCTCGGCGAGCTTCGAGCAAGAGGTCCACCCCAACGCCTACTTGGGCGGGACCTCCGCCTGGTATTTCGGTCATGCGACATGAGGCACCTGCCGCGCCCAGTTTGGGCGCCTGAACGCACTCCAGATCGAGCTGGAGGACCAACACCCCGAGCTCGACATCGACATCCTCGGCGTCAACGAGGATGGCCATGAAGCCGGCAACCCCCTCATGTGTGAGGACCGCGACCAGCCCTGGCTCCAAGATACGGCCGACACCGACTGGTGGGGGACGTGGGCGGTCGGCTACCGCGACGTGATCATCATGGACAGCGCCGGCGAGCTCGCCGGAATCTACAATCTGACGGACAACCCGCTGACCAACGACGACAACTACGCGACCCTGAAAGCCCTGCTCATCGAGGTCGCCGAGACCGAGTGAACGCCCCGGCCACCGAGACCGAGTGACCAGCAGACCCTCCCGCACATGCACGCTCGACCGTAGAGCCCAAAAACTTGGGCCGTGGCCCACTTTCCGCCTAGGGTGCAAACGTGGTCCGCCGTCCGATCGCCGACAGCCCTGCCCACCTCGTCCGCCTACCGAGGCTCCGCCTGGGTGCAGTGACCCTCATCGCCGTGTGGGCGCTCGGGGCCTCCCCCGCCCTGGAGGCCGAGGCCAGCCCGCCTCCCCCCGTTGACGCCAGCGCTGCCCCGAGCACCCCAGTCGACCCCGCCCTGCCCCTGGACGAGGCCATCGACGCCCTCTTGGCCGACGCCGAATTCCTGCGTGGGTCCAAAGACGGGCCGGTCCGGGTCGGCATCTCGGTGGTCGACCTCGAGACCGGCGCGTCTCTCTACGAGCACGAGGCCCAGACGGCCCTCAACCCGGCGAGCAACGCCAAGCTCATCACCACTGCCGCGGCCCTGCGGGTTCTGGGCCCCGAGCACCGCTACGCCACCCGGATCTGGGCTGAGGGCTCGACCCGCGACGGCGCGATCGGGGGCAAGCTCTATCTCCAGGGCGGGGGCGACCCCTCGCTGGTCACCGGCGAGGTCTACGAGCTCGCCGGCCAGCTCGAGGCCGCGGGCATCACCACCGTCCGCGGTCCCATCGTCGTCGACGCCACCCGCTTCGACGCCGACGGCCTGCCCCCGGGCTTCGACCAGAAACAGGAGTTCGCCTCCCACCGTGCCCCCGGTGGCGCCATGTCGGTGAACTACAACACCTACGAGGTCCACGCTCGCCCGGCGGAGCAAGCCGGCGGGCCGCCCCAGCTGCGCGTGCTGCCGAAGGTCCCGAGCATCGTGATCGAGAACGAGGCCCGGACCGTCGTCGGCAAGCGCAACAAACTGTGGGTCTCGAGCGTCGAGCAGAAAGGCCGCACCGTGCTCACCTTCCACGGTGAGATCGGCGTCGACGCTGCCGGCGGCAGCTACCGCTATCCGATCGCCGACCCCTCCCGCTACGCCGGTGAGCTCCTGCTCATCAGCCTCAGGCAGCGCGGCATCAAGGTCAAAAAGTCGCGTATCCAGAGCGGAGAGGTGCCCAGCGGCGCCAAGCTCATCGCCACGACCCGATCCGAGACCCTCTCCCAGCTCTGCCGCTCGGTGAACAAGTGGTCCAACAACTTCATGGCCGAGCAGATCCTGCGCACACTCGCGCCTGGTGACGGGGCCACAGCCGAGGCTGCCCTCGAGGTCGTCCGCCAGTTCACCCGTGACATCGGCATGCCCCAAGCCGGCCTGGTGATCGGCAACGGATCGGGTCTCTACGACAACAACATGGTCTCGCCGGCGGCCCTGACCCATCTGCTCAGGGTCGTCTATGACGACTTTCGCATCAGCAGCGACTACCTCGCCTCGCTCTCGATCATGGGCCACGACGGGACCGCACGCTCGCGCCTTCACGACAGTGAAGCCAGCGGCTGGCTGCGCGTGAAGACCGGCACCCTCGACGGGGTGTCCGCCCTCTCCGGCTACGCCGGCAGCGAAGATCGAGACCCGATCGTGTTCTCGATCCTCATGAACAACCTCGAGCGTAAACACCGCGCCAAAGCCCGCGCGCTCCAAAACGACATCGCCGAGCTGGTCGCGCGAGAGGCCGCCCAAACCCGCTGAGCGCAACCGCAGAGCGCAACCGTCTCGCGCAGCACCCGCGCCGCCCACCGCCCGGCGTGGTCGTTTTGGGTCGGCCGTGGTCCAGCTCTCGTCGAAGATCGCCGCCTGCTCCAAAAAAGTCCGACTTGTCTAGGGCGCGAGCGAAGTCGAAGTGCAAGGATAGAGTGAAAGCCGAACTCGCCCCTCGCAGTTGAGACCATCATGAGCACCAAAGGCCCCCGAGTCATCAGTGTCATTCGTAACTGGGTGGTGCCCATGCTCAAGTCCATGCCCCACCGCATCGCTGCGCGCCTCGGCGAGCGCAACCGTCGCAGAGAGCGCGAGGATCTGTCCCCTCTACGGGAGAACAGCAACCTCGACGCCGACGGCCGCCCGCTGCTGGCCCGGCGCTCCCTGGGTTTTCGCACCCTGACCGACATGCGCCGCCGGGCCCTCAAGCTGGGAAAGTAGAGCGCCGAGGTCCGCTGCCGAGGTCCCCTCAGTAACGGTGTTTGCTCAGCTGGACCAGGGTCTCCCTGAGCGACTCTCGGGAGTGGCGCTCCCTGGAACTCTTCTGGGCAGCGTCCCCCCCGTCCCCCCCGTTATGGTCATGGGTCCCCAGTAACACCTCGAGTGCGTGCAGGGCCTTGTCTCGCTCGTTTGGGGTCAGCTCGAGTTCGGCGGGTTTCGCCTCACTCAGCAGCTCCAACATATACTGAATACCTTTCAGCACAGTCCCCTTTTGCTGACGGTAGTAGTCCTCGCGCAGGCGCCCAAAGTAGTCTGTGAAGATCTCCTCGTAGGCTGGCGCTTCGTGGGGATGCGAGAGCGCCCACGCGCCGATCCGACCCAAGATGTCCTGGCGAAAGCCCTCGCCGGCGTTTGGATCCATGGCCTTCTCCAGCTCGGTCATGAAGTTCTCGTCCGGATCGGTGAGCTTGCCCGTGACCTCGTCGAAGATCTGTTCCCCCTTCACGTGGTGGCTGGCGTGGACCACATACTTCCGAAACAGCTCGAGGTAGCGCTCCTCGTCGACGAGGCCGAGGGCCTCCCGGACCTCCCGATCGGAGAGGTCCAACCACCGGTCGTAGGCTGCGAGGGTGATCGACCCGGGCTCGTCGTCGAGTTTGTTGAAGCCCGGGCCCTCGACCTCGAGGTGCATCCATCGAAAATTGTTGGAGTCGTCGAGGTGTCGGCGCAGCTCGGCGAAGATCCGGGGCACGGTCACGCTGCGGGCCTCCGCGGGGAGGTCGGAGGCCGCGGCCAAGAGCACATTCTTGAGGTCGCGGACGCTGGCACCGTAGCTGCCCTCGTAGTCGCCCAGCGGGTAGTCGGAGCCCTCGACACGCACAAAAGCGTGGCCGAAGCGCTCCGCGTACATCTCGGGGACCGCGGCCAGGAGCTCGCGGGCCTCCTCGCTCGAGAGCCCATCGGGGACCCGGCCATAGGCGTAGAGGTCGGCCTTGGCCAAGGGGGTGAGGGCCTCGAGTGCCGCGCTGATCGTGGGCGCGTACTTGCTCGCGTCCGGGCGGCGCAGTCGAGTCATCACACCCCACAGGGCCAAGATCCGCGAGGCGTGAGGCGCCACGTGGACCCCCCGCAGCAAGTCGCCGACCTGTTCTTGGTAGATCCGCCGCTCGACCCGATAGTCGAGCAAGTAGGAGACCGAGATCAGGTTGAGGCGGGCTCGGAAACTCTGGAACTCGGCGGACCGATGGGCCCGAAACTCGAGCAGGTTGATGTCGTTGGCCGAGCCCGTGAACACCATGTCGAGACCGAGCAGAAGATGGTCGAGGACCACCCGGCCGCTCTCTGTGGCCGTCAGCAGGTATTTGTATTGCTCGTAGGGTCGCTTGAGCAGGTCCGAGAAATTCAACACCCCGCGCTGGGCGTCGATCAGGTCACCCTGGGTCCCGTACAACACCTGGCCGGCCACCGAGGGCGGCAGCTGCGAAAAAGCCCGATCCCCGGTGACCGGGAACGAGCGCGCGTCGACGACCTGTTTGGGCTCGACATCGACGAGCCCACAACGGTAGGTCCGGCTGAGGTACAGGCGCTCGACCCGGACATGTTGATAGACCTTGCTCAGATCCCCCTGGTAGGCGGTGAGCAGGGCGTCGAAGATGTGCCGGTTGCGCGACGAGAGCTCGCCGTTGCGGATCGACCAGGCGAGCACGAAGTCACGGTCTTCCTCGTTGCGGGCGAGTAGGTCGTCGAGCAGGCGCTGACGGGCGGGGACCGGGACCAGGTAGATCGGGTGGTCCTTGTTCTCGTCGCTGAGCCGGGCCTCGATGCTGTCGCTGTCGAGGCGGGCGAAACTCTGCTCCCCCAGGACCTCCCGCAACCCCGGTGCGACCCCAAAACCGATCCCTGTTCCAGGCTGCCGGCGAGTCGGAAAGACCCAAGAGAAGCGATAGGCGATGCCCGCGTCGGTCTTGGAGTAGGCCTCGAGTCCGGCCTGGAGACAGTCGAGGAGCGTGCTCTTGGCGCTGCCGTTGGGGCCGTGCAAGAGCACCAGTGAGTCGATACGCCCGAGGCGACAGTAGCCATCGAGGACCTCGTAGAGCTCATTTTGAGCCCGCTCTTGGCCGACCAGGCGCGCTCCCTCGTCGAACTTTCGGTCGAAGAGGCGAAAGCGATTGGCGACTCCGCGCGGGATGCGGACGGACTCTCGACCGTAGTGCTCGAGCGCATCCCGGACATACTGGGCGCTGTTGCGAACGTGGAGCCGGGGTGCCTCGACCAACAGGGCGAACCACTGCTCGAAGCTCAACACTCGGCGGGTCGCGGCGAACTCGTCCGCGACACCGGAGGCGAGGGCGGCCAGGCGCTGTGAGGCCTCCTCGCGCACGTCCACGTCGGCCGGGCCGAGGCTGGGACCGAGTCCAGAATTGGGGCCAGAGTCGGGGTCAGGGTTCGAATCGGGCATCAAACTTTGTCCTGGCGTCGACCCGGCGGGCCGCTGTGACGCCCTACTTGACCGCGACCTTGAACTCGATCTCTTCGGTCCGCGGTGCACATGCTTCATCTTGACACACGGCGAACTTGAAGGTGCCCGTGAAGGTCTTTTCTCCAGCGGCGTCGGCCGTGTACGAGATCGCAAACTCGCAGCCCTCCTCCCCGAACGAGACCGCGTCGTCCTTGCCGAGCTTGGGCTGTGCCAGGCTCACGCCCTCAGGAGCCACGATCTGGAGCGAGGTCGGGTACTCCAGGTTGAGGTGCCAGGAGCTCTTGGGCACCACGTGCATGCTGACCTTCCCAGGCTCGCCGACCTTGCCCTCGCCGGCGTCGATGCGCAGCGTGTACTCGTCGTTGTCGGCTGCGACCTCGCCCGCCGAGCCGACCTTTTGGGGGCCGTCTACCGGCCGTCCCGCGATCCGACCAGCCGAGCCGGAGGGGTCCCCCTCCGACGCCGCAGCCTGTTTCGGGCTTCCCTCCGGGCTGGCCTCCCCGGCCGGGTCCCCCTTGCCCCCCTCGTCGCCCCCGCTGCTGGCGCAACCTGGGGCCAAGAGCAGGACACAGCAACACAGGGAGCTCAGGACGGCGAATTGGAAGTTTGGCTGACGCATGGCGCTTGCTCGCGGAGTAAAACTCAGCGCCTCTCAAATCGCAACCGGACGGCTTTGGTTACCTCCCCACGCAAGACGTCCGACTCGACCTCCACAGGCGCAAGCACCGCTTCGTAGGCCGCGGGCGGCTCCGCGCGGACCAACACGTCACCGGGGGGCACCCCCTCGACCCGCCATCGACCGCGCGCGTCGCTGGTAGCCTCACCCAGCGGCTGCCCCGAGGTCGTGGTCACCGAGATCTTCGCCGAGGCCACCGAGTCTCCGATGTCGTCGTCGATCGTCCCCTCGATCCCCCCGCCCTCGGCCAGCTCGATCGTCAGCTCGACCCTGCCGCTGCCGTCGTCGTCGATGGTCAGGGTCACGCCCATCCACCCGGGCGCGTCGACCTCGAGTTCGAGCGACCCCACGAGGTGCTCCAGGCGGGCGACCCCGCGAGAGTCCGTGCGCGCCCGGGCCCGTCCCGCACACAGCGCGGCGCCCTCGATGCCCGCGCCCCCCTTGCTGGCCCGAACCAAGATCTCGGCCTCCCAACCCTTGTGCAAGACCCACTCGTGGGCCGAGATCGACCGGTGGGGTTCATCGACCTCGACCTCGTCGAGGTCCGGTACGTAGGCAGCATGCGCAAAATAGAGTGCGACCTCACCCGGGCTCAGGGCGTCGAAGTCGTAGCTGCCCTTGGCGTCGGTCCAAGTCACCAACGAGGGGGAGAGCCCGTCGAGGGGCCGGAGTTCGACCTCCACATCTCGGATCGGTTGGCCGTTGCCGTCGACCACTCGGCCCTGAACCCGGCCCTGCGCGGGAGCGAGGGTCACAGCGACATCGACCGCGGGCCGGCCGACCCGCGGCATGTCGATCTCGACGACCCGGGGGACCATGCCCGCCGCACGAAACACGAGCCGCTGCGAGCCTCGGCGAAAGCCCGCGTCGAACACCCCTCGGCGGTCACTGGTGAGCACCGTGCCGTCTCCCAGGTCGACCTGAACCGCCGCGATCGGCTCGCCGTTAGAGCCCCGGACCACCCCTGTCAGCGGCACCCCCTCGCGCAACTTCAAGGTCACGCCTTCGCGCAGCTCTCCCGAGCGCAGCTCGAACACCTCGACCGCCGATCCGGCGTGTCCCCCGTGCAGCGCCCGCAGGCGGTAGGTCCCCGGCAACAGCAGGTCGATCTCGAAGCGTCCCTCGGCGTCGCTGAGCACCACGCCGACCCCGCTCTCGTCCTCGTCGTCGTCGAAGAGGGGGATGTCGGGCACGGCCCCAGCGGTCACGCCCAGGCTCCCCTCCCCAGCGCCCATGGCCGCGGCGAACATGCGCGCGCGTGTATCCCCTTCGCCGACCGAAAACGCGACCTCGCTCTCGACCGAGACCTCGGCACCGGCGACCGGACGATCGTCTTCGTCGACCACCACGCCCTGGAGCTTCGCAGGCCGCACCAAGACCAGGACCTGCTCGTCGGGCTCGAAACCCTCGCTCCCGACCTCGATCTCGAGGGCCGGAGGCGGCAGAAAACCGTCGGCGTCGGCGTGCAACACGTAGGGCCCCGGAACCACCGGACCGACCCGGGCCCGGCCTTCCTCGTCGGTCTCCGCGACCTTCTGAAGCATACCCAGCTGGCCATAGCCCAGGGTCACGCGCGCGTGATGCAGAGGCGTCCCCTCCGGATCGACCACCCGCACGGGCACACGAAAAGCTGGAACGAGCGCCAGGTTGACCCGCAGGTCGGGGGTCACGTTCTCCAGCGGGACCGAGGCGAACTCGGGCTCGCCCGGAGTCTGGGCGAGCACGCTGACCTCGACGCCGTAGACCCCGTCCGGCAGCGACTCGAACACGAAGCGTCCGTCGGCTCCGAGCCGCCCTTCGATCGCGGGCCACACCGACGATCCCTCGAGCCTCGCCCTCGCCCTCGCCCACAGCTCCTCGTGTCCGACCACGGATCCCTCGAGGTCGATGAGCGCGTCGAGAACCATGAGCACGTCGTCCTCGGGCGCGATCGCCTCGACCACAGACAGGGCGTAGCCGTCGTGGATGGCCCGCAGACTCACGGGCCCGTAGGGCAAGGTCGTGAACGAGAAGCGGCCGTTTTCATCGCTCTGCGTTCGCCACGGCTCGACCTCGCCCAAGCCGGGCTGCGGCATGGCTTGGACCCGAACCTTCGCCAGGGGCTGGCCGCGGGCGTCGAGGGTCTGGCCCGCGAGTGTGTGCCCAGGTCCGAGGGCGACGGTGGGCACACCGACCTCGGCCCCCCTATCGGGCTCCCCATCGCCCCCCCCATCGCCCCCCCCGTCGCCCCCCCCGTCGCCATCGGCGACCGGGAGCTGCACACGGACCAGACCACGCAGGTGGCCCGTGACCCGAAGTTCGACATCGATGGCCCCCTCGACTCCCGAGTCGACTTCGAGTGTATAGCGGCCAGCTGCGTCACACTCGACCTCGGGGGCGACCGAGCGCCCCGCTTGCCAGGCCCGGACTCGGCAGCTTCCGGGCTCCGGGGGGACCAAGGTGTGGGCCGGCAGAGACGCAATCAGTGCAGCGAGGGCTCGGTCCGGGTCCCCTGTACCGCCCACCTGGCCTGGACCGAATGAATCCGAATCTGATGAATCCGAGTCTAACGAATCCGAGCCGGACTCGTCGGAGCCGAATGAACCCGAGTCTGATGAATCCGAGTCTGATGAGTCCGAGTCTGAAGGTGATCCGGGGTCCAGGTCTGCGGTCTTTGGATCTGGCTTTGGGTGTGGTGCTGGGTCTGTGTCGAGTTTGGCCGGAACCTCACGCACCACGATTCCGACCACCCGGTAGCTCGGCCCCTCGATGACCGTTTGGCCACCTCCCGAACCGAACGCATCCGGGGTCCCAGGCTCGACCTTTGGATCGGATGAATCCGCTCTCGAACGGCACGAGCGCCCGGCCGCCAGCAACGCCACGAGCAACCCCAATCCGACGAGCAACATCCCGACCCGCACCCATCGAGTTGGCACAGAACGACTCTCTGGCGTAGGTAGGGCGGATTCGCCACCCCCCCGGTGATCCTCTCCTTGTCCATCCGGCCCAGAGTGGTCCCCATCGCGAAACGGCCCCGCCTCGCGCCCATCACGCGAGCCCGCTTCTTCGACCGGATCCGGCACGCACAGACCCTACCAGGGAGGCGCGAGTCCGGCCATCGACACCTGCCACCGCTCCCGACTCCCCGACCGCGAGGCTGGCCGTATCCGCGCGGAGGCTTCAAACCATACGCAAAACTACCTATGCAATGGTGGTTATTGATGCCACCCGACACACCATTCAAACACGAGCGACCACAAAGTAACGCTCGAAAGTAGACATAGCGCCGCCTTTTGTCCTCACTGTGGTATTTAACTCGGCGGTGGTAGGGCCTCTCTGCGCTGACGGAGCCTCGCGGGCGATCGGATCGACCGAGACGGACACGCCTGATCGTGAAAACGATCAGAGCGCCGTGTCACGCGACCCGAGCGTCGAGTTGGCGGGGCGCTACCGCCTGCTCGGTCCAGCCCCCCGCGCCCACTGCTACCGGGCGATCGATCCTGCTGCGCCCTCCGATCCGGCCAGCCCGACCGTGGCTACCTCCCCGAAGGTCGCTTGCGAAGTCGACGTCGAGATCCTGCAGCCGGGTCAGCTGAGCCTCGATCCACACGAGCTGAAACTCGCGCTCGGCTTTCGGCACGAACATGTCTGCGCTGTACTCGCGCATGTCGAGGCTGACGGCCAGCGCATCTTGGTGACCGCCCCAATCCGCGGTCGCACGCTGCGTACCTGGCTCGAGACCCCTCGCGCGAACGCGGAGATCCTGAGGGTGTTCGCCCAGCTCGCCCGCGCCCTCGATCGGGCCCACGCCATCGGTCTCGCACACCGCAACCTCGGGCCTGACCAAATCTGGCTGGAGATCGGTTTCGAGGGCGGCGCCCGACCTCTGCTCTCGGGTTTCGACCTCGGACGTGGCCGAATCCAGACTCACCTCTCCGGCGAGTTCGAAGCCCGGGCCCAGTGGCCGGGCAGCCGGCCCAGCTTCGAGGAGCAGGCGTTCGCAGATCAACTCGCGTTTTGCGTGGTCATGTGGGAGGCGATCACGGGTGTCCACCCCTTCGCCGACATGTCCCCGGCGCAGCGTCACCACGCCATGAGCTCGGGCGAGTTTGCCGAACCCCACACCAACGCACTCACGGCTCAGCTGCGTCGAGCCCTGAACCGTGGGATGCGGCTCCGCCCGCGCGACCGACACCCCTCCATGGCTGCCGTGGCAGAGGCGATCGAAGACCGGGCCGAGCGCCGGGATCAAGGCCGCCATCCCCTGCTCGCCGCCGCTGCCTTGGCCGCGACCTTCGCCGTCGGATGGGGCCTCGCGCCCGAAGGGCCGACCTTGGAGGAGGCCCACTCCGACCTCGATCCACGCATCGGCACGGCGATGGCCCTGGTCCAGAGCGCCCGCACGCGGGCTCGAGCGGGAGACGGCCAGCTCGCCTATGAGGACGCCAGGGCCGCCCACAAGCTGCTCGCCGAGGCGGTCGGTCCGGGTGCCCCCGAGACCTGTGTCCTCGGCGAAGCCATCGCTCCTCTGGGCGACCTGCTCGTTGCACAGAACAACTACGAGCAGGCCCGCATGATGTACGCGCTGGCGATCAAGCACCTCAACGACTGTGACATGCACAGCGAAGCCAGGGCCTTGGACGACAAGAAGATGGTCGCCAGGGCACTCCACAACCGTGAGCTCGGCATCGTGGGCGAAGCCCTCCCGCCTGCGAACTGATTGGAACTGATTGGAACAGTGAGCCCGTTGCGACCGGTGGTCGCTTCGAAGCCATGGTCGCGTCGTGGCCCTCGGGTCCTCAGATCGAGATCCGAGATCGCTACGACAACAGCCTGTTCGTCCTGTTCTTACTCTCCCCCATTGCAGCCATTGCCCGACATGTCGAAACAGAACACAATCTCACCGGCGCACGCGCCACCAGAATATGGGGTGCATCCATTCGCGGTACAGCACATTTCATCTTCGACCGCCGTCGATGGACCTTGCACGCAATAGCCGAGCTCACACGCGTCCTGCAATGGCAAATAGGCGGCGACCTCGAGCGTATCGTCGTCGATGACCTCACCGTACTGAAGGTTCATGGCCTCGGTGTCCTGTTCACAACCATTGATGTCTGCCAACACGACCCTCGCCGTCCGTTGATCCCAACAGACCTCCGCGTGCAGCTGCGGCGCTGTGGGAGGAGCGTAAGTGCAGGCGGTGGTCGCCTCACAAAGATCGAGGAGTTCGGAAAACTCGGGAGACTCGGGAGACTCGGGGGGCGGAGTCCAACTCACTCCGGCCTGGCTGACCGTCGAGCCGAGTCCGAGGGCGATACAACAGGCCAGCACGGCTTGCGCGAGACGCTTGGAGAAGTTCATTGGCTGGCTTTACACCAATCTCCAGGTTGGCTCGGCTCCAAATTCGCAACCTCCCGAGCTGCGGAACCGGAGAACCGGTGAATGCAGTCGGTATTGACATAGATCGTTCGTGGAGAGCCCTGACGCTCGCAACCAGTCGAGACAGCTGTGGGGCATTTTTCCCCTACTGAGGAATGTGGCCTCGTGCGATCGGGCGCGATTGTGACATTCCGGGCCAATCTGCGCGTTCTCGCTCGCAGCCGCGCATCTGCGCCCGATCCCGATGTCGAGCCACACACACACACGGGGGGTGCCCTCCGTCCAAGCCGGCGACCGAGGCGCGCGCCCCTATGCGCATTGTACGCTGCCCAACTTCCTCCATCACCTCGAGTAACTCGGCTCGCGCGCGCACTTCATACTTGTCATGACACGTAGGAATGCATACCAAGGATACGATGAGCGCGCGGCTTCCAGTTCTCGATCGTTCTTCCGCTCCGTCCTTGCCCTACCCGCGAGGCTGGTATGTCGTCGCAAACTCGGACGATGTCGATCCTCTCGCGGTCCGGGTGGTTCAGGCTTTCGGCGGCGACCTGGTGGTGTTCCGGGCCGAAGACGGCGAGGTCCACGTCACCCACGCCTACTGTCCACACTTGGGCGCGCACCTCGGACACGGAGGCACGGTCGTGGGAGATCGCATTCGCTGCCCCTTTCACGGATGGGAATTCGAGGGCGGCAGCGGTAAATGCATGAAGGCCGCGCACGGCGATCCGCCGCCCCCAAAAGCCGCCATCAAGCCTTGGCACGTCGACGAACGAGACGGCATGATCTTGGTGTGGTTCCACGATCAGGGCGCCGCTCCAGAT
Source organism: uncultured Nannocystaceae bacterium (assembly GCA_964451725.1). GTDB lineage: Bacteria > Myxococcota_A > Polyangia > Nannocystales > Nannocystaceae > Plesiocystis. Next base: position 12,559 of record CAYVJQ010000050.1, on the reverse strand, counting down.
CACCAGCTCCCGCCGCAACCCGAGTTCGACCTCGCCTGGTCCCCCTGGCGAATCCGGACCTGGGAGTGTCCCGCGCGCATTCAAGACGTCGGCGAGAACGACACCGATGTGTCTCACTCCCCCGTGATGCACGGCATCACCGATGAACTCCCAACGCTGACGATGCAGACGGAGGGGGTCATCTGCAACCTCACGATGCAGATGAAGGCCAAACGGGAGTCCTTTGGGCTCCCAGATTTCCCTCGCCTACTCGATCTGCTGCGGGTGCCCAAGACCATCGACGCCGAGGTCGAGGTCCGGCGCTCGGGGTTCTCGATCGGTCTCATCCGTCAAACCTCGAGCTTCCCCGGTGGGCTCGAGCTGCGCACCCAAACTTTGATCTCGACGACCCCCATCGACGAGCGGCATGTCCGCATCATCGCCCGTCACCGGGTGGGCGCGACCCCCTTCAGACCCCTGACGACGCTCATCCTCAACACCTACGCCGGGCTCTTCGACAGGACCATCGAAGAGGACTTCGAGATCTGGGAACACAAGATCTATCGCATGCGACCGATGGCGGCGAAGTCCGATTGGGCGGTCATCAAGTTCCGCAAGTGGGCCCGCCAGTTCTACGCAGAAGGCGTCTGTGAAGCAGCCCTACGCCTCGAAGACGAGCTGCGCGAGGCCGGCAGCCTGCCCTGACCCCCAGGTCCGGCTGCAACAACAAAAACGACCAGCCAAGAGCACCTGGCTGGTCGTTTGCTTGGGCGCGACAGGACTTGAACCTGTGGCTTCCACCGTGTGAAGGTGGCACTCTACCACTGAGTTACGCGCCCGAAGAGCAGTGCCCCTCGTCTGGGGACGGGGATTTATCAAGCTTCCTCCCCGCTTGCAAGCGCCGGAGGGCGAAGCGATGCTGCGTCCATGAGTGAGTTCGAGCGCAGCGTCGTCAGCACCGAGCGGGCCCCCGCGGCGGTCGGCAACTACAACCAGGCGATCGTCGTGTCGGGGACCCGGACCCTCTACGCGTCCGGGCAGATCGGTCTGATCCCCGGCAAACCCGAGCTGGGTATCCCGGGCGATGTCTCTGCCCAGACCGAGCAGGTCCTCCGCAATGCCCTCGCCGTACTCGAGGCCGCCCAGATGGGCTGGGCCAACGTGGTCCGAGCGACAATCTTCTTGGCCAACATGGGCGACTTCAGCGTGGTCGATGCGATCTACGGGCGTTGTTTCGAGCCCGGTCGGCACCCCGCCCGCGTCACCGTGCAGGCTGCGGGCTTGCCCAAGGGAGCCCTGGTCGAGATCGATCTCATCGCGGTGGGTTGAATCCGCAGACCGACATCGCGAAGGTGGAGCCCTCACACCGCGGGTGTGGCGTCATGGGTACCAACTGCGGTAGTCTGAGCAGGCGGGGCGCGCTGCCCCCAGGATGTCCCCCCATGCCGAGCCCCCAGACCTCGAGATGATAAAGCTGGAGGCCCTTAACTGGAGCGTCGCAGGGGGTTTCATGACCTCCTTCTACCCGTCGGGACCGATCACCGGTGACGTCTGGCAGGACTACTGCGACACAATCGCCTCGGATCTCGTCCGCTACGTCCTGGCCACGTCGGTCGGCACGGTGGAGGTCAACATGGTTCAGCGCAGGGCCATGTCTCTGGCCCTCAAGGCCCAGCCCCATGTCTCGGTCGCCGTGGTCACAGACGAGGCCATCGTCCGTGGGCTCATGACCGCCGTCTCGTGGCTCGGCCGCGTCGACGTCAAGGCCTTCCCCTGGCACAAGATCGCCGAGGCCCACCGAAACCTCAAACCCGAGGGCATCTCCGAGCGGCAGGCCCTCGACATGGCGGACAAGACCCGGCGTCGAGTCGAGGCCAGCAGGGCCAAGTAGGGGCCGACTCGGCCCCGACTGAGCTCAGTCGAGTTGAGCTCAGTCGAGTTCAGCTCAGTCGAGTTCAGCTCAGTCGAGTTCAGCTCAGTCGAGTTCAGCTCAGTCGAGTTCAGCTCAGGCCGCGCAGGCTCGGGCGGCCGAAGCTGTCCCAGTCTGTCCATGCGTTCCAGGTCGCGGCCTGATCCGCGTCCACGCCGTAACGCATGGTCTCCGAGTACCAGTCGAGGTTACCCCGCATCCAGCTCTCGAGGGCCTCGACATAGGCACGGCAATTCGGGTTCTCGAGATCGATCATGGACTCCTTGAGTTCGGTGAACGCATCGAGTTCGGCATTGCACATCACGATTGCTCGGTCGATGGCCTGCCCCCAGCTCAGGCCGAACTCGTTGGTCAACACGATGATGACATTACTCGTGGTGTGCTCGCTCAATTCTTTGTCGAGGCCATAGATATCGTTGACCCAACAGATGTGGTTGTTGGCCATGACCTCGAGCTGCTGCACGTGAATGTTGGTGGCGAAGTCCATGCGCAACCCATTGACACACATCCCTGCGAAATCGAGGCAGGGGTAGACGGCGCTGTTGAGCAGACGCAGCTTGGTGTAGGTCGCCAAGGTCGGGACCCGGCCCTTGAAGCGAAGCATCCGCTCCCAACGGACACCTTCGATATAGTCGTGCACGTGGCGCCCCAAGCGAGCAATCCACTCTGAGCTTCCGATAGATGCCGCCCGATCCCGAATATCGGCGAGCGCACGATCAAGGGGTGAGCCCCCCTCGATCGACGCTCCGAGACCGATCGCAATAAGCCGGTCCTCCGCGGCGAAGAGCTTGCTCGAGTATTCGCCGTCGATCGCCTCCTCGGTGTCACACATGTCGTCATAGAAGAACAAAAAGGTGATCCAGTCCGACATCAAACCGAGCCTCCCCGCATCGACATTTGGGTAGGCACGACCGGCCAACCACGAAAACCGAGCCTGGCTGAACTGCCCGTACATCTGTCCCTGCACGTCGACCAACCCCATGCGACATGCCCATTTCAGCGTATGGGTATGTGCCGCTCTCACATGTGGATTGAGCCTCGAGCGGATCGGACACATGAGATGTGGCCGCTCTCCCCGCCCGACAGTTGGCTCGAAATCGAGCACCAGACTGGTGGGTTTCCCGCAGGGAGAGGTATTTTCTACAGTGGTGCGTGGGGGAGTCATGGCGCGGCCCGTCTCTTCTTCACGTATCTAGTACTGACTGATTTGTGATGTAAATCACATATCAGTAGTCCCTGTACACGTCGAGTCGATACAACTGCGCGGGGCAAAACGCAACACAGGAGTAGAATAGTCTTATCCAAAAGTGACTCGGAGCAGCGCGATTTTGGCCTTACTTCTCCACACGTGCGCCTGGAACGCTGAAATGAGCGGTTTTCACCTGATGCGAACAACCCGCAATCCCAAGTGCAATTACAGCCGCATTGAAAATCCAGTTCGTTTTCGAACAATACACCTGATCTTTGGATCAATCTGTCTTGCATCTCCAGTTCGGAGCTGAAGGATCCAACACTCTTGTTTGGGTCGAGATAAATATTGACCCGGCGGTACAAAAATCACGCATGAGGCTCCAAAGCGCGCCGCAGAAGTGGGCGAGAGTGCGCACGACACTTCAAGCGCAAATGGCGCAAAGGCCGATTAGGGAGGGAGCATCCGGCTTCGAACAACTCAGTCCTCACCCTCCGGCTCGAGGTCGAGGGAAGCCGAGTTGATGCAAAAGCGAATCCCATTCGAGGTTGGGCCATCGGGAAACGCATGCCCGAGGTGCGCGTCACAGCGCCTGCAGAGCACCTCCGTCCGACGCATACCCAGACTCTCGTCGCTGCGTGTACACACCGCGTGGTCATTCGCAGGCTGGGTAAAGCTGGGCCAACCGCTCCCCGAATCGTATTTGTGTGCGGAAGAAAATAGGGTCTCCCCACAGCACACGCAGTGGTAGCTCCCCTCGGTTTTGGTATCCCAGTACTTGCCGGTGAAGGCTCGCTCGGTCCCCCCCTGACGCGCAATCCTGAATTGTTCCGTGCCCAGCTGCTCGCGCCACTGCGCGTCTCCTTTGGTCACACGATCGACGGGCTCGTCCTGAGACATGCCCCTACTCTAGCAAAACCATCCACCGGAACACGCCGAGAGACGAGCATGACCCCACCTCATATTTCGACGAAGCAAAGGCGCTGATGGCGCGTCTTCAAATTGGTCAGCGACAACACCAGAGCCGGACCGGGCCCGCGAGCCCCTCCCGCGAGCCCCTATTATGGAGGCATGCCTTCAACCTGCTCGTCGCTTTTGCGACCCGCGCAGGTAGGCTCGATCCGGCGTCCGCATCGCCTCCGCCAGCGATACGCCGACCGGCTGCAAACCGAGAAAATACCCCAGGCCCGCGAGAGCCCCGAGAGTCGAGACCACTCCGAACACGGGCGGCCAAAACATCAGCGCGGTGCAGACCCCCGCCAACGCCAGACTGACGATGATAAAGGCCGCTCCCAATCGCCGTCGGCCCACGGCCCACACGCGCGGATCGCAATCTGCGACCAGGAGGCCATCGGGGCCCGCGCAGATGCTCCAGCCTCCCTCGGCGTCCCGATGCAGCGTGCCCGCGATCCATACACAGTCCCCTCCCCCCACTGAAGTCAGCACTTCTCGCTTCCACCCGCCGCCCCGCTTGGCCTGGACTTCGGCTACCGCGAATTGCTCGGGGCCCCCCAACTGCGCCGCCCGCTCCCGGGTCTGAGCAGAAACCCAGGCGGCACCCGATTGGTCCCCGTCGACGGAGATCGCGACCTCCGCGCCCCCGCTCTCCCGCCACAGCAGCTCCCCCCCATAGACCTGACTCGCGTGCGCCGCATCGCTGAACCACAGCGTCCCGTCCCCCTTGCTACGTCCAACTTGAGTGACCCGATTGTCGGCGATCTGTCCCTGTGGACCTGCCCCGCGCACCACCTCGAGACGCAGCAGGCCGGCCCGCCGGTCCTCGAGTTCAGGCAGGGGCCGCAACCGTGCACGCAGCAACCTGAGCCGGCGGAGCTCTTGGCCCGCCGCGGCCACGATCAACAGGGTGTGGATCCAGAAGAAGCCCAACGCGAGGCTCCCCATGATCTCGGGAGAGGCTTCGAGCAAACCCATGACCTGTACTCCTCTGCGAGCAGCCGCTCAGGCCGCGCTCGACTCCGCCAGCGCGCTCGCGTCTGCGCCGGCTCGCCGCCCCGCTCGGTCCCGGCCCCGACCCCGGTCCCGATTGTCGAGGCCCGAGCTCTCGGCCGCCATCTGGAGCGGCTCGGGTCGCCTCCAGTTGAACAGATAGGTCCGCAGCAGGTATCCGATCATGCTCGCTTTATCGAGGCGCGGATCGATATGCGGCACGACCTCGAGGGTATGGGCGCGGTCGAGTTCCGACCAGTGCATGCCCGCCCGATTGTGGTGAATCGTGTGATAGCCGTTGTTACACATGATCCAGTTGAAGGCCCGGCCCACGAAGTTGCGCGAGTGGTTCCACTCGCTGCTCGTGTCGGCGCCGTCGTGCTGGATCAAGTTGATCCGCAAGATCGAGCGCGCACCGTAGAGCTGAGGCAGAATCACGAAGAACAGGGCCGACCAAGGATCGAGGGCGACCAACAAACCCGTGAGCCCAAAGGCGAAGCCGAGCTCGAGCCGATACTGACGCACGAAGGTCGGGTGCCGACTGCTCGCAGCCCAGCGCTGAACTCCGGCGAAGGTCAGCGGCCCAGCCACGTTGGGAAAATGGAGCAAGTTCAGCAGGTTCCAACGAAAGCGCACATGTTCAGGCGCGGCCCAGTCGAGGTCGCCGTCATCGTCGAAGTGGTGGTGGACCAGGTTGTGCGCCGGGATGTTGGCCGACGCCGGGTAGAGGGCCCCAAAGCTCAGCACGGCGCGCCACAGCAGGTTGAGGCGCTTGTTGCAAAATACCCCCTGGTGCAGGTGGTTGTGAAGCACCACGGCGTTGAGGAAGCTGAAGTAGCAGGCTGCGATGAACAGGGGCAGGCTGCGGGCCGCCGGGACGAAGAACAGGGTGCCCATGAGGCCCCAATAAACCGCGACGATCCCAACTTGGCGCCACTCTTCCGGTCGCCGAACGAGCACGGCCCGAGTGTCGCCGATGTGGGGCTGTGCACCAACCCCGAGCCAACTCACGCGTCAGAGTCCACCCCAGGTGAGGGCTTGCGCGGTCATAATTCCAGGCCTGTGCTATCTCGGTCGACAGCGTGTCCGCCCTCGCAGCAGCCCTGACCGCACAGCCCTCCGTCCGCTTCCGCCATCGCCGCGCATTCTATGTGCTGTACGACGGGAGCTACCTGGTGCTCTTCTCCCTGCTCTTTGCGTTCATGCTCAGCGTGGGCTGGCGGGGCCTCGTACCCGAATTTCATTGGTGGTACTGGCTCCTGCTCCCGCTCGTGGCCCACGCTCAGATCTTGTGCAGTGTGTTCATCCACAACTGCTCACACGGAAACTTTCCCAAGCCCATCAACCGACTCATCGGTGAGCTCTGCGGGCTCGTGGTCCTGACCCGCTACGCGAGCTGGGAGATCATCCACCGGCGCCACCACAAGTACAGCGACGACGCCGAGCGCGACCCCCACCCGATCACGCCCGACGCCGCCGGCTACTGGCCCTTCCTCCTCAAGACCATCGTCAACGTCGAGGTTCAGCTCCAACGCCAGTTCTTCGAGTTCTTCGGAGAGACCGACGAGAACCGCCGCTTCGAACGCCGCCGAGCCTACACGAGCTACGCGACCAACATCGTGCTCATCGCCTGTTGGTACATGCTCCTGGGTCCGATCGGGTTTTTCTTCTTCTTTGTGCCGACCGCGATCATCGGTTTTCTGCACCTGATGCACTTCAACTGGTCGACTCACAACGCGGCCAAGCCAGAAGAGGGCTTCTTCCCCGTGAACCTCGACCACGGCTACTACTGGGTCGGCAACCGAATCTGGTTCGGCATCTACTATCACGGCTACCACCACACCCAGGTCAGCCTGTTCAACCCCAGGCACTACGAGGCCCACCAGGCCGCGAAGGCCCTGCGGCTCGCCGCCAAGCGAGCCGCAGCCGCCGAGCAGTCAGCCCCGAGCTGAGACGGCATCCGGCGGCTCCGCCCGCGTCCGCCACAGACCCCAGGCCGCCAGCGCCCCGCCCATCCCAAAGCCCAGCGCGAGGGCGTACATCACGGGGTGTTGGCCGTGCGCGTCGATGGCCAAGCCCACAGCCGGGCCGAGGATCAGGAACACGAGGCGAAATCCCATGCTCCGCAGCGACACGAAGCCCGCCCGGTCTCGGCTCGGCACCAGGCGCTGCTCACGATGGCGCAGCAGCGGTCCCTGCAGCCCCCTGGTGATCGTCAGCAGGTAGTAGAAGGCGAACCCCCACAGGGCGTAACTCAGACCCATGCCGAGGTAGCCCAGGACGATGAGCAGCGTACAACCCAGGACCACGCCCACGAGCGACCGGTCGCTGAGCAGGCGGTGACTGAGCAGAGCCGCGATCGCTACACTGAAATTGGCGACCGCCCACAGCGGGCCCAACCATGGCTCCGGGAGACCGCCGTCGAGCGCATACAGCTGTACGGTCCACACCGCGATGAAGGGCGCCATCCCCAAGACGATCGAGGCTGCGAACAACGAGCGGAGGCGGGGGTTCTCCCGACCGACGTGGCGGAGCAGGGCGCGGATCTGGGTGAGCGAGTCCGTGAACGGGGGCCGCTCTCGAGCCGGCTCACGCAGGGCGAGGACCAGACAGAGACCCACGGCGGAAGCTCCCGCCTGGGCCAAGAACGGCCACTGCACACCGACCGTGAACAGGATCCCCGTGACCAGGGCAGCGCTGCCCTCGGAGACCTGACCAAAAAACATCTGCCGTCCGGACCAGCGCGCGAAGCTCTGCTCGTCGTCGTTGGCCAGCAGCGACTCGTACATCAGGGCGCAGTCACAACCCGAGACCATGGCCATACCCACACCCAAGAGCAGCTCGGCCACGGCCACCCCTGCCCAGGTGGTCGAGTAGCCGTAGATAGGCCAGGCCACCACCCACAGGCTGAACGCGATGATCAGCGAATTGCGGTAGCCGATCCGATCGGCGAGGTAGCCCGAGGGGAACTCGAACACGACCATCGCCACGCCGAACACCCCCTGCAAGAGCATGATCTGGGTGAGCCCAAAGCCGATCTCCTGCTTGAGGAACACCGACAGGATGGCCATGGGAAAGAGCGCCATCTGAGCGGCGCGGACCAGACACAGGAGCCAGGGGTTAAGGCGTAGATTCGGGCCCTCGGTCGCAGCCGAGTCCTGTGTGCACGAGTCGGTCGAGCTGCCCGCGGCGCTCGGCTGGTGTGGCCCCGACATCGCCGACGATCCTGCCTGATTCTCGCCGTCGACGTTGCGCCCAGGTGCACCGGTCGGCTAAACAGCACCAGCATGCCGCAACGCGCGATCGAGGCGACACTGCGCGGCAACCTCGACGATGAGCAAGCCTGGGCAGTGTTGGGTGATCTGCTCAGTGCCCAGGGAGATCGACGCGGCGAGCTGATCGCCCTGGAGCAGCGGATCCTCAGCGCTGAGCGCGTGTTCGAGCGCCAGGTGCTGCGCCACCAAGCCGACGATCTGTTCGCGGCCCACTACAAGACCTGGCTGGGGGCGCTCGCAGACTCGGGCGACATCGCGGTCAGCTGGCGGCGTGGCTACATTACGGTCGCCAAGATCCGCCAGCGTCTCAATCCGACCCTGGCCATCTTGCTCGAGCTTCCGGCCAGCGCCCTGCTCCACACCCTCGAGGCCCCGCGCGCACCCGGTGTCCAGGGGCTCGCAGCCCAACTGGCCGACTGGGGGCGGCTCGAGACCCTGCGCCTCCCCGACCCCGGTTTTGAACGAGTCGAGCCCCTGGCCCGGCTCGAGACCCTGGAGGAGCTGGCCCTGACCCAGGCTTCGATCACCGATCTGGACAGCCTCCGTGCGCTCCCAGCCCTGAGCCAGCTCGATCTCCACGGGCTCCGCACCAGCCTCCAGGGGCTGGGCGAGGGCTTCGAGGCCCTGCGCCGGTTGAACCTCTCCTTTCATGGTCACCCCGATGCGGACGGCGCGGACACGCTCCAGCCCCTGGCCCGACTCGAGCAGCTGGAGGCCCTGGACCTCGGCCACGCAGGGTGGGTCGATCTGAGTCCCCTGGGTGCCCTGCGCAGACTCGAGGAGCTGGTCCTGGCGAGCACCGATGCCTTCGACCTCCGCCCTCTAGGCGCCCTCGCGGCCCTGCGTGAGCTCGACCTGCGCGGCTCCACTTCCGTCGCCGACATCGAGCCGCTGGCCGGATTGAGCGAGCTCGAGATCCTGCGCCTGAACTACACGCGAGTCACGGATCTGCGGCCCCTGCGGGTGCTGCCCAAGCTCCGTGTGCTCGACATCTCGGGCACGGCCATCCACAGCGTCGACGACCTCATGGCTCTGCCCGCGCTCGAGCGTGTGGTGATCCACGGTAGCGAGATTCGGGATGTCGAAGCCCTGATCTCAAGGGGGGTGCGCGTGGATGGCCGGCCCCCAGCGCGGGTACCCAGCTGGCGCGATATCGCCGACGAGCACCTCCGCGACACGGACTTCGACGATCGCTGAGCGCTCCTTTCGGTGCCCCCACGGCACCCCGAGAACCCTGGGCTGCGCTGCTACTGTTGCGCATGCGCGCTCGCCCGACCTCCGGCATCGTCTTTGGCATCTTTGGCATCGGCACCGTCGCGGGGCTCACGGCCTGCAGCGCCGACGACGTCGAGGCGTTCAGCGCTGGCCTCGACGAAGTCGGCGAGGTCGACAGCGGAGGCCAGAGCACCGACGCACAGACACTGGGCTCAGAGGGCAGCGGGGGCAGGTCGAGCGAGACCGAGAGCGACGCGAGTTCGGAGGACAGCGCGGGCTCGGAGACCGGCGATACGGTCGACGGCGGCACCAAGTTCGACCTCGCCCCCTCGGACCTCGATGGCGGGATGGAGCCGACCTGCACGGTCGTCGAGGGCGAGCTCGATGCGATCCCCGAGTGTGAGCAGTCGGCCCTCGCCGGCAGCTTCGAACCCGAGGTCCAGTGGGCTTGGTACGGCGAGGGGCTACACGTCAACAGCCTGACCACGCCCCTGGTCGCCAACCTCACCGACGACAACGACGACGGGGCCATCGACCTCTGCGACATCCCCGACATCGTAGTCCTCACCCACGAGGGCCTGAGCAACAGCCCGGAACATCTCTGGGTCCTCGACGGCGCCGAGGGAGAGGTCCACTGGGACCTCGACCTGGGCCTCCAGTTCTCCCAGGTCCCCGTGATCGCCGATATCGACGGCGACGGCCTGCCCGAGATCATCGCCGGGACCGCCGGCAGCACCCTCGTAGCCATCGAGCACGACGGAGAGATCAAGTGGGAGAAGTCCGTCCCCTGGCTCAGCAGCCGGCGCGCAGCCCTGGGCGCCGCCGACTTCGACAACGACGGCGACGTCGAGCTGTTCGCGGGCGCGGGGCTGATCGACCACAACGGCAACGTGCTGTGGAACAAGCAGGACGAGCCCCTCAATTTCTATCACGCGAGCGCGGCGGCCGATCTCGACGGCGATGGCGACCTCGAGCTCGTGGTCGGGCGCAGCGCCTTCCACCACGACGGCTCCGTCTATTACTCGCACCCCAATATCGATGCCAGCCACGCTCAGATCGGGGACCTCGACGGCGACGGACTCCCCGAGGTCCTGCTCTCGGGTGCCTCCGGTATCAGCCTGCTCGAACACGACGGTTCGATCACCTTCCTGCACCAGACCCCTGGCGGCGACCCACCGGTGAGCAACAACTGGCGCCGCCCCGCAGCCATTCACGACTTCGACGGCGACGGCCTGGCCGAGTTCGCGGTCAGCTCGGCAGACCACTATGGAGTGTTCGAGGGTAACCTCGACGTGGTCTGGCAGGCGCCGGTCGCCGACCTCACCGGCGCCGCAGGGGGCACGGCCTTCGACTTCTTGGGTGACGGCAGCGCCGAGGCCATCTACGCCGACGAGAGCTCTCTGTTCGTGTTCGACGATCAAGGCCAGGTCCAGCTCCAGATCCCGCGCTTGAGCCGGACGACGAACGAGTACCCGGTCGTCGTCGACGTCGACAACGATGGCTCAGCCGAGATCGTCGTCGTTTCGGAGAGCGACATGCCGGGCAACTCGGCCACGGTCCAGGTCATCCGCGACGCCGAAGACCGCTGGGTCCCCGCACGGCGGATCTGGAATCAACATACCTATCACGTCACCAACGTTCGCGAAGACGGGACCATCCCCACCGAGGAGCTGCCCCACTGGGAGTACCTCAACACCTTTCGTACTCAGGCCCAATTCGAGGGCGGCGTCTGCCTGCCCGAGCCCGTGGGCTGAGCTCAGCCCTCCGACCCGGCCACCGGCAGGGGCCCCGCCGGCGCGCCGATGGTCGGGTGCCGCCCCGTGCTCGGCCTGTCGGCGTGATCGCTGGGCTCCTCTTGGAGATGCTGAAAGAGCTCTCGAAAGGTCCGGCGATCGACGTGGGCGTGGATCACAAAACCGAGCCCAAACACCTTCTCTTCTTCGTTGGTGTCGTCTCGAGCCAAGATCCGGTCGATCTCGTGGACGATCGCGTTGCGCTCGCCCTCGTCTCGGCCCACGGCGTGGTCGTGAACCAACTCCTCGATGTGAGTCGAGACCCGCTCGAGGCCGACCCCGGAGAGCAGCTCCCGGACCAGATTGGCCCGGTGAATCGGGAGGGAGCCCCCCCAGTTCCGAACCTGCAGCTTGCCCGTGGCGGTCAGATCCACGGCTTCGAGGTCGACCACCTCGCTGGGCTCGCGGTGCGGGACCGTGGGCAGCTCGTTGGCGACAGCCCGAAAGAAGCGCTCCCCCATGAAGTCGAGCAAGATGAAGCCCAGCGCATAGCTTCGCTCCTGGTCCGGGACTTTGCGATCGGAGACCTCACGGATCTGGTTGGCCAGGTCCTCCTGGGCCTGGAGGCTCAGGTTCTGTCGGCTGCCGACGATCATGTTGCTGACGTGGATCTTGGAGCCCTCGAACTCCTTGTCTCGCATGACCTCGACGACGATCTGGACGCGCTGGAGGGCCCTTCGCCGGTCGATCTGCGCATCGATGATCTGAAGCAGCTGATCGACGATGTAGCCGGGACCGATGGAGACCTGCTCGTCGCCCAGCTGAGCTGTGAACACCCGTGAGCGCAGGATCACCGCAGCCCCGAGTCCAGCGACGAGCGCCAGTCCTGCCCGACCGGTCGTCGTGGCCGCCGCGTCGCCGAACTGGCTGTGGACCAGGGCGTAGTCGGCCCCGATCGCCAGCATCCCGTTGAGGGAGAGGTAGAACCAAGCAAATTGGCTGGTTGCGATAACCTTGAAAGGCTCGTCGCGATAGCGGGAGAGCAACTCGATGAGCGAGGTGCCCGTGCCCACGACGAAGGCCAGCGTCCACGCGAGGTCCATTCGCGGAAATGTAGCAGCCCCGCGTCGCAGGGCGACCGGGGCATTGTCTATTCGGGTTGTGAGGGCTCGGACGAACCAGCAACGACCGCCAAGACCACCATAGTAGTCCGGCGGCCTCGGGGCCCACTGATCAGGTGATCAGGTGATCAGGTGATCAGGTGATCAGGTGATCAGGTGATCAGGTGATC
>CAYVJQ010000049.1:36813-48627 GCA_964451725.1 uncultured Nannocystaceae bacterium | reverse complement strand
CTAGTCCTGCATGCTGGCTTGCCTGTGCCTGTTCAGCCCGAAGGTCTGCCGAGAGGTGTTTCCAATTGGTTGAATGTATTTAGTATGAGATCGACCCGGCCTCGTCGACGAGCGGAGGGTCTCAGGTCGATGTCGAGGGCCGGCTGGAGTGTCGACTCAGCACTCACACTCGTCTTCGCCGTCGTAGCCGCGGAGGTTCAGGTAGAGGTCGTAGTCGTAGGTGGCCTCGACCGTCGGACCGACGAGGTGGATGAGCAGATCGTCGCTGTAGTCGTCGCCATAACCGTAGATGTAGGTGCGACCCGACTCGCTGGTATGGGCCTTGAGAAGCTCGAGGGTCTCGGCATCGTAGACTTCGACGGTCATCCCGTTCTCGGCTGCTTCCGGGAGCCAGGGCTCTCCGCAGTCGGGGCCGCACCAGCTGCTGCCGACGGCGATGCCGTCGAGGTGGAGGGCGTAATAATCGAATTCGAGGTCGATGACGGGGAGTCGGTACCAGTCGCTCTCACCGGGGCAGAGGTGGGCGTCGATGTGGACGTGAGCGTCGTCTTCGCTGGTGTTGTCCCAAGGTGTGTCAGAGGCGTTCTCGGGCAGGTCGTTGTTCTCCCAGGCGTCGTTGTCGGCGCAGTCGGGCATGCCCGTCTCGCCGAACTCCTCGGAGCCGGACTCTTCAGAGTCGGTCTCGGCGCTGGACTCTTCAGAGTCGGTCTCGGCGCTGGACTCTTCAGAGTCGGAGCTGGACTCTGAAGAGTCGGATTCCGAGCCCGAATCACTCCCTGTGTCCGTGGAGCTGGAGCTGGAGTCGGACTCCGATTCGGACTCGGTGCTGGTCGTGTCCGTGTCGCTGGAGCCCGAGTCGGCGGAGGTCGAGGACTCGGTGTCCGTGCTGCTGCCTGCGCCCTCGCTGGTGTCTGCCTCCGACGGTGTGTCACAGGCCAGGGCGAAGAGCGGAATCAGGGCGGCTGTGGAGAGGGAGCGCAGCATCGTGAATCCTTGGTATCACGCGGCTGTGGGCCTGGACACTGGTCGCAACGCCAGTCTCCCCCTGTCGCCAGGGTCGGGGGTACTGGCACTCGAAGAGGCTCGGAGGCCGGTCTTTCGGTCGGTCGGTCGGTCGGTCGGGGATTGCGCCGCGTTAGACGTCGAGGATGTGTTCGTCGTCGAGGATCATGGGTGTCGCCAGTTTGCTGGCATCCCAGCGCACGACTGATCCGACAAACATGATAGCGAGCACGAGCGGCCCCAAGACCAGGCCGCCGACGACCAGGTTGGTCTCGCTCAGGGCGAAGGCCTTGGCGAAGTGGCTGTCACCCGCGAGCAAAACCACGACTTGGCTGCTGGCGAGCAGGCCGGCCATCGCCGGCGGCATCCATCGCAGCCATAGATCGGGGCTCGCGCTCCGACCAAAACGCATGGTGACGCAAACCATGGCGGTGAAGCCCACGATCACGCAGACCGAGAGGCGCAGAAGATCGAAGAGCTCGACCCGGCCGATGGCGAGCAGGCCGAGGCTGGAGAGGCCCACCACCCACAGGTGCCAGCGCCACTCGACGTCGACCTCTTCGGGGATCCAGCGTCGCCACAGAGAGATCATGAGAGCGACGGCCATGAGCGCGCTGAAGTAGGCGATCGGCAGGGACACGAGCACGCTCGCGGCGATCTGATCATCGGCCGGGGCGCACGCGGCGAGCGTGAAGGCGAGACCGCCGAGGGCGAGGGGCCGGGCGGCTCGGGGAGAGGCGCCCAGGCGCTTCGAGATCCGGTCGCGCTTCGAGACCCGGTCGCAGGTTCGGCCCAGACGCTTCGGGCGTTTGGGCTTCAGGCACAGCGCGGGTCGTCTCGATTCGGCGCTCACGGTTGGGGACGCTACCAGCGGGCTCGAGCCACGAATGTCTAGGTTGGGTCTCAGAGCATGCGCGCAGCGTTTCGCGGTGCTGCGCAATCGATCTCGCGGCTGAATTGAAAAGGCCGCCCTCCGTACTCGGAGAGCGGCCTGTAAGTTGTGGGTTCAGCTCAGCTGCTGAAGGTCCAGGTGAACGAGGCGGCGCCATCGCGCATGTCGCCGTCTTCGATCGCCAGGCCCTCGATGGCCTTGACGATGCAAGCGCTGACCTCGGGGGAGGCGGTCGACGCATCGGTCGCCGTCGCACCTTGGATCGTGCCGGTCTTCTTGGCGACGGTGAAGTCGATGACGGCCTTGCCCTCGGCGCCGCCGAAGCAAGCTTCGATCTCGGCGTTTTTGGTGTCGACCACGCTGCGGGTGACCTTGCGGTAGTCGTCGGGTCCGCGCGCGATGCAGGCGGTGGTGACGAGCGCCAGGCCGGCGCAGAGGAGGGTGCGGGGGAGAGTCTTTGTACTCAACATGATGATGACCTCAGGACCCGGGGACGCCGCGGGCGCCGCCCTCTTCTTGTTTGAGGATCTTGAACTCGACGCGCCGGTTCTCTTCTTTGCCGGAGTCGGTCGACTCGTCGGCGATCGGCTCGGTCTCGCCCATGCCCTCGGAGCCCAGGCGAGCCAGATCGATGCCCTTGTCGGCGAGGTAGAGCTCGACAGCGGCGGCTCGGGAAGCCGACAACTCCATGTTGTGGCGCGCGCTGCCATCGGTGCTGGTGTGCCCGATGATGTCGATGTTCGTGATGTCGGGGTTTTCCCTCAACAACTTGACGACGTCGTTCAACAGCTCGTAGGAGCGGGGGTTGAGCTCGGCGGAGTCGTGACCAAACTGGATCTTACCGTCGAGGACGATGTGGTCGCTGGTCAAGCTGGCGTGGCTGCGCTCGGGCTTGACCTCCGGGGGAGGGGGGGGAGGCGCGGCGTACCGGACCGAATCGGTGAACGCAATCGGTCCACAGGCGGTCGACAGCAGGCCCAGGCCGAGAGCCACGCTCGTGAGCAGCGCGGTGGAATGCTTGGCTCGCATGGGGGCATTCGGACATAAGGCCACGCGCTTGGCAACCGTCCGCGCTCGAATCTGGCGAGAGGGTCCTCAGCCCGTCCTGGGGTGGGCCGGTTGAATAGGTCGCTCGACTCCACATCTGAGGCGATTGTCCCCACGGGCCGCCGGGCTCGAGCCTCATGTCGAGGTCGCCAGGGTCTGGCCAGTCGCGGTATATCCCTGCGCCCGTGCCCTCGCTTACGTCGCAGCCACCAGAGCCCGAACGTGGGGACCCGTCCGACCCCGAGGCACTCGAGGCGCTCACTCGGACCCAGGGTCGGTTGATCGAGCAGATCGAGCGTCGCGTCATTGGTCAGCGCGAGGTGGTGGAGCTGTTGTTGGTGGCTCTGTTCGCGGGAGGGAACGCCCTCTTCGTCGGTGTGCCCGGGCTGGCGAAGACGCTGCTGGTGTCGAGTCTCGCCGAGGCCATGGACCTCGAGTTCTCACGCATCCAGTTCACGCCGGACCTCATGCCCAGCGACATCACGGGCTCGGAGGTCCTCGAGGAGGACGGTGGGGGGCGACGCCGGTTTCGCTTTGTGCCGGGGCCGGTGTTCTGCAACCTGTTGTTGGCCGACGAGATCAACCGGACGCCGCCCAAGACCCAGGCTGCCCTGCTCCAGGCGATGCAGGAGGCCAAGGTCAGCGCCGGTGGCAAGACCCACCCCCTGCCGGCGCCCTTCCACGTGTTCGCGACCCAAAACCCGATCGAGCAAGAGGGCACCTACCCCCTGCCCGAGGCTCAGCTCGACCGCTTCATGGTCGAGATCAAGGTCGACTACCCCGACGAGGAGGCCGAGCGTCGGATCGTGGCCATGGGTCTGGGCGAGCCGACTCCCCTGACCCCGGTGTTGACGCCCGCGGAGCTGACCCGCCTCCAGGCCCTGGTTCGTCGCTTGCCCGTGCCCCCCTCGGTGATCGACCACGTGGTCGCCCTGATCCGTGCGACCCGCCCGGGCGAGTCGAGCTGCCCCGCGAGTTTGCGCGAGCTGCTGCGCTGGGGCGCTGGACCACGCGCGGGTCAGCAGCTCGTTCAGGCGGCGCGGGCTCGGGCGGCGCTGGCTGGGCGAGAGGCGGTGACGATCGCCGATGTTCGGGCGCTGGCTCCGGCCGTGCTCCGCCATCGCCTGGTTCCGAGTTTCGCGGCCGAGAGCCGCGGGATCGGGGCGGAGGCGCTGATCGAGCTGGTGCTCACCGCGGTTCCGGCTGCGAGCGAGCTGAGCGCACGCCGCTGAGCGCACGCCGCTGAGCGCACGCCGCTGAGCCCCGGGCGGGAGCGGCCGCCGGACTGGCTACCCAGACTGGCTAGTGGAGCAGGCGTCGGGCGCTGCGGGTGCTCAGCTGTACGCTCGCGGGCACACCCAGGGCCCGCGTCAGATCGGCGACCGCGTCGAGCTCGGCCTGGGCCCGATCTCCGCGTGGCCTGACGCTGGGTTTGCTCAGCAGCCGGACCCGGCTCATCTCGATATCGGCGGCCTCGAGGGCCGCACGGAACTCGGCCAAATAGGGATAGGCCGGCTCGCCCTTGCCGTGCCCGTCGGAGCCGCCGTTGACCCACAGCCACAGGGGATGCCCGCTCGAGCCGGCGGGTACGAGGGCCTCGAGCAGGTGAGTGGCCCGGGCCCTCTCACCGTGTTCGCGCAGGTCGTAGCGCTCGACCGCGAGCGCGCCATCGAGGAGGCGGCGGGCGTAGACGGCGTCCCGGGCCATGTTCAGGGCGGCCTCGGGGAGGTCTCGGCCCCACACCCCCATGCCCTTGCCCTCGTCTCGGGACTCGTGCTTGTTGGGGTTCTCGACAAAGATCGGGATCACGGTGGTCTCGCGCAAGCTCGCGCCGAAGTAGGTGCGGTCGGAGGCCGCGATCCACTCGGCGCCGGTGGCCGCGACCTGCTCGGCCCCGCCCGGGGCAGCGTCGATCATGGCCTGGGCCGGGGCGGCGAGCATCTGGATCGAGCGTCGGGCGTTGCGGGTGCGCTGAGCCTGACCGGAGCCAGGGCCAGAGTCGGAGCCGCCAGAACCGGTGTCGCTGTCGAGGGCTAGGCGGGCCTCCGTGAACAGGCGCTCGCTGGGTGGGAAGCTGCCGAACATGGCCGCGGGGGAGTCGGGCG
Organism: uncultured Nannocystaceae bacterium; assembly: GCA_964451725.1. GTDB lineage: Bacteria > Myxococcota_A > Polyangia > Nannocystales > Nannocystaceae > Plesiocystis. The sequence goes on along the minus strand of CAYVJQ010000049.1, from coordinate 43,581 downwards.
CGGCCCAGGCCGCGTCGTCCTCGAGGGCCGGCGCGATCGGGGCCCGGAGCGAGGCGCCGGCCATGGTCTCTGCGACAGCCACGCTGACCCAGCTCGGGGGCATCATGAGCGCGCGGGGAGACTGGAGTACGGGGTGGTCCTGCTGGCTGAACAGGGAGTCGCGCAGGACCACCAAGCCGGACACGCCGGCGGCCCAGCGCCGCCAGTCGAGGGCCGCCTCTTCGCCCGCGCGGTACAGGCCCGGCTCCTCACCCTGGCCCCCCTGGAGTGGGCCGCGGAAGCTCTTGTTGTTGCCTTCGTAGACGAGGTCGCGATAGCGGGCGGCCACGGGCAGACCGGCCCGGAGCACCAGGTGTTCGTAGCGCGAGGGCGCGTCGAGGAGTGGGGTCTCGTCGATGTCCGGGCGCCCGGGGTCGTCGACCGGAGCCGGGGTCAGCGGGCCGGGGCTCGAGCCCCGAGTCGGGTCATCGGATGGGTTCTCGGTCGGGTCCGGGTCGAGTTCGGCAGCTCCCTCGTCGGCCAGGCTCGAGTGCCCGTGGACCGGGTCCGGCGTCGCGGCTTCGAGGTCGTCTGTGGCCGGGCGACAGGCGGCCAGAGCCAGAGCCAGAGCCAGAGCCAGAGCCGGCAGCGAGCCCACAGTCATGGCTGGAGCCAGGGGGGAGCGCAGGAGAGACAGCCGGAGCACGATCTGGATGTCCCACGCTTCGCTGGCCAGGCCAAGGGCGGCCGGGTATACCGACCCTGCGCGGTGAGCAGCGAGCGAGATCCGATTTTGCGGTTGATCCCGGCGAGCCTGCGGGCGGCCCTGGGCCGGCGGGAATTGGTGCTCCGGCGGCCGGTCTCGGGTCTGCGCCACGGTGCGCACCGATCGCTGCGCGCGGGGGTCGGCCGTGATTTTCGAGACTACCGGCCCTACGTGCCCGGCGACGACCCTCGGCGCCTCGACTGGCGGGCGGCGGCTCGGTCTCAGCGCCTGGTCGTCCGTCAGACCGAGAGCGAGGAGGAGCTCGATCTGCTGCTCCTGCTCGACGGCTCCGGAGGCATGGCCTACGGGGAGGGTGAGGCCCACAAGTGGACCCGGGCGGCGAGCTTGAGCGCGGCCCTGGCCAGCGTGGCCCTGCGCCAGGGGGACCGGGTCGGTCTGGTCCTCGGCGCGGGGGCGGAGGTCGATACAAGCCTGCTCGCGCCGGTAGCGAGGCGTGCTCGGCTGCGGAATCTGGCGGCCCACCTGGTCGCCCACACGCCGAGGGGAGACTGCCCCTGGCCCGAGCTGCTCGCCCGGGTGGCGCCTACGCTGGGCAGCCGACGGCGGTCGCTGGTGGTCGTGGTCTCCGACTTCTTGGATCCGGGGGGGCCCAGTTCAGGTTCGGGTTCAGGTTCGGGTTCGGGGGAGGACGAGGGTCGGGCAGCCGACGCCGCGCTGTTGGGGGGGCTCGGGCTGCTGCGCGCGGGCGGCCATGACGTGGTCCTCCTTCAGGTGTTGCACCGCGACGAGCTGACCTTCCCCTGGGATCGGGCGCGGGTCCTGGAACTCGAAGATGCACGCGGCCGTCGAGCGCCGGTCGAGGGTCCAGGGTCCAGCCTCAGGAGCGACTACCTCGAGCGCCTGGGGGCGCACCTGAGCTGGCTCGAGGCCCGCTGCGAGCGCGAGGGCCTGGCCTTGGTCCGGGCGGTGAGCGACCTCGAAGCGCCGACCCAGATCCTCGATCTCCTGGCCCAGCTCGCTGGAGAGCGCCGGGGAAATATGGGTATGGGAGCAGGGGAGGGAGGACCGTGAATTTCCTGTCCCCACTCGCTCTCTTGGGCCTCCTGGGCCTGGGCCTGCCGCTCGCGGCTCACCTCCTCGGTCGGGAGCGGCCCGAGAAGGTCCGCTTCGCGGCGGTCCGCTTCGTGCGTCCCCAGGAACCCGTGGTCAGCCAGCGCCGCCGGGTCCGGGACTGGCCGCTGCTCCTGCTTCGGCTCCTGTTTTTCGGGTTGCTCGTGCTCGTGCTCGCCCGTCCGGTGGTCGGCAATGAGGCGGCCGTGGCCGTGCTCGCCGAGCCCCACGACGCGGTCATCGTCCTCGACGCTTCAGCCAGCATGACCCTGCGCGTGGACGGGCGCAGTGAACTCGAGCGTGGGCGTGAGCAGATCGAGCGCCTGCTCGACGCGCTCCCACCCGGCTCCTCTGTGGGCCTGGTGATCTCGGATCCGGGGGCCCCCTCCAGCGCGCGCGCGCCCGTGGCCGAGGGGGCGGGCCAGGTCCGAGCGACCCTCGACGCATGGTTCGAGGGTCGCTCCAGTCCGGGACCGCGACCGGGACCCTGGGCTCTGGTCGAGGCTCTGCCGCGCGCGGCGGACATGCTCGCCGAGGTCGGTCGTGGTCAGGGTGAGGCTCGACCCCGGGTCATCTACGCCGTCGGCGATCCGACCGCGCGGGGCCTGGGCTCCCTCCCGGGGCAGGTCGAGGGCGTGATCACGGTGATCCCCGTACCGACCCGGGGCCGCGCGGGTGAGCAGCCGCCCCCGCCACCCGAGCATCTGGGCATCCGTTCGCTGAGCTGGGAGCCCGCCCCGGAGCTCGACCCGCGGGCGGTCCGAATCCAGGGGGTGGTCCGGCGCTATGCCAGGGAGCCCGGGGAGTCGGGGGAGTCAGGTCGGGCACGGCGCTCAGCCGAGGCGCTCAGCGTCGAGGTCGTGCTCGAGATCGGTGATCGAGAGGTCGCGCGAACCCGGGTCGAGCTGCCCCCGGCCAGCGAGGCCGCGATCGAGTTTGTGCACAGCATGGCCGAAGACCCGGCGGCGAGCGCAGACCCGAGCACACAGATCGGCGCGCGTGCACGTGTGCGACTGCTGGTCGACGACGACCCCCTGCCCTTCGACGACCGTCGGCACCTGTGGCTCACGGTCGGCGAGGTCGCGGAGGTCTTGGTCATCAACGGTGACCCCAGCGAGTCCCGGATCGACGACGAGATCTTCTTTTTGTCGACGGCCCTGTCCAACAGCGACCTCGACGAGCGCCTCGAGCTTCGGGGCATGGCCACGGACCAGCTCGAAGATCGCCTGCGAGGCAGCGAGCCCGGCGTCGATCCTCTGGCCGGGGTCGACGTCTTGGTGCTCGCCAATGTCCGGGCCCTGGCGCCCGAGCTGGCCCCGCTGATCGTCGAGAAGGTGCGCGCGGGCATGGGCCTGTGGATCACGGTCGGCGACCGGGTCAGCGCGGCCGAGTACAACGCGCGCTTCGGGGCACTCCTGCCCCTGCTGCTGCGCGAGGCGGTGTTTGCTGGAACTGCTCCCGGGCGCACGGAGGCCCGGGGCGAGGCCCTGGCGCCGGTCGAGCTCTCGCACCCCATGTTCGCCGGGCTCGAGGATGGTGTGGAGCTCGAGTTCGGGTCGGCTCGGAGCAAACGAATGTTTCTCCTCGAGCCCGACCCGCGACGGGGGGCGGACATGGCCCTGGCCTTCAGCAGTGGGGCGCCGGCCCTGATCACCCGGGAGTTCGGCGATGGGCGGGTGGCGCTGCTGACCACGAGCGTCGACCGAGACTGGGGCGACCTCCCGCTGCGCCCGGGGTTCGCACCTTTGGTCACCGCGCTCGCCTCGTGGCTCGCGGGCGCGGAGGTCGACGGGGCGCGCAGCTCCGTGCCCGTGGGCGGCCGCAAGGTCCTGGCTCGGGCCCTGCCCTACGCGGTCTCGACCCCTGGAGGTAGGAGCGTTCCAGTCACGCCGGTGGGGGAGGAGCTCGCCGTGTTCGAGGCCAACGACCGACCGGGGCACTACAGCGCGAGCGCCCGCGGGGCGAGCCAGGGTTTTGGAGTCGAGCGCTTCATTGTCGAGGTCGACGAGCGCGAGGCCGACACCAGCCCGGTGACCGTGGCAGCGGCGCAGCTCGATGCGGAGGCGGGGACCGTGGTGATCTACACACCGAGGTGGCGCGAGCTGGCGATGCTGGTCCTGCTCTTGCTCGGGATCGAGAGCGTCGTGCGTTGGTGGCTCGGCCGATCGACGACCCAGCGCTGAGCGCTCTGCTCGTGGGCCCGATCGAGCTCGACCCCGGGTGGACTCGGGTATGCTCTGAGCAGTGGGCGCTTGGGATGAGCACGAGGCGGGTCTGCGCCTGAGTGACGAGAGCGATTGCGAGGTCAAGGGGTTGGCCCTCGATACGATGCGCCGCTACCTCATCGAGCGTTATGGGGAGCCAGGGTGGGGGAGCCTCGTGGCGACCTTGCCACAGGGCACCCGAGCCCTCATCGCCGAGGTCGAGATCAACGAGTGGTACCCCGAGGCCGAGCTGCGCCGGCTGGTCACGGCCATCCATGCCCAGCTCGCGGAAGGAGACGACCAGCGCTTTCGGGAGATTATTCGTGCGCTGGCCCTGGGAGGGATCAACCGCGTATTCCGGGCCCTGCTCGGCCTGAGCTCCGCGCGTTTTGTGCTCGAGAAGGTCCCCGTGATCTGGACGCGTCTGCGTCGAGGTCCGAGCGTCGTGACCGTCGACGCCACCGACGACACCCGGGTGCTCATTCACTATGAGGACTTTCGTTATTGTGGTGATCCGATCTATCGTCAGTTCTCGATCGCCAACTGCCAGGCTCTCGTGGTCGCCGCCAAACAGGCCGTGCCCAAGGCCAAAGTGGTGATCTGGGACGACGACTCTATGACCCTCTCTTTTGAACTCCCCGGCCGCAGCGGCGATTCGGACAGCGCGCGGGTCCGGCCATGAACAGCCCCCTCGAGCTCGCCACCGAAGCCCTGTTATTGGGGGTTCACGTCCTCGGCGGGGGTGTGTGGGTGGGCGCCATGGTGTTCTCGATCTTCGTGCTCCACCCTCGGGCGGAGCTGTTCTTCAGCTCCGACGCCGACTTCGAGGACTTCATCTTCACGGTCGTCCACGGCGCGCGCTGGAAGGTGTTCTCCGGGGTCGTGGCGATCTTGCTCTCGGGCGTGGGGCTCAGCGTCTGGCCCGGGCACGGCCTCGACTCGGATCCGGTCTGGATCGCCGCCTACGTCGCCAAGCTGGCCTTGTTCTCGGTCGCCGCCGGGAGCTTCGTATACGTCTCGTGGGTGCTGTGGCCCAAGCGGACCTTCGCCACGCCCGAGGAGCTGCCCGCGATCAAGGCCCACTTCATTCGTGTGGGTGTGGTCATGGTGGTCGCCAACGCCCTCAACATGGGGCTGGGGATCGCGGCCCACGTGTGGCGGACAGCGGCCGGGTAGCCCACGAATCACGGATGGTCTGCGGCGCTACACGGACCCGGTCTCGGTCCCGTGTGTAGAGCTCCCGTCGAGGCGCGCATCCATGGCCACAACCGCGTCGTAGATGCTCCGGCGCTCGCTCGCCAGGCGCGGGCCGATGTCTGCCCGGGTCGTCAGGACCCACAGACCGCGGGCCCGATCGAGGAGGTCTGCGACGCGCTCGGTGAACAGCATGGCGGCCCAGCCACTCAGGGGCGCAACCACGAGGCCGACGAGCACGGTGAGGGCCACAGGGCCGCCCAGGCGGGCGCTGACGACCCCGGCGGCGGCGGCCATGAGCGCCCAGGTCAGGGGGAAGAGCAGCAGCCCGGCGGCGAGCTTGAAGGTTGCGAGCACGGCGGCCTCGTCCTCGTCTCGGCTGGCGACCCGGGCGCTGAGCCAGCCCACGCCGCGGTAGGCCGGCCAGTGAGAGAGGATACCCAGCAGGCTCAGGGGGGCGCTCAGGGGCAGAATCAGGGCGTGCCTGAGCACATAACGGACGACGGCGCGGCGCGGGATCGTGGGTGGGTGATCGAGGGGCAGGCCGAGCATGGAGTGCTCGGCGGCGTAGGCTCGGATCCGGGCGACGAGGGCCTCGACGGCGTCGGGATCGCGGGCACGCATCTGTCGGTAACCGGCGAGGAGCCTGCGCTTGGTCCCGAAATCGCCGAGCTCCGGGTCGACGGGGGGGGCCGGCGGGTCGTGGTCGTGTCCGGAGCTCGGGCCCCACTCGGGCAGCTGGGCGTCCCGGCGGGCGCCGGCCAAGATCCGTTCGGCCTGATCGGCGAGCCGCAGGAGCTCGGCGTCTCGGGCCTGGAGGGTGACCGCGGCGAGGCCGGCCTCGATGGTGGCGTTGAGGTTTTCGACGGCTTCGGCGGGCGGGCGGAGGTCGGCGTCGAGTTCGATCTGGGGCGTGGCGATGGGCTCGCCGTAGATCAACATGGCGCTGCTGCGAAAGCGCGTCTTTTGGCTGTAGTGCAGGCCTACGGGGAGGATGCGTACAGGACTCGGGGTCGGTGCAGCGTCGCGCGAGGGGCGGGCGCTGGCCGAGAGGGCGATGCGGGCGGCGCCGGTCTTGATGGGCTTGAGGGCGGGGTCGCTGTGTGAGGTGCCCTCGGGGAACAGGGCCAAGACCTCAGCGCCGCCGAGCAGGGTGATCGAGCGCTCGATGATCTCCCGGTTTTTGCTGGTGTCGGCGCCGTCTTGCCTGCGGTAGACGGGCAGACAGTTGAAGGCCCGCACGAAGCGGCGGACCATGAAGGTGTGGAACAGGGGGGCCTTGGCCAGAAAGGTCACCGGCCGGGGCGAGCGACACAGAATGAACAGGGGATCGATCAGGCCGTTGGGGTGGTTGAGCACATAGAGCAGGGGGCCCTCGGCGGGGACCCGGTCCCGGTCGACGCTGTCGATGCGCCGAAAGAACAGGCGCAGCAGGAGCTGGCACAACGCGGTGAACAGGGCCCGCATGGCGCCCGCTCAGCTCGCTGCGTCTGCGCCGGTTTCGGCGCTGGTCTCGGAGTCGGTCTCGGGTTTGCGGCCCTGATCAGGGTGATC
>CAYVJQ010000049.1:34286-36713 GCA_964451725.1 uncultured Nannocystaceae bacterium | reverse complement strand
TTTCGGCGCTGGTCTCGGAGTCGGTCTCGGGTTTGCGGCCCTGATCAGGGTGATCAGGGTGATCAGGGTGATCGCGCAGCCACTTGTTCCAATAGGTGGAGCACATGGGCCACGAGCGCAGCACGTTGTGCTCGACGGCGCGCTCGATCAGGCCGCCGACGGCGAGCATGCTGCACTCGATGCGCAGCTTGGTCCGCCAGCGCATGTGCCCAGGCCCGTTGGGCTCGGCCCACATGTGGCCGCGGATCCACATGCGATCGCCGAGCACCGTGGTCCGGTGGCGAAAGTGGAACTCGGCCGTCGACCGGTTGAAGCGGCCCCACTCCTCGTAACCCAGGCGCTCGCCGATGAGCTTGGCGACCTTGCGACCCCCACCTTGACCGCCGAAGTCGAGGCGTGGGTGGGCGGCGATGTTGCGGATGATCTCGCGCTCGTCGCTGCGGAACTCGGTGATCGTGGGGACTTCCCAGCGCAGCCCGTGGATAAAGCTGTCCCGGTTGAAGGTCTCGTCGAAGTAGAGCCGCCAAAACCGGTCGGGGCTGCAGTCGACCTCGAGGGTGATGTCACACGCGCGCACCGCCCACGGTGTAGCGCGTCGTTGGACGCTTGGATACCGCGGTCGAGAACAGCCGAGTCTCAGGCCGTCAGCGCGCCGATAGACACGAGTTTTGCGGTCGCCGCATCGACGAGCGCATCGCTCAGGCCGGCGAGTGGAGCGGGCAGAGCCAGGCCCTGGCGCCGGCCGAGGGCCGCCAGCTCGGCCATGGACGGCCTGTAGGTGCAGAGGCTGAACCCGTCGACGGTGCTGCGGTAGATCAGGACCGAGATCGGCTGAGGGCTGGGGATCGGTGCATCAGGATCGCCCTGCAGGGCCGTCAACATGGCGACCACGGGGAAGGTGTACAGGCGCACAAAGAGGCGCTGCTCGAAGCCGTCGGGGTCGTCTGCGGCGTCGGGCTCGGGCTCCAGGGGCAGGCCGGGGCCTGGGGCTCTCGAGTCGCTCGATTCAGTCGATTCAGTCGATTCAGCGGAATCTGCGGAGAAGCTCGCGCAGAACCGGCAAAATACATAGTCCGCCATCTCCTCGAGGAGCGGGGATTGGTCCGCCCCCTCGGGTCGCTCACGCCGCTGCGCCAGCCAGGTCGAGAACTGCTCGCCGACCCAGTTCGGGTCCCGGGCCACGCTCGGGTAGGCGCGGGCGTATTCGCGGGTCCACTGCGGCCAGGAGCCGGGGTGCAGGCGCTGGACCAGCCGGTGTACGGGCGCAAACAGCTCGCGCAACATCTTGTCGAAGTTGCGGCCGATGAGGACCCGATAAAAATCGAGGTTGTCGCTGCCCGAGGCGGAGGCGCCGAGCTGGGCCTCGAGCTCGGCGACGGGCTGCTCGTCGAACAAAAACGGAGCCAACTGCTCGTGAAAGCGCAGGTAGTCCTCCGCGCTCACGAGGCGACCTCGAGCTGGATTTCAGCCATGACCGCGCGGGCCAGGTCGGCCTGATCCAAGACCAGGTCGAGCTCGGGGATGAGCGTGTCCCACTCGATCAGCGTGGGGCGCGGGCCAATCAGGCGCAGGGCCTCGCGGTAGAGGTCCCAGACCGCGTCGCAGACCGGGGCGCCGTGGTGGTCGATGAGCCTCGGTCCCTCCTGGACGTGGCCCGCGAGATGGATCTGGCAGGCCCGGTCGATAGGCAGGGCCGCGAGCATCTCGCTAGGGTCGGCGCCGTGGTTTTGGGCGTTGACGTAGACGTTGTTGACGTCGAGCAGCAGCAGGCAGTCGGCCTCTTCGACCACCGCCGTCACGAACGCGCCCTCGTCGAGGGTCGAGCCGGGCATCTGGGCGTAGTAGCTGATGTTCTCGACGCCCACCGGGCGCTCGAGGGCATCGGCGAGTTCGCGGATGCGCCCCGCCGTGTGCAGGACGGCGTCGTCGTTGAAGGGCAGGGGGAGGAGGTCGTAGGTCGAGCGCCCGCCGGTGGTCGTGAAGCACAGGTGGTCGGTGTAAAAGGGCGCGTCGAGCTGATCCAAGAGCCGCTTGAGGCCGCGGATGTAGCTGTGATCCAGGGGGTCGGGGCCGCCCAGGGACATGCTCACGCCATGGGCCAAGATCGGCCAGCGGGCGGCGCAGGCTCGGAGCACCTGGGCATCGCGGCCGCCCCGGGGCGCGGGTCCGCCGATGTAGTTCTCGGGGATGAGCTCGAGGAAATCGAGGGGCCGCGAGGTCTCGGGGAGGGTCCCAAAATGCGGCCGCCGCAGGCCGATGCCTACGCTCGCGGGGTCTAGTTTGAATCCAGTCACGGCAAATAAAAAAATCCCTCCGGGCGGGGTGCCGCGGAGGGGTGAAGAAGTGTCAGCCGCCCTCGGTGCTGGTGGGACAGCCACCTTCGGTGGTCGTGGGACATCCGCCCTCGGTGGTCGTGGGACAGCCACC
>CAYVJQ010000049.1:19439-34186 GCA_964451725.1 uncultured Nannocystaceae bacterium | reverse complement strand
CTCGGTGCTGGTGGGACAGCCACCCTCGGTGCTGGTGGGACAGCCACCCTCGGTGCTGGTGGGACAGCCACCCTCGGTGGTCGTGGGACAGCCACCCTCGGTCGAGGTCGAGGTCTCGGTGGTCTCGGTGGTGTCCTCGTCGTCGCTGTCGCAGGCGGGCATGGTGGCGACGACAGCGGCGAGTGCAGCGGCCTCAAATACGGAAATCAGTCCTTTTTTCATAATCTTTTCTTTCGTCGATCTCGGGGGGAGTAAGGAAAATCCACGACCCTACGGGTCTGGGGGGCGAGTGGTTACCGGTTTCTCTTCCCCTGCGCTACCGAGAATTTGAACAATCTTTCACCGCCTCGGCGAACGCCGTCCGACCGGCCTCGTCGAGGTGCGAATAGAGGTAGAGGCGGGCCCTGCACATGGACAGGGCCCTCGGATCACCCTGTGAGAGGGCCTCCGCGAGTGCCAGAGTTGCGTGTGGGACAGCGCCCTTCGAGCACGTTGCGCGCGCTCGGCCACCTTTTGTGCCGTCGACGAGTTCGACTGGGGCACCGTCTGGGCAGCTGATCTCGATCAGGGGATCGTCCAAGTTGGGGTCGACGTCCCCGTAGCGCTCGAGGGGGAGGGTGTCGAAGAGGACGGTCTGGGGCGTGAAAAATCCGCTGCTGTCGGTCCCCCGGTCGACGATCCCGAACTCACCCTCGCTGGCGTTGTCGAGCCGGTCGTAGCCGTGGCATTTGGTACAGGCATTTTTGCGCTCGATGCTGGCGAGGTAGCGGTCGCGCCTGTCCTCGCTCATGTTCAGCCCGGGCGGACGCTGGGCGAGCTCCGACAACAGCCGGCGCGTGGCCTCGGCGTGGGCCTCGGGCTGGGCTCGGGGCCACTCGTAGCCGAACAAGACCCGATCGTCGCCCCGGCCGCGGCGGCGCAGGGTGTGCATGCGCTGCGCTCCGTGTTCGAGGATCTCGGTGCCACGGACATCGATCACGCTGCGCGACCCTGGTTTGCCGCGCTGCTCCACACGATCGGAGATCGTGCCGGGCGGGAACAGGAGGTGGGGGGGCCGGCCCGCCTCCGCCCGGGTCTCGATGACGCCGCCGTCGGGGATCTTGAGCCAGACCACGACATCGTCGCGCTCGGTGCTGGTGCTCGGAAGCCGAACCGGTGGGGTCATGGCCACGAACCCGGCGTGGGCCCAGTGTGTGTCGGGGTCTTCGATGGTCACCCGCTGAACCGGGTCGTCGGGGTCACTCGGGGCGCCCAGCAGGGGGTCGAGAGCAGGCTCGGCTCGGTCTGGATTCGCCTGGTTCTGGTCCTGGTTCTGGGCGGGCCCGTCACTTCGACATCCGCCCAAAGTGAGGCTTGCGAGGACCGCGAGGGTCGGGATCAGCGGGCTAAAGGGGTCAAAAACACGAGTGGGCACGTTCTAGTCCTCGATGGAGTAGTCGGGGTAGTCGATGTCGACGATGGTCAGCTCGAGGTCGCCCTTGGGCCGGCGGACCTCGACCTCGTCGCCCACCCGACGCCCGAGCAGGGCCCCGCCGATCGGTGAGCTCACGCTGATCTTGCCCGCCTTGATATCGAACTCGTCGCTGCCCACGAGCTGCCAGCGCTGGACCGCACCGTCTTCGTCCTCGACGCTCACCCAGGCCCCAAAGTGGATGCGTCCATCCTGGGGCGCGCCGCGGATCACGACCAGCTCGCTGATGCGCTTGTCGAGCCAGCGCAGCCGTCGATCGATCTCCCGCAGGCGCCGCTTGCCGTACTGGTACTCGGCGTTCTCCGAGCGGTCGCCGAGCGCGGCCGCGGCCGAGACCTCGGCGGTGACCTGGGGCCGCTCGACCTTCCACAGCTGCTCGAGCTCGGTGCGCAGCGCGGCGTAGCCCTGCGGGGTGATCTTGTTGGTGACGGCGACCATGGGCGGCGCGCAGACAGTAGCAGCCCCGAGCGGGACCCCTCCCGCAGCTCACTCGCTGCCGTCGACCAGGGCCTCGAGTTCGGTCGGGGGCATCCCGCGCAGCAGAGCAATGTTGCGCTCGGGGATGCCCTCGATGTCGGGGTGGGTGTCGACGGCCGCGTCGACGCTGCGCTCGCGCAGGAGATGGAGCATGGGGTAGGGCGAGCGGTTGCTGAAGTTCGCCGGGTCGTCCGCCGGGGCTCCGGCGAAGCGGTAGTCCGGGTGAAAACTGGCGACTTGGAGGATGCCGTCGAGGCTGCGGGCGTCGAGCAGGGCATCGACGTCGCCCAAAAAGTCGTTGTAGTCGTGGAAGTCGAGCAGGCAGTGGGGGTGCACGAGCAAGCTGGTCTCGAGCTCGCGCGTGGGCCGAGTCAGGAGCCTGTCGATGCGCTCATCGAGGACCGTGAGCAGCTCGGCCGCCTCGGTGCACAGGCTGACGTCGATGCCCACGCGGCCGGCCTCGAGGGGCGCGCGGGCGAAGGGGCACAGGCCGAGGCCGACGATGAAGCGCTCGATCCAGGCTAGGGTCCGAGCCCGGACCTCGGCCTGTCGCGCGCTGACCTCCGAGAGCGAGTTGCCGAGATCGGCCTGTTCGGCCTGTTCGGCCTGTTCGGTGGGTTCGGTCATTCGGCCGCCCGCAGCCCATAGATCGCCCGGGCCTCCTCGGGGGAGGCGACGCCGCGGCCGGCCGCGCGGGCGCAGTCGGCCAGGGCCTCGATCAGCGGGCCGTTGCCCGTGGTCTTGTCGCCGCTGGGTAGATAGAAGGTGTCTTCGACGCCCGTGCGCAGCTGACCCCCGAGCTCGGCGGTCTTGCGGTGTAGATCCCAGACCTCGCTGCGGCCGATCGCGGTGACTTGCCAGGTGCTCTGCGGGAGCCGGTACTGGGTGAGCAGCTCGAGCAGGCGCGGGTCGGAGGGCATGCCCGAGGCCACACCCATGACGAAGTTGTAGTCGGGGTGGTCGGTCATGCCGGCCTTCACGAACAGGCCGATGGAGCGGACGATGCCGACGTCGAAACACTCGAACTCGGGCATGGAGCCGGTCTCGGCCATGACCCCGAGGAAGCGCTCGATCTTCTTGACCGGGTTGTCGAAGAGCATGGGCGGCCAGGCCCACTGGCCGTTGCTGCGGACCTTGAGGTAGTTGAGGCTGCCCGCGTTGCAGGCCGCGATCTCGGGTTTGATCCTGCGCATGCAGGCTTCGGGGCCGGAGATGTCGTCCCCGAACACGCCCGTGCTCATGTTGATGATGACCCCGGGGCAGGCCTCGCGGATCGCATCGACGATCTCGCCTGCGATCTGTGGATCCCAGGTCGGCATATGACCCATGCCCTCGCGCTGGTCGCGAAAGTGGACATGCATGATCGAGGCGCCCGCGTTGAAGGCGTCTTTGGCCGACTGGGCCATCTCGGCCACGGTGACCGGGACCGGGTGCTGCTTGGGATTGGTGAGCACGCCAGTGATGGCGCAGGTCAGGGCGGCTTTCTCGCTCATGTGGGGTCCTTGGGGTCGGGTGTCAGGGTGACCAGGAGCTGGGCATTGTCGACCTGATCGCCGACGGCAGCCCGGACCTCGAGCACGACGCCGGCGACCGGGGTCAGGACCGCCGACTCGATCTTCATGGCCTCGAGGGTGAGCAGGCGGGCGCCGGCATCGACCTCGTCCCCGGGGGCGACGTCGATGGTCAACACCTTGCCCATGGTCGGGGCTCGGATCACGCCGTCGCGGCCGTCGCTGCTGGTGTCGACCGGGGCCTCGTGGGGGCGGTGCTCGGTGAACACCGCGACCTCGGCGTCGAGTTCGAGGTGCAGCTCCTGGGTCGCGCCGGTACCTCGCCACACGAAAGCGGCCTCGCGCTGACGGCCGTCGCAGTCGAAGCGCGCGCGCAGGCCCGCGTGGATCAGGAGCTGGGCCGTGTGGGTCTGGGTCGGTTGCCCGTCGAGCTTCAGGGTGAGGGCCCAGGCCGGCGACTCGGAGGGGTCGTGGCGCAGAGGAAGGGCGGTGATTTCTATCGCTGTCTCGCGCCCGTTTCGGCGCAGGCGCAGGCGCAGGCTGCTGGACTGGGGGTGGGCGCTGCGCCAGCTCGGCTCGAAGTCTGGGCGGGCGTGGCTGGGATCCCGTATGTGTTCGAGCCACAACACAGCGGCGAGCAGGGCGAACTCGGGGGCCGACGCTGCGTCCCCGCCCCCCTCTACTACTGGTAGAGCGGGCGCGTTGGTGAGCGCGATGGCGCTCGGGTCCGACTCGACGAAGTCGGTGGTCACCCCGCCCGCGACAAAGCGTGGGTGCTGGAGCAGGGCCATGAGAAAGGCCTTGTTGTGGGTGGGACCGAACAGGCAGGTGTCGCGCAGGGCCAGGCCCAGGCGCCGGCGGGCCTGCTCGCGGGTGGCCCCGTGGGCGACGACCTTGGCGATCATCGGATCGTAGTCGCTGCCCACCTGTTGGCCCCGGCCCACGCCGTCTAGCAGGCCGTGGTCGACCCGGACGCCGGGCCCGGAGGCGGGGCGCCAGGCCAGGATCTCACCGGTCTGAGGCAGGAACCCGGCGCTCGGATCTTCGGCGTAGAGTCGGGCCTCGATCGCGTGTCCGGTGAGCGCGACCTGGGCCTGGGTCAGCGGCAGAGGCAGGCCCGCGGCCACGTCGAGCTGCCAGGCGACCAGGTCGAGGCCGGTGACGGCCTCGGTGACCGGGTGCTCGACCTGGAGGCGAGTGTTCATCTCGAGGAAGTAAAAGGTGCCGTCTTCGGCGAGCAAAAACTCGACTGTGCCCGCGCCGACGTAGGCGATGGCCTGGGCAGCCGCGACGGCGGCCTGGCCCATGCGCGCGCGCAACTCGGTGTTGACCGCAGGGCAGGGCGACTCCTCGATGATCTTTTGGTGCCGGCGCTGGGCCGAGCAGTCGCGCTCGCCCAGGTGCAGGGTCGTTCCCTGGGTGTCGGCGAACACCTGGACCTCGACGTGGCGGGCCCCCTCGACCAATTTTTCGACGATCAGGGTCGCGTCACCGAAGGCGCTCCGGGCCTCGCGCTGGGCGCTCTCATAGGCCGCCGGAAGCTCCTCGGACGCGTTCACACGCCGCATGCCCCGGCCGCCCCCGCCGGCGCTGGCCTTGAGCAACACCGGGTAGCCGATCTCGTCCGCGGCGGCCTGGAGCGCGGCCTGGGTGCACTCGCCCTGGTAGCCGGGCACGGTCGGCACGCCGGCGGCGATCATGCGCTGCTTGGCCTTCGCCTTGTCGCCCATGGCCTCGATGGCGCTGGGGGTGGGGCCGACAAACACGATGTCTGCGGCCGCGCAGGCCCGGGCAAAGTCGGCGTTCTCGGCCAGGAATCCGTAGCCCGGGTGGATCGCGTCGGCGCCCGTGCGTGCCGCTGCGGCGAGGATGGCCTCGATGTTCAGGTAGGACTGGGCCGCGTCGGCCGGACCGATGCACACAGCCTCGTCCGCGAGCGACACGGCCAGGCCGTGGGCGTCGGGCTCGGAGTAGACCGCGACGGTCGAGTAGCCGAGGGCGCGGGCGCTGCGGATCACGCGGGCGGCGATCTCTGCGCGGTTGGCGACGAGGAGCTTGGTGAAGGCGGGCATGGGCGGGTTGGAATCAGTTGGGTGTCTCGGGTCGAGCGGCGAGGTGGACCGCCTCGCCGAGCTTTGTAGCGAGTTGCTGCCAAGAACGGAGCGTTCCGATATCACCGTTGATGTCGATTCGTTCGAGCAGCTGCCGGCGGTAGTCGGAGAAATCCCGATGGCTCAGGGTCGTGTGGCGACGCCCTCTTCGACCTCGTGGTTGTGAGAGGTGTCGGGCGCTTCGGAGGGCCTCTCGCAGGGTCGCTTTCGGATCCCTACAGTCTTCGAGGGCGGCGGGCCTGGGGACCTTGAGGTCGCCACAGTGACCTCGTGCCCCCACGACCGCGTAGATGGCAGCGACATCGACGAGGGCCCATGCCTCGGTCTCGCGCTTGGGGATCACTGCAACGACGAGAGAGGGGCATTTGCTTTCGACGCGCGCAGCCTCGATCTCTTGCTCTCGCTCCTCGTACCCGGCCTGGTCCGTGTCCCGGTGAACAAAAATCAGGTCGAAGTGTTCGCGCTCGAGCAGCGCCGAAAGTTTGCTGCTCACATCGTGTCCCGGCTCGAGGCGCTCGAAGAGTGGTCCCGTCCACTCGATGCTGATCTCCCGTGCACCCTGGGCGAGGGCGAGGCGCTCGAGGACGGGGATGAGGTGCGCCTCGGTCGGTCCTTCGCCGATCAGGGCGGCCTTGATAGCGCGCGACGGCGGAGGCGGATTCACGAGCCCTCCTCAGCGGCGATCGTGGCCGTCTCATCGAGGGCCTCGGCCCCGAGGTAGCTGAGCACGGGCACAAACACACCAGGGCCGCCACGCCATGTCCCAGGCAGCGCGTTGAGCCGGAGCACACGCGCGTTGCGGCCCTCGGGTCCCTGGGTGAGGGCTGTCGTCGCCAACAGCAGCTCCCCGCGGGCGTGCCTGTAGACCTGGCGAACAAACTCGGAGGAGTGTGTGTTGACGATGACCTGGCGGAGGGGATCGGGGGGCTCCTTCAGATCGAGGTCGGGATCGTGCTCGGCATCGGTGGCGAGCCCCCGGATGAGCTCGAAGAAGCCCTCAAAGCGGCTCGGGTGCAGGCTGTTCTCGGGCTCTTCGAGGCAGACTAGCCCCGCTTCATCCGAGAGCTCCAAGACCGCGAGCGCGAGGTACTTGAGGGTGCCGTCAGAGAGCGCGCGCGCGGAGAGCTCCGCGCCGTTGGCGAGCTGGGCGTGCAAGGTGAGGGTGCCCAGATCCCGGTTTCTGTAGATCCAGATCTCCCGCAGGTCTGTGATATGCCCAATCCGGGCGCACAGCTGGGCAGAGAGGTGTTCGCACGCTCGCCGCCACTGTTCGGGGGTCTCCACATCGGTGAATGGATCGACCATATTCAACAGTCGATCGTCCATGCCCAGCAGGTGACGGATCTGGGTCGGGAGCCGGCCGCTCCAGTGGTTGTTGAGCCTGTCGGGCTTGCGCAGCTCGGCGGGGTCGAGAACGAGCTTTCGCCAGCTGCTCAGCTCGACCTTTGCCGCCATGATCTCTGGATGGTCGGCGTTTGCGTACGAACTCAGGAAGGTCGACCTGGCCCGGGCGAGGTCCGACGGTGGACTCGAGGTCCCCGGAAACACCCCAGCTTGAATGTCGAAGATCGTCTCCGACCCACCTGTGTATTCGGGCACCGCCCGGTACAGCGCGACGAAGCTCGGCCAGTGGGGGAAGGGGAGCGAACTCGTCAGGGGCCCGGCGAGCACAACCAGGCGCTCGTCGACCAGGTGGAGGCCCTCGTCGAAGCGGAGCACGACCTCATAGCGGAGGTGGACGTGTTTCGGTTCAGCAAAGCGAGAGAGGTCGTCGATTCCCGTCCTCGGAACGATCATCTCTGCGGCCAGAGAGATCGTCTCGGCCCAAACCGTACCGTCGGTCCAGAACAGACGTCGCGGTGACTCGAAGCCGCTCGCGTCCTCCCGAACCTTATCGGCCGCGTGCTTCAGCGGGGAGGTCGCCAGCGCGCTCAAGAGCGCGATCGCGTCGAAGAGGTTCGACTTTCCGACCGCGTTGGGCCCGGCGATGCAGGTAAAGGGCCCAAACTCGACGGAGAACCCCAGCAGGTTCTTGAAGCCGTCAACCTCGAGTCGGGTGAGCATGTTCGATCGTACTCCAGTTGGTCGCCAAAGTCGGGCTCAGGCGTCGTCGAGGGCCCAGCTGGGGGCCCGTTTCTCGATGAAGGCCGTGGTCCCCTCGGTCCCCTCGGGACCCCGGAGCTGGACGGCGAACTCCTGCGCGGCCCGGTCGAGGATGAGCTCGAGGTTCTCGGACAGGGACGAGAGCATGAGGTCCTTGGTCACAGCCACGGCCCGGGGGGCGCAGCGGCGGATGTCGGCGAGGGTCTGGGCGAGGGCGAGCTCGAGGGCCTCGGCGTCGGGGCAGCTCTCGTGGACCAGGCCCAGACGCCGGGCCTGGTCGCCGTCGAGGCGGGCGCCGGTGACCGCCAGGCGCCGGGCCTGGGTGAGGCCGACGCGGCGGACGATGAAGGGGGCGATCTGGGCGGGGGGGATGCCCAGGGAGGTCTCGGGCAGGCGAAATTTGGCGTCGCTGCGGGCGAGGCTGACGTCGGCGACACAGGCGAGGCCGAAGCCTCCCCCCATGGCCGCACCCTCGATGACCGCGACCACGGCCTGGGGAGCGGCCTCGACCACGCTGAGCATGGTCCCGAAGCTGCGGTTGGCCTGGACCATGGGGTCGTCGGGTCCACCGATGTCGTCTTCTCCATGATGATCATGATCATCATGATCATCATTGTGCGCGGGCGCAGTCCGCAGGCGCGCCATGTCTTTGATGTCGCCGCCGGCACAGAAGTGGCCACCTGCGCCGCGGATCACCACGACCCGGATCTCGTCCGTGTCTTGGATGGCGTCGAAGGTCGCGGTGATCTCCTCGACCATGGCGAAGCTCATGGCGTTGCGGACCTCGGGGCGGTCGAGGGTCAGGTAGAGGACCTGGCCCTCGATACGCAGATCGAGGTGGTCGCCGTGGGGGAGCTCGAGGGTAGTCACTTTTTTGCCTCTGTCTGGCTGGGCTGCCCAGACCGCCCGGACTTCTTGCGCTTGGGGAGGGTGCCCATGAGCTTGGCGATGATGCCCATCATGACCTCGTCTGCGCCGCCACCGATAGCGACCAAGCGCGCGTCTCGGTAGGCGCGGACAATCGGGGTCTCGTTCATGTAGCCCATGCCGCCGTGGAACTGGATGCACCAGTCGCCGACCTCCCGACACAGGCGGCCGGACTTGAGCTTGGCCATGGAGGCGAGCTTGGTGACGTCTGCGCCGCCGACGTAGAGATCGGTGGCCCGGTAGACGAGGGCCTTGAGGGCCTCGACCTCGGTGGCGAGCTCGGCCAGGCGAAAGTGTACGTATTGGTTGTCGAGCACGCTGCCGCCGAAGACCTGGCGCTGGCGCGTGTAGTCGATGGTCATCTCCAGCATGCGCTCGAGGGCCCGCACCGAGTTGGCCGCGCCCCACAGCCGCTCCTCTTGAAACTGGAGCATCTGGTAGATGAAGCCGAAGCCCTCTTGGCCGATCAGGTTGCGCTGGGGCACCCGTACGTCCTCGAAGAAGATCTGGGCCGTGTCCGAGGACCGCATGCCGAGCTTGTCGAGCTTGGTGGAGCGGTCGACCCCCTTGGCGTCGAGGGGAATGACGATCAGGCTCTTGCTCTTGTGGGGAGCCGCGCCCTCGACCGTGTTGACCAGGGCGCACATCCAGTCGCCCTGGTAGCCGTTGGTGATCCACATTTTGCCGCCGTTGATGACGAAGTCGTCGCCGTCTTTGCGGGCGTGGGTCTTGACGTTGGCGACGTCCGAGCCGGCGCTGACCTCCGAGACCCCGATGCAGCCGACCAGGTCCCCGGCGATGCTGGGTTCGAGGTACTCCTTTTTGAGCTCGGCCGAGCCGAAGCGGGCCAGGGCCGGGGTGCACATGTCGGTCTGCACCCCGATGGCCAGGGGCACGCCGCCGCAGTTGATGTTGGCGAGCTCCTCGGCGACGGCGATCGTGTAGGAGTAGTCGAGGTTCGCACCGCCGTGCTCCTCTGGGTACTTGAGGCCGAGCAGGCCCTGGTCGCCGAAGATCTTGAAGATCTCGTGAGCAGGGAACGCGCCGGCGGCCTCCCACTCGTCGACGTGGGGGTTGATGTGCCGGTCGATGATCTGGTTGACGGTCTTGCGCAGCAGCGCGTGCTCTTCGGTGAATTTCATGGTCTCGGGCTCCTCACATTCGGGCGACGCCGAAGCTGTTGGGGGACAAGGTGCGCTGGGTGGCCTCGCGGCAGGTGGCGAGGGCCATGGCCAACACCCGGCGGCTGTCTCGGGGGTCGATCACGCCGTCGTCCCAGAGTCGGGCGGTCGCGAACAAGGCGTTGGATTCGGACTCGATGCGGGCGACGAGCAGGGCCTGCATCTTTTGAAAGCTGTCGTCGCGGGCGGCTCGGGCATCGTCGTCGAGCAGGTGATCGGTCTTGGCGAACTTGGCCTTGGTGATGATCTCCATGACCGTGCCGATCTGTTGGGCGCCCATGACCGCGACCTTGGAGTTGGGCCAGGCGAAGATGAAGCGCGGGTCGAAGCCCCGGCCGCACATGCCGTAGTTGCCGGCCCCGTAGCCCCCACCCACGAGCAGGGTCAGCTGGGGGACGGTGGCGTTGGCGACGGCCTGGATCATCTTGGCCCCGTGTTTGACCGCGCCGCGCTGCTCGACGGCCTCGCCGACCATGTATCCGGTGGTGTTTTGCAGGTAGAGGATCGGGAGGTCGGCCTGGCAGCACAGCTGGATGAACTGGGCGGCCTTGCATGCGCCCTCGGGCAAGATCGGTCCGGCGTTGGCCACGATCCCGCAGGGCTGGCCCTCCAGGGCCGCGTGTCCACAGATCGTGTCGCTGCCCCAGCGGGCCTTGAACTCCAGGAAGTCGGAGCCGTCGACCAGGCGGGCGATGAGCTCGCGCATGTCCCAGGGGTGGCGCGGGTCGGGGGGCACGAGGCCGCACAGCTCCTCGGCCGGGTAGCGGGGCGGCTCGAAGTCGGGCTTGGAACCAGAGCCTGAGCTCGGGCCAGAGCCTGAGATGGACCCGGAGCGATTCCAGCCCAGCTTGGCCATGATCTCACGGGCCAGCTGGATGCCGTGGGCGT
This sequence comes from uncultured Nannocystaceae bacterium, assembly GCA_964451725.1. GTDB lineage: Bacteria > Myxococcota_A > Polyangia > Nannocystales > Nannocystaceae > Plesiocystis. The sequence continues at coordinate 23,517 of CAYVJQ010000049.1, read as the reverse complement.
CGTCCTCGGCGAGGTACTCGGCGAGTCCCGAGATCTCGGCGTGCATCTGGGCGCCGCCGAGGGCCTCGTCGGTGGCGTCCTCGCCGATCGCCGCTTTGACCAGGGGTGGGCCCGCCAGGAACACCTTGGCCCGGTCGCGGACCATGATCACGTAGTCGCTGAGCCCGGGCAGGTAGGCGCCGCCGGCCGTCGACGAGCCGTGGACCACGGAGATCTGGGGGAGGCCGGCGGCGGAGGCCCGCGCCATGCGACAAAAGATCTTGCCGCCCTCCACGAAGATCTCGCTTTGGTAGTTGAGGTTCGCGCCCCCGCTCTCGATCAGGCCGATGGACGGGAGCTTGTTTTCGAACGCGATGCGCTGGGCCCGGAGGCTCTTTTGCAGGCCCATCGGGGCGATCGAGCCGCCTTTGATGGCGCTGTCGTTGGCCGTGACCATGCAGCGCACGCCCGAGACGAAACCGATGCCCGTGATGTTGCCGCCGCCCAAGGTGTCTCGGCGACCGTTGTCGTCGTGCATCTTGTAGCCGGCCAAGGTCGAGAGCTCGAGGAAGGGGCTGCCCGGGTCGAGCAGCTGGGCGACCCGCTCGCGCGGGGTCAGCTGACCCCGGGCCTCGAACTTGGAGCGCCGGGCCTCGCCGTGAGCGGCGACCTTGGCCTCGAGGGCGCGGAAACCCTCGACCAGGGCGAGCATCTCCTCGCGCTGGCGCAGGTAGGCCTCGCCGCGCGTATCCAGGGTGCTGTGGAGGATCGGCATCAGTCGTCGCCGGAAGGGGAAGGAGAGTCGGCGTCGGCCGTGGTCCGTGGGAGCTTCGCCAGATCGGCGAGGTCGTCGGCCAAACTGTTGCGGTGAAAGCCGTCGTAGGCCGAGGACTTGTCGTGCTCGGGCATGGGCCAGTGGTGGGGCATCAGCGGGGCCGCGCCGTCGATGGCGAGGGTCTGGCCGGTGATGAAGCCGGCGGCCGGCGAGAGCAGGAAGCAGATCGCCGCCGAGACCTCGGCCTCGCTGCCCAGGCGCTTGAGGGGCACGGCCTTGGCGAGCAGGGGGAGCGCGTCCCGGAATACCTTGGGGTAGGTCTCCATGCCCGAGCTGGCGATCCAGCCCGGGGCCACGGCGTTGACCCGGACGCCCGCCCGGGCCCACTCGACGGCGGCGGTCATGGTCAGGTTGACCATGCCCGCCCGGGCGGCGCCCGAGTGACCCATGCCGGGCATGCCCTTCCACATGTCGGCGACGACGTTGACGATGTTGCCGCCGTGTTTGCAGAAGTGCTGGGTGAACAGCTCCCGGGCCATCAGGAAGCCGCCCACCAAGTTGGTGCGCACGACGGTCTCGAAGCCCTTTTGATTGATGGCCTCGAGGGGGGCCGGGTACTGGCCGCCGGCGTTGTTGATCAGGCCGTGGACCCGCCCGTGCTCACCCAAGATCGCCGCGATGGTCTCCCGGACCCCGACCTCGTCGCGGATGTCTTGGCTGCGGCAGCTCGCCCTGCCCCCGTCCTCGAGGATCTCGGCTTTGACACGCTCGACCTTCTCGAGCTTGCGGCCCAGCAACACCACGTGGGCGCCCAAGCTGGCGAGCTCGTGGGCGGTGGCCCGGCCGATGCCGCTGCCGCCTCCGGTGACCACATGGGTTTGACCAGCGAAGAGGTCGCTGCGAAAGACAGATCGGTACTGTGTACTCATGGTTCAGGCCTTCGGGGCGTGGAGGTGGACGCGCTCGGGATCAGGGTGTCGATCCGCTCCTGGGTGCTGCCCAGTCCGCGCAGCAAAAATCGGGTCGCGTGGTTCAGGGTCGGCTCCGGCGCCGCCGGGCGCGACCACACCAGAGACTCGAAGATCAGATCGTCGAGCAGGGCCAGGACCAAGTGTGCGGCCATGCGAGGATCGTCGACGCTGAAGCTGCCGTCGCTGCAACCTTGGACGATGAGCTCGGCCAGCGGCTTCGAGAGGGTCTCGCGACCCTCGAGCCAGATCTGCTCGACCTCCTCGGTGCTCGTCGCTCGGCGCACGACTTGAATCATGGGCAGCTGCTCCCTCATGATCGCGTGGACCCGGCGGAGCACGGCGACCATGCGGGCATCGGCCCGGGCATCGGCCCGGGCATCGGCCCGGGGCTCGGGTTCCGAGTTTGCAGCGGCGCGGCTGGGTGCGTCGAAGGCCCGCAGGTAATGCAGGAGGATCTCGCCGCGGAGGTAGGGGAGCAGGGCCTGCTTGCTCTTGAAGTAGAGGTAGAAGGTGCCCTGGGCGACGCCGGTCTCGCGGACGATGGCCGAGACGCTGGTCTGTTCGAAGCCACGGTCTAGAAACAGGCGCTTGGCGGTCTCGAGGAGCTCGCGCCGCCGACCTTCCTTCGGTTTGGCGTGAGTACCGCGGCTCGCCCTGGTGCTGCGCGCTGACTGACTGTCAGTCATTCAACCCGCAAAATGCATGAATGCGCTCCAGCTGTCAACAGGGAGCCCACCAGTGGGGGAGCGAATGGACATCGAACCCGGCTCGGGCCCCAGTACGGCGGCCCTGACTCTGTGACAGATCTGCGCTCTTGCGCCTCTTCACAGCGACCCGGGCTCCGATACACTCCCGCCGATGGCGGACTACGATCCCAAAGTCGAGCACAACCCCAACCGGATCCTGGTGGGCACGATCGTCCTGGTTCTCGCGGCCTTTGGTGTCGTCACCATGATCATCATGCGCAGCGAGGCCCAGTCCAACGCGCCGGCTGTCGCAGCCGAGCCCGCCCCATGAGCGCGCGGGTTCTTTCTTTGGCCTCCACCGCTGCGGGGTTGTTGCTGCTCGCGGTCGGCATCGGTGGCTGTGAAAAGAACCCACCGGCTTGTCCGCAGGCCCCGGGGTGTCCGACCTCGGCCCCCGCGGCGTCCGATCCCGGGTCGGTGGTCATCGAGCAGCCCGGTTCGGCGCCCGATGCTGAAGTTGGTGCCGACAGCGGGGATGCTGATAGCGACAGCGCCGCTGCCGATGCTGGCGGCGACGATGCTGGTGGGGAGGGCGAGCCACAGACCGAGCTGATTGCGGGCGACACCCCCTGCTCCACCGACGCCGACTGTGCACCGACGAGCTGCTGCCACGCCGACGCCTGTGGAGCCGCGAGCGATGCCCCAGACTGCAGGACGAGCCTGTGCACGATGGACTGCAAGGCCGGGACCATGGACTGCTTCGGCGGGTGCCTGTGCCGAGACGGGCGCTGTTTCGCCGAAATCTGGACCGGCTCGCCCGTTTAGTAGTCACACTCCAACAAAACGGTGCCAATAGTGTGGTCATTCGTATGCGGTCGAAGCGTATGAATTTCTTGGCCGTGGGGGGATGAATATCTTGGCAAAATACTCGTTTGGGCTGTCCATGCGAATCTCGAATTGCCTCTCTCTATTGTTGATCGCGCCTGCTCTCGCCGGCTGCACAGATCCAGGGGGGGGGGACGGCGCCGATGATGAAGTGGGGAGCGAAGAGACCCAGGGCTCCGAGGACTCGGAAGCGGGAGAGAGCGCAGAAGGGGAGAGCGCAGAGGGAGAGAGCGGAGAAGGAGAGAGCGCAGAGGGAGAGAGCGCAGAGGGAGAGAGCGCAGAGGGAGAGAGCGCAGAGGGAGAGACAGGAGAGGGGGAGACAGGAGAGCCGCCCACGGACGCCTGCGCCTTCTCCGATGCGCCCGTCGCCTGGGATCTGCCCGAGGTCGTCGCGGGCCAAGAGCTGCATGAGCAGCTGGCGGACTACTGGGGCTGCGGTGACGGCGAGACCTACCGCTACCAGATCGTGGAGATGACCGGCGATGGTGCGCCCGACTTCCTGGTCACGGATTCCTGCGATGCCGCGGGGGCCGGGTCCACGCACTGGGACGTGTACGGGAACACGGGGGCAGGGGCAGGCTTCGCCGACTCGCCGCTTGCGTGGTCCCTGCCCCAAGTCGTGGATGGGGTGGAGCTGCACGAACAGCTCGCAGACTACTGGGGCTGCGGAAACGGCGAGACCTACCGCTATCAGATCTTGGAGATGACCGGGGACGGAGCGGCGGATTTCGTGGTCACGGATTCCTGCGACGCGGCCGGAGCCGGGACCACGCGCTGGGATG
>CAYVJQ010000049.1:15484-19339 GCA_964451725.1 uncultured Nannocystaceae bacterium | reverse complement strand
CTCGAGTGGTCGCTGCCGCAGGTGGTGGACGGGGTGGAGCTGCACGAGCAGCTGGGGGACTACTGGGGCTGCGGTGACGGCGAGACCTACCGCTACCAGATCCTGGATGCGACCGGCGATGGGGCACCGGACTTCGTGGTCACGGATTCCTGTGACGCGGAGGGGGCCGGGACCACGCGCTGGGAGGTCTACAAAAACACGGGCTCGGGCTTCGCCGACTCGCCGCTCGAGTGGTCGCTGCCGCAGGTGGTGGACGGGGTGGAGCTGCACGAGCAGCTGGCGGACTACTGGGGCTGCGGCGACGGAGAGACCTACCGCTACCAGATCCTCGATCTCGACGGCGACGGCGCGCCCGACTTTACGGTGACCGACGCCTGTGATGCGGGGGGTGCTGGGACGTCTCGCTGGGACGTGTACCTGGCCGTCTGCGAGGAGTAGGTTCGCCCAGTAGGAGTGTGGGGGGAGCGGAACTGCTCCACGCCGTTCCTTTCGCCGGATGAGCGCATTCGCACCGCGTCCTAAGCGTAGGGCGGGCGATCCGTACCCGCCGATTCTCCTCGACTCGGGCTTGCGAAACGCGAGTGAGATTGCCCTAATTTGGGCTTCCCCGATCTTGAGACCGAGGTGCCCGCGCCGCTCGAACTCGGCTCAGGGCATTAACTTGCACCATGTCGAGGAGAGCCAGACGAGCCTTTGCCCTGCTCGATGTCAACCACCTGGCCGTAGCGAGCTCGGAGCCCGAAACAAAACTGCGCTACACTTGTACAGTATTGCCGTGTGCGCGACACACGCACACGGCATGCGAGACGGGTCGCGGAAATAGCGCTACACTGCCCACGGGTGGGCGCATCGTCGTAGGGTGGGCACACCTGTGGGCAGGCATACAGCAGCACCGAGTCTGTGAGCTGGTTCGCGCCTCAGAACGACAGCAACTGTCATTTTTCGACTAGTCTTCTTATATGAGTGTGCTCCACCAAGCCATCACCGAGGACATCAGGCGGCGTCGACCCATGCCTCGGATGCTGCATGATCTAGAAGAGTTCAGTTCCAGGTACTTTTTTGGTGGCACCAACGAAATTCTCGCTACGTGCGCCGGAGTCCTCGCCTCCAACGACGTCGAGGAGTTCGAAGAGCGACTTGAGCTTGTGGCGAAGGCGGGGGAGTTCCGCAAAGGGCTCGGGATGGTGCTGGCGAGCATGAACGGCATTGGCCACCAGCAGCATCGAGACACGACAGAAAAATGGCCAGCCGTACAGGCGGCTCTCACGAGGGTGCTCGGAGGAGTAAACGCCGCGTCTATTTTCGGAAGGAGCTTGTTCCTCCTCTCGCTGCGCGCCAAGTGCTCAGCCCGTATCGAGGAAGCACAGAGCGCCACCTCCTCTACCCCATCAAACCCGCAGGCACCGGACCCGTTCATCTGGGGCAAGTTGTTGTCAGTCGACAGAGGCGATGTTTGCTATGCGGCGGTTCTTTCTCTGCTGGCGTCTCGCAGAACCACGTCGGCGTGGCTAGGGATGTGCCTCGCCGAGAAGTTCCGCGAGGGGCAATTGGCAGGTATCCAACTTTTCGCATCACTCTACAACGACGATGAATCCGACGAGCATCTAGAACTCGCCCAGGTCGACCGTATCGACTGGCGAGAGCGGTGGCGGAAGGCACATCGCGTTGATGAAGGAATCCGAGCGCTTCAGGAGAAATGGGAAGATAAGACCCAACCGTTCTCACCATTTGGAGACGAAGATGACAACGAAGATGACTACGAAGACGAAGACGGGTGGACCCCCGTTGGGGCATCCGCGTGAGCATTGTCGACGGTCAAGTCGTCCGCTTCATCGATGCCGTGCAGAAGAAGCGTCCTGCTATAGTCATCAGCGTACGAGAAAATGGCTCTACTGTCCTTCTCGAGGGAACGACGAAGGCCCACTGGAAAGAAGATGGTGAGCCGATCCTCATGGAGGTTCACGGCGGTACGCGAATATGTGTTCGCATGGGACTTAGCAGACACAAAACCACGTACTTCTACGGCAGCCTGAAACGGCTAAAGTTCGTTGCAACGCAAGACGTGCTTGAGCAGTATGATCGGGTCAAGACGTGCCCCGACGCCGAGTTCAGAAAAATGCAGATGTGGGCATTTGATGTACTTGAAAGTAGCGGTAGCCGCTTGAGGAAACGGTTGCCCGACCGTGGAAAACAGGCGGCGGAGGTCAACACCGAGACAGCGGACAAATAGGTGTCGCCGACGAGGTCTGGCCTTGCCCCAGTTTGGTGGATAGGAGGCTGAATCTACGCATGACCCCCATATCCAAGCCCTATACCTACTCGGGCATGACGGGCGCGGCCCTCAAGTCCCAGATCGATCCGCAGTAGAACGGCCGTGACCTGACCAGGGCGCGGCTGTTCTCGATCGCCGGAGACAGAAACTGAGATCAGGAGCTGGGCATGCCTGGCTTGTTGCGCTGGGCAATGAGCAGGGCCATCTCCAGCGACTGCTCCCGGTTCAGGCGGGGGTCGACCAGCGAGCGGTAGGCCCGGCCCAGGTCGCTGGCCTCGAGCCCGCGGGCCCCACCGACACACTCGGTCACGTCCTCGCCGGTGAGCTCGAAGTGCACACCGCCGAGCACCGATCCGTTCGCGGCGTGGATCTCGAAGGCCTGCTGGAGCTCGCTGAGGATGTTGTCGAAGTGCCGGGTCTTGATGCCCTCGGGCGTCGACTCGGTGTTCCCGTGCATGGGATCGCTGACCCAGGTCACGGTCTTCCCGGTCTTGCGGACGACCTCGATGAGCGGCGGGAGCTGCTCGGCGATGTCGGCCGCGCCCATACGGTGGATCAAGGTCAAGCGGCCGGGCTCGTCGTCGGGGTGGAGGATGTCGATCAGCTCGGTGAGCCACTCGGCGCTCATGCCCGGGCCGACTTTGACGCCGATGGGGTTGCGGATCCCTCGGCAGTACTCGACGTGCGCGCCCTCGGACTGGGCCGTGCGCATGCCGATCCAGGGCAGGTGGGTGGCGAGGTTGTACCAACCCTTGCGGTTGGGCACCCGTCGGGTCTGGGCGAGCTCGTAGTCGAGGGCCAGGGCCTCGTGCGAGGTGTAGAAGTCGACCCGCTGGAGGCTGGGGATGGCCTCGCCCGCGACCACATGCAGGAAGTCGATGGCGTCTCGGATCGCGCGTACGACCTGCTCGTACTCGGCTCCGCGCTCGGCTTGCTTGGCGAAATCGAGGTCCCAGTTCTCGGGGTGATGGAGGTCCGCGAACCCGCCGTCGGCCAGGGCCCGGATGAAGTTGAGGGTCAAGGCGGCGCGCTCGTAGCCCCGGAGCATGAGCTTGGGGTCCGGGATCCGCTCCTCGGGGCTGAAGCCGAACTTGTTGACCAGGTCGCCCCGGTAGGAGGGCAGGGTCACGCCGTCGCGGGTCTCCGTGTCCCTGGAGCGGGGCTTGGCGTACTGGCCGGCCATGCGGGCGACACGGATCACCGGCTTGCGTGTGCCGTGGACCAGGACGAGGCTCATCTGCAGCAAGATCTTGAGCTTGCTGGCGATCGCGTCGGAGCGGCAGTCGTCGAAGGACTCGGCGCAGTCGCCCCCCTGGAGCAGGAAGGCCTCGCCCCGGCCCGCCCGGGCGAGCTTGGACTTGAGGGCCTCGACCTCCCAAGAGGTCACCAGCGGCGGTAGGCGAGCCATCTCGGCGAGGACCTCGGCCAGGGCTCCGGCGTCTGGGTAGGTGGCTTGCTGGGTCACCGCTTTGGTGCGCCAGGAGTCGGGGCTCCACTCGGTCATCGGGGGCGAAGCATAGCGCCCCGGCTGGGGGTGTCCATGCGGTTTGCGAGAGACGGGATCGGGATTGGGACCGGGATTG
>CAYVJQ010000049.1:5756-15384 GCA_964451725.1 uncultured Nannocystaceae bacterium | reverse complement strand
GCGCTGCCCTCACGAGCGAGCTCGAGCGCGCGCGCGTGGTTCCCCGCTGCGCTCAGCTGAAGCGCGACTCGAGTGAGGGACAGGGCGAGTTCAGTGGTCGCAGCGCCGTCGCCTGGTTGCTCGGTGATCTCGCGCCGCCATTGGGCGAGCTCTCGCTCACCCACGCGCAGCGCCTCGGGTTCGCGCCCCAGCTCGCGGAGCGCTCGGCCCTGGAGCTGGAGGGCGAGGGCGAGCAGCGAGCCCTGGGCGGTCTCGGTCCCAGACTCGATCCGCTCGGCGGCCTCGCGGGCGCTCGTCAGCGCCTGCTCATGATCGCCGAGCAAGGCGGCAATATTGGCGATCTCGAGGTGCGCGGCAGCTTCGAAGACAGGGGAGCTCGACCGCCTGCCCTCGAGCTGTTGGCGATGGATCTGGAGGGACTCTCGGGCGGCGGCGAGGGCCTCTTCGAATCGCCCGACTTTTGTGTACAGACCCCCCAAGTGAGAGAGGGTCAGGGCGAGCCGCACCAAAAATTGGTCCGGGTCCTCGACCACCAGCTCACGCAGGATCCGCATGGACTCCTCGGCGGGGACGAGGGCGGTGTCTGGGGTCTCGATCTGCGCGCGGGCGACGGACAGGGCATCGAGGGCGGTGCTGAGCGCGGACCTCAGCGTCGGGTCGATGGCGGCGCGCCTGCGGAAGGTGTCGACGGCCTGTGTGGCCATGTCTCGGGCCTGGGTCGCGTGGCCCAGGGGCCCCGCCACATCGATGACGTAGTTGGCGAGGCTGCGCGCGAGCTCGACCTCGAATGGGTCGGGGTCGTCCTCGGCCAGGCGCCGCCAGATCTCGATCGCCTCGCCACCTGTGTCGAGCGCGGCCGCGTGCTCCCCCAGCAGCCGGGCCCGCCTGCCCGCGGCCTCGAGGGTGCGGGCGAGCTCGACGATCGCGCTCGGACCGGCGCGGCGGTAGTGCAGGGCGGCCTCTCGGGTGGCGGCCAGGGCCTCTCGCTCTCGACCGCCCTGCCACAGTCGATCGGCCAGCCGCAGAGTCGTGCGGCCGAGGTCCGTGGCCGACAAGGACAGATCAAAGCCGGCCTTGGCCCGGGCGACATCGGTGTCGAGGAGGGTACTGTCGACAAAGCTTCGCGTGGGTGGACCCGCCGACAGGGACAGGGACAGGGGCAGGGGCGCCGATCGGGCGCGGCGGGTTGGTACGGCCGCGCGTGTGGACTCGCGAGCTTCCCGGGCCGTCCAGTCGGTCCCAAGCCCCCGAGTCGCCTGTGCGCGCGGGGGCTGGAGCTCGAACACTCCGCTGCGGATCGACCACAGGTCCGGCCCCGCCTCTCGAATCACGGGTTTGGCGTCGGGGTGGGCGGCAAACACCAACCCGCCACCGAGGCGCTCTCGAACCAGCTCCCGGCGCTCGTTGGTCCGCAAGATCGCCTTCATCCAGGCCTGGGTCCACTCGCCGCCCCGGGCGTCGAGGCTGCGGATCGCCTCGACCCAGATCACGGCCGAGTCTGCGCAGGCCAAGACCTCCGCCAACATATGTTCCAGGTCTTGGGGTTGGTACGGCCGCAGCACGGTCAGGACGCCGCCGCGGGACTCGATGGCGGCGCGCATTTGGGCCTGAATCATGTGGGCTTGAAAGGGCGCCGCAGCGAACACGTAGCCGAGCCAAAAGCGCTGGCTCCACTCGAGAGTACGCACGAGTCTGGCCGCAGCCGCGAGCGTCGAGGGCCAGGGCTCGGCCTCGAGGGTCATGTACCGGCTGCTTCGTCTGCTTCGGTGGCGGCTCGGCTCGACTGACGCTCGACCTCATCGCGGATCAGCGGATGGATGTCGTACCACTCGTCGCCGTTGCGGTAGCAGAGCAGCAGGTGAGAGTCGAAGTAGCGCGAGAGGTCGGGGATCTTGTCGTGCTCGGGCAGTTCGGCTGCGTGGCTGCGGGCGACCTTGGCCAGCCATTGGGCGTCCTGCGTCGCTATCGGGAGGTAGTCGTTGCGCAGCTGTGCGAGCTCGAAATCGATGGCTCGCCGGTCGAGAGGCGTGTGTTCGAGATCGTCGGCCGCGCGCATCAGCGTGGCTTGGAGGACGCGGAACAGATCGCGGAGGTAGCCGCCGGTCTCACGCAGGATGTGGTCGAGCTCGTCCTGGGAGCCCAGCACCTGCCGCCAATGTTTGCCACGCTTTTGGACGATCTCCCGGAGGGCCTCGAGGCCGGGTTCGAAGGGCTCACCCTCGCGGGTCTGAATCTTGACACAGGGGAGTGTGTAGCTGCCGTCGTAGAGCTTGGTGACCCCCGGCGCTCGAATTTTGAGCCATGGGGGGACCGTGTAGACGACGTGTACGCCCTCGAAACGGAGCTTGTCGGGGTGCCCTGCGAACAGGATTTCGACGGACTTGAAGACCCCGTCGGCGTCCGTGGACCCGCCCCTGATCTGCTCGATCGAGTCGAACAAGATCGCGATCTTGGTCTCCCCGCCGTGTCTGTCGCGCAGCGCCTTGACGCAGTCGGCGATAAACGCACGCACGTCATCGGCGAGCGCGCCGAGGTGACCCTTGAGCTGCTCTTGAACAGTCTCGCGGAAGCTCGGGTCCTCTCGGAGGCCGAGTTTGATGGCCGAGCCGTCGCCGCTGAGGGAGAGGGCGTCGACTTTGACTTCGGTCCGGGTCAGAAAGTCCTTCGCTCGTTCCCAGTAGCCCCGCCGGAGTAGGTCGGTTCCGAGCAGCTCGGGGTCCTCGCGCAACGAGTCGCTCACGGCTCCAGCGGCGCAGATCAAAAAATCGCTGACGTCGATCTTGGTCGACAGGTTGAGGTAGCGCCGCATGTCGCAGAGCACGACCTTGAAGCCCTGCTCGTTCAGGAGTCGACGCAGGCGCAGGAGCTCCGTGCTCTTGCCGGTGCCCCGGAACCCGCTGAGCAGCTGGGCCGACTCCAGGGGGTTCCAGGTCATGGCCCGAGCGATGCGCTGGATGGGATCGGCGTCGCCCGAGGACGGCCCGGTGTGGATGGGGACGTACAGAGGGTCGTCGACCTCGAGCGGGCGGTCGCTCAGGTTCTCGTAGAATTCCCTGAGCTGGGCTTCGTCGATCACTGAAACCCACGCTAACACGCCCTGTGTGGTCTGGCAGCCCGTTGCCGGCGCTCACATTCCCAGCGCTCACATTCCCAGCGAGGCGCGCCGCCGCGAGAGAAATTCCTGCTCCCGCGGGTTCGTGCACAGCTCGAGCGCGGCGTCGTAGGCCGCGCCCGCCTCCTCCCACCGCTTGAGGCGGCGCAGCAGCTCGGCCCGGGCCGAGGGCAGCAGGTGGTAGCGCTCGAGTTCACCGCGAGCGGTGATCCGATCGAGCTCGGCCAGCCCGACCTCGGGGCCGTCGCGCATGGCCAAGGCGGCGGCCCGGTTGAGCTCGACCACGGGCGAGGGCAGGGCCCGGCGCAGGAGATCGTAGATGGCCACGATCTGGGGCCAGTCCGTGTCGGCGTAGGTCTCGGCCGAGGCGTGGATGGCCGCGATGATCGCCTGGAGGACATAGGGTCCGGGCGGGCCCCGGCGCAGGCCGGCCTCGATCAAGGTTGCGCCCTCTCGGATGTCCTCGCGCACCCACAGGCTCCGGTCTTGATCCTCCAGCAAGACCAGGGCTCCATGCGCGTCGGCCCGGGCGCTGCGGCGGGCATTTTGAAGCAGCATGAGGGCCAGCAGACCGTGGATCTCACCGTCGGCCGGGAGCGAGCGGACCAGCATGCGGGCGAGGTGGATGGCCTCGTCACACAGGTCTGCGCGCACGATGTCCACCCCTCCGCTGGCGCCGTAACCCTCGGTGAAGGCCAGGTAGACCACGTGCATCACCCCCTCGGAGCGGGCCGCGAGATCCTTTTGAGCCGGCACCTGGTAGGGGATGCCCGCGTCTCGGATCTTGCGCTGAGCCCGGACCAGGCGCTGAGCCAAGGTCGCCGTCGGGGTCAGGAAGGCGCGGGCGATCTCTTCGGTGTTCAGGCCACAGACGCTGCGCAGGGTCAGGGCGATCTGAGCCTCGAGATTCAGAGCCGGGTGGCAGCAGGTGAAGATCAGGCGCAGGCGCTCATCGGGGAGCTGGCTGTCGAGCAGGTCGTCGGCAAACGCAGAGTCGAGGGAGTCGGCGCCCTCGGGCCCGGCTCCCTCGATCAGGTGACGCTTGCGCTCGAAGTTGGCGCTGCGACGGATCTTGTCGATGGCCCGGTTGCGGGCGGCCCGGAGCAGCCATGCCACGGGCTGCTCTGGCCACCCGTCCCGGGGCCACTGTTCGAAGGCGGCGAGCCAGGCCTGCTGGAGGACATCCTCCGCGAAGGCCAGGTCGCCGCCGGTGGTCCGCGTCAAAATAGCGACCATCCGGCCGTGCTCTGCACGAACGAGACGGTCGAGGTCTCGCCTCACTCGGGAGGCTTGTCCCAGATCATGAGCGGGCGGACTTCAATGGTGCCGTAGCGGGCGCTGGGGATCTCCGAGGCGATCTCGATCGCCCGATCGAGGTCCTTGGCCTCGACGAGGTAGTAGCCGCCCAGGGCCTCGCGGGTCTCGGCGAAGGGGCCGTCGGTGGTGCTGACCTTGCCCTCGCGCACACGCACACAGGTCGCCATACTCGTGTTCTCCAGGGCCTCGCCGCCGAGGTTCTCCCCCGAGGTGGTGATGCGCTCGGTGAAGGCCCGGTATCCGGCCATCACATCGGCGGCCGCGGGGCTCTGCATCAAGGTGCCGAGTTCGGCTTCGTTTTGATAGATGAGTAGGAGGTATTTCATGCTGCGGACGCTCCCAGGTTCTTCCAGACCGAGAAGATACCACCGGCGGGGTCGGCGAGGACAGAGAAGCGGCCCATGCCCTCGATGGTCATCAGTGGCGCGATGGTCTTGGCGCCCAGCTTCTCGGCTTTCGCCGTGCTCGCGTCGGCGTCTTCGACGAGCACGTACTTGAGCCAGTGGTTGGGGGCAGGGTTTTCCTTGGGCAGGGCCATGGCGCTGGCGACCATGGTCTCCCCGCGCCTGAAGATCACCATGCCGTTGGGGCCGGGCTCGGAGCTCCAGCCGAACACACGTGCGTAGAAGGGGGTGACGGCGTCGAGGTCCTTGGACATGAGCTGCGACCAACAGAAGCTGCCGACCTTGGGCTTGGCGTCCGGGTCTGCACCCGAGACCTCGGGGGTGGCGCTCTTGAGCACGCCGAAGGCCGCCCCGGCGGGATCCGAGAGGACGGCAAAGCGGCCCACGGGGATGTCGACGGGCTCGGCGATGACGGTCGCGCCGGCCGCTGTTGCGGTTTTCACAGTCGCGTCGACGTCGTCGACGGTGATGTAGTCCAGCCAGTGGCTGGGGATCCCGGGGGCGGGGGCGGCCATCATGCCGCCCGCGTCCTGGTCTCCAGATTTGAACATGGTGTAGGGGCCCGTGGGCATGTCTACGGTGGCGCTGCTCCAGCCGAACAGGCCGGTGTAGAAGGCCGTGGCCTTCTCGGGGTTGGTGGAAACGAGCTCGCGCCAGACAAATCGACCTGAGTTTGACATTTTGGGTGTGCTTTCTTGGAGCGTGGGGTGGGAGTGGAGAAGTCGGGCAGGCGCGGTGCCGGGCCCTTCCCCCTCCTGTCGAGCGGCTACCCTCGCGATCGACAGGACCAGAGAAGTTTTTCGATTCTTTTTCGGATGCTCTTAAAACCGCGATAGCGACCGGTATTCGAACACTGAAGAGAGCGATGCGTCTTGCGCGTGCTTTTCCGCGGGGGTCGCGGGACCGTGGTGGCTCAGGGCGATGCGCGCCCACGTCGGGTCAGACCGCGGCCCTCGAGCAGCACGATCAAGGCCGGCAGCAGCAACAGGTCCGCCAGCCAGGCCGTGCCGACGACCACCGCACCGAGCAGACCCAACATCTGCATGGGCGGAAACGAGGCCCCCAGGTTCAGGGCCAGGCCCGCGGCGAGGACGACGGAGGTCACGGTCACCGAGCGCCCGGCGTGTGACATGGCCCGGACCAGGGCGGCCTCCAGGGTTTTTTTGGGGTTCTCTGCAGGAGCGGCGCGGAGCTCCTCGCGGACGCGCATCAATACGTGCAGGCTGTCGTCGACCGCGATACCCAGACCCAAGGTCAAGATCACCGCCGCCAGGGGATCGAGCACCCCCCCCACCGCGGCCACGGCCGCGTAGCCGAAGAGCAGCGGCAAGAGGTTGGGCAGCAGGGTCAGGGCGGTCGCCCAGGCGCTGCGCAGGAGCAGCCCGATCACCAGGGCGACGATCAGGAACACGACCGCGAAGCTGCGCCGCAGGTCGCCGGTGATCCCGTTGACGCCCCGATAGGCCAGCAGGGGCGTCCCGGTGGCGTGGACCTCGACGCCGGGCCCCCGGGCCTGCACACGTGTGCGGAGCTCGGCCTCGGCTCGCTCGGCGAACGCGATAAAGGCCCGCCCGCTGACGTCGGGCAGGCCCGCGCGGATCCGGGCTCGCGCGCCCTCGGGGCCGAGCAGGGGCTCGGGGAGGAAGGGCGCGAGGGCCTCGAGTCGGGCCTCGATGTCGGCCTGATCCGTGGGGATGGCTGAAGCCCTGAAGTCTGGTTTGAAGGTCGGTTCGAAGTCTGGTTTGAAGTCTGGTTTGAAGGTCGGTTTGAAGGTCGGTTTGAACAGGGGAGCGCTGGCTTGGATCAGGCCGCCGGGGCCCTCGACCGCGCGGACCTCGGGCGCTGCGGCGAGCCAGGTCTCGAACCCCGCCATGACCTCGATCCACTCGGGCGCGCGCAGGTCGACGGGGGCGTGCTCGCCCTGGGTGTATGGGCCGTCGACGGCCCGGAGCTCGAAGGCCAGCTCGAGCACGCCCCCGAGCTCGGCGTCGACCCGGGCGCTGGCGCGGCTGGTCGGGTGCTCGGGGGCGAGCAGCCCGCTGAGTGTGTTGTCGATCCGGACTCGGCCGGCGGGGATCAGGGCCAGGGCCCCCAGAGCCAGGGCCCCCGCGAGCACGGCCCAGGGTCGGCGAACAGCGAGGCGGGCGCAGGCCTGAACCAGGCGCGAGCCTGGGAGCTCGGGCGCATCCCTGCTCGCCGACTCGGGCACGAAGCTCAGCGCCAGCGGTACGACGGTGACCACACACAGGAAGGCCAGCGTGATCCCGAGCGCGGCGTAGAGTCCAAACCCCCGCAAGATCGGCATGTGCGCGAGGCCCAGCGAGGCGAAGCCCGCGACTGTCGTCAGGGTCGTCAGGGCGCAGGCCAGCCCGACCCGCGACGCGCCGCGGACGATCGCCCGCTCGCTCGGGTTCAGACCCCGCAGGTGTGGGGCCGAGTGTTCGCGCTCCGCCTGGGGTCCGCCGAGATCGGCGGCCCGCTGTTCTCGGACCCGGGCGATCACATGGATCGCGTCGGCTACGGCGATCACCGGCAAGAGCGTGAAGTAGGCCTGGTTGAGGAGGCCGATGGGCTCGCCCATCCAGCCCATACACCCGACCAACATGGCCGTGGGCAAGCCCGCGCCCAGGCCGGCGATCCACACCCCGTGGGCCCGGCGAAACACGATCCACAGGGCCAGCCCGACCAGGGCGATCATGGCCGGCACAAAGATCAGCTGATCGTGGATCACCAGCGCGAAGAAGCTCGCCCGGATCGCCGGGACCCCGGCGAGCTCCCAGCGCAGGCCTTGTTCTGCGAGCGCGGCCTCGTGTTCCGCTGCGATCGCCCGCAGGTCCTCGACCGCGGCCCGGGTCCGGAGCACGTCGTCGCTCGAGAACTGAAGCTCGACCGCTAAGGCGCTCAGGTCTGCGTCGGCCGAGAGCAGGCGGGGGACCAGCGGTGTGTCTGCTGCGATGTCCCGGGCGATGTCGGGAGCAATGTCGGGGACACCCGGCGATCGGGCGATCAGCTGGCGCAGGTCGGTGGCCCCGAGCGCGGTCCCGGGCCCGAGTCGGGGGATCGGCAGTGGGGCGCTGGCGACATCGAGGACCCCGCGGGTCAGGGGGCTCGCCCGCAAGCTGGCCCCGAGGTCGGCGATCGCCGACAGCCGCCCGGGGGTCAGGAGGTTCGCGGGTTCGCCCGCCCGCGCCCGCACGAGCACCAACACGACGTCGTCGTCGGCCCCCCAGTCGCGCTGGTAGGCCGCGAAGCGCTCGGCCTCTGGGCTGTGCTCGCCGTAGAAGGCGGTCGAGGAAAAATCGAGCTCCAGGCGCAGGGCGCCCGCCGTACAGACCAGCGCGAGCAGGGCGACCACGGCGATCGCCAGCCGCCGCCGCCGCAGCAGGCCCGCGACCCAGCGTGCCAACCAGCGTGTCAGCCAGGTGGGCGCCTCGCCTGTGTGCTGCTCGGGCACCAGAAACGAGTCTACCCAAACGTTGCCCGGGCCGCGCGAGGGTGGGAACCTGGGCGCGCATGCCGGGCACCCCTGACACCAGCGAGCTCCCCGAGGCGGCCGCGAGCGAGCGCCCCGAGGTCCGGCGACCGCCGGTGCTGTTCTCCAGTACCCAGCCGGTCATCGAGCGCCTCGAGCAGGTCTTGGAGGGGACCTTCGTGAGCTACTGGGCCTCCTCCAAGGCAGCCATGCGGCACGGGGACGTCGCCGCGTTGGACCACATCCTGCGCCAGGCTCAGGCCATGGGTCGGCCCCTCGACCGGGTGTTCCTGTTCATTCGCTCCGACGGCGGCCAGGGCACGGCGGCCCTGCGCATGACCAACATCTTGCGCCACTGGGCTTCGCAGGTGACGGCCCTGATCCCCTTCGAGGCCGCCTCGGCCGCGACCATGTTGGCCCTGTGTGCGGACGAGATTCAGATCGGTCCGCGCGGCTACCTCTCGGCCGTCGACACCTCCATCCGCCACGAGCTCTCACCCCTGACCCACACCAACGACCGGGTCAGCGTCAGCCACGACGAGCTCGCCCGGGTGGTTCGTCTGTGGGAGCGCCATGGGCCCGGCGAGGGGGATTCGAGCTCTCCCAAGGCCAACCCCTGGGGGGCGATCTTCGAGCATGTCCATCCCTTGGTCATCGGCGCCGTCGACCGGGCCAGCTCCCTGTCGATCCAGCTGTGCACCGAGATCCTCTCGTACCACCTCGACGATGCCGAGCGCGCCGCCGAGATCGCCACGGCCCTCAATGCCGACTACCCGGCCCACGGCTACCCCATCACCCTGCGCGAAGCTCAGCGCATCGGGCTCCCGGCCCAGGCCCTCGACCCGGAGGTCGACGAGCTGCTCATCCAGCTCGGCCAGCTCTACGCCGAGATGGGGCAGCGGGCGAACACTGACTTCGACCCGCGCAACTATCACAGCAACGAGATCCGCAAGATCTTCGAGGTCGGTGGCCTGCTGCTCTATCGCCAGACCGACATGGACTGGCACTACCGAGAGGCCGAGCGACGCTGGACCTCCCTCAACGACCGCAGCGGCTGGCGAGAGCGGCGGCTGATCGCCGGTGAGGAGCACAACAAGGTCGTGCACCTTTGAGCTCGGCCTGGACGGCGATCTCAAACCTCGTTCTCCGGCGCGGATTGGGGGGTAGCTATGGTAGGAAGAAACCTTCACTCTCTGCCGGCGTAGTGCAGCCGACTGCCGCAGATCAGATCATGCGACCGCCCCAACGCCACCCGATCGTCCTCGTGTTCATCTTGATGCTCGCGGCGCTGTGGATGGCGCCGAGCGTCGCGCTGGCCGCCGA
>CAYVJQ010000049.1:0-5656 GCA_964451725.1 uncultured Nannocystaceae bacterium | reverse complement strand
TCATCTTGATGCTCGCGGCGCTGTGGATGGCGCCGAGCGTCGCGCTGGCCGCCGATCCGGTGGTCGAGTGGAGCGCCGAGCTGACCCCGGGCGCGACCCGCGGCGGCGAGCACGTGACTCTCGAGGTCACGGCGAAGGTCCCCGAGCACTGGCACCTCTACTCCATGAACCGGGTCGCCGACGGGCCCAAGCCCCTGTCGCTCGAGGTCGGGCTCGAGGGGCTCCAGGCCGCGGGTCCCTGGTACGGCCCCGCCCCAAAGGTCGAGTTCGATCCCAACTTCAAGACCGACGTCGAGTTCTTCGAGGGCACGGTCACCCACGAGCGGGCGTTCGCGATCGAGGGGCTCGGCGCGGGAACCCACTCGCTCGAGGTCGTCGCCCGCGGTCAGATCTGCGACCCCCAGACCTGCATCTCGCTCAAGGAGACCCTGAGCGTCGAGTTCGAGGTCGGGGAGGGCGAGGCTCGCGGCGAGTTCGCGGCGCCCCCCAAACACGACGGGCAGGCCTTTGATCCCGAGGCTGGCGCGGCGGGGGAAGACACGGGGGCTGAGGCGGGCTCCGAGTCCGGCGAACTCAGCGAGGCCGACAAGCTCGACCCCGACAAGGTCGGCCTGATTCAGTTCCTCATCGGCAGCTTCGTGGCAGGGCTCTTGGCCCTGCTCACGCCTTGTGTGTTCCCGATGATCCCGATCACGATCGCGTTTTTCACCAAGCACGCCGAGTCCTCGCGCAAGCGCTCCCTGCTCATGGCCGGGACCTACTCGGGGGCGATCGTGGTCTGTTTCACGCTCATGGGGGTGGGCGCGTCGCTGATCTTCGGCGCCAGCGCGATGCAGAACACGGCCTCGTCGCCGGCCTTCAACGTGTTCATGTTCCTGCTCCTGTTCGTGTTCGGGCTCAGCTTGCTGGGCCTGTTCGAGATCAGCGCGCCGCGCTTCTTGGTCGACAAGAGCGCTGAACTCGAACAAAAGTATGGCGACGAGGGCGGGTCTCTGGGCCGGCAGGTCTTGGGCGTGTTTTTCATGGGCCTGACCTTCTCGCTCATGTCCTTCACCTGCACGGTGGGGCTCGTGGGTGTGCTCTTCGCCCAGCTCGAGGGCGGTGAACACTGGCTGTACCCGACCATGGGTCTGTTCATGTTCGCGGTCGCCTTCTCGCTGCCGTTTTTCCTGCTCGCCCTGTTCCCGGCCGCCGCCAAGCGCCTCCAGGGCAAAGCCGGCGACTGGATGTTCGCCTTCAAGGTCACCCTGGGCTTCTTGGAGCTCGCCGGGGCCTTCAAGTTCCTCTCCAACATCGACCTCTACATGGGGTGGTTCATGATCACGCGGCCCGTGGTGCTCATGGTCTGGGTCGGCCTGTTCCTGGCCTGCGGCCTGTTCCTGTGGCGGCTGATCAAGTTCGACGAGTACGACGAGGTCTCCCACGTCAGCGTGCCGCGGATGCTGGCTGGGGCCTTCTTTGTGGCCTTCGGGCTCTACGCCGCCTCGGGCTTCAGCCACTCGCGCAGCATGGGCGGGTGGATCGACGCCTGGCTGCCGCCAGCGGTCATGCCCGACGCGGTCGCCGAGGGTGGCGAGGGCGAGGGCAAAGAGCTCGCGTGGATCAAAGACGACATTGAGGGCGCCCTCGCCCAGGGCAAGGTCGCCGACCAGCCCGTGTTCATCGACTTCACGGGCTACCAGTGCACCAACTGCCGGATGATGGAGTCGTCGGTCTTCCCGCGCCCCAACATCGACTCGCGTCTGCGACAGATGACCCTGGGACAGGCCTACACCGACTGCCGCGAGGCTGTCTGCGAGCAGCAGCAGACCTACCAAAAGCAGACCTTCCACACGGTCGCGCTGCCCTTTTACGCCATCTATGACCCCTACACCGGCGAGGCCATCGAGACCTTCGCCAGCTCGACCAACGACCACCGGGAGTTCGAGGCCTTCCTCCAGTCGGGGCTCGACAAGTACGCCGCCGCCAAGGCTATACGGGTTGCACCTGCGCCTGCGATCGACGGCGCTGGAGACCACTCGGGTGGAGCCGGCACAGGTGTGTCCGACTCGGGTGAGGGCGACTCGGGCAAGCAGGGCGACTCAGGTGAGACTGGGGCGGTCACCGAGAGCCCCTTCGCGGGTGTCTCGGCGGAGCAGGCCCGGGTCGGTGAAGCTGTGGATTTCGAGCTTCCGACTCTCGGCGGCGAGAAGTACAGCTTCGCCAGCGACCGGGGGGGCTGGGTGCTCGTCAATTTCTGGGCATCCTGGTGTGCGCCCTGCAAACACGAGCTCGAGCATGAATTCCCGAGTGTGTTCACGGCCCACTCGGAGCTCGACCTGGTGACTGTCGCCTTCGACGGTGAGGAGATGGTCCCGACTCTCGAGGCCTTCCTCGAGAAGGTTGGACTCGATGAACACACGGCGCTGCTCGGCGGTGAGGAGGCCGACGAGGCCGGCCTGCCCGAGGTGTTCGCCGTTGGTTCGGGCCAGATCCCCCAGACCTACCTCATTGATCCGGAGGGCTACGTCGTCTGGTCCCGGGTCGGCTCGGTCGACGCGGCGCTGCTCGAGCGGGTGCTGGCCGCACCCGAAGGCGAGTGAGAGTCAGACTTTTGGGGCGGGGCCGGCGAGCGAGTGTCGCCGCGGCCCCGAGCTCGGTCGTGCGGGGCTGCTCGAGCGGGTGCTGGCCCGTCCGGAGGCGAGCGCGCGGGAGAGTTCCGGCGGTCCTCTGAGTTGTCTTGGTCGATACGATTTGTCCAGACGGGCGCTGGGTTTTGGTCTCAACATCGTGCGAGGGCCACAGTCCCAGGTGTTGGGCTTGCGGCCAGGGTGTTTGCGTTAGGAGCGCGCGAAGTTGAAGATGGTGCGAATGTGTTTGGTATGAGCACACAATCGCCCCCCCGAATCCAGCCACTCGCAACTCTGTTCACGGTCGCGGCTGGTCTCTCATTGTCGACCGCCTGTATCGACGAAGGCGGCGCTGAAGGGGTCGACGGCATGGATATCGACGTCGAGGTCGAGGCTGGAGCCGAGGCGGATGTCGACACCGAGCATGGCTACGTCCCCCAAGGGGAGGACGACGGCTCGAAGGTCAGCGCGGAGACCCCGAATGCGGGGGGCCTCGGTGGGCTGAGCGACAATGTCGACCCTTGCTCCGAGAAGGAGTGCGGCCCCGCGCCCCTGGCCCCCAACTTCCTGTGTCCCGACGGCGAGACTTGGGCCGGTCCGGGTGCCTGCGAGCTCCAGGATGACGACACCTGTGGGTGGACCTTCGTCGAATGTCCGACCTGCTGCTATGACGAAGCTCCACTTTGCTTCGAGGGCGCGACCTGCTGTGGAGACGGGACCTGGGCCTGCAACGACCCGTGGGGAATCTCGACTTGTGATTTCGGCGACAAGGGGAAACCGGGGGTGGCTTGTTCCTGCTGCACGCCCGGCGGCGGCGACCTGCTCGGCTGCTACGAGGGCGCCTCGTGCTGCGGCGACGGGACCTGGGCCTGCAACGACGGTTGGGGCAACTCGACCTGCGACACCAAGGGTGTCGAGTGTGAGGAGAAGAAGTGTGAGGACGACGGGGCCTCTTGCGCCGGCGGTGAGTCCTGCTGCGACGGGCTCCAGTGTTGCTCGGGTGTGCCCGTGCCGCCCGGTTCCGAGTACTGCTCGACCCTGTGTCCGATCAGCGATCGCAACCGCAAAGAGAACTTCGAGCCTCTCGATACTCAGGCTGTGCTCGCGCATGTCGTCGCCCTGCCGTTGACCAGCTGGAACTACAAGTTCGAGGACCCGAGTATTCGCCACATGGGGCCGATGGCGCAGGACTTCAAGGCGTCGTTCCGGGTCGGGTCGACCGACAAGGCCATCTATACCGTCGATGCGGATGGTGTGGCGCTGGCGTCGATCAAGGCGCTGAATGACGAGCTTGTGAGCCTGCGGACCGAGAACGATGCGCTCGAGAGTGCGCTCGAGCGGGTGCAGAGCCGCCTCGACGCGCTCGAGGCCAAGTAGGCCTGTCGCCCTGGTGGTCGGCGTGGGCGGGGAAGTATCCCCGGCTGCGCCGACCAGCCGTGTCCACACATCCCCCCTGATCCTGACCCGGGGTCGTCGTACACATCCCCCCTGACCCTGACCCGGGGTCGTCGTACATCCCCCTGACCCTGACCCGGGGTCGTCGTACATGGCGATATAGGAAGCGTAGAAGGCATCCCCCTGACCCTGACCCGGGGTCGTCGTACATGGCGATATAGGAAGCGTGGAAGGTCCCAACTTGGGCCGTTGTAGGTCCTTGTCCCCTGACCCATAACGGCACCAGCTGAGGCCTCCGGCGGCCAGACACGGGGCCATTGGAGACGAGGTGAAAGCCCTTCAGTCCCGGGCCGACATGGAAGTTGTGACGAACAGCCACAGTGCCCAAAGACGAGCGGCGAACCGTGCCCGTTCTGTTCATCCGAAGATACGCGTCCGTGCTCGCCCCATCATTCCGGGCACCCGCTACAAGGTCACCCGACGGTGTTTAGGTCGGCAATTCCTGCTTGTCCCATCCCAGGCTGTCAACGAGATCGTCGGCTACTGGCTCGCTGTTTGCCTTGAGCGGCACGGCTTGGTGTTGCACTCGGCGTGTTTCATGTCGAATCACTATCATCTGGACGTCACCGATATCCACGGAAACCTCCCGGCGTTCAAGAACCACTTCAATGCTGTTCTGGCTCGCGCACTCAACGCTATTCGAGATCGGTTTGACAAATTTTGGAGTGAGGATCGGCCCTGTGATGTCCGGATACTGACAGACTCGGACATGCTCTCATCGATGGCCTATACGTTGGCCAACCCGGTGGAGGCTGGGCTCGTGAAATGGGGCCGGCGCTGGCCGGGGCTCACGACGGTGGGCATGCAGTTTGGCGAGGAGAAGACTTTTCGACGGCCCCCGGTGTTCTTCGACCCCGCGAACGACGAGTTGCCGGACGCGGCGACGCTGGTGCTGACCCGGCCCGAGGTTCTCTTGGAGCTTTCGGATGGGCAGCTGCACACCGACCTGGAGCGCTTGACGCGTGCCCGAGAGGTGGCCAAGCAAGATCAGCTTCGCCGGGCTGGGAAGCGTTTTCTGGGTGAGGCTCGTGTGGCGAGGCAGCGGTGGAGCGAGACTCCGTGGTCGCGTGAGACGAGGTTCACTCGAACACCCACGCGCGCATCGACCAACAGGTGGGCCCGCATTGCGGCCGCACAACTGGACCGAGCCTGGCAAGCGGCCTATGCGTTTGCTCGAGAGAGGTTGCTCGCGGGTGGTCGAGCGGTCTTGTTCCCTTTTGGTAGTTACTGGGTCTGCCGTTTCGCGGGAGCTCGGGCCGCACAGGCGCCCTGAAATTGAGCGAGGTCTGTTCTGGGTGGTGGTCTTTTGGCCTCCGCCTAGAAGTGTTGGTTGAAGACGGTCGAGCGTCCTCTGGATCTCGTGAGATTCGAAAGACGAGGTCGAATTGTGGCGGAGGGGGAGGGACTCGACCCCATTTTGTGTGCTGGATCGCGGGCCCGGTAGGCCCATTGGACCAACCGTTGTGAAGACCCCGGGACCGGTTTCTTGTTTTTTTTTTGGACCAACCGTTGTGAAGACCCCGGGACCGGTTTCTTGTTTTTTTTTTGCGTAGGGCGGTCTGGGAGGTCCGGGGATCGCTGCCGTCGAGGGT
>CAYVJQ010000048.1:43846-48719 GCA_964451725.1 uncultured Nannocystaceae bacterium | reverse complement strand
CGGCTCAGTGCAGGGCGTGGGCGCTCAGCAGGCCCCGGGCCTCGGCCAGGGTCCGCATGTGTCCGAGGACGTGGGCCCGATCGCTGCTGTCCATCGGCCAGCGCCTGCCCAGGCGGGCGCGGGCCGAGGGGTCGAGCCTCCGACGGCGGGCGCGGGTCCGAAATTTCTCGGCGTACTTGGGGCGTGGCTTGCAGTGGCCCGACGAGAACCGTCGGTTGACCACTTCGTTGCTGGCCCCGAAACCGAGGTCCTCACACTCGCGCTGGTGGGCGCGGGCTGCCCAGACCGCGGTGATGATGGCCGCGATGCCGTCGTCGTTGCAGAACACCCAAGGTGGGGCCGCGGCGTCCCAGGTCGCCAAGAAATAGGTCGGGTTGAAGCCGAAAGGGCCGTAGCCGTAGCCCCAGTAGGAGGTCTCTCGAGTCTGACGCTCGCCCTTGGGAGACACGAGCTCGAAGGAGATCTGGGCGTCGTAGTAGGGGTTGTCGCGGAACCGAGAGATGCGGGCGAGCTCGGCCTTGGCCCGCCAAAAACCCGGGTCGCGGGCGCCGAGTTCGGCCATGGTCGCCTCGAGCTCGGCGGCCTTGTCGGCGTCCCAGTGGTGCCGCCGCCAGCTCCGGGCCGAGGCCTCGAGATCGGGGTTGAGGACGTGGATCGCGTAGGGGTCGTAGGTCGACTCGCGCAGGGCCCAGATCGTGAGCAGCTCCGGGTCGGCGCCCATCTCTTCGGCGACCATCTCCACGAGCTTGCGGAAGCGCTTGCGGTCGGGCTCGGTCCAGGTCCGGCGCAGGCGTCGGTGCCAGCGTCGGCCGTTGTCGCGCAGGCGGACCTCGAAGCGCTCGCAGACATAGGGGGTGGTCTCGGGGTGGGTTTCAGCCCTGACCTCTGCGGACCCGTCGAGGCCGTCGGGTTCACCGGTCGCCAAACTGGGATCTCGGGGATCTCGGCCAGACAGACCAAACTCGGCGACCTCGGCGAGTTCGGCCAGCGACGGCCCGGGGGGATCGTCGAACCAGGCGATGCTCGCGTGGTGCTCACCCGCGCCGGCGGGCCGCTCGATGGCGTCCCGGTCTGCGCACGAAGAGAGCAACAAGAGGGCGACGATCTGGTTGGCCAGACGTCGCAGGAGCCGGCGGACCTGGGGGTCAGGGCCGCGTGAGTGGGGAGTGCGGGGGTCGAGATGCATGGCGAAACTCGATTTGTGCCGCGCACTCGGGTCGTCGACTCGAGCGCCCGTCGGCGAAATTCGTGGCAGGCAGTTGTGGCCCCGAACAGCGAACAGCCTGGGGACCTGGCCCCGTGCTCGCGCTCGTTAGGTCGGCGGAGTGTGCAGGGCGCAGTCGCGCGCGCCAGCGTGTCCTGGTCGGAGGACCACCGTTTGGGGCGAGGGCACGCTGCCCGGTGGCGGTCGCCACGAGAACGGCAGACCAGGATCAAATCGCCTGAATTCAACTGCCCAGCCCAGCTGCGCAACGAATTGATCGGTCCCGAATCAGGCGAGCAAAAACCTTGCCAGACTGAGCCGAGATCGTGTGTAGATCCCCAACTCACCCCCAGAGGGGTCGCCCCCAGAGGGCCCCAGAGGGCCGCCTATGGGCTGTTTCGCAGCGTAGCGAGGATTTGCTCGTGGCCGGGACTACGGCTGCAGCGAGCCCGAGCAGCGAAATTGTCTTCGGTCACAGCGAAGCTCACGCACTTCCCTGTTCCGGGCCCAAATCTTCGGGGTCCGACGCGGGCGCCGGCTTTGCTTGGACCTTTGAAACGGGTGCGTGAGCCCGAAACGCGGCCTCGAAGCGCCCGTCGTCCAGGACCAGCGAGTAGAACAGACGCTTGGGTTGGTACTCGGCGTGGTAGCGGGTCTGGCCGACGATCCGCTGGAGCCGGTTGGTGCCGCGCAGGAGTGGACCGGGGACCCGAAGCGGGGTCACTCCTCGGGCCTCCAAGAACCGGGTCAGGGGTCCCGCGCTCGGTCCCGCGACGTTGTAGAGCCCCTTGCCCGGGAGGATCAGGGCGAGCTGGATGTCCCGCGCGAGGCGCTCGAGGCTGGTCGGGTTGATCATCGGGTCGAAGCCGATCGGGAGCACGGGGGGGTGACTCTCGAACAAGAGGTTGAGCCCCGACATGACCCCGCCCCCGATCACTCCGGCCGGGCGCAAGACCATGACCTCGCAGGTCGGGTGATCCATCTTGGCGCGACACAGGAACTCGGCGTCGATGATGTCGCGGACCGCGGCCGGGCCTTTGGGATCGAGGTTGAGCTCGGCATCCTCGCCGACTTTGTAGTCCCCGCGAGGACCCACGGCGTACACGGCGTCGCTCGACAGGAACACGTACTTGCGCACGCCGTGGCGCAGCGATGCGTCGAGCAGGTGGCGGGTCGCGTTGACGTTGTACTCGTGGCGCGAGGCGTCGTAGCCCTTGGGATTCCCAGAAAACGCGAGGTGGACGACCGTGTCCAGGGGCCGCTCGCGGAACTCCTCGAACAGAAACAGGTTGTCGACCTGCCGGCGCCGAGCCAGGCCTGCGCGGTGAAAGATGAAGCGCTTGGGGTCGTGGCCCAAGAGGCTCGGGGGGCAGGGGCGCTCGCTGACCGCGAGGATCTTCTCGACCTCGGGATCGGTGAGCAGCTGGGCGATGAGGGCCACGGCGATCTTGCGCTGGGCACCGGTGATCAAGATCCTTCGGGCGCGGACCCGCCCCGAAGCGGGCTTTGAGGGAGCCTCGGTCATGCGCGCCCCTGTTCGGCGCGCCGGCGAACCTCGAGACCGAGGTGAATTTGTTCGGCGACCGCATCGCGGACCCGCTCCACCTCTCGGGTCCGGACCTCGATGCTCTCGAGCACGGCCGGGTCGATGGTCAAGGCGGGGCCGTACTGGATGTAGTAGCGGACCGGCTTGGGCAGGAGCCCGACCGGACCCAGGAGCGGGAAGGTTCGGGTCACGGGCACAAAGGGGACCCCGAGCGCCCGGGCCAGGGGTTGGAGGTTGGAGATCACGGCCTGCTGCTCCTCGGCCCCGACCACGCCGAAGGGGATCACCGGGACCCCGTGCCGGGCCGCGAGCTCGACGTGTCCGTGGGAGAAGGGATAGAGCTCGTAGCGCTGCTCCATGGGTTTGCCGAGCGCGTCGGCGCCCTCGGGAAAGATGCCCACGAGGTGGCCCTCTTCCATCAGCCCGTCGAAGTTTCGGCGCGTGCCCGGGACCTGGCCCAGGCTTCGAAACAAGGTCCCGATCAGGGGCATGCGGTAGACGAAGAAGTCGACCATGAAGCGGACCAGGCGCGGCGGGTCCATGCTTCGAAAAACGTCGGTGGTCACCATCACCGCGTCGAAGGGCAAGACCCCACTGTGGTTGCCCACGACCACGCCGGCCCCCTCTCGCGGGATGTTCTCGTGCCCCGAAGAGACCACCCGAAAGTAGTAGCGGTGCAGCCAGTAGGCGAGCGCGTAGGCGCTGCCGAGTTTGGTCGCCGAGGTCCCGAACACGTCGGTGCCCAGGCCCGCATCGTCGAGGAGATAGGCCTCCACACGCGCGCGCTCCCGGGCGGGCAGCAAGGTGCGGATGAGGTCGGGGCGGCGGAGCGAGACCATGATAGATGCGCCGCCAGAGCTTCGCCCCTGGGGCCGGGGAACGCAAAACCAAGCTCGGGGGTGGGCGAGAGCTGCTAGGCTGGGCCCCGCACGATGCCCTACGTCGAGTATGCCTGCGAGGGACGCCTCCTGTTTCGGACCGAGACCACCGAGATGGCGCAAGCCGTGCCTCGGGTGCACGAGATCGTGGTCATCGACGATGAGCCCTATCAGGTCGTCGACGTCGAGTATTGGGCCCGGCGCCTGGGCTCGACCGAGCGCCGCTTCGTGTGGCCGACCGTGTATGTGATCCCCCTGTCCAAGGACGAGTGGGCCCTCCGCCTCGAGCGGCGCAATACCAGGGACAAGTCGCAGGCGCCCCCCGTGCGCTACTGAGGTCCGCGACTGAGGTCCGCGAGTTCGCGCTGGGACCGGGATGAGTTGGGACCGGGACAGCTGTGTTCCGACTCAGGCGCCGGTGAGCGCCTCGAGCAGCGCCTCGGGGGAGCGCAGGGGCAAGGAGCAAGCTTGGCCTCGACATACGAGCGCCCATGCTTCTCCAGCGCCGGCATCAGTATCAGTATCAGTATCCTCGCTCGGATTCGGCTTGAAGCTCCAGGTCAGGGCTCGACCTCGAAATGCCCGGGCCCGGTGGTCGGTGAGCGCGCTCGCCAAGGCCGAGACCCCCGGGGCGCTGGGGCTCGGGCCGTGCAGACTGACGTGGGTCGCGCTGGGGTCGAGCCACCGAGCCGCGACGATCAGCCCAGCGTTGGCGAGGGGGCGCGCGGCGGCGGCCCGGAAACGGTGGAGGCTGGCCTCGAGTTGGGCCCGCCCCGAGAGGGTGAGGGATCGGCTGGATTCGGGCTTCGATTCGGCGGCCGGGCCTGGTGTCGGGTCTGGTGCCACGCCGGCGAGCTCGAGGCGGGCGAGGACCTCGATAGCGACCGCGACCCCGCTCGGCAGGGGGGAGTCGTGTTGACTCTCGGTTCGCTCGATCAGCGCTTCACCGTCGTCGGCGGTCTGGAAGAAACCACCCCCAGGTCGGGCGTAGTGGGTGAGTAGCTCGGCGCCCAGATCGGCGGCGCGCAGGTGCCAGCGGGGCTCGAGGGTCAGCTCGTGGAGATCGAGGTAGGCCCGGGCCAGCAGCGCGACGTCCTCGAGGTAGGCCCGGGTGTGGCCTTGGCCCTGCCACGAAGCGCGCAGCAGCCTGCCCTCGGCATCTCGGTGGACCCGCCAGATCGCCTCGCCTGCATCGATCGCCAGGGTGGTCCACCGCGCCGCGAGCTGTCGGGGATCCGCGAGCTG
>CAYVJQ010000048.1:20958-43746 GCA_964451725.1 uncultured Nannocystaceae bacterium | reverse complement strand
CATCGATCGCCAGGGTGGTCCACCGCGCCGCGAGCTGTCGGGGATCCGCGAGCTGTCGGGGATCCGCGAGCTGTCGGGGATCCGCGAGCTGTCGGGGATCCCCGAGCTGCTGGGGCGCCGCGAGCTGTCGGGGCTCCGGACCGGGCTCGGCCCGTGCCCACACCAACGCAGCGGCCGCTGCCTTGCACAGCCCCGTGATCACCAGCGCGTTCCAGGCACTGAGCACCTTCTCGTCCCGGGCCGGGGGCACACGCTGGGCCCGGAGCTCGAGCAAGGTCGCGCGGGCGGGGGCGAGCTCGAGCTCGAGCGCCGCCGAGATCGGCTCGGGCCGAGTCAGGGCGCTCATCCCATGCTCGAAGTTGCCGGCGCGAGCCTCGGGGCCGTCGCCCGTGGGCACCCCGTGGGCAGCCGCGAACTTCAGGGCCAGCTCTGCGCCCAGGGCCGCCTCGAGCTGGATTGGGTCCCAACAGAAATACTTCCCCTCCACGCCCTCGCTGTCCGCGTCGGTGGCCGAGTAGAACCAGCCCTCGGGGGCCCGCATGTCGGCTTCGAGGTAGGCCGCGCTCTCCTCGACCACGCGGCGGGCGAAGTCCTCACAGGCGAGGGTCGGGCCGACGCTCGCGTCGGCGTAGAGCCCGAGCAAAAGCCCGTTGTCGTAGAGCATTTTCTCGAAGTGGGGGATCTGCCAGCGCGCGTCGACGCTGTAGCGGGCGAAGCCGCCGCGCAGATGGTCGTACATGCCCCCGCGCCACATGCACTCGAGCGTGTGCCGCAGCGCCGACGCGGGGTTGGGTTTGGGGTCGGTCTCCGACGCGGGGTTGGTCTCGGGTTGTATCTCGATGTGGGCGGCCCAGCGCAGCAGCTCGAGCGCGGGGACGTTGGGAAACTTGGGGGCCTGGCCAAAGCCTCCCCACGCCGGGTCGATGCGATGGACCGCTCGCCTTCCAGCCTCGCGTAAACTCGTGGCCTCGGTCAGCGAGAGATCCGGGCTGTGTTCCTCGTTCCCGTCCGTGTCCCCGTCGAGGCTCGACGCGATGTCGGCCAGGCCGTCCATGAACGACTGGGCCTGGGCGAGGGCCTCGTCTCGACCCTCGGTCCACAGTCGAGAGAGCGCGAGCAGGAGCCGGGGGAAGCCGGGTCGCCCATAGCGGTCGTCGGGCGGGAAGTAGGTGCCTCCATAAAAGGGCCGCTGGTCGGGGGTCAGGAACACGGTCAGCGGCCAGCCTCCGCCCTGACCCATGAGCGCGACCACCTTTTGGTAGATCGCGTCGATGTCGGGTCGCTCCTCCCGGTCGACCTTGATGTTGATGAAGTGCTCGTTCATCAGCGCGGCCGTGCGCGGGTTCTCGAAGGACTCGTGGGCCATGACGTGGCACCAGTGACAGGCGCTGTAGCCCACCGACAGAAGGATCGGCTTGTCCTGGGCTGCGGCGAGCGCGAGGGCCCCAGGGCCCCAGGGGTGCCAGTCGACCGGGTTGTCCGCATGCTGGATCAGGTAGGGGCTCGTGGTCTGGGCGAGCTCGTTCGGTCCACCCGGGCGCTTGGGGGTCTGTGCGTCGGCCACCGGCACAGTGTGCTGGCTGGAGCTTGGGGGGGCGTGCCCGTGATCCCCGGGGTCAGTGCGTCAGCTCTCACCTGAGAGACCCGAAAGCTGGGCCCATGCTCTGGCAGCCCTCCAAACAGTTGTTATGGTCCGCCGCCGCTGGGGAGGTGTCCGAGTGGTTGAAGGTGCCAGACTCGAAATCTGGTGTGGCGCAAGTCACCGGGGGTTCGAATCCCCCCCTCTCCGCTACCTGAAAACTCAACCCGACTGAGCTCCTCGCCGAGAACGAGGGCTTTCGCTCGGAGCATGGCCACCGCGCCCCGTCGTACCTACCCGGTACCTCGACCGGCCGGGGGTACCCTCTGAGCTCATTCCTGGAGAGGTGTCCGAGTGGCCGAAGGTGCATGATTGGAAATCATGTGTGGGGCAACCCACCGCGGGTTCGAATCCCGCCTTCTCCGTCGGCCCAATGTGGCCGTTCCTGCCCCGGGTGACGCTTCTCCTCCGAACTCCGCCAGAGTCTGACGACAGCAACGGTAACGGGGAGGGCGGGTGCCCGTGGGCACTATTTTTATTGGTTCGGGGAAACCCCGGGTGGCTGGCATCCGGCATCCGGCATCCGGCATCCGGCATCCGGCATCCGGCATCCGGCATCCGGGATTGGTCCCAGAAACCGGTTCAGAACTTGTGGCCGACTCCAACGCCCGTCTACCAAGGGCGAGAGCAAGGGCGAGAGCAAGGGCGAGAGCAAGGGCGAGAGTTCAACTCACCACGCCGTCTGTACAGGGTTAGGCCGAAGGCCAACCAACGGCGCGTGAGCGCCGGGCAGGCCCCGTGATGGGTGGGCCCGGCATGGGCGGGGAACCGGCTACGGTTCCCTGGGGGAGGACGAACTAAACATCCTCGTCGCGGACACAGTGGGGGCTCGAGTACTCCCACAGCTTGTCCCAGTAGTTGGCGAGCAGGTGCTGGACGGCCTCCTCGCCCTCGACGAGGTAGTTGAACTCCGACAGGAAGCCCGGGTACAGGTTGTCCGATCCCAGTACATAGGCTTCGTCATCGACGATCATGATCTTGGCGTGATTGCCCGGCGCCGACGGCACCTTATCCGTGACCATCCCACTCCCCATGACGACCGATGCGGCGGCGCTACCGATGATTCCCTGCTTGGGCTTCTTCTCACTCAGCGGCGTCTGCTTGACGGTACTGGTGTAGCCCGCGGGATCGAGATCGGGCCAGAAATAGGTCTCGCCTTCGTCGGTACTCCCCTCGGGCACCTGATCCGTATAGTACAGCGGCGCGATATGGAGGCGCTCGAGCGCCTCCTCGCGTGTCCCCTCAGGGTCTGCAATGGGCTCGTCGGTCTCGATTTCGTGCATCATGTAGTACTTCATCAGGGCGTAGGTTCGCACCGCGCCGGAGCCGAACGAGTACTGATCGCCACCGGCACCGGCGCCGGCATCGAGCGGAGACACGACGACCTGCACGATCAGACCGGGGTTCTCGAGCAACGCCTCGAGGACCCATTGACAGACCACGTGGTCCTTCCAGGACTTCTTCCAGGTGCTCACCAAGTCCATCTGCGACATCTTGATGCTCGTCGTGGCGCCCCTGATGAGCGTCTCTTTCATGATCTCCGAGGCCTTTTGGTAGTCGTTGATCTTCGTCGGCCCGTTCCAGTACTTGCCCACTGACAGCACGCGGGTCGCATGTTTGTACTCGTCCAACGCTGCGTAGCGTTGCCAGCGAACACGGACGGGAAAGTCCTCGTGCACCTCTTCGAACGCCTGTCGATCGTTCGGCTCGATCCCCCCCCCTCGGAGGCGGGAGCGGCTCCACAGGCGGATCTTCGCCGTCCTGCTCGCCCGACCTGTGCATTGTGATGAGAGCCTCCTGAGCCCGCGTGACCTCTTCTTTGACCTTGTCCAAGGGATCGTTCAAGGTCCCGTCCGCCCTCCACCTCATCGAAGGATCGAGCTCGAGCAGCTCCTTGCTCAGGAGGTCCGTACCGCACTTCCACATTTCGTTCAGGAACTGCTGGGCCCCGTAGGCAGCGGCCCCGTGCACCACTGCCGACACGTCGTGCACCGGCGGGTAGCTGCGAAACAGGTCCATGTTCAGGTTGTGACCGCCGACGAGTGCCTCGCAGCCGTCGACAACGATGGCCTTGGTGTGGTTCCAGGTGAACCTGTCGCCCTTGGCGAGCCGAGAAAAACGACCCACCCAGATCTCGGGCGGCTGCTCCCAGTCGTCTGACCGGACGCGCACGAGGCGGATGAGCGCTGCCTTGGCCTCGACATGGAAGTCGTCGTGGTGGTCGGGCACGAACGCCGTCGGCGTTTCCCCGAACAAGAAGCGAAACTGGATGGGCTGATCGCGGCCCATCTCCTCGCTGAGGCAGGTATCCATCGCCCCGATGATCACGCGAAGCCAGTCGACGTCAGGGGCGTTGAGCGACACGACATCGACGCGGTACTTCGCCTTTTGGATGATCTCCTCGATCACCCGCTGAAACTCGAGCTGACGCGCCTGAGCCCGCTCCATGATTCCGCGCCCGAACTCCATCCCCCAGACGCGTGGCGTGTCCATGAGCCGGATGTAGTTGTCGCCGGCGACATGGTGAACGTAGCCCTCAATATTGGCGACGACGTCTTCGATTTTACTCATGGTGTTGAATGCCTCGCCGGTCCCATGACCGTACAACGTGGGAGCGCGAACCGGACCGATTCGAGAGACCCAGCCTGTCTACAAGAACCGCCACTTCGCCCAGCCTGCGTCGGTGCGTTCGTTCGTGACCGGGTAGGCCATGGTGTACGGTGGATCGCCGACGACGTTATCCATGTAGTACGAGTTATAGGGATTGCTACCGCTGATCGAGGACACGCGCCGGACCCAAGGCCGCCCCGTTCGCACGCTCGTCCGTGTGGCGCCGCCCCCCATGGTGTCGAACAGGCGATGATCGGTGTTGAGCTGGTGCCGCAAGAAGAGAGCGGTCTCTTCTACGGCGCTGGGTTCCGGGAACGTAACCCCCCACTCGCTAAGGTAGCCACGCGCCATTCGGTAGACCAGTTTTGGAACCGACTTGACCTCCTCGGCGACATCGTTCGGATCATAGTCGCCGTTCGAGGTCGCGTTGCCAGCGACCGTGCCGTGGCGGCCCCGACAGGCGAACAGCTCGTAGTTCTCGGGCGGATTGTGGTCGGAGGGCTTCAGCGGGTCTTGCCGCTGCGAATCGTCAGCGAGTTTCTTCCAAGCAAGTTTTCGCAGCATCTTTGCGCAGGGCTCATCGACGTCGTCGGGTCCGGCACCCATGCCTTTGTTCGGCCGTGGCACGACGGCTTGGAAGGGCGTGTCGAGGGTCCGCGAGCACATGTCCCAGGCGTACACGCCCACGTAGTGGGCGACGTTAGGTGCGAGTTGCGTCATGCTGCTGTACCAATTGCCGGATCCAGGCACCGGGTCGATTGCGAAGATGTTGACTGGCGTGCGTCTCACACGCGGGGACCCGTACGCGTAGAGAAACCATGCCGCCATGATCGCCTCGACCCCTCCCCGACTGTGGCCGATGAAGTTGATCACCGCCGCATCTTCACTCGCTGCGATGTTCGCCGCATGCAACGCCAGCGCTGTCATGGACTGGCCCTTGCTTTGTTGGGACGTACTGAACTGATCACCGCCCGAGTAGGAGCTGCAGTACTCGACGAGAGCGTCGGGCACGTGGTCCAAGGCGTCGTTGAGAGCGAGCGGCTCGCTTTCGCGGTCGTCGGCCCAGTCGTTCTCGCCCACGCCCCGCACCGTGATGCTTGGGGCCCTCGCGTCCAGCTCGCCGGAGATCTCCTTGTGGATACGCACTGGAATGTAGCCCGTGAGGTCGCAGTAGATGTCCTTGTCGCAGGCTCCACGGTCATTGGGCCACCTGCCCTGACGGCTGGCTTCACCTTCGTCGCGCGTGCAGGCCGTGCCCGAAAGGCAGACCGTGAAGGCACCGCGGGGGGCCGGGTCGTCGAGAACGTTGGGTTCTTCCAGTCGAACTCGGCGGATCCTCGGCTCCGCTTCCACCTCGTCGTCGTCACACATATCCGATCCGTCCCTCGCTGGCGGTTGAACGCCGTACTCGATGCAGCCACGTGCCGTGGCCGCCCCTCCAAAGCTGCTCCAGCGTCGCCACGTGTGTCCTCGATTGCTCGCGGCTGACGGGCCAGGGGGTTGTTTGCCCGAACTTCACCATCGGCAGCTAGCTG
This sequence comes from uncultured Nannocystaceae bacterium, assembly GCA_964451725.1. Lineage (GTDB taxonomy): Bacteria > Myxococcota_A > Polyangia > Nannocystales > Nannocystaceae > Plesiocystis. Next base: position 37,962 of record CAYVJQ010000048.1, on the reverse strand, counting down.
TTCCCGGAGTAGGCGGCCTTCAACGCGGAGATGGTGGCCTCGTCGAGTTCACAGGTGACCTCGAGCTCGTTGTCGCGCTGGAACCGTCGGATCGTCACTGCCGTCAGACGGTCGAGCTCGCCGTGCACCTCCCCATGGTAATAGCCGAGGTTCGCCAGCCGAGCCTGAGCCCCGTCGACCGCCTCAGCCGGGTTGAGGGACCTCGGCGTGACGTCGTAGACGCGGTTGCCCACACGCAGGATGGCCTTGGGCGTGTCTGGCGGGACGTAGACCTCGACGACACCGTTGTCGTCGGTCACGCCGAGGAACTCCTGACTGCTGTGCTCGAGCACATAACCCACGTCCGCCATGGGCTCACCGCCGACAAACAGCCGCAGGGACAGCTTGGCGGGCACGCCCTTGCGCCGGAAGGTGTGTCGGGCCCCGGTCGGACGTGCCTCTTCGCGCTGGCGCAGCGGGGGGACCGAGACGACGTCACCAGGCTCGAGCACGAAGGGGCTCTCCCGTCTGCTCCTGAGCCCCTCGTTGTCGGCGTGCGACCACAGTGACTCCCAAAAAAACCCGTGGGCGTAGGCGACGCTCGACATGCACTCCCCCTGCTTGACCTTGTATTTCTTCGCGGAACCCATGACTCGTCTGACCGTTCGAGCGGGCACGGATGCTCGCACCGAGACCGCGCCTGGTCGCTGCCGATTCCCATCGGCTCGGCGAACCACGACCCTCTCAATTGCCGAATAGATACCATACTGTGCAGAGATAGGGAAGTCTTGTCCTTTTGTACCGGACACGATCGAGGTATCAGAAATATCGATATCTGCCATCGAAGCGGTCGAGCGTAAACTGCTCCGATCGGGGCCGCGTAGGGGTTGTTGTCGTTGGTGTTGGCGCAGCCTGAGCTGGCACAAAACCCACACCCGACGCAGCGCGCGTCGTCGAACTGGAGCCCACCTCGCCTGGATTCGAGAGTCGGATTCGGAGTGTCCAGGGTCGACCGTGGCCATAGACAGACCACTCCATGAGCATACTCGAACACAAAGTCGCCATCATCACCGGTGCCAGCTCGGGCATCGGGCGGGCAGCCGCAATCCTGTTTGCGGCCGAGGGGGCCCGCGTGGTGGTGGGTGCCCGGCGAGGGCTGGAGCTGGAGAAGCTGGTCGCCGAGATCGAGGCCGCCGGCGGCCAGGCGGTCGCGCGGGCAGGAGACGTCTCGGAGGAGACCTTCGCCGAGCAGCTGGTGGCTGCGGCTACCGACACCTTTGGCGGCTTGGACATCGCCTTCAACAATGCCGGTACGCTCGGCGCGATGGGGGCGCTCACCGAGATTACAGCCGCGGCCTGGAACGAGACTCTGGCCGTCAATCTCAGCGGAGCGTTCTTCGCCGCCAAACATCAGATCCCCGCGATGGTCAGTCGCGGAGGAGGCTCCGTCATCTTCACCTCCACCTTTGTGGGGCACACCGTCGGCATGCCCGGCATGGCCCCCTACGCCGCGAGCAAAGCAGGACTCATCGGCCTCACGCAGGGTCTGGCTGCGGAGTTTGGGGGCGCCGGAGTGAGGGTCAACGCGCTCTTGCCCGGCGGCACCGACACCCCCATGGGGCGAATAGTAGCGAGTACACCCGAGGCCCTGGCCTATGTGCGTAGTCTGCATGCGTTGGGGCGTATCGCCGCTCCCGAGGAGATCGCACAATCAGCGCTCCATCTAGCCTCGGCGGCGTCGAGCTTCACGACGGGAAGCGCCGTGCTCGTCGACGGCGGCGCGTCCATATTCCGGGCCTGAACCCAATCTGAAGATGATCCCCGCAGGCCCGAGCGTGCGGGGGTCGTGTCGCCTGCGCGTCTATTTGTCGGCGGTCGGGGGCGCTTGTGCCTCCCGGGCGAGGAGTGTTCGCTTGCGCTCGATGCCCCAGCGGTAGCCCGCGAGGCCCCCATCTTTGCGGATGACCCGGTGACAGGGAATGGCGACGGCGACCGGGTTCGCGGCGCAGGCTGCCGCGACGGCGCGCGCAGCCGTGGGTCGACCGATGGCGATGGCGAGCTCTCGGTAGTTCAAGGTGCTGCCCGCCGGGACCTTGCGCAGCGCGGTCCAGACCTTGAGCTGGAAGGTGGTGCCGCGAATATCGAGCGGAAGGTCGAGCCCCGTCTGGGGGCTCTCGATGAGGCCCACGACGCGGGCGACGAGGGACATGAAGCGAGCGTCGGAACCGATCAGTTCGGCCTCGAAAAAACGTCGCTCCAGATCTCGAACCAAGACCTCCGGATCGTCCCCCAAGGTGACCGTACAAATACCGCGTTCGGTCGCGGCGACCAGCACGGAGCCGAGGCTGCACTCACCCACGGCGAAGCGAATGGGGAGAGCGGTCCCGCCGGCTCGGAACTCGGTCGGTGTCATTCCGATGATCGCGTCGGCGTTCTCGTAAAAGCGTGACGAGGAGCTGTAGCCCGCGCTGTAGATCGCGTCGGTCACGGAGTCGGCGGCCCGCAAGGCCGCGCAGACTCGCTTGGACTGGTGGAGTTTGCAGTAGCCCTTGGGTGTGACGCCCGTGACCTTTTTGAAGATGCGGCTCAGATGGGAGGGGCTCAGGCCCGCGTGGCTGGCGAGGGCCTGTAAGGTCGGCGGCTGGTCGAGCCCCTCGATGTAGCGGCACAGAGCCACCACCTGCTCCGTCTGACGTACAGCGAGCGAGGCTCCATCGGGCCGGCATCGCTTGCACGCGCGAAATCCAGCGGCCTCCGCTGTGTCGTTGTCTGCGTAGAAGCGAACGTTCTCGCGCCGCGCCGCGCGTGAGCCACAAGACGGTAGGCAGTAGACCCCCGTGGTCACGACGCCATAGACAAAAGAACCATCGGCGGCGGCGTCGCGGCGGGAGATCGCCTCCCAGCGGGCATTCGTTTGATCTGTGGAATTCACTGGAGGACCTGGGCCTGCGGGCGAGCTCAGGGATGCTCCCTACGTTCGCACGCTGCACCCCAGATCTGACTTTTGAATTCGCCGACAACCCCAGATGGGCCTCAGTCGTCCTTCTTCGACAGGACAGCCGCGGCCTGGAAGTACGCGGTCGCAGCGGCGTCCGCAGGAAAGACGAGTTCGATCCGGAGATCCTCGACTGTCGCATCGCCCGCGCCGGTGAACGACGCGACGGTGGTCAGGGTCTCGATGATCTGGCCATCGATCGAGAGTCGGGTCGTGAGGGCTGGGCCTGGAGACCAGGTGGGCGAGTAGTGGAGGTCATCGAGCAGGACCTCCACTCGCCGACCCAAGGTAGCGAGGCGCTCGTCTCCCGGGCCGACAGCGCACACGTTCTCGAATATGGTGGGCGAGCTCCGCCCAGTTTTCAACCATGGCTTTGACCGCCGGGTGCCCAAGTTAGATCTCGATACTGTTGGGGATCGTCCCAGGAGTCGTCAATGGGCCAAACATGCGGGTTGCGGACTCGTTCATCTCGAGGATGTCCCAATATCGGTTCATGGCGAGCGCCGGGTAGGGGTCTTGGTTTTCGAGCAGGGTGCCGACAATCGCCAGGATGCCCTCGAGCTGGGGTGCATCGAGGTTCCGCTCGGAGTAGTGAGGCGCGTAGCCTGCGAGGTGCAGGAGTTCGTTTCGCTCGCGCAAGGGCACATCCAGGCCCTCACTCAGGCGACGGATCATGTCTACGCTGGGGGCTGAGCGCCCGGTTTCGACAAACGAGAGGTGGCGCGTGGATACGCCGAGTTCGATCGAGAGCGCGAGCGGACTCAGCCCGCGCCGTTTTCGAAGCTCCTTCAAGCGAACACCGAGGGCGGTGGGGCTGTGTTCGGGAGATGGCGAACAAACTGATGTACAGCGGGATCGCGCTGACCGGCCTCTCTGGTCTCTCGATGGTCGTCATGGCTTTGGTTCCAGGCGCCAGTGTGTGGGCCAGCCAGTTGGTGTTCTCCACGCCCCAAGTGGAGACCCTCCTGACGCGACTGGGCACCGGTGTCGGAGGCGCGCTGATGGCCGGTTGGGCCGTCTCCCTGTGGTTGATGCTGCGTTCGACGGAGGTGGAGCGCCCGTGCTCGGCCCGAGAGCGCGCCCGCGAGTTGGGTCGGGCGATCTTCGCAGGCATCCTCACCTGGTTCCTGCGCGACGGCACGGTGAGTGTCGCCTTGGGGGTCCCGTTCAACGCAGCGGTGAACATCGTCTATCTGGTGGCGATGGGCCTGCCCGCCTTGGCTCTGGGACGGCGAAGCCGCTGAGTCGAGGTTCCCGGGGCATCGGTCTCGGCATCGGTCTTGGCATTGATATCGACCCTCGGTTCGTCGCGTGAGCGTCGCGTGACTGGGCTGCCGGGCCGGCGAATTCGGGGTGGCGCACTCGTCGCTGGATCTGTGGGTAAAACCATGCAGGTGGGGTTCGATCTGCCCCAAGGTCGTGACCCCGCGTCGTGACCCCGCTATGAGTTTCTCGCCGTACCCCCCCCCCTCGACGTCGCCAGGCCCGACACCCCGGTCGAGAGGAGGCGAGTTCATCTACAGACCTCGGCGACGGTTCGACACGACGGGGTAGCCAGGGCCAACTTTGGGTTCGGGGAAGGGGGAGGGGGGCCGGTTCCGAGAACGGTTGACTGAGCAGCGAAGGGTTTCGACCGGTCTCTAACTGACCACAAAGAAACTACGCGCGGGAACGCCGATCAGTATTCGAATGGTCCTTCGACCAAGCCGAAGGACCAAACTGTCAGCCGGCGAGTTTCCAATTGTGAATCGAGAGTGGCAATATAATGTGTCGTGGAAACACAGACGCTGATATCAATATCGATGACAAGGTGTTGGAGCCGTGATAGGTTGTGACTCGGCCAGTAAGGCCGAGTCAGAGACCGGTGGACCGAGGGACCCCATTTTCGAGCGATCCAGTGTTTGTCGTGGGCGACAATCGCTCGGGCACGACGTTGCTGGCGATCATTCTCGATTCCCACCCCGCGATAGTGATGGGTCCGGAGCTCGACTTTCGGGGGGCTGAGAACTTGGGGGAGGCGTTGCTCGCTTGCCTGGATCTGCTCGAGCGCGATGACCCTCGAGTCCGGAGCCTCGGTGTCGAGGCGACGCCTCCTTACGCATCGACTGCCCAATTTGCCAAACAGTGCCACCGCTTTGGCGTCGACATCCCGACTCTCCGCGACCTGGTATGTGCGACGCTCGAGGCCACCGGTACGAACTTGGTCGAGTTTGCCGACCGCTGCGCGCTGGTCGACGCCCTGGGCGAGCACCGGCGCATCGCCACGGGAGTTCCGCGATGGGGTCTGAAACTTCAGCGTGAGATCCTACATCACGCCGACTACACGGCGCTGTGGCCACGTGCACGCTTTGTGCAGATTGTTCGTGATGGTCGTGACGTCGCGGCATCTCACCTTCGATCTGACCGGCACCTCTACTATACGAGTATCACCCATGCCGCTCATGGTTGGGCGGAGTTGATCGGCGACACTCGCGGGCTGGTCGCCGACCGGAAGATCTATGAGGTGCGCTACGAGGATATTGTCGAAGCGCCAGAGGCGAGCCTGCGGCCGCTCCTCGAATATCTCGAACTCGAGTGGGACCCTGCCGTCCTGGACCACGCCGCGGTCGATCACGACCTCTTTGCCCACCCCTATCGGCACCCGAGCATCGAGGCTGTCAGCCGGCCGATCCATAGTCGGGCGATCGGTCGATATCGGATAGATCTGAGCCCGGGGGAGATCTCCGCATTCCAATCGATCGCCGGAGAGTGGCTCGCACAGATGGGCTATCGCACAGAGTTTGACCTGAGGAGTTCATGATATGTCGGGCCAATTCTACGAAAACTACACATTGGAGCAATTCGAGGTCTGGTCCATTCTCTATCGTCGTCAGCTCGAGCGTCTTCGCGGTCGTGTCTACGCACGCTACTACGATGATCTGGAGCAGCTTGGTTTTTCTGCAGGTGAGCTCCCCCGGTTCTCGAGCATGAGCCCCCAACTGCAGGCTCTGACGGGCTGGCGTCTCGAGGCTGTCGCCGACTTCCTGGAGCCGGCGGAGTACTTGGGGTTCACGGCTCGGTGTGTGCTCCCGGCGACGACCTTCATGCGGACGATGAGCGAGCTCGATCATTGCAGGCGGCCAGACATGTTTCACGATGTGTTCGGCCATACCCCTTTGCTCGTCAACCCTGGGTACCGCGCCTACCTAGGGTTGCTCAGCGAGCTGGCGGTGTCGAGAGTCGGCGACGAAGAGGTGATCTATAAGATCGCCAACTTCAACAAGTGGGTGACCGAGTTCGGCCTGATCGACGAACTCGGAGACATCAAAGCCTTCGGCGCAGGGCTCCTGTCCTCGAGTGGCGAGTTGGAGCACGCGCTCGGCGACGGCGCTCGGCGCCTGCCGGCTGAGGTCCAGACGATGGTCACCACGCCCCATGTTCGGGCCGAGTTTCAGGCGCAGTACTTCGTGATCGAGTCCTTCGACTCTCTGGTCGAGAAGGTACACGAGCTGAGTGGTCTCCTCGACGCGGCGGCATGAGCACCCCGAAGGTCTGTTCTATGGGTATCCTAGACAAAACAATTTCTCCCCTCCCAGGCATGCGTCTGGTTCCCGCGGACGTCCGTTGGCACATCGAAGATCACGCGCCGGCACTGTTTCATGCCCTACAGAAGGTGCATCCTGAGGTCGCCGACCTCAGTCGAGAGTTTCGCGAGCAGGTCCCCGTGCAAGTCGATTGGCACTATGGTGAGGTCGGTCCGGTCAACCGGCCCGACCGTCACGTCCGCGCCTTTTATCTCGATCTCGAGAAGTTGCTGCCCGACCTTTCGAACCAACGCGGGAGCATAGCGATCAAGGGATCCGAAGTTTGGTCCGACAACTTCGACGTGTTGATCGATCGTCTACGAATGACGTGGAGCATCTTCTCTTGGTCCTTGGGGGGCCCCGAGCGCCACATCCTCGAGGATGTCTGCATGATGGACCAGCTCGAGCGATTTCCGGTCGCGGAGGGCAAGCCGCCCAACGTCCACCCGCTCGCCGACGCCCTGGAGGAGGCCCGTGTTTGCGCGAGCTATCAGTTGGACCACCTCGAGCGCTACGGCGAGTTTGCCCACGTGCCGATTCCGCTGTTGGCCTGCAAGTGGCCCGACGAGCTGCGGGATCGTGTGTACGACAAGCTCGCGCCACACCTGTCTCGTAAGACTCGGGTGATTGTCCGCGATCAGCTCCAAGGTGGGATGGGGACGTTCGTCTACTACTATCCAACCATCCCTATCCGGGTGATGCATATGCAGATCCCAAATGCCACAACCACGGCCGACGGTGTCCCTTATGGGGACCGCCACGCACAACTCGCCGACCAGGCGGATATCTCCCGTGCTGTGGAGGGCTGGCTGCGCACGGCCACACGGATGCTGGCGCTCGGTTGGCTACCAGCCGACCCGGCCAGCCTGGGACGAGGGAACTGCCTGATGCCGCAAAACCTCGTGCTCGACGGTGGTATCGTCGATCTCGACTCCCTGCGGGAGGTCGACACGATCAATACGCCTGGCGAGCTGCAGTTCGCTATCCAAAAGAGCTGCCGCGTCCTCGCCCAAGCGATCGCCTGGTTCTTTGTCGGGACCAGTGCAGGGCTCGACCGCTTCGAGCGGATGTATGCTGATGTCTACGCCTTGGTCTGGCAGGCTCAGCGAGATCTGCTCTCGCAGGAGCAACTTCCGGCGGCGGTCGCCGAGATCGTCGCGCCCGACAAAGATCTCGCGTCCTCGCTTCACCACTACTTCGAACGCTCATTCGAACTCGGACAGTTTCGACCGGGCGACCGCGAGGCCAAACAGTTCCACAGCTGACCCCAGCTCCGAGCTTGATTCACATGTGTGGCATTACGGCATACGTTTCCCGAGAACGTCCGATCTCGTCCGAGTGTTTCGGGCGGGGCGTGGAGGCACTGCATCATAGGGGCCCCGACGGCAGCGGCACGTGGTTCAACTCCGAGCGAACCGTCGCACTGGGTCACACGCGCCTAGCGATCGTCGACCCCGAGGGCGGTCGGCAGCCGCTGTCCAACGAAGACCAGAGTATCTGGGCGGTGGTCAACGGCGAATTCTACGATGACCTTCGGCTCCGCGCCGAGCTCGAGGCCGAGGGGCACCGGTTTGCGACCCGCAGCGACTCCGAGCTGCTCGTCCACCTGTACGAGCGCTATGGGGCGCGCTGTGTTCACATGCTTCGAGGCGAGTTTGCGGCGGTCCTATGGGATGCTCGGAATCGGGTTCTGCTGGCGGTCCGTGATCGCTTCGGGGTCAAGCCCCTCGTCTATCACCAGAACAGCGAGAGGATCGTATTCGCGTCCGAGGCCAAGGCTCTGTTCGCAATGAGCGAGGTGCAGCCGCGCTGGGACCTGTGTTCTGTACACGACGCGACGACGCTCCAGTACGTGCCACCGAACCGGACCTTGTTCGCTGGGGTCGAGCAGCTGGAACCTGGACACTTGTTGATCTGGAGCGACGGGCAGACGCGAGTCAGTAGGTATTGGGATCTCTATCAGACCAGTCGGCCTTGCGACGGAGACATCACGGAGGCCTTCGAAGCCAAGCTGTCCGAGGCTGTCCGTCTTCGTCTGCGCGGCGACGTCCCCGTCGCCTTCTATCTCAGCGGTGGCGTCGACTCCAGCGCCATCGCGGGGTTCGCCAAGGAGCTGGGGACCGTGAGCGCCTACTACACGGTCTGCTTCGACGACACGATCTCACGTGCGAGATACGACGAGGCGGACCTGGCACGGGCGACGGTCGAGCGGCTCGGCGGTGAATTTCGTCCAGTCCGGGTCTCCCGCACGGACCTCGTGGAGGCCCTCGCCGACTCCGTATACTTTTCTGAGGGGACGTCGATCAATGCACACCTCCCGGCCAAGTACCTGCTCAGCAAGCAGGTCCACGCGGACGGCTATCGGGTGGTTCTGACGGGGGAAGGCGCCGACGAACTGCTGCTCGGGTACCCACACCTACGTGATGACTACCTGAGTACGAGTGGTGGTGCGGTGGGCGATCGTGAGGCGCTTCGGGTCGCACACAGTGTGTCCATGGGCGTGATGTTGCCAGAAGGGGAGACCCTCGATCTCAGTGGTCTAGAGCGCAGACTCGGTCATGTGCCATCCTTCATTCGGGCGAAGGCTGGATTCGGTGCTCGGTTTGCACCGTTGCTCGAGCCAGGGTTCGCGGCCGATGTGGCTGGGATCGACAACTTCGGACGGCTCGCCGATCTACTTCCCGAGGATCCGCAGCGCCCGCTATCACCGGTCCTGCGCGGGGCGTATCTGTGGACCAAGCTCTGCCTGGCGAACTATATCCTCAAGACTCTCGGCGATGGGACGGAGATGGCGCATTCGATCGAGGGGCGGGTTCCCTTCCTCGACCACGAGCTCGCCGAACTCATCTTTGGACTGCCGCTCGCGCATCTGATCGAGCCCAGGCAGGAGAAGGCGATCTTGCGTGCTGCGGCGATCGGAAAGACCGTCGAGCGGGTCCGGACCCGCCCGAAGCACCCATTTTTGACCCCCTACCTATACACGCCGCAGCACGCTCCCACCCGGGAGTGGTTCTCGGACATGTTGTCGTACTGCCCACCCTTTCTCGACCGTGACGCCATCGCGGGTTTCTTGGCCATCGAGAGGCCCGAGGCTGAGCGAGCCAAGTACGATCCGGTCTACATGACAGTCGCCAGTTTGTGCGCGCTGCAAAAACACTACAACCCGAGCTGAAGATACCACTCAAGGTTCGCAATTATGAAGTTCGTCGACCTGACCCAAGCATTCTACGCGGGCCTCAAACCCTACGATGCCGACTGGTATCCCCGCTTTCGCATCGAAACAGTCATGCGTCCCGAGGACGACCCTAACGGGACGACGCGGACCTTCACCAAGCACGAAATTTTTCCTCATAACGCGACTCACATCGAATCGGCGTTGCATTTCTTTCCTTCGGGTCAGGCGATCGCGGAGGTCCCCCTCGAGACCTTGGTCGGTCCTGCGATGGTCGCCGATCTGTCTCACAAGGGTGATCTCGAGCCGATCACCGCCGAGGATCTCGAGCGCGCCGTGGGAGACCTCGAGTGCGCTGGCAAGCGGATTTTGATTCGGACCGACTATGTCGACCGTTGTTGGGGGCGGGACGATTTCTGGGAAAAGCCCCCCTATCTGACCCCGAGCGCGGCCCGTTGGATCGTCGATCGCAAGATTCTGCTGATGGGCCTGGATTGTCTGACCGAGCGACCTGGCGACCGGAACTCTCCTGTTCACATCGAGCTTTTGCGTGCCGACATCCCGATCGTCGAGTATTTGCGCAACATGGGATCGCTGTCGTCTCGGGAGGTGTTCTTGGTCGCGTTACCACTGCGGATCGAGGGCGTCGAGGCGAGCGCGGCACGGGTCATCGCGGTCGAGGGGTTGGACTGCGGTGGGTGAGCGGAGGCCAAAGGTCACGCTCGATCGTTTCGGGCCGGGCTACGATGTCGGTGAGCGGCTGGCGGCCGACTTCTCTGCGAGCGTAGCGACCCTCGGGGTCGGCGATGTCGTGGCGATCAAGGTCAACATGTTCGTGACGACGCCCGACTACCACACCAACCTCGAGCTCCTGACTCAAACCGCGCGCTTCTTTCGAGGGTTCGGGGCCGAGGTCGTGGTCGTCGAACGGTTGGAGGTGATCGACGAGGTTTGCGCGCGCCACCCCGAGCTGCTCCGCTATGCGACGATCCGTTCGCTCGAACACGTCCCGATTCAGACCCTCGCTATCGAGGGCGCAACGTCCCTGCGCCTCGAAATCGGGATCCCGACGATCATTCCCGACTGCGATCTATTCGTGAGTGCTCCACAGTTCCGTACGCACGCTGGGATCTTGATGTCGAACGCGATGAAGAACCTCGTCGGGATTCTCCCGGGGTACACGACCCGTCATGTCCACAATGTCGGGCTGTCCGAGGCGATCGTCGACCTCAATCGAATCCACCCGCCGGAGCTCGTGATCGCAGATCTGATTACCACCATCGAAGGCAACTATCCGATCTCGGGGACCGTTCACCAACGTGGGATCGTGCTCGTCGCGGACAACGTCGTGGCCGCCGATCTCGTTGCCGCAGAGTTGTCGGGTTTCGACCCACGCGAGATCGAGTACCTCCAAATTGCCGCGAATGCAGGCCTCGGGCCGAACTCGATGTCCGAGATCGAACTGCTCGGCGATTTCGAGGGGTTGCGCTTCGAGTGTGTTCGGGACGTCCCGCCGCCGACACAGGGGATCGAATTGGCGGTCGACAGTGCTTGCGTGGAATGCCAGCGTTACTGCCGATCGATCCAAGAGCTGCTCTCCGTAGACCTGCGCCCTGAGGTCCGGCTGCTGATTGCGGCTGGACCCGCGATCGAGTCGGCGCTGCAGGCGTATCGACCCGAACATACATTGATCATCGGTAACTGTGCCTACCCGCACCGTCGTCGGGGTATATACCTCGAAGGGTGTCCGCCGCGGGCGCTGCAGGCCCGCGCCGCCGCCGATTTTCTGGCCCATGGGGAACTCACGGTGCCGCGCCATCGAAGCCAGTGCCGATGGCCAGAGTCCTGACTCCGGCCTCGAAGTGCGGCGGTCGGACGCGCCGCTGTACGCGGCTCACGAAGTTCTCGATCAGGCGTGTACCATCTTGTGTAAAGATCGACTCAGGGTGAAATTGGACACCCTCGACATCGAAGAACTGGTGGCGCAGACCCATAATCTCGCCACGCCCGGTCTCGGCGGTGACCTGGAGGCACGCGGGAACCATGGAGGGATCCGTGACAAGGGAGTGATAGCGCATGACCTCGAGCGGGCACGGAAGCCCGGCGAACAGGTATCGACCCCCATGGTGGATGCGTGAGGGCTTGCCGTGCATCGGCAACTCCGCACGAACTGTCTGACCACCGTAGACCTCGGCGATGCATTGCAACCCGAGGCAAACTCCGAGCACGGGGATCTGCGGCCCGAACAAAGAGATCGCGGCGCACGAAATCCCCGCGTCATCGGGGGTTCCGGGCCCCGGCGAGATCACGAGCCCATCTGGGTGGAGCCTAGAAAGCTCGACGACCGAGACCTCGTCGTTACGCAAGACCACGATATTGGGATCATGGCAGCCGATAGTCTGTACGAGATTATAGACGAATGAGTCGTAGTTATCAATGATGAGGATCATGGTGATACTCGTTCTTCGCCGGTGAGCGCGCTCCAGGCATTTTGCAACTTGACCAGGCATTCGTCGTACTCGCGGTCGGGGTCGCTGTTGTAGACGATCCCGGCGCCGGCCCGGGCGTAGGCGAGGCCATCGTGGAGGGTCAGGCTGCGAATTAGAATGTGGCTGCGCAAGTCTCCGCTTGGGGTCAGGAACCCGACGCCACCTGCGTAAAAGGCACGCGGCCCATGCTCGAGTTCATCAATGATCTGCATGGCACGAATCTTGGGCGCGCCGGTCATGGTTCCGGCCGGGAAACTCCTGGTCAGGAGGTCGATGGCGTCACATTCACGACGTACGACCCCATGGACCTCGGATGCAATATGCATGACGTTGTAGTAGTACTCGACCTCCATTAGGCGCCCAGGGATGACGCTGCCATATTCGCAGACTCGACCGAGATCATTTCGGGCGAGGTCGACGAGCATTCGGTGCTCCGCACACTCCTTCTCGTCGCCGAGCAACCGGGCCTCGAGCTGCTCGTCGCGCCGGCCCTGGTGGGCGAGGGTTCCGGCCAACGGACGTATCACGCACTCGTGGCCGCGCTTTTCCACGAGGACCTCTGGTGACGCACCTACCAACGCGAACTCGGGGGCCTCGATCAAAAAATTTGCAGTCCCTCGATTGCGAGCGGACATCCGTCGAAACAAGATGCCCGGGCTGCAGCCGACCTCGACCACGACCTCGACAGAGAGCACGACCTGAAAGATGTCTCCGGCTCTGATGTATTCTCGGGCGCGGGCCGCAGCTGCACAAAACTGAGCGCGAGAGGTCTGGGCACGAGCGGTGACGGGCGGCGCCGGTGTCGAGGCCGGTGTTGGGAGCGGGGTGGCAGCCGCGGCGTCGACGATGGTCCGCTCGAGGGTGTCGAGCTCTCGCGCGAGCGGCGAGCTCTCGACACCGTTGCATACGATCACCGTCTCCCCAGATTCGAGATCAATGGCGACCGCGGTCCGAGGGACCATCGCCCAAATATCGGGCATGGGCGTACGGACCGCCTGTCCAAGCTTTGCCTCGAACTGTCGTGCGGCGTCGTACCCGACGACCGTGAACAACGACTGGGCGAGGCCCGCGAGACCTGCGAGGGGGGTCGTGTATGCGGCCAACACCGCGCGGAGTAGCTCGGTCTTGACTCGGCTCGAGGCAGAGGTGCCGGCGCGAGGCCCGGTGAGAACGCTGTGGTCCCGGTAGATCGAAGCGACGTAGAGAGGCGCCGCGCCGATGATGACGACCCGTCGGCCGTCGAACTCGGCCTCGAATACGTAACTTCCGGCTTGTTCGCTGTCGGGGTCCTCCGCTTCGATGCTTGCGCGTAGGGCCGCCAATATCGACAGGCTGTCGTGGTCCTCGAGCTGGAATGTTCGAGTCAGGGTGTGAATCCGGTGGATCACGGGGTTCATAGGGCACCCGGTTGGGGCTTGGAGACGGCGAATCCGAACTCGTCACAGATACGCGCCGCGACCTCGTTGGGAGCGAGCGCGCTGTTGTCGAGGCGAAGGTGTGACCCGGGCCATGGCAGGGCGCCGTCGGGCGACGCAAAGCAGCGCCCGGCGGCAGCGCGCACTCGGGCCTCGGACGCGACCAGATCGCGCTTCGAGGGTTTGTGAGTGAGGCGATTCTCGCTGCGGTTGCGTGCGAGTCGAACCGCCATCGGCGCGCTCAGCTCGATGAAGCAGGTTTGCGCGCTACCGCTGTGTTCCAACAACATCGCCATCATCTCCGCGTCGAGGGAGTCCTCGAAATCGTGGGTTCGCGTGAAGATCAAGCCGGTGCTGGCGCGAGCGAGCTCGAGCACCAGGGACCCGGTCATCGATTTGATCAGCGTCGAGAATGCTGGGCTCGAGCTCGAAAAATAGGCCGTGATGATGTCGCTGAGCACGTGATTGTGGAGCAACGTAAATCCCGTCCGAACTGCGAGTGCCTGCCCGACAGTCATCTTCCCGACCGCTGGCGGTCCGAGGATGACGACCACGGCGGACATAAGAGATGAACGATTGGTTTCTCCCATAATCGAACCACGGACACTATCCGCTGAATTAGATGGAGGTCGCAACAACTATTCTATTGTGGCGGATGCTGCGCGGATCAGGATGGTCGTAATATATAGAGGTGGAAACAAAATGCCCCTAAGGCCAGAATATTTAGACACCCTCCCCCGGTTGGGTGCGGCTCGCCTGTGGCCATAAGGGCACAAACGAGTGAGTGGAAACAAGGGGGTCGTGTCGACTGTGCGCTGTTGGAATTCGCTTGCGTTGGACCGGCCGAAGGTAGGATCTTCGACTGCGCCATCGGATGATCGGCTCGGCGGCGGGAGCAAGCTTGAAACTGTGTATTTTAATCTCGAGCCTCGCCCTACAGCGGCCCCACTTCACGACCTTCTACCTGGCCCGCGAGGCGCTCGCACGCGGCCATGAGGTCGCGGTGGCACAGTACGGCGACCTTGGCCTCGATGCGTGCGGAGAGGTCAGGGCTCGAGTGGTTGGTGTGCCTGGCCCGGGGCCGAGCAAGCTGGAGTTCTTCGAGGCTCTCGGTGCCTGTGTTCGCGCCGATGCGCGGCTGTTGACCGACTTCGACTGCGTGTGGATTCGAACCGATTGGCCGGAGTTGACGGGTATGGGCCACGCGCTCGGACCCCAGATGATCGTGCAGTTTGCGCGCGTCCTCGAGGCCCGCGGGGTGTTGGTGATTCCCGACGTTCGTGCGCTGGGCATGGGGGACAGCAAGCTCTACCTCGACCAGTTCCCCGCCCGGCTTCGGCCCCAGTCGATCGTGACGCTCGATCGCGGCGATATCGAGGCATTCGCCAGGGCCGTCGGCGGCACGATCGTGCTCAAGCCCGCGATCGGTGCGGAGGGCAGGCAGGTGTTCCTGTATCGGCTCGACGCGCCCGAGAACAACAACCAGATTTTCGAAACGCTGGCGGAGAGCGGCTATATCTACGCCCAGGAGTACCTACACGAGCAGCCTCGGCGGTCGACGAGGCTATTCCTGTTCAATGGTGCACCGCTACAGCACGAGGGCAGACACGCCTGTGTCATGCTCGCGGCCGCCGGGGGTGACCTGCGGAGCAATGCGGGGAGGGGGGGGACTCCCATGGCGACGCGCCTGAACCCTGCGCTGCTCTGCGCTGCCCGCGAGATCGCCACACAACTCGCCACCGACGGGTTCTTTCTGTCGGCTATCGACCTGGTCAAGGACAAGGTCATCGAGGTCAATCAAATGAATGTCGGTGGGTTTCGGGCCACGGAGCGGTTCGCGGATGTGAATTTCAGCGCACATGTAATTGCGGCCCTCGAAAGCGAGCTCGGGGCGTGAACTCGACACGGCACCAGAATGGAGCGACCGGGGTGAGCGCACTGCTGTGTCGTCGCAACCCCGAACTCGAGGTCGAGCTTCGGCACCACGCTGACCGAGTTCCCCTCGTGACCACCACGTGGGCGGGGGCGTGTGTACACGTCGACGATTTTTCAGGCATCGCCATGCGCCCCGATGACCCGCTCGCACACGCGTGTTTCGGGAGCCGGGCGTTTGCTCGTGCGGGGCTCGGTGACCTGGTAATCGGGCGTTGCGGCCCGCTCGATGACTACCTCGCCTATCTCGAACTTCAGCTGGGGCTCGGGCCTTCGTCGTACCTCGAGATTCGCGATCAGCGTTGCGGTGCCGCCAACTTGTTCGATGCGATCCTCGAGGATGAACGGGCGCAGCTGGAGATCGCAGGGTGGGCGGGCAAGCGCGGCGGTCGAGTCGCGCTCCATCCGTACATGGGACACGCGCGAGCGTGGCGGTTGGCCGCGAGCCTCGACCGGATCTGCGGGTCGACGGTCATGATGCTCGCGCCACCTCCTTCGCTCACTGCCCTGGTCAACAACCGATCGTGGTTTGCCGAACTCGTGGGTCTCGCGCTTGGGCCCGAGTTCGCGCTGTATGGGCACACTGCCTCGGATCTGAACGAGCTCGTCGAGCGTGTGGCCAGGCTCGCCGACCACGCGGAGGTCATCGCGGTGCGGCTTTGTGATAGCGCGAGCGGGGCCGGTCTGATCCGAATCGAGGCCAGCCTCGGACGGCGAGGCTACGAGTTGCGGTCCCGGCTCGCGGCCTGGATCGCGGAGGTCGGGTGGACACGCGCGAGCCCGGCGCTCAGTGTCGAGCGCTGGGAGACCAATGTGCTCGCCTCGCCCAGCGCGCAAGTTTGGATACCCAACCTTGTGGAGGGGCCACCGGTCATCGATGGGATCTTCGATCAGCAGTTCGATCCACACGATCCCGGTGTGTTCGTCGGGAGCGGCATCAGTCAGATGCCAGCGGCGATCTCGGACTCGATTGCCGAGAAGACCCTGGCCCTGAGTCGGGTGTTGCAGGAGTTGGGCTATATTGGACGATGCTCCTTCGACACCATCGTCTGTGGAGAGACGCTCGAAGGGGCGACACTTCGTTTCGTCGAGTGCAATGGCCGTTGGGGAGGAACCAGTTCACCGATGGTGCTCGTTCATCGACTGTTTAAGAACCACTCTTCGGTGAATTGGACGGCGGGGGCTCTGACGATAGCGACCCGACCGAGCTTCAGCGAGCTCGTTCGAGCGCTGGGTGATCGTCTTTATAGGCGGGATGGTCGCGGTTGGGTGATCCTCAATAATCCTGCCTGTCTCACAGCGGTGGGCACCATCGATGTTATCACCGTGGGACGGGATCAGTCCCAAGCGGAGGATCGGCAGCGCATTGTGCGTGAGTCTATACGGGAACGCTTCGGTTAGGCATGGCGCGCGAGACCATCGTGGCGCGCGAGACCGTCGTGGCGCGCGAGACCGTCGT
>CAYVJQ010000048.1:3546-20858 GCA_964451725.1 uncultured Nannocystaceae bacterium | reverse complement strand
GCGCGCGAGACCGTCGTGGCGCGCGAGACCATCGTGGCGCGCGAGACCGTCGTGGCGCGCGAGACCGTCGTGGCGCGCGAGACCATCGTGGCGCGCGAGACCGTCGTGGCGCGCGAGACCGTCGTGGCGCGCGAGACCGTCGTGGCGCGCGAGACCGTCGTGGCGCGCGAGACCATCGTGGCGCGCGAGACCGTCGTGGAGGACTGCCATTGGTTTGATTGTGTATTGATCCATGATGTATTATTAGACCTCACGTGGAACAGATGTCAAGACGTTGGTAATGGCGAGTGTTTCCATGGTCAATGTCACGATTCCGGAACTCGTACAAAATTGATCTTGTGTACAAATGGACAGCGCAATGTTGCTTCGCATTGATCCGACGATCCAGATTCACTTCCAGTCAGACCTCGAGGGTAGGCGGGGCTTGGTTGTCGAGAGCATTCGCCGCCAGGCCGTGTTCGAACTGTTTACTCCGGAGGTCATCCGGGGGCTCGAACTAGCGAGTGACTGGGTCACCCGACGGGCTTATGGGCACGGTCTCGCCGAACTCGGGATGGACCAGGAGCGGGCTGAGCAGTTCATCGATGACCTGCTCTCACACGGGCTCTTGCAGGCGTCCGTGACGGGTGAAGAGCACGCCGAGGACGATGCCCGGACGCGGCGGTGGGGGGCGTCTGGATGGGCCGCCGCCGCCGCTCTCCTGGCGGCGAAGCGTCACCAGCGGTACCTGGACTACAGCGACATCGAGGGCAGGAAGGCCGAGGACACGTTGATGCGAGCCTACCGGACAGAGGGCGCGCCGCCAGAGATCCACAAGCGCTACCCCGGCGTCGCTACGGACTTGCTCCCGGAACCGCAGGGACTCGGCCGCACGCCTCCTGAGTGTCGTGCTGCCGGTGCTGCCGGTTCTGCGCGGTTGACGAGTGAGCGGGTGTCTGCGCTGCTTCGACACGCGTTTGGGGCGACGGGGATCATCGATGATCCGATTCAAGGTCCCAGGCTGCGCAAGACCCACCCATCGGGCGGGGCACGTCACCCGGTGGAGTGTTATCTTGCGTGCGAGGCCGTCGATGGATTGGCCCGCGGGATCTATCACTATTCGGTCGCCGAGCACGGGCTCGACCGGGTTCCTGGCGCCGGCCGAGCGCAGGGTTTGATCGACCGGTTGACGCCTGGGCGTCCGACCTCGCTGATGGTGGTCCTGACGGTATTGCCCGCGCGTGTCATGTGGCGCTATCGCGATCCCACGTCGTTCATTGCGATGATGCTCGACGTTGGTCACGCGCTCGAGAATTTCTGCGCGGTGTGTCGCTGCGAACAGCTGGCACACGCCGTGGTGACGGATCCCCCGGTTCGGGAGCTCGCGGGGGAGCTCGGGCTGGCGTGGCTCACCGAGCCGCCGCTGGCGGCAATCGCTATCGGTGATGGGACCCCGGTGACCACATGAGCGCACGCTATCGCCCGAGCCCGTGGTTGTCGCTCGCGTGGGAGCCGACGCTTGCTCGGGGGCGGGAGTCGACGCTTGCTCGGGAGTCGACGCTTGCTCGGGAGTCGACGCTTGCTCGGGAGTCGACGCTTGCTCGGGAGTCGACGTCGGGGTTGAGCTTGACGCTGCGGGCACCCCCGACGGAGGGTGGGTGTGGGCTCGGCGCAGACGAGGCCTGGGTGGTCGAGCTGTTGGATCATCTCGGGGCGAGTGGGCTCACGTGGAGTGTCGCCGAGGTCATCTCGCTCGCGCGAGCCCGGGGCCACGCTGGCGTGGATGCCGATATCGAGGCCACGCTCGCTCGGATTTGGGAGCTCGCGTTCATCGAAGAAAAGGTGAACACAGGGCCCGGGGCTGATGCGCTGCTGTGGGAGCGGCGAGGTTGGAAGCTCCCGCTCCAGTATCTGGTGAGCGCTCTGACGCGGTCGACCTCGGCGGTGAAGAGCGTGGCTTCGCCCGGGTTCGCCACAGGGGCTCGGTCGTTGCCGCCCCCAGACACGCAGCCCGAGTTGGGTCTCGATGAGGCCCTTGGCCGGCGCCGAACCTGCCGTGCGTTCTCCGGTGCGGCCCTCGAACTCAGCGTGCTCTCGGCCTTGCTCGCCCACGGGTTCAGGCCGGGCTCGAGCCCACTGCCTGGACAGCTCACGGTTCACCTGGTGGTCATGCGGATCGCGGGGCTCGAGCCTGGTGTGTACAGCTATGAACCAGGCACCCATTCGGTCGCGCCAGGCCGCCGCGCGAGCGCCGAGGTGCTCGAGCCAGAACTCGTCCGGGCGCTGATCGGTCAGACCTATGTGGTCGGGAGCGCGGTCGCTGTCTTGCTCTCGGGTCGGCTCGACGCCCTGTCGGCCGAGCGGCCGGGAGCTTCGACGCTGCGGGCATGGCTGATCGAGGTCGGGATGCTGTGTCAGCGGTTGCTGCTCGGCGGCCACACCTACGCGATCGACAGCTTTTTGTCGGCCGCGCTCCTCGAACATGAGTTGCGGGCGTTGACCGGGGGGGACCTCGATGGAGAGACGGTCCCGATTCATCTGGTCGCGTTTGGAGTGGGCTCCAGCGTTGCTGGACCCTAGTGGCGATGGGCCTGCCGGCCTTGGCTCTGGGACGGCGAGGCCGCTGAGTCGAGGTTCCCGGGGTATCGGTCTCGGCATTGATATCGACCCTCGGTTCGTCGCGTGAGCATCCCGTGACTGGGCTGCGGAGCCAGCGAATTCGGGGTGGCGCACTCGTCGCTGGATCTGTGGGTAAAAACCATGCACGGAAACAGCCCCAGCCCGGACTTTTCTAGTAACCATGACTCAGAAAAGTTCACACCCACGCAAGCTCCTCACCTCGATCGAGAATATCAAGATTCTACGAGACTCCGAGATCATGACCGAGACTTACTTCGTTGCCTTCGGATACAACATCCCGGGGTCGGGCGGCGTGTCGAAAAATGATGCCCCGGGTTTCGGGCCATCGGAGAGTCTACAGGGGCTGTTCCCCTTGGACAGCCCTCTCTCTCGCTTCTTCCACCTGGTGGTCACGCCGATCTTCAAGATCCGGAAGCGTCGTACACATACCTTCCTGGGTGGTCTGCCCCTCTACTACGGCGACCCGGGGGAGCTCAGTTCCTTGTACTTGGCTGTGATGGAGTCGGACAGGGGCTCTCGCAAGGCCGGCAAGGCCCTGAGCGATGCGATGGCGGCGATGCCCACCGATGGTCTGTTCGCGGCAATCGGGACCTTGGCCGCGAGCGCAAATCCCGAGTTGGCGCTGGTCAAGCAGGCGTTCGGCCTGTTGGTCAAGGTCATCGAGGCGGCGCTGCTGAACAACAAAGACGACATTCGATACACCAATGTCATGACCTTTAAGTCCGGCAACGATTGGCTGGTCGGTGACCACAGCGGGGTCGGAAATCACCGGCTGAGGATGGATATCTCCGTGCAGCGGGAGTGACCCGAGCGAAGTCGGGCTCACCTCTGGACGTGAATCGTCTCGCGTCATGATTCGTGGCTGTGACGCTCGGCTTCATCCCTGGTGGCCGCGGAGTCTGCTCTTGTTCGAAGTGGGTTTCGGTAAAGTGCGAAAAACGCATGATCGATACCGCTCGCGGCGGCACTGGTGAGTGTGGAAACGGGAGAACAACTCGGTCGCACAGGCTGGGGGTCCTCTCCGAGCCGGCTCGGAGAGGACCCGACGAACCGGCACTGTGTCGACACCAGGCCTGTTTGGGGTCTGAGCCTCGCCATGAACGTGACCTTTGCACCCTTGCTGTGTGTGTCCTTCCTGGCCGGTGCCTGCGTCGAGTTGCCTGCACCGATCTTCGATGGAGCGACCGAGAGTGGAGAGATCGCCGAGAGTGGAGCGACCGAGAGTGGAGAGGTCGCCGAGACCGGTGAGGTCGCCGAGAGTGGAGAGACCACCGAGGTCGGTGAGAACACCGAGACGGGCGGGACCGCTGGGACAGGCGAGACCGCCGGGACGGACGAGGATGGCGAGGAGACCGCGGATGGCGAGACCGCGGATGGCGAGACCGCGGATGGCGAGACCGATTGGGCGGCGCTGAGCGACGACTTCGAGGACGGAGAGCTCGGTTCGGCCTGGACACACCTCGACCTCGACGCCTATCTGCCGATCCCCTCCGAGTCTGTGGGTAGCCTGCATCTCTACCCGGCCGACGACACGCTTTGGTGGTCCACCGAGACCGCGGGTTTCATATTCAAGTCGATCTCGGCGAGCCACTTTCGGGTCTCGGCGACGGTCCACATGGAAGCGCGGGAGGGCGGGCCGCTGACCCCGAGCTGGCGGTTCGTGGGGCTGACGATGCGCGACCCGACCCCGGAGGAGGGCGAGGGTTATGTCGGGGTCGGGGTCGGGGTCGACACCGTGGGCTTCAATCTTTCGACCAAATGGACGGAGAACGATTTCTCGACCCGCAGAAACCACGGCACGCCGGCGAGCGCCGACGCCCTGTTGCGCCTGTGCCGGGTGGGCGACGACCTCTACGCCTTGGAGCGCGTGGTGGAAGGTTGGGTGCGGCTGGAGACCTTCGACTTGCTGGTGCTCCCACACACGGTTCAGGTCGGGCTCTCGGCCTACGACTGGAACGTGCCGGCAGACAGCCATGCGCGTGTCGAGGAGATCATCTTCGCGCCGGTCACGACGCTGGCCGACTGCTACGTCGACGACTGAAGGCTGTGCTTCGCGCGCTGGACGGACGGAGTGTCGACGACCAAAGGTCGCTGACCTCGCTCTACAAACCAGAGGATCTCAGCCGGTTTCTCTCGTCGGTCGGGGGATTTCGTCGGTGAGAGTGGACGCGGGAGCCATGGGGATCGACCTCCATGGCTCCGGCTGTCCCGCGGCCCCTCATCGCCCTACTCGTCATCATGGACGATGACGATGGTGTCGCAGTCGATCTTGTACATCACCTTTGGTGGCCCAGGGTTGATCCGGTAGCACTTGGTCGCTTGCGTGCCGGGGCTGTTGCCGGTCAGGGAGGGGATGGTGGCGACCTGGCTCTCGCTTTTGGCGACTTTGAGTTTGATGGCCAGCTCGGCGGCTTCCTTGCGGTGTTGCTTGGTGGTTTTCTTGGCCTTGAGAGACCCGGCCCACACTGGAGAGGCGAGCACGGTGATGCCCCCGAACACGGCCAGGGCAACGAGCCAGGGTCGGAGTCGGGGCGAAGTCTCGATGTCGTTCGTTGCGGTCATGGTTAGATGGTGTCCGAGCCGTGCGCGCTGTTCGGATCTATCTGCGCTCTGTGCTCGACCTTTCATGGTTTCTGCGTCTAAGCAATCTCGAGGAAGAGGCGCGAGTCGGTCTGGGAACCCTGAATTGTCGGCCGTCGACGCCACCGGGTAGGCAGGTCGACGACTGAGGCCCCTCTGCGGGGCCGACAAGGGCGATGAGTTGAAGACCCCGTCTTCAACTCATCGCCCTACTCGTCATCATGGACGATGACGATAGTGTCGCAGTCGATCTTGTACATCGCCTTTGGTGGCCCAAGGTCGATCTCGTAGCACTTGGTCGCTTGCGTGCCGGGGCTGTTGCCGGTCAGGGAGGGGATGGTGGCGACCTGGCTCTTGCTTTTGGCGACTTTGAGTTTGATGGCCAGCTTGGCGGCTTCCTTGCGGTGTTGCTTGGTGGTTTGCTTGGTCTCGAGAGACCCGGCCCAGACCGGAGAGGCGAGCACGGTGATGCCCCCAAACACGGCCAAGGCAACGAGCCAGGGCCGGAGTTGGGGCGAAGTCTCGATGTCGTTCGTTGCGGTCATGACTCGGTGGTGTCCGAGCTGTGTGCGCTGTTCGGATCTATCTGCGTTCGGCGCTCGGAGCGGAGCAGGCAATGCCTGATGGCCTCGGCTGGAGACCTTCGAACTGATCCCGGCTACCCGACACCACCACAGCATGCATACCAAAGCACTTGCTCTCGCCGCGCTCAGCATGTTTTTGGGCGCCTGCTTCGACCCGGTTCCCCACGCCGGCGATACGGATACGGCCGACACCGATACGGCCGGGGCTACGGACGAGAGTGGCCCCGGAGAGAGCGGTCCCGGGGAGAGTGAGAGCGGTCCCGGGGAGAGCGAGAGCGGTCCCGGAGAGAGCGAGAGCGGCCCCGGAGAGAGCGACACGGGCGCTTCGGCCTGTGTCGGGGCCAACGCCTGTGTCGAGGATGCGCCGCCCGGTTGGGACGGACCCGGTGCGATCTACGTCGGCGACTCGGATGCCCCACCGCCGGCCTGCGGGGTCTACCCGGACAGCGCAACAACCACCTTCGAGGATCTGGCCGCTCCAGATGCGGCCTGCGACTGCGCCTGTGGCGATCCGACGGGCGAGGGCTGCAGCGGGGGCACGCTGCGGCAATACAGCGGCTTCAACTGCGTCACGCTGGCGCAAAACAGCTGGGACATCGGCCAGAGCTGCGTGAACCTCGACTCCGGCTCCGGGTCTCGCTGGCGCCTGAGCGGGGTCGAGTACGAGGCCGAGCCCTGCGCGCCGCAGCCGAGCATGGAGCTCCCCGAGGTCGGCTTTGATACGGCGGTGCTCACCTGCGAGGGGGCTGTGGACGCCGGAGGGTGTGAGCAGGGGGTCTGCCTGCCCACGGCCGCGGATCCCTTCGAGCCCGGCCTATGTGTGTGGACCGAGGGCGACGTCGCCTGCCCGGGAGGTACGTACAGCGAGCGTACGGTGCGCTACACGGACTTTCAGGATGATCGAGGCTGTGACGCCTGCGCCTGTGCGGCCCCGGAGGGAGAGTGCTCGACGGCCCAGGTCTCGCTGATCTCGAGCTCCTGCGGGAATCTCCCGTTCACGACCATCGTCCAGGGCAGCTGCACGGCGGCGGGTTCATCTGTCGGAGCGGTCGACCTGTTGACGGGGGGGCCGTCGGGGTCGTGCGCGCCGGTCGGCGGCGAGACGGCCACGGGGGAAGTCACGCCTACCAGCGCGGTGACCTACTGCTGCGCGGGCTGAGGGCGGGTGCGAGAGTGGAGCCGAAATTCGCAGGCCGGCAAACTCGCAGGCCCGAGAGTTTGCCGGCCCACGACCACAGGGAACCCTGTGCGTGCACACGCTAGAGACCTCGACCATATGGGATGCATACTCAGTCTACCCACTCACCCTGCATCCGGGTCACCGACCCGGCAGTGCGCCGTCGGCCGTCCAGGTCGCGCGACGTTGTGGGTCCGAGCCTTGCCATGAACGTGACCTCCGCTTCCCTGTTGTGTGTGATCTTTCTGGCCGGCGCCTGCGTCGAGCTGCCCCCGCCCATCTTCGATGAGGGGGAGACGGCCGAGATCGGTGGGACGACCGAGACCGGTGGGACGGCCGAGACCGGTGGGACGGCCGAGACTTCTGAGACGGCCGAGACTTCTGAGACGGCCGAGACCTCCGAGACGGCCGAGACCTCCGAGACCTCCGAGGCCGATTGGGCGGCGCTGAGCGACGACTTCGAGGATGGCGACCTCGATCCAGCCTGGACACACCTCGACCTCGACGCCTACATCCCGATCCCCTCCGAGTCCGAGGGCAGCCTGCATTTCTACCCGGCCGACGACACGGGCTGGTGGCACACCAAGGTCAGCGGCTTCATGTTCAAGTCGATCTCGGCGGGTCACTTTCGGGTCTCGGCGACGGTCCACATGGAAGCTCGAGAGGGAGGACTGTTGACGCCGGACTGGAGGGTCGTGGGGCTGATGATGCGCGACCCGATCCCCGAGGACGGCGAGGACTACATCCTCGTCGGGGTCGGGACCGACGAGATGGGCTTCAACCTCGAGACCAAATGGACCGAGAACGACTTCTCGACCCGCGAGGACTACGGCACCCCGGCGAGCGCCGACGCCCTGTTGCGCCTGTGCCGTGTGGGAGACGACCTCTACGCCCTGGAGCGCGTGGCGGAGGGCTGGGTGCGGCTGGCGACCTTCGACTCGCTGGTGCTCCCGGACACGGTTCAGGTCGGGCTCACTGCCTACGATTGGAACGTGCCGGCGGACAGCCACGCGCGTATCGAGGAGATCATCTTCGCGCCGGCCATGTCGCTGGGCGACTGCTACGTCGACGACTGAGGGCTGTGCTTGGCCTGCTGGGCGGCCGCGGTCTGGATGTCCTCCATGCGCCCGGCGAGGCTGCGCATGGTGAGCTCGGCGAGACCTTGCTCGCTGTCGAGGGCCTCCATGGCGGCGCGCAGCCTGCCCCGGGCTCGGCTCACGCGCCCGGAGATCGCCCCGCTCGTGGCTCCGAAGACCTCGGCGAGGGCGGCGGTCGTCAGGCCCTCGTAGATCTTCAGCTCCAAGATGATCTGGTCGTCGAGGTCGAGGGCGTCCATGGCCCGGATGACCAGGGTCTGGGCGCGGCGAGACTCGAGCAGGGAGGTCAGCGAGTGGTCGTCGCCGATCAGCAGATCATCGTCGATGGGGTCCTGTCGCTGGGCCTGCCTGCGCCGCTGACGACAGTGGTTGGTGAGTTTGAAGCGGGCGATCGCAAAGATGTACGTGCGCATGGCCGCATCGCCGCGGAAGTCGTCTCGCTTCTGGCACAGGGTCTCGAAGGTCGCCTGAGTCAGATCCGCGGCGTTCGGCTCATCGAGGCGCTTGCGCAGGAAGCTGAAGATCGCTTTGTAGTGGATCTTGACGAGCGCCTGACCGGCGCTGGCGTCCCCTCTTCGCCACATGGCGAGCAATTCGGCCTGCTCCACCAGGCCGAGCCTAGCACGCGTGGGGCGGCTCTCGCCTCGGTCGGCAAAACTGCTAAAATCCTTCCGTGGCAGGGGATCCCAGCCCAGCAGCTCGTGGTGCCCCCCCCGATGGGAATCCCGGCCCGAGCGGATCCGATGGGGAGCCTTCGACGCTGGCGGTTCGGGAGGCGCAGCTGCTCGACCGCATCGGTCGGGGAGCCCTGCGCGGGGCCGAGACTGGCGAGGGGGTCGAGACTGGCGAGACTGGCGAGGGGCGACCCCTGCTCCCGCCCCCCTATGTCGCGCTGCGCAAGCTCGGCGAGGGGGGCATGGGGGAGGTCTGGGAGGGGCGCCACACCCAGCTCGACAAGCCGGTGGCGATCAAGCTGCTCCAGACCAAGAGGGACGGCGACGCCGAGACTCGGACCCGCTTCGCCCGGGAGTCGCGGACCGCGGCCGCCGTGCACCACGAGAACGTGGTCGAGATCAGCGACATCGGTGAGACGGTCGACGGTCGGCCCTACCAGATCATGGAGCTGCTCGAGGGACCGACCCTGAGCGAGCTGATCGCCGACGAGGGGGCGCTGCCCTGGGCGCGGGTCTCGGCGATCCTCACCCAGCTCACCGATGCCCTCGCCTACGCCCACCGCATCGGGGTGATCCACCGCGACCTCAAGCCTTCGAACGTCATCGTCATCGGCCGGCGCCACGAGGGGGACTACTGCAAACTCATCGACTTTGGGCTCGCCAAGCGCCTCGACCTGGGCGAGGAGGCCGGCGAGCTGACCCACACGGGGCAGGTGTTCGGGAGCCCGGCGTACATGAGCCCCGAGCAGTGCCGGGGCGAGCCCGCGGACCCGCGCACCGACATCTACGCGCTCGGCTGTGTGGCGTTTTTTCTGGCTTGCGGGCGCAAGCCCTTCGAGGACAAGACCCTCGGCGGCCTGATCTATCAGCAACAATTCGGGTCCGTCGATCCCGAGTTGTTCCTGCACGACTCGCCCCACCGAGAGGTGATCGGGGCGTTGATCAGGCGGGCGATGGACAAGGACCCGGCGGCTCGCTTCGCCTCGATGGAGGCCTTTGGGGCGGCAGTCACGGCAGTCTCAGGGGGGGCTCCCGCGGAGGCCGGCGGTCTCGCCCCTGTCGACCCGAGCTCGGTGCCCGACAAGGGGGAGCGCCGGTGGTGGCCCCTGGTCGGCGCGCTGATCTCGGTGGCCGGGCTCGGGCTCGGGCTGACGCTCGGTCTCGGGGGCCTATTTGATGAGGAGAGGTCGCCCGCCATCCCCAGCGTCGATCAGGGACCCAGGGATGGATCCCCGGCGTCGGGCGCCGAGACGCCGAGCACCGAGAGTCGGGACCCGGACATGGGCGAGCCTCTGGGCCGGGTGAGTGGGCCCGCAGGGTTGTCCTCCGAGCAGCCTGTCGGGCTGGGGCCAGCGAGCGGGCCTGAGGGGCTGTCCTCCGAGCAGCCGGCCGCCGAGGGCATGAAGGCGCCTGTGAAGGCCGCGCAACCGAGCGCTCCGGTGACGACCAAGGGCGCCGCCGAGCCCGGGGCCAGGCGGTCCCCCAAACCATCTCCAAAACCGTCGAAGCCCGCCGAGTCCGAGCCCGGCGAGTCGCCCAGGGATCCGTCCAGCTCGGGCGGGGCCTATATCCCGAGCAAACCGACGGATCCCTTTGCCCCCGGCCATGGAGCCTGAGACCCTCGGACTTCCCCGGGACGTCATGCACCGTCTGCGCTTCACGATCGCTTCGTTTCTCGTTGCGAGTTCGGCCGTCTCTGGATCGGCCCTGGCCCGACGGGGAGCCCCGGCCGCGAGCGCCGATGAGCCGGCCAGCGGGGACACGCAGATCGATCGGGAGATCGAGGAGTTCTGGCACGAAGCCGGCGGGCACTGGGACACGGCGAACTACGCCGAGGCGATCGTCCTCTACGAGCGCGGGCTCCAGCTCGCCAAGCGCCATGGCCACTGGGCGGCCCCCCATCTGCAGATCGCGCTCGCCGAGTCCCACCTGCGCCAGTACTCGATCGACGACCAGCCCAAGCACCTGCGCCAGAGCCGGGAGCTGTTCCGAGATTTTTTCGTCAGCGACGGCGCCGACATCGAAGATTTGAACGGGCGAGCGAAGCGGGGGCTCGAGGAGGCAGAGCGTGTCCTCGCTGGTCTCGACTCCGATCCCGAGCCCCGAGCGGGCGAAAGGGGCAAAACGGGCGACGCGCCGGCAGGCCCAGAGCCGAGCTCGGCCGAGCCCTCGACCTCGAGCCCAAACGACCCCGACCCGAAGCCGCCGAACTCCGTGGATCACACGGGCGAGGTTCGAGGACCCAAGCGAGCGCTCGCGTTTGCGGGTCTCGGCCTCGGGGTGGGCGCGCTGGGGACGGGCGCCGGATTGCTCATCTTCGCCTCGCGGATCCAGACGATCGCCGATGGCCAGGCCGGGGACCAGGGCGTGTTCGAGCCCAACCAGGTGCGCTACGTGGAGACGCTCGAGCGCCGCTACCTGATCGCCGGGTCGATCGTCAGTGTCGCCGGGGCGGCGATCCTCGTCGCCAGTGGGGTCGCCCTGGCCCGAATCCGCCGGGCTCCTACCCTGTCCGTGGGCGCGGGGGTCTCTCCGCGCGGGTTCGGGGTCCAGGTCCAAGGACGGTTCTGAGTTCAGGATCCTGGGCCGGCTCGCCCGGAGCGTCGGCCAGGTGGCGGTTCTGAGTCACGGTCCGGGAGGGCGGCCTGGGCCGTTGCCGGCGTCCTCGAGAAACCGGGCCAGGCCGATGTCGGTCAGGGGGTGGTGGATGAGCTTGGCGAGGATGCCGTAGGGGATGGTCGCCACGTCGGCGCCGAGGCGCAGCGCCTCGACGACGTGGCTGGGGGAGCGGACCGAGGCGACGAGGACCTTGGTGTCGAGTTCGTAGCGCTCGTACATCTCCACGAGTTGCTCGACCAGGCCCATGCCGTCGTGGCCGATGTCGTCGAGGCGGCCGACGAAAGGCGAGATGTAGGTGGCGCCGGCCTTGGCGGCCAACAGGCCCTGGAGAGGGGAAAAGCACAGGGTGACGTTGGTCTGGATCCCGGCCTGGGTCAGGGCGTGGACCGCCCGGATGCCCTCGGCGATGAGCGGGATCTTGACGACGATGTTGGGGGCGATGGCGGCGAGCTCGTCGGCCTCGGCCATCATGCCCTCGAAGTCGGTGGCCAGGACCTCGGCGCTGACTGGGCCCGGGACCAGCGCGCAGATCTCCGCGAGCAGCTCGTGGTGGTCGCGGCCGGCCTTGGCGATCAAGCTGGGGTTGGTGGTCACGCCATCGAGCAGGCCCATGGCCCGCGCAGCTTTGATCTCACTGATGTCGGCGGTGTCGATGAACAGGTCCATGCGAGCGCGCATCGTAGCCGATCGGGGCGGGGCTCCCGGGCGGGGCTCCCGGCAGCGAAACTCGACTGACCGGAACTCGGCTGACTGAAACTCGACTCGGTGTGCGATCTGTAGGGCCCGGCCGGCTTCGAGGGTCGAAGAGCCCCGCGCGGGCAGGAAGTGATACCTTCCGCGGGCCATGGCCGGCTTTCATCGCCTGTTCGTCGCCAACCGAGGCGAAGTCGCCGTCCGCATCGCACGAAGCTGCGACGCGATGGGGATCACGCCCGTGTTTGGGATTTCCGAGGGTGACCTGGGTGCGCCCTGGGTCGAGGGCCGAGAGCAGGTGCTGCTCGGCCCCGCGCGCTCGACCCAGAGCTACCTGGACATGCCTCGGGTGGTTCAGGCCGCCGTCCAGAGCCGGTGCTCGGCGCTGCATCCGGGCTGGGGATTCCTGGCCGAGAACCCGGTGTTCGCGGCCTTGTGTGAGCAGCACGGGGTCACCTTCATCGGTCCGCCGGCCCACGTCATGCGCCTGATGGGCAAGAAGACGCCGGCCAAGGTCGCCATGGGTCGAGCCGGGTTGACCCTGATCCCGGGCAGCGAGGGGGTGCTCCCTGATCTCGCGCAGGCCGGGCGCGTGGCCGGGGAGATCGGCTACCCCGTGTTGCTCAAGGCCGAGAGCGGCGGTGGCGGCCGCGGCATGCGTATCGCCCGGGGCCCCGAGGGGCTCGAGACCGCCTGGAACCAGGCCAGCGCCGAGGCGCTCGCGGCCTTTGGGGATGGGCGCCTGTACCTGGAGAAGTTGATCGAGGGCGGACGCCACATCGAGATTCAGGTGATGGCCGACCGCTACGGCAACGTGGTCCACCTGGGGGAGCGCGACTGCACGGTCCAGCGCAACCATCAAAAGCTCATCGAGGAGTCGCCCTCGCCGGTGCTCGATGCCGGCGAGCGGGCGCGGACCTTGGCGGCCGCCGTCGAGGCGACGCGGGCGATCGGCTACGTCGGCGCGGGAACGATCGAGTTTCTCCTCGATCGCGGGGCGGGGGCGGAGGGGGAACCCGAGGTCCTGCGTTTTATGGAGATGAACACGCGTCTCCAGGTCGAGCACTGCGTCTCCGAGGTCCGCAGCGGCGTCGATCTGGTCCGCGAGCAGATCTCCGTGGCCGCCGGCAACCCCCTGTCCATGACCCAGGCTCAGATCGAGCTTCGGGGCCACGCGATCGAGTGCCGCATCAACGCCGAGGATCCGCGCGCGAACTTCAGGCCCAGCCCTGGTCTGATCCGGACCTGGGTCGTGCCCACCGGGCTCGAGAACGTCCGCGTCGACACCCACGTGCGCGCCGGCTACGAGGTCCCGCCTTACTACGACAGCCTGCTGTGCAAGCTGATCGCCTGGGGCGAAGACCGGGACGCCGCCTGCGACACGATGATCACCGCGCTCGAAGAGCTGCGCTGTGAGGGGGTCGAGACGACCGTGCCCATGCACCTCGAGATCCTCGCCAGCGAGGCGTTTCGGAGCTCGCGCTACGACACGCGGGCGATCCCCGGCTTTGACCCGAGCGCCTCGGCGACCGCCGTAGCCGACCCGAACCCGAACCCGAACCCGAACACCTGACATGGCCATCGTCCCGCTCTCGCCCATCGGCTCCCCCCGCGACCAGGTCTGCGACGATCGAACCTTCGCCGAGTTTCGCGAGGTCCTCGCGGCCCGCGAACAGACCCTCGACGAGCGCCGCGCCGAGGTCCACGCCGGCTGGGGACAGAAGTACCTCGACCGCCTGCACGCCCGCGCCAAGCTCAGCGCCCGAGAGCGCTTGGCCCGACTCGTCGATCCGGGCACGGAGCTGTTCGAGGTCGGGACCTTCGTCAACTGGGGCCTGCGCTTCGGCGACCGGGGCCTCGCGTCGCCCGGGGCCGGCGTGGTCACGGCCTTCGCCCAGGTCGAGGGCCGCTGGTGCATGGTCATCGCCAACGACAACACGGTGGCCTCGGGGTCGTGGTGGCCCAAGACCCCCGAGAAGATCCAGCGCGCCCAGGAGATGGCCCTGCGCCTGCGCCTGCCCACGATCTATCTGGTCGACTGTTCGGGTCTGTTTCTGCCCGAGCAGTCCCGCTCGTTCCCGGGTGGCAAGGGGGCCGGACACATCTTCAAGATGAACGCCCTGCTCTCGGCCCAGGGTGTGCCCCAGGTCGCCGGCGTGTTCGGGGACTGCATCGCCGGGGGTGGCTACATGCCGATCATCTCCGATCGGGTCTACATGACCGAGCAGGCCTACATGGTCATCGCCGGGGCCGCGCTCATCAAGGGCGCCAAGAGCCAGAAGATCACCAGCTTGGACATCGGCGGGCCCGAGGTCCATGTCCACCACAGCGGCTGCGCGGACGTCCGCGTGCCCACGGACGAGGTCGCCATCGACTGCATCCGCCGCGAGATCGCCAAGCTGCCGAGCTCCGGGGCCGACTTCTACCGCCACGGGCGGGGACCCATCGAGCCCATGCAGCCCGCCGGCGAGCTCGCCGGGTTGATCCCTCCCGATCACCGGGAGGTCTACGACGCCTCGCAGGTGCTCGCGCGCCTGTGCGACCAGAGCCTGTTTTGGGAGCTCATGCCCGAGACCGGCGAAGAGATGATCACCGGCATCGGCCGAGTCGGGGGCCTCTACGCCGGCTTCATCATCAATCGCCAGGGCCTCGTGGGCGACCCGGAGCGTCCCGAAGAGCAGCGCCCGGCGTCGATCCTGTACCGCGGGGGGATCGCCAAGATCAGCGCCTTCAGTCGGGCCTGCAACGCCGACGGTGTGCCGATCATCTGGCTGCAGGACATCTCGGGCTTCGACGTCGGGGCCGAGGCCGAGGCTCAGGGCCTGCTCGGCTACGGCTCGAGCTTGATCTACACCAACAGCACCAACGACGTGCCCATGTTCACCGTGCTCCTGCGCAAGGCCTCGGGCGCGGGCTACTACGCCATGAGCGGGCTGCCCTACGACCCGGTGATCCAGCTCTCGACCACGATCTCGCGCCTGTCGGTGATGGAGGGGCGGACCCTGGCGATCGCGACCTACAACACCAAGCTCGACGACGACTTCGAGATCATCAGCCAGGACCCCGAAGAGCGGGCCGAGATCGAAGCCGGCATGGCTGCGGTCGCCGAGCGCATCGAGGCCGACATGGATCCCTACGTGGCCGGTCGGCAGATGGACACGGACGAGATCATTCGCCTCGACGAGCTGCGCCCCTGGCTCGCGGCCCTGGTCGAGATGGCCTATCAAAACACGGGCTCGCGGCGGATCAAGAACCCCCGGATCTGGGCGCTGCACGACCTGGCCCTGCTCTCGGGCGGGGTCCGCTAGGCCGCCCTTCGGTTCTGCCCAGCCCCTCCCCCAGCCCGCCCTGTTTCCCCAGCCCTGCTTCCCTCCGTCATGACCGACAGTCGCCAGTTTGTCCCCGAGCTCACCGTCCGCTCGCGCCCCCGTGAGGGTGGCGGCCTGAGCCTGCTCGCTCCCTCCCCTGGCCTGTGGCGAGGAGCGCCGGCACGGGGCGCGCTCGTGCGTCCGGGAGACGTCGTCGGTGTGCTCGAGGTGCTCGGGGTCTGTCATCGGCTGCGCGCGCCCGAGGGGGCCGTGGGTGTGGTCATCGAGGTCGACGCTCGACTCGCCCGTCGCCCGGTGGGCTACGGCGAGGTCCTGCTCGGCCTCGATCCAGAGGCGCTGGGCACCGATCTGAGCGCAGACGTGGGCCTGGGTGGGCCCGAGTCGGCCAGCCTGCTCGACGCCGACGGGACCCTGGTCTTCGTCGCCCCGACCAGCGGTCGCTTCTACCTGCGCCCGGCCCCGGACAAGCCCGCTTTTGTCAGCCTCGGGCAGATCGTCGAGCGCGGGCAGACCCTGGGTCTGCTCGAGGTCATGAAGACCTTCACCCGGATCAACTACGACGATCCCCAGCTCCCGGCGCCGGCCAAGGTCGTCGCTATTTTGGCCGAGGACCAAGCCGACCTCGGCCGGGGTGATCCCATTTTGCGTCTCGAGCCGGTCTCATGAGCGAGTCTCCCGGGGGGCTCAGGCCTCCGCGCCCAGATTCGCGGCCGGTCAGCCGGACCCTGTTCGGCGACACCACCATCGACGAGTACAGCTGGCTGCGCGACAAGGCCGACCCGGCCGTGGCGGTCCACATGCAGGCCGAGCGGGCCTACGCCGAGTCTGTCCTCGACGCCCGCACAGGGGCGCTGCGTGAGCACCTGTATGCGGAGATGCGCGCCCGCATCCGTGAAGACGACCGCTCCGTACCCTGCAAGGAGGGCCCGTGGCTGTACTACAGCCGCACCGAGGAGGGAGACGAGTATCCGCGCCACTGTCGGCGACCCTGGGATGGCGATGCACAGGATGCTCGGGCTTACGAGCAGGGAGACAATCAGGTGCTCGCTGGCGAGTCCGTCTACCTCGACGAGAACACCCTCGCCGAGGGCCACGAGTACTTCGACCTCGCAGCCTTGGAGCTGTGTCCAGAGCACCGCCTCTGCGCCTACGCGGTCGATACAAGTGGCGACGAGATCTACACGATCTTCATCAAAGATCTCGACACCGGGGAGCTCCTGGAAGACCGGCTCGAGGGTTGCGGCAGCGGCCTGGCCTGGGGCGACGGCGGGGTCTTGTTTTACGACCGCCTCGACGACGCGCACCGGCCGTGGCAGTGCTGGCGACATACGCTGGGCCAGGCGATGAGCGCCGATGTCCTGGTGCTGCAGGAAGACGACGAAAAATTCTACCTGTGGATCGGGCGCAGTCGCTCGCAGCGTTTCATCGTCGTCAGCGCGGACTCCAAGGTCAGCTCCGAGGTCCACCTGATTCCCACGGCGAGGCCCACGGCTCAGCCGTGGCTCGTGGCGCCGCGGGTCCAGGGCGTCGAATACGACATCGGTCATCGCGGAGATCAGCTCCTGATGCGCAGCAACGCGGACGGAGCCCGAAACTTCAAGGTCTCGGTGGCTCCTCTGCCGCTGGAGCTCTCCGCCGGCGGAGAGACTGAGCCGACTGAGCCGGTCACCCCGATCATGGCCTCGACTTGGCGCGAGCTCATGGCCCACAGCGACGAGGTGTTGATCGAGTCGATCAGTACCTTCGCGGGTCAGCTGATCGTCTGTGAGCGCTTCGAGGGGCTCCAGCGGATCCGAGTCGTACCGTTGGCGCCCGGTCCGATCCCCGAGCGTGCGCGCTTCGGCCTGAGCACCTCGACGATCGCCCGTGCGCCCGGAACATCAGGCGGAACATCAGGCGGAACATCAGGCGGAACATCAGGGGTCGTCGAGCATCTGATC
>CAYVJQ010000048.1:210-3446 GCA_964451725.1 uncultured Nannocystaceae bacterium | reverse complement strand
CGGAACATCAGGCGGAACATCAGGCGGAACATCAGGGGTCGTCGAGCATCTGATCGCGTTCCCCGATCCGGCCTACAGCGTCTGGTCGAGCGCGAACCCGGAGTTCGACCAGACCCACCTGCGCTTCGGCTATGCGTCCATGACCACGCCAGCGTCGATCTTCGACTACGACATCGCCAGCGGGGCCCAGGTCCTGCGCAAGCGCTCGATCGTGGTCGGCGGGCATGAGCCCGAGGACTACCGCAGCGCGCGAATTTGGGCCCGGGCCGCCGACGGGGAGCGGATCCCGATCTCCCTGGTCTGGCACCGCAGCCTCGAGGGCGCGGATGGGCGCCCCGAGGATCCCCAGGCCCTGGTCCTGTACGGCTACGGCGCCTACGGCAGCGCCATGGATCCGGGGTTTTCAACCACGCGCCTGAGCTTGCTCCAGCGTGGGGCGGTCTGGGCCATCGCCCATGTTCGCGGTGGCGACGAGCTCGGTCGGCGCTGGTATGAGGCCGGTCGCCTCGAGCACAAACAAAATACCTTCGGTGACTTCGTCGCCTGCGCCGAGCACCTCGTTGCGGAGGGCTGGACCCGGCCCGCGTGTATGGCCGCCATGGGCGGGAGCGCGGGCGGGCTGCTGATCGGCGCTGTCGCCAACGCTCGCCCCGATCTGTTTACGGCTCTGGTCGCCAGCGTGCCCTTTGTCGATGTTCTCAACACCATGCTCGACCCCAGCCTGCCGCTGACCGTGATCGAGTGGGAAGAGTGGGGCAATCCGGCGACCGAGCAGGGTTACGCGTGGATTCGCGCCTACTCGCCCTACGAAAACATCTGTGTCCAGGATTACCCTGAAGTGTTGGCACTCGCCGGGTGGAACGACCCGCGGGTCGGATATTGGGAGGCGGCCAAGTGGGTCGCGCGGCTGCGGGAACGGGGTACGGGAGACGGTCGGGTCTTGCTGTGGACCAACATGGGAGCCGGACACGGGGGCGCGTCCGGACGCTTCGAGTACCTGCGCGAGCTCGGCCTCGAGTACGCGTTCCTGATCGATCGATTGGGGCTGCCCGCCGAGTTGCCGTAGGATCGCTCGGCGGATCATGGCGACCTGTCCCCACTGCGCCTCCATGGTCGAGGCCGAGGCCGAGCGCTGTTGGCAGTGCGAGGGAGAGATCCCCGCTGGGGAGCCCTCGGCCGGGGAGCTCCCCGTAGTAGACCGGGCGGGCGATCCCGACAGCGCTGCGCCGACGCTGCACGCGGGGTCGTCCTCGGCTCGGGCCGCGACCGACACCATGATCGGCCGGGAGATCCTCGGTCAGTACGTGCTCCTCTCCAAGCTCGGCGAGGGCGGCATGGGCGAGGTCTACCTCGCCGATCAACCAGCGATCGGTCGGCAGGTCGCCATCAAGGTCGTCCACGCCCACGCTCGGGAGCGCGACCAAGACGAGCTCGCCGAGCGCTTCCGCAACGAGGCCAAGGCCGCAGCGCGGCTCCAGAGCCCGCACATCGTCTCGATCTTCAACTGGGGGGAGCTCGACGACGGGGTCTTGTTCATGGCCATGGAGTACCTCGATGGGCTCACGCTCCGGGAGTACCTCCAGCGGCACGCCCCGCTCACGCCCGAGGACGCGGTCGACATCGCAACCCAGATCTGCGCGGCCTTGGCCGAGGCCCACAGCTCCGGGATCGTCCACCGCGACCTCAAGCCCAGCAACATCATGTTCGTCGAGCGTCGGGGGGAGCAGCCTGGCGAGATGGTCCGGATCGCCAAGGTCCTCGATTTCGGCGTCGCCAAGCTCGAGGGGGCCGACATCACGCGCAGCGGCGCCCTGTTTGGGACCCCCCAGTACATGTCTCCGGAGCAGCTCCGATCCAAGCGAGCAGATGGGCGCAGCGATCTCTATTCGCTGGGCGTGATGCTCTACGAGATGCTCGCGGGGGAGCTCCCCTTCGACTCGCCCACGGCCCTGGGTTTCGTCACCGCGCACCTGCACGAGGTGCCGCCGACCCTGTCGCAGGGGGTCCCGCGGGCGCTCGCGGAGGTCGTCGAGCACCTCATGGCCAAGGACCCCGACGAGCGGCTGCCCGACGCCGACGCGGTCGCGGTCGAGCTCTGGGATGCCCTGGGTGGCCGGCCGACCGCGGCCCGACGTCGGGCGCGTCGCCGAGCCGCCCGCAGCTCCTTGTCGCTGGCTCTGTGGGTCGGGCTCGGGCTCGGTGTGCTGGGGGCCGGGAGCTTCGCAGGTTGGCGCCTGTGGACCTGGAGTGGGGAGACCCAGGCGGCCCTCGAGGCCGAGCGCCGGGAGGCCGCGGCCCTCCGCCGCCAGGTCGACGCCCAGACTGCGGCCCTCGAGGACGCCCGGGTCCGGGCCCACGCGGCCGCGCTCGATTCTCACGACGCCGCACTCGAGACTCGGGTCGAGCGTGACGCCGTTCACCGCGGGGCTCCTCGGGCGGGCGGCCAGGTCGACCCCCAGACTCGGCGCATGCTCGGGCGCTCGAAGTCCGAGCTCGAACAGACCTTGTACGAGGTCTTGAGCGCCCGCCGGGTGCCACCCTCGGAGGTCGCGGACGTCCTCGCCCAGCTCGAGCGCGGGGCTCCGGGGGGCGACAACGAGGGGGTACGCGAGGAGCTGGTCGCGCTGATCTTGCTCTACCGGCGCAATTTCAAGGTTCTGGAGGCCGGCGACGAACTCGGCGCGCGGGTTCTCGAGCGCGCGTTTTTAGAGATGGCCGGGCCGCTGCCCGCCGCGGAGCGCCAGGTTGCCCTCGCGCGCACACGCGCCGAGTACGAGGGCGACGTGGACCTGGATCCGGAGGACCGGCTCTACTTCGAGCGCCTCGCTATCGCGGCGCTGGTGCGTGAACAGGCTGGACAGGACGAGGGGGCGCTCGCGGCCGCGCTGGCTCTGGGGGCGCGCCTGCCCGGGCCAGAGCCAGAGCCAGAGCCAGAGCCAGAACCGTGGGTCGAAGCGGACGCTGGGTCCTCCAAGCCTGAACTTCCCGATCCTGAGCCCGATCCCCCTGAGCCTGGCGCAGGCTCGGAGGGAGCGGAGTTCGGAGGCCAGGAGGCGGGGGCCGGGTCGTCGCCAGCGGACGATCCGGTGTCGGCTGGTGACCTGGGTGGGCTGCCTGGCCTCGAGGACTAACTAAAAAGGACCCACAAACACCCGGACCCGGGGTCGTCATACAAGAACACCAAACACCCGGACCCGGGGTCGTCATACAAGAACACCAAACACCCGGACCCGGGG
>CAYVJQ010000048.1:0-110 GCA_964451725.1 uncultured Nannocystaceae bacterium | reverse complement strand
TCGTCATACAAGAACACCACGGACCCGCAAACACCCGGACCCGGGGTCGTCATACAGGGGGAAATAGAGAGGGGGGATGGTTCCAGTATGGGCCTGTGAAGTACCGAAGG
>CAYVJQ010000047.1:35623-48753 GCA_964451725.1 uncultured Nannocystaceae bacterium | reverse complement strand
CAGCCGGGTCAGCCGGGTCAGCCGGGTCAGCCGGGTCAGCCG
This sequence comes from uncultured Nannocystaceae bacterium, assembly GCA_964451725.1. GTDB lineage: Bacteria > Myxococcota_A > Polyangia > Nannocystales > Nannocystaceae > Plesiocystis. Next base: position 48,711 of record CAYVJQ010000047.1, on the reverse strand, counting down.
GGTCAGCCGGGTCCGTCCGGCAGTCGGGCGATCAGACGTCGAGGTTGCGGGTGTTGAGGGCGTTCTCGGTGATGAACTCACGCCGCGGCGCGACCTCGTCACCCATGAGCACCGTGAACACCTCGTCGGCGATATCGTGGTCCCCGATCCTGACCTGGAGCAGCTCGCGGCGCTCGTGATCCATGGTCGTCTCCCACAGCTGGTCCGGGTTCATCTCACCCAGACCCTTGTAGCGCTGGATCTGCAGGCCGCTGCGCCCGACTTCGCCGACATGGTCGACGACCTCGAGCAGGCTCTTGGGCTCCGCGATGGTCGCACCCTTGCGGCGGAGCTTGTAGGGCCCCGGCCCGTGGGCGGCGAGGTCCTCGCGGATGCCGAGCAGCTCCCGGATCTCAGAGGAGCGCAGGAGCGCGCTGTTGATGTCCTGAAACACGGTGACCCCGTCGGTGAGCACAGCCAGGCGGACCACTCGACACGCTCGCTCGCCCTCGCCCTCGTCGATGGACACGGTCTCCAGTGAGCTGGTGACCTTCGTCAGCGACATATTCGGGAGCGCCAGCTCGATCACGCGCTCGCCCAGAGCCGCGAGTTTGGTGTCGTCGCTGTCGACGAAGGCCTGCTCGAGCGTGTCTCGGCCCCACTCTTCGAGGCTCTGGAGCAGCCCCTCCACGAGGGCCCTACGATGCTCTCGCTCCAACCGGGCGAGCAGATTTTGGTAGCGGACGCCGGCGTGGGCGACCTCGGCCAAGACCTTGGATGCGGCCGTGTTGCCGCCGATCTCGAGCTCGATGTCCTCGACGGCGTTGTCGATGATGAAGTCGTCGAGGGCGCTGTCGTTCTTGAGGTAGAGTTCCTTCTTGCCCGACTTCACCTTGTACAGCGGCGGCTGAGCCACGTAGAGGTAGCCGCGCTCGATGAGCTCGACATAGTGACGGAAGAAGAAGGTCAACAGCAGGGTCCGGATGTGCGAACCGTCGACATCGGCATCCGTCATGATCACGATCTTGTGATAGCGGAGCTTGTTGATGTCGTAGGTCTCGGCGCCGATCCCCGCGCCCAGGGCCGTGATCAGCGTGACGATCTCTTGGCTCGAGAGCACCTTGTCGATGCGGGCTTTCTCGACGTTGAGGATCTTGCCGCGCAGGGGGAGGATCGCCTGGGTCCTCCGATCTCGGCCCTGCTTGGCCGAACCACCAGCGCTGTCACCCTCGACGATGAACAGTTCGGCCTTGGCCGGGTCCTTCTCCTGACAATCGGCGAGCTTGCCCGGCAAGCTGAGGCCGTCGAGGACACCCTTGCGGGTGATGGTCTCTCGAGCCTTGCGGGCCGCTGCCCGGGCTCGTGCAGCGAGCACGGCCTTGTCGACGATCAGCTTGCCGTCCTTGGGGTTCTCCTCGAAGTGCCGGCCCAGGGCCTCGCTGACCGCGGTCTGGACCAGGGCCGTGACCTCGCTCGAGACCAGCTTCTCCTTGGTCTGCGAGTTGAACTTCGGATCCGGGTGCTTGACGGCGATGACCGCGACCAGGCCCTCGCGGACATCCTCGCCGCTGAGCGCACCCTTGTGGCCCTTGAGCAGCTTCTTGTCGTTGGCGTAGTTGTTGACGATCCGGGTCAGGGCCGTACGCAGACCCGTGAGGTGGGTGCCGCCGTCCCGGTTGGCGATGTTGTTGGTGTAGCAGTGGATGTGCTCGTGAAAAGCGTCGGTCCACTGGAGCGCGACCTGGACCCCACACTCGTGGTCGTGACCCTCGAACTCGAAGGGGACCGTGGCCCGAAGCTCGATGAGTACGCCGATCTTGGTGCGCTTCGAGGTCAGGAGGTCGACGAAGCTGGCGACCCCGCCCTCGCCGGTGAACACCTGCTCGCGCTTCTTCTCGCCGGTGATCGTCGGGCGCAGATCCGTGAGCTTGATGTCGGCGCCCTCGGTCAGGTAGCTCAGCTCGCGAAAGCGTGAACCCAAGGTATCGAAGTCGACCTTGATGCTGCCGTAGATCAGGGGGTCGGCGTGAAAGGTGACCTTTGTGCCGCGCTTCTCGGTGGCTGCACCCGTCGACAGCTCGCGGGTGACTTCGCCGCGCTCGAAGCGAGCGGTGAAGGTCTTGCCTTCGCGCCAGATCTCGAGCTCGAGCCAGTCGGAGAGGGCGTTGACGACCGTCACGCCCACGCCGTGCAGACCGCCCGAGACTTTGTAGGCCGCATTGTCGAATTTGCCGCCGATGTGGAGCTTGGTGAAGATCGCCGTAGCCGCGGGGATCTGCTTGCCCTCGACCTCCATCAGGCCCGTGGGGATACCGCGGCCGTCGTCTTCGACGCTGATCGAATCGTCGGGATGGAGGACGATATGGATCTTCTTGCAGTGCCCGGCCAGGGCCTCGTCGATGGAGTTGTCGAGGACCTCGAAGACCATCTTGTGCAGACCGCTGACATCGGTGTCGCCGATGTACATGCCCGGCCGTTTGCGGACCGCCTCGAGGCCTTCCAGGTGAGAGATCGAGCTCTCGTCGTAGTCACTGTCGGCCGGTGCGGGGGAGGCTTTTTCCATGGACATCCTAGGGGTCGATCGACGGTCGATCGAGAGCGCGAAAGATAGCACCGGGAGGGTCCCCTGGCCATAGGCGGATCCCTGTTCAATCGGCTGTTTCAGCCCTGAAATCGATGGTTCTGGCCCATCTCAGGGGCGCTCGGATCCGGGCCCCCCGGCAGCCTGGACCCGACCATGTTCGACCTGCAGATCACGGCGCTCAACGCCCCCTCCCAGCTCGATGTGACGGGCGGCGGTCGTCGTCAGCACGCACTGCCCGACCTCGGCCGCGAGGGTCTCGAACAGACGGGCACTGCGACGTGGATCGAGCTCGCTCGAGACATCGTCGAGCAGCAACAGAGGGGGCTGGCCGCTCCGCTCCCGGGCCTCGCGGAGCTCGGCGATCTTGAACGCCAACACCAGCGCCCGGGCCTGGCCCTGGGACGCAAAATCGCCGGCCGGCATACCGTCGAGGGTCACCGCGAGGTCGTCGAGGTGGGGACCCACGGTCGTGCGCCTGGCGGCCTCGTCTCGACGTCTGTGGATGCGCAGGGCCTCCGTGAGCGCGTGCTGGGCCTGCTCGGGTCCCACGGCCGGGCGGGGGCTCGCGCCGGCGCTGGCTCCCGCCCAGCCGTCTCGGTCGGCGATTCGGCTGGCGTAGACCATGCCCGCTTCGAGGCGGGAGACCCCGTTGTGACGGTCGTCGGCGTCGTCAGTGTCCTCGACGTCATCGATGTGGGCGAAGGCCGACCTGAAGGCGACCCGGAGATCCGCGACCAGGACCTCACGCCGAGACCAGATCCGCCCGCCGACCTCGGCCAGGGCGACGTCGTAGGTGTCGAGGAGCCGAGTCTGCTCTGGCTTGGCGAGTTCGGGGGCCTCCATCTTCAACACCCGGTTGCGCGAGCGCAGGAGCTTGTCGTAGCGCTGGACGTCGCCGATGTGGGCTCGGTCGCGAGCGAACAAAACCCGGTCGACGAAGCGCCTCCGACCACCTGGAGATCCCCGGAGCACACCGAGGTCCTCCGGGGTGAACAACACGGCACGAATCCGACCGTAGAAGCTGCTCGCCGAGCGGACCAGTTTGCCGTCGAGACGAGCGCTGCGGCGAGTCGAGCGGGCCCCCTTATCGATCCGAACTTCGAGGCGTGTGTTCAGGCCGAGCTCTGGATCGTAGGCTTCGACTTCGACCCGGGCGTGCTCGCAACCTCGGCGAAGCATGGCCTTGAGGTCTGCGGTCCGAAACGAGCGCAGGGTCGAGGTCAGGTAGAGAGCCTCGAGAATATTGGTCTTGCCGGCTCCGTTGTGACCCCACAGGACCGTAAACCGGGGGCCGAACTCGACAACTGTGCCCACGGATCCACCCGAGCCCGACCCCAATTCGTGATCTCGAGCTTCCGGATCTCGAGCAAAGTTCCGAAAGTCGGCGAGGGTCAGACGACGAAGTTCCACCCGCCGCTCAGATGCGCATGGGCATCACGACCGCCAAAAAATCGGCCGCGGGGGCACCGTCCTCAGCCGGAGCCGGGCGCAGTACGCAGGGGTCGAGCTCGCCCTGGAAGTCGAGATAGATGCGCTCGGCGTCGACGGCCGCGAGCGCGTCGATCAGGTAGTTGGCGTTGAAGCCGGCGGTCAGCGGGCTGCCCTCGTAGTCGACATCGAGCTCGAGGTGGATCGCGCCGAGCTCGGGGTTGTCGGCGTTGAGGCGCAGGTTGCCCTTGTCGAGCTGGAGCTTGACCGTGGCGGTCTTCTCGGGAGCGATGACCGCCGCCCGGTGGAGGGCCGCCATGAGCTCGTCACGGCGGATCCCGGCGCGGCGCTGGAAGTCCTTGGGCACGACCTGGTTCCAGGGCGGGAAGGTGACGTTGTTGAGCTTGATCGAGAGTTTCAGGGCTCCCGCTCGGACGAACAGGTACTGGTCGCTGACCGAGATGCCGACCTCGCCCTCGACCCGATTGAGGATCTTGCGCAGCTCGTCCATGCCCTTGCGCGGGATGACGATGCCCTTGGGCAGAGGGGGACCGGCGAGCTCGAGGGTGTACTTGGTGAGCCGGTGACCATCGGTCGAGACCATGGTCGCGCGCTCGCCGTCGGACTCGAACAGGGCGCCGTTGAGATTGACCCGGGCCTCGTCCGTCGACACGGAGAACATGGTCTTCTCGATCAGGTCGACGAGCTTGTGGCCGGGGATCGTCGTGAACTCGAGGTCCTCGCCGCTGGGGAGCTCGGGGAAATCACCCTCGGGCATGCCCATGAGCTTGAACTCGGAGCGGCTGGCGAGGATCTGGGCCCAGGAGTTGTCGAGGCTCTTGACCCGCAGGGGTCCCGCCGGGAGCGTGCGGACCACGCTGTGCAGGTGACGGACGCCGAGGGTCAGGCTGCCGGGGATGCTGACCTTGCACGGCACGATGCCCGTCAGCGAGATCATCATGTCGGTGGCCGAGCAGATCAGCTGGTCGTCGGTGGTCGCGCGGAGCAGGACGTTGGCCAAGACCGGCATCGTGCTGCGGCGGTCTGCGACGGTCTGCGCCAGGTTGAGGGCCGACAAAAAGCGGGCCTGGTCGATCTCAAATTCCATCGGGACCTCGGGTGGGGCACGAGCCCCAGCTCCGGCGTTGTACCAGCGGATCGAGCGGTGGGGGAGAGGCGAAACGCAGCGCCCATGCGCTGGTTTGGACAAGGTGATCGGGGCTTAAAATTTTAAATTGGATCTCGATCTCGATCTGTCCTGTGGATTTGTGGACATGATCGCTATCGCGTTGAAATAACTTTAGTTTTGGCTGGATAGACGGCGGGGATGGGCGTGGACAGATCCGCCCTTTGTCCACCGCTTCGCTGCGCCGTTCGCTCTCCACGGGTTATTCTCCCCCAGCTGTGGAGAGCCCTCTGCGCTGCGGGGGTTCTCACGGTGGGGGGGCAGGGCCGCGGGCCATCCAGTCCCATAGGGCAGTCGCAGGGTGAAGGCAAAAAAGTGGCCCGGATGGAGGGGACGTCCTCGCGGTTCGTCCTCTCTGTCCGGGCCAACCGAAGTGAGGCCCCCTCAGACCTCTCTCCGTCGCCTGCCCCACCGTGGACATGCGATGCGTATACGCGCGCCTATACCGAGCAAGGCTTGGGCCATGGGCGACCTAGGTATGCAGAAACACCTGTAATTACAGATTGTTATGGGTTCTATACAGGGTTGTCGAGGGTGTGAACCGGCGGACGCAGGCCACAGCTCCTGTCATGATAGCCCGACCCCTGACCCCGATCCGGCTACGGGATTAGCCGCCCAGACCGAGGGCGAGGCCGCCCTGATAGACGAGCAGCGCGGCCAGGTAGGCGATAGCGGTCATGCTGAAGAACATGAACAGGGGCCAGCGCCAGCTCCGGGTCTCTCGGCGGACGACGGCGAGCGTCGACATGCACTGGCAGGCGTAGACGAAGAACACCATCAGGGCGACGCCCGAGAGCTTGGTGTAGCGGGGCTCGCCATGTTCGTCCTTGGCGTCCCGCATGACCTCGCGCAGTGGGGCGTCGTCGGCATCGGCGTCCTCGATGCCGTAGACCATGCCCAGGGTCGAGACCAGGACCTCTCGGGCGGCGAAGCTGCCGATCAGCCCGATCCCGATCCGCCAGTCCTGGCCGATCGGCTCGAGGACCGGCTCGACGGTCTTCCCGAAGCGCCCGGCGACCGAGAGCTCGATGGCCGACTGACCGTCCTCGAGGGCGTCCTCGTCGACCCGCGGGAAGGTCAGCAGCCCCCAGAGCACGACGGTCACGGCCAGGATGATCGTGCCGGCGTCGCGGAGGAAATCGACGGTTCGATCCCAGACCTGGCGGAGGGTGTCGCGCAGGCGGGGGAGTCGGTAGGGGGGCAGCTCGAGGACCAGGGGAGGGGTCGGGCCGGGGAGGAGGGTGCGCTTGTAGAGGGCGCCCAGGGCCAGCGCCGAGGCGGTGGACAGGGCGTACATGGACAGCAAGATCAGGCCGCCCAGGGAGAAGGGGCCGAAGACCTGCTGGTCGGCCGCGAACAGGGCCCCGATGATCAGCGTGTAGATGGGCAGGCGCGCGCTGCAGCTCATGAACGGGATCATGAGGATCGTCGCGACCCGGTCTTTGAAGGACGAGATCGTCCGCGTGCTCATGATCGCGGGGATCGAGCAGGCGTAGCCAGACAGGAGGGGGACGAAGGCCTTGCCGTTGAGGCCGACCTTGGCCATGACCCGGTCGACGATGAAGGCTGCCCTGGCCATGTACCCCGAGTCCTCGAGCAGGCCGATGAACAGGAACAGGAGCGCGATCTGGGGGACAAAAACGACGACGTTCCCGACCCCCGCGATCACACCTTCGGTGAGCAGGTCCGTGAACAAGCCGGGGCCGAGCAAGGCGGCGGTGGTCTCGGACAGCCAACCGACCCCGGCCTCGATCACACCCATGAAGGGGTCGGCCCAGCTGAAGATCGACTGGAACACGAGCGCCATGACGAGCAGGAACACCAGCGGACCGAACACCCGGTGGGTGAGCACCCGGTCGATCTTCGCCGAGCGGAGCATGGCTGGGGCCGCGTCGGGGTCAGGGCCCCCAGGAGCGAGCTCAGGCGTGGCCGGGAGCTCGCCGAGCAAGCGATCGACCTCGGCGTAGCGGCGCTCGACGAGCTCGGTGATGGCCACGTCGACGAGGCCTTGGCCGCCGAGGTCCGGGTCGAGGTCCGGGTCGAGGGCCGGGTCGACCCAGGACTCGGCGGCCAAGGCCTCGAGGAGGGCGCGCTCCTCGGGCTCGGCGCTGGCCAGGGCCAGGGTCTCGGCCGCAGTCGCGGCGAGCAGCCACTGTGCCCGGACCGGGTTGGAGGCCAGGGAGGGGAGGGTCTCGAGCCGGTCGAGGCAGCGGCGCAGAGCCGGGGCAGGCCGGGTTTCCCGAGCTTGGGGTTCCCGGATAGGGATCGATCCGCGGGGTTGCTTCGCCAGCTCGACCAGAGCCTGGGTGAGCGCCTCCGTGCCCTCGCCGTTGCGGGCGACCGTAGGGACCACGGCACCCGTGGGCAGACCGAGGCCGGTGGCCAGGGCATCGGCGTCGACAGGCAGGCCCGCCACCTCGGCGAGGTCGACCATGTTGAGGGCGATCACACAGGGCAGCCCGAGCTCGAAGATCTGCAGCGCCAGGTACAGGTTGCGCGCGAGGTTGCTGGCGTCGAGAACCAGGAGCACGGCGTCGGGTCGAGCCTGACCGTCGGCGCCGGTCAGGGCTCGGAAGGCCACAGCCTCGTCTTCAGCCATGGCGGTGAGGCTGTAGGTGCCGGGCAGATCGAGGAGCGTGATCTCGCTGGACCCCTGTGGGTCTCGGCGGAGGCGACCCTCGCGGGTCTCGACCGTGATCCCGGGGTAGTTGGCGACCTTGTAGCGCGACCCGGTGAGGAGGTTGAACAGGCTGGTCTTGCCGACGTTGGGGTTGCCGGCGACCGCGATCCGCAGCGTCTCGCTCATGAGCTGGGCTCCCGGCTGCGCGCCGTGCCTGGGTCGGCGACCGCGATCAGGCGGGCCTCCGACCGGCGCAGGGAGACGTGGTAGCCGCGCAGCCGAATCTCCAAGGGGTCACCCAGGGGCGCTCGCTTGATCAGTGCGACCTCGACGCCGGGGACGAAGCCCATCTCCAGCAGGCGCAGGCGGACCGCACCGCGACCGTTGATCGCTCGGACCTCGGCGCGTCGACCCACGGAGAGGGCGGCTAGATCGGTCGGCCCCGGGTGCCCATCGTCTTGAAAAGGCATTTCAATTAGGTCGATATCATCGGGAGCGCCCGCGTTCAAACCGGTCCTCTGGTGGCCACGGATGAATGTGGGTTTCAACGCTGCTCCCGGCGCTGTCGTTGGGTTCGGCCGCTGAATCCCGGTCGGCGCTGCGGAGAGGTCGAGCGCGGGCTGATAGGCTGCGCGCCGGTGGCAGCGCTCACTCATGGCTCGGCAGCGCCCTCGCCGAAGCTTCTGCAGGCGGCCAGAGGGCTGCCGATCGCGGAGATGTTGCCCGATCTCTATGCGGCACTGCGGACGCCGGTCGACGGTGATTCGGGCGCCGGGAACATCGTGATCGAGGCGCCGCCGGGTGCGGGCAAGACGACCTTGGTGCCGCTGGCGGTCCTCGACTGTCTGGACGGTCCCCTGAACGAGCCGGGCGCGGGGATCATCGTGCTCCAGCCGCGCCGGCTCGCGGCGCGGCTCTCCGCCCAGCGGGTGGCGTCGCTGGTGGGGGAGCGGGTCGGGGCGCGGGTCGGGTACGCGGTCCGCTTCGACCGGGCGACCTCGGCACAGACGCGGATCACGTTCATGACCGAGGGTCTACTCCTGCGCCGGCTCCGGGCCGACCCGGAGCTGGTGGGGGTGGGGGTGGTGATCCTCGACGAGTTTCACGAGCGCCACCTCGACGGGGATCTGGTGCTCGCGCTGCTCCGTCGTCGCCAGCGTCGGCAGGGCGGGTCCGGGCTGCGCTTGATCGCCATGTCGGCGACCCTCGACGCCGAGCCCGTGGCCGCGTTCCTGGGCGCGACACGGCTGCGGACCAGCGGCCGGAGTTTCCCTGTGACGGTCTCCTACCGGTCTCCGAAGGGCGCTCGCCGGGGACCGGAGCGCGCGCGTGTCAGGCCGCTCGAGGCCCAGGTCGTGGGCGCGCTGCGGGACTGGCTGGCAGATCCGGCCAGCGATCCCGCCGGTGAGCCGGCCGGGCACGTGCTCGTGTTCCTGCCGGGCGCCAGAGAGATCCAGGCCTGCGCGGAGTCCTGTGCGCGGGTCGCCGAGGAGGCCGGGCTCGAGCTGCTCCGGCTCCACGCGCGGCTCCCCCGGGTGGAGCAAGATCGGGTGCTCGCGCCCTCGCCGGTTCGGCGCAAGTTGATCTTGACCACAAATGTCGCCGAGACCTCGATCACCATCGATGGGGTCGTCGCGGTGATCGACAGCGGGCTGGCCCGGGTCGCCGATTTCGACCCCGGGTCGGGCCTGCCCCGGCTGAGCCTCGAGCCGATCTCCCGGGCCTCCGCGGCCCAGCGCGCGGGTCGGGCGGGGCGCACCCGCCCGGGGGTCTGCGTTCGCCTCTATAGCCAGTTCGATCACGACCATCGGCGGGAGCACGACCTGCCCGAGGTGCTGCGTCTGGACCTCGCCGGCCCGCTCTTGGATCTGGCGGCGGCAGGGATCGGGGACGCCCGGGACTTCGAGTGGTTCGAGGCTCCGCCGGGGGTGAGCTGTGAGGCGGCGGCGGAGCTGCTCGAGCGGCTCGGGGCGGTGACCCGGGGTCGCCAGGGAGAGCTGTGTGGAGAGGACCCGGGCGAGATGGCGCTGACACCCACCGGGAGGGAGATGCTCCGCTATCCCCTCCATCCTCGAGCGGCGCGCTTGATGGTGGAGGGGGTGCGCCTGGGGGTCCCGTCGATGGCCGCTAAGGCCGCGGCCAGCTTGGGTGCGCGGGCGCTCGACCGGCCTGGGACACCCGCGGCGCGGGCTTGTGAGGCCGATCTGATCGAGGAGCTGGAGGCGCTCGAGCAGGCGTGGTCTGGGCGGCGGATCTCGGGATGGGCCGGGCGGGCACAGGTGATCCGGGAGCGGGCCAAGGAGCTGCGGCGGAGTGTCGATCAGCTCGAAAAACTGGCCTCGCGCGGGCGCGGGCGCGGTCCGAAGTCGGGAGCCCCGGGAACTCGGGAGCAGCGTGAAGGGGCCCTGCGCCAGGCCCTGCTGGCGGCCCATCCCGACCGGGTCGCCAGGGTCAGGGTGGACGATCACGACCGTCGGACCTTGGTGTTCGCGTTCGGCGGGTCGGCCGAGCTCGGGGTCGACAGCGGCGTGCGGGCGCGCTGGGTGTTGGCGCTGCGCAGCGAGGCCAGGCGCGAGGGCACACGTCGGCGCGCCGTGGTCCGCAGCGCCTGCGCGATCGAGGCGGAGTGGTTGCTCGATCAGTTCCCCGAGCTGGTCGTCGACGATGAGCAGATCGTGTTCGACCCCGGGCTCGAGCGGGTGGTCGGGAGCTCGGCGCTGCGCTACGGCAAGCTCGTGATCGAGTCTTCGGCGCTGCCGAAGTTGCCGGCCGAGGCGGCGAGCGAGGTCCTGTGGGCGGCCGCCAAGGCGGTGGGCCTGGCGAGCTTTTGCCCCCCGCAGAAGCTCGAACAGCTGCGCCTGCGGCTGGGGTTCATCGTGTCCTCCGGTCGCGGAGGGGACTTCGATCTCGGTTTGGACTCGGACGCCGGCGGCGACTCTCGAGCGGAGGCCGAGCGGGTGTTCGTGGCGCTCGAGCAGCGCTGTCTGGCCGCGATGTGTGTGGGCCGGATCAGCTTCGCCGAGCTGCGCAAAGCCGACGTGCTCGCGGGTCTCCGGGTCGAGCTCGGGCGGGCGCTCGGTGACCACCGGGCCCTCGACAGGTTGGCCCCGAGCGAGCTCCGGCTCCCGGGCGGCCGGCGCCTCGAGGTCCACTACGAGCCCGATCGACCGCCCTGGGTGGGCTCGAGGCTCCAGGATTTTTTTGGTCTCGCGCAAGGTCCGCGGGTGCTCGATGGGACGGTTCCGGTGGTCCTGCATCTGCGAGCACCCAACCGCCACGATGTCGCCGTGACCACGGACCTGGCGGGGTTTTGGCGGGAGCACTATCCCGCGCTTCGGCGGCAGTTGGGACGTCGCTACCCCCGGCACGACTGGGCTGAAGATCCACTGCGGGCCTCACCGCCGCGCGCGGGAGGCCGGCGGCGGCGGTCTTGAATCAGTCTGATGAGGCTTCGACGATGATCTCGTCCGCGGGGACAAAGGGCGGGCAGTCGCAACAAAACAAGGTCGCCCGCTCGCTGCCGACGTTGACGTAGCGGTGGACCCTGCGCTTGTCCCAGACGACCGGGGCGAAGTCTCGGAGCAGCTCGCCGTCGCGCTCGAGTTGTCCATCCACGAGCCACTCCAGCTCCCGCATGATCTGGTGGTAGTGGGCCGGGATTTCACTGCCGGGGTCGACGTGCAACAGGTACAGGCCGGCCTCGCGGGACTGGTGGATGATCTCGACCTCACCGAAGTCGCTGCGCTCGCGTGCGCGCACGAAGTCGCGGCGGTGGCGGAAGGCATCGACTCCCACACCGAGGGCCCGCTCGCCGAGGGCCTGGGGTTTGGACAGGCGCACACACACGGTCTCGAGCATCGTGTGGACGCCAAAGAGCATGGCGGCGATCTCTTCGGCGGCCATCTCGAGCAGCTTGTAGCGGCGGAAGGTCAGGAGGGTCTCGACTTGGTCGGCGACCGTGACGTAGTTGCAGGTCGCGCTGATCTTTCCGCTGTAGCCGGCGTCGCTGATGTCGAGACCGAGCTCGAGATCGATGAGTAGGGTTTGCTCCGTGTCGCGCTCACGGGCGAGGATTCCGACGATGCACGAGACCTCGAGGCCCCGGATGTTGATGTGGTCGCGGGCCATGGGTGGGTGAGCATCGCCGAGTGAGCGGCCGGGCCTGAATCGCCGCAGGTCGTGCAGTTTGCGCAGCGGACTCGGAAGCGCGGGGTCGCGCGTCGGGGGTCGGGGGTCGAGGCCGGGCCGGAAAAAATTATGGACCGAGTCTGGATCGACCCCGCGATGGATTGGCACCGAGCGTCGCGGCGTGCATTGCGCAGAATTTCGGGCGTGATGTGCGGTTTCACCCAGCCAAAAAGCTCGGTCGACGGCACAACCAAATTGGAGGTCTAGAGCGCTGAGCGCCGCTTTAGTGGGGGGAATTTGGGTGTGCGGGACCGGTGTTGGGACAGCAGAGTTCGGTATGAGAACTGAACGAAACATCAGCTGTACATACATGTACTTCAATGAAGCAAAAGATCAGTCAACTGCCTACAAGGATCACTCAACTTCCTATAACTGAGTATCAAAGTTGTTAATTAGAGTTGACATGTATGATCCTTCTCTGTACGGTGCGCGATACTGTCACCCCTGAAGGAGGGTCCGCCATGACTACCGAGGAAGCGAAAACCGCGACCAAAACGCCGGCTAAGAAGAAGCCGGCCAAAAAGAAGGCTGCCAAAAAGAAGGCTGCCAAAAAGAAGACTGCCAAAAAGAAGCCGGCCAAAAAGGTTGCCAAGAAGGCAGCCAAGAAGAAGCCGGCCAAAAAGGTTGCCAAGAAGGCAGCCAAGAAGAAGGTAGTCAAGAAGGCTGCCAAGAAGAAGGCAGCCAAAAAGAAGCCGGCCAAAAAGGCTGCCAAGAAGAAGGCAGTCAAGAAGAAGCCGGCCAAAAAGGCTGCCAAGAAGAAGGCAGCCAAAAAGAAGCCGGCCAAAAAGACTGCCAAGAAGAAGGTAGTCAAGAAGCCGGCCAAAAAGGCTGCCAAGAAGAAGGCAGTCAAAAAGAAGCCGGCCAAAAAAGCTGCCAAGAAGAAGGTAGTCAAAAAGAAGCCGGCCAAAAAGACTGCCAAGAAGAAGGCAGTCAAGAAGAAGCCGGCCAAAAAGGCTGCCAAGAAGAAAGCCACCAAGAAGAAGTAGGCACATCGCCTCCAACTTTTTGGAAACAAAGAAGCCGTCGGCATGTGCCAGACGGCTTCTTTGTTTGTTTGGCCGGGTTTGTTTGGCCGGGTTTGTTTGGCCGGGTTTGTTTGGCCG
>CAYVJQ010000047.1:30306-35523 GCA_964451725.1 uncultured Nannocystaceae bacterium | reverse complement strand
GTTTGTTTGGCCGGGTTTGTTTGGCCGGGTTTGTTTGGCCGGGTTTGTTTGGCCGCTAGATGAACGCGATCGCCTGGACCAAAGCGCGGAGGTTCGCGTAGGCCCGCGGTCCGTCGAAGAGGACCGTGAGATGGTTGTGCTCATCGTCGCCGCTGCGCTCGATCTGCTCGGCGAGCGAGTAGGCCAGGACCTCGGCGTGACTCGATCGAAGGTGGGCATCCTTCCCGCCTGAGACCCGCAACCAATTGCAGCTGCCGACAGCGAGCACGTGGCCGGTCATGCTGAAGGCGGGTGCCATCACTTCGACATCCAAGGTCGCGCCGAAGATCGCCGCGGACGCGGGCTCCCAGAGGCCTCCGGGCTCCCAGATCACGCTCGGGTCGGTCTTTGGGCGGGCACCCAAGAACCGAGTCATGCGGCGTTGAGCGAGCGATCCGGGGCTGAAGCTGGTCGGGGTGCGAACGACGACCTGGGTGGTGCCGAGGGCCTCCGCACAGATCTTGCTGATCTCCCAGGCTTGTTCGACCGCCGGTGTGTCTCGGAAGTGGCCGTGAGGTCCGGGTGACTCTCCGAGTGAGCGGTTGCTGCCCACCGTGATGCCATCGTCGGCCTCGAAGCTCAGGTAGTGCCAGGCGTAGGGGATGATGGTCGCGTCCGGGTGTCGCTTGCGGATGCGATCGCCCGTTCGACGCATGGCGGCGCCCCGGGGCGGGTTGAGAAAGGTCGAGCGGAGCACGACCACGTCGACGGGGTCGCGCTTGCGACTGCCTCGGAGGACGGTCTCGTCATCGATGACGATACCCAAGCGGAAGGACATGGCGGCGGAAGCTAGCCTATCGCTCCTGAGCTGACAAACCGGGTCGTGAGAGCGGGCCCCCTGATGCACTGTGGGATGCACTGCGGGCAGCCGATGACAGAGCCTCCCAGGAGCCCTCGTCTGCTCGTTCTCCGGCCGGAGCCACCCGTGGTGCTGCTAGTCGTCGGAGCCCAACCCGTCGAGGTCGCCCCAGCCATCGTCGATGGTGTTGGGGCTGGGCGACGGGGGGGCGCTGGCGGCTGGGGCCTCGAGTCCGGGGACTTCGAGGGGGGCGACCTTGGGAGCCGAGACCTTTGGGGCCGAGATGGAGGGGGGCGCGACGGTCGGAGGCGTGGGTCCCGAGCTCGGTTTGGGGTCGGACTTGCGCTGGGGGAGCACGGGCCGCCGTGTCGTCGAGGGGGGGGTGAACTTGGGGACCGAGCCGAAATCCGGGAGCGCGAACAACGACGACGAGGACGCCTGGTTGTCGACGGAAGGCACGATCGGCCGAAGGCCGGAGGCGCTGGCCGGGTCGGTGTCGTCGATCTTGGGTGAGGGTTGGGCGGCGAGAGCCTCACGCGCGAGGTTGGCCAGGGAGTGGGACTCGCTCAGTTCACGCGGCGGTTTGGGGTCTTCGGGGGCGTCTGAGTCGAACCTCGAGGTCTCGGCGCTCAGGATCTCGCTGGAGTCGGCACTCAGGATCTCGCTGGAGTCCGCGCTCAGGATTTCGCTGGAGTCCGCGCTCAGGATCTCGCTGGAGTCGGCGCTCAGGATCTCGCTGGAGTCCGCACCCAGGATCTCGTCTGAGTCGTGAGTGGAGCTGTCGTCTGAGTCGTGACTGGAGCTGTCGGTCGAGCTGTCGTCTGAGTCGCGACTGGAGGTCTCGTCTGAGTCGTGACTGGGGGTCTCGGGGGTCGAGGTCTCGGTCGGGCTGTCATCGGCCTCAGTCTCGGTCGAGCTGTCGTCTGAGCCGCGACTGGAGGTCTCGTCTGAGTCGTGACTGGGGGTCTCGGGGGTCGAGGTCTCGGTCGGGCTGTCATCGGCCTCAGTCTCGGCCGAGACCGAGACCGAGACCTCGACGTCCGGGTCTCCGTGTTGTGCGGCGGGGTCGGGGGTCGAGCCGGTGAGCTTCGCCAGTCGCCGGGCCTCTCGCCGAGCTTCGCGTCGGGCCTGCTTGCGGGCCTTCTTGCCCTTGGGCTTTTGTTTGGGCTTTTGTTTGTCCTTGGACGACTCACCGTCGGCGGCTTCGCGGGTCCGGGGTTCCTCCTTGCGAGCCCGCTTCTTGTGGGTCTTGAGCACGGGTCGCAGGGCTTTGCGCGCTCGCTTGAGGAGCTCGCCGGCGACCTCGTCTCGGGCGTCGTCCACGGCCTCTTCGGCGCCGGTGAACAGGTCGACGGCCGCGTCCGTGTTTCCGCAGCGCTGGTTGGCGAGGACCAGACCGGCGAGTACGCGGGGGTGTTCGCCCAGGCCCTCGCGGGCCTGTTCGAAGTGGGTCAGGGCGTCGCTGTTGTGGCCGGCCTCCGACAGCAAGACGATGCCGAAATTGAGGTGGTCGTAGTCGCGCAGGGCATCGAGCTTGGCGAGCTTGGCGAGCAGAGGGCGGGCCTGCTTGCGGTCGCCGGCGAGCACCAGAGCGTGGGCCTGCGCGGAGATCAGCTCGGCTTTGTTGCCGGGGTGGGTCGAGACGCGCTCGGCCTCGGCGTAGGCCAGGGCGGCGGCTCGCCCGTCGCCGATCATGAGTTGGATGGCGCCCTCCTGGACTCGGATCCAGCCGTGGGGTGCGAACAGGCGTACGGTCGTGCTCGCACGCATGTCTTCGAGCAGGGTGTGCGCGGCCTTTTTGTCCGTCGACTCCAGGGCCTGCGTCCGCCGTGTGAAGCGATCGAAGACCAGGCTCTGCGCGACCATGGGCGTGACGAAAAACGCCGCGAGGCCGAAGACCATGAGGCCCCAGGCAGCCGGAGATCCTGTGATGTCGACGAGCAGCCAGGCGAGCGGGATCGTGAGCAGTCCGATCCACGCGCGCAGCAAGAGGCCAGGGATGGGTCGACCAGACTGTTGCCAGAGCACGTCTGGGATCTTCGGCATGGCCGGGTCGGAGGTTGCGATCGAACCTGACACGGTCGGGCAAAATGCCTGATCGCGGCGTGCTGAGCAAGGCCGGAGCAGCGCACTGCCCCGTGGGTGGGCGGGTCCATGAGGAGGGCCCCCTCCCGAACACCCGCGAGCGGGGTCGGGGGGAGGCCCAGGGTCGATCACTCGAACAAAGTGATCGAAGGCGCAGCTCCTGCGCCTTCGCTTCAGTCGCTGTTCTCGATCGCGGCGTCGAGCCTGGGCAGCATGATGCGGATGAACAGGGCGACCGTCGCCGTGATACCCGCCAGCAGCAGGAAGAACATCTCCGGTGACATCTGATCTTGGATGCCGCCGAAGAAACCCGAGAACTTGTTCCCGAACGCGCTGGCGACGAACCACCCGCCCATGGTGAGACCCACCAGGCGCTTGGGGCTGAGCTTGGTGACCAAGGACAGGCCCATGGGCGAGAGCAGGAGCTCTCCGATGGTGACGATCGCGTAGAAGCCCACGAGCCACAGGCCCGAGACCTTGCTCGCGCCGCCGTCGGAGAACAGGCCGCCGACGGCCATGAGCAGCAGGGCCGCCGTGGTCAGACACAGGCCAAAGAAGATCTTTCGACCCGTGGTGACCTTGGCCCGGGTCGCCAGCCACGCGAATCCTCCGACGACCAAGGGGGTGAACAGGATGACGAACAGGGCGTTGAAGAGCTGGAAGCCCTCCGGGTTGACGACGGTGACCCACTCTCCTGGGTCGAGGGTGTCCGGGGGGTGACCGAAGGTCTCTTCAAACCCGTCGTAGATCCCGTCGTAGGATTTTTGCGAGACGACGTAGACCGGGAAGGGATCGCCGTCGGCGGCGGGCCGCATGAACGCGACCTTGGTCAGTGCGGAGACCCCCTCGGGGGTGCTGACCGACAGGGAGGTGAGCCCGTGGGAGTCGGTGCTCTCCTTCATGGTGACTTGGCCGTCCGCATACACGGCGGCGGCGAAGGCGAAGGTGGCCTTGTCGTCCTTGGGGATCGAGTAGGCCTGGGTGAGGGGATTGAACTCTTGGAGCTCGATGGTCGGGTTGGCCGCGAGGATCGCGGCCAAGGTAGCCTCGTCGAGTTTCTTTTGCCCAAACATCCGCTCGACCCCCGGGTCCTCGACGATCAGGAGGCTGTCGGGGTGTGGCCGAGGCAGATCCTCGCGGGCGTTGCCGTAGTAGCTGGGTAGTGCGGTCTGTTGGTAGATGGCGGGCGCCGTGATGTCGCGGGCCGTGTTCTCCTTGGCCCACTGGGTCATGGCCGACCCGTTGAGGTGGAGGATCATGAAGAAGGTGCCGCCGGCCAGGTAGATCAGCAGCAGGGCGAGCAGGCCCTGGCGCTCCTTGGGGGCGGCGTTGAGGGCCAGGCGGACGTAGAAGACCGCGACCGGGATCATGCCGATGACGAAGCCGAAGGTCGTGGCGCTGACCGGGAGTCCCGAGAGCCACTTGCTGGCGACGAAGGTCGCTATGCCGCCGATGAGGAAGGCAGGCCCGAGCACCTTGAGCATGATCTCGCCGAAGGTGACGTCGCCCTCGGACTCCTCGCTGCCAAACCCGGAGGCGCGCGTTTGGTCGGCGGACTCGAGCATCTTCCACGACAACAGCAGGATGACCATGCCGATGCACAGCCCAAAGCCGGCCATGCGGAAGGTCCACAGCCAGCCGAGCTGGTTGCGGACGGTCATCCCCATGAGCGTCGCTATCAGCGCGCCGATGTTGATGCCCATGTAGAAGATGTTGAAGCCGGCGTCGCGTTTGGGGTCCCCCGGTTCATAGAGGTTGCCGACCATCGCCGAGATGTTGGGCTTGAGCAGGCCGTTGCCGAGGACCAGGGCGATCAGACCGCCGTAGAAGAAGTACTCGCCGTGGATGCTCATCAAGAACAGACCTGCCGCCATGGTCAGGCCGCCGATGAGCACGGCCTTGCGGTACCCGAGGAAGCGGTCGGCGATGATGCCCCCGGGGAAGGGGGTGAAGTAGACGAAGGCCAGGTAGAGGCCGTAGATCTCGTTGGCTTCGCCCTTGGGCAGGCCCAGGCCCTCGCGCTCGAAGTCGAGCGCGTACAAGAGCAGAATATTGAGCATGGTGTAGAACGCGAGGCGCTCCCACATCTCGATGAAAAACAGTCGGTAGAGCCCGCTCGGGTGGCCCTTGATCACTGATGTGTCTCGCTCGTTACCCATGCGCGATCGCATCATCGCCGCGGGGGACAGCGGGGGCAAGCAGGCAACACCCCAGGGGAAATGCCCTGGGGTACGACGTCGCGGTCGGCTCAGAGTGCCTGGGAGAAATCCTCGAAGGTGTTCTTGTTGTTGGTG
>CAYVJQ010000047.1:24773-30206 GCA_964451725.1 uncultured Nannocystaceae bacterium | reverse complement strand
TTGTTGGTGGTCTTCTTGCTTTGTTTTTTGTTGGCGGGCTTGCTGGGCATGACCTGTTCATCCCGCTGCTGCTCGATCCACGCGTCGACGCTCGGGCTCAGCGCTCGGGCCTGCTCGAACCAGTCGCTGGGGTCGGCCTGCTCTCGCTCGAGGCACAGACCCATGCCGGCGTGGGCCCGGGCGGCGGCCTGGGTGTTGCTGCCCGCGGCGATCACCTCGCTGTAAAGGGGGCGGGCCCGGTCACAGTGGCCGTCGAGGCGGGCGCTGTTGGCCCGGGTCAGGGCGGCCCAGGTTTCGTCCTTGTCGAGTGGGTCGAGTGGGTCGAGTGGGTCGAGTGAGTCGAGTGAGTCGAGGACGGGAGCATCGGGTACGGCCTCGATGATTCCGATCGCGTCGGGGGCAGGCCGTTGCCCTCCGGACTTGGGATCCGGGCGCGGCAGGTGATCCTCGGTGTTCTCGGAGGCGGGCTCGGGAGGCTCGGTGTCCTCGGAGGCGGGAGGTGCCGTCGGGGGCGGGACGTCGTCGGTCTTCGCCGGGTTGGCGGCGGTGTCGGCCGCCGCGTCGCTGGCCGCTGCGTCGCTGTTCGAGGGCTCGTCTAGGTCAGCTTCGTTCGGGTCCCCGGCTTCGTGTTCACCGCTGAGGTCGGGGTTGAGGGCAGCGAGCTGGGTCTTGGGCTCGAGGACCCACAGCATGGCCATGGCCGTGGCCGCGAGCGCAACGCCGGGGATCAAGGTGCCGCGCCAGCGGTCCCAAAACGATCGCCAGCCGCTCGCATCGGCGACCCCTGCGGCGGCGAGCTGGGGGCGTCGGCTGACCTCGCGGGCCTCGGCCAAGACCTCGGCGAGCAGGTCCTCCGGCGGGGTCTCGCTGGGAAAGGCTTCGCGGCACAGGTCGAGCACATCCCGGTACGCGCCCAGGCGCTCGGTGAGCGGATCGGAGAGCTCGAGCGATGCGAGGTCGTCGCATTGCTCGAGGGTCTCGAGGTTGTCCTCGAGCAGGTCGAGCTCTCGCGGTTCGAGTTCAGCCATCTGAAGACGCTTTCTTGCGCTCGCGCCGATCGAGCTGCTCGCTGGCGCGGGGGTCGATGTCGTGGAGTTCACCACGGAGCTTCTCGAGGGCGTAGCGCATGCGGCTCTTGACCGTATTTTCGGGGGCACCGACGGCGGCCCCGATCTGCTTGAAGGAGAGGCCGCCGAACTGACGCATGATGAACACTTCGCGCTGGTCGTTGGGGAGGGTGTCGATGGCCGCGGCCACGCGGGCGCGGATGCCCCGTGCCTCGGAGGCTTCATCGGTGCCGACCTGCGTGGCCTCGGTGCGGTCGAGGATACTCAGCCCGGTCTCGTCGCCTCGACCGCGGCGCTTGGCCTCGAGGGGGAGCGTGCGGCGAAACTTTTGGCGCCGGCTCTCGTCGACACAGAGGTTGCGGGCGATCGTGTAGATCCAGGTCGTGAACCGAGCGGTTCGCTGGTAGCGGTCCTTGGCGCGAACGACCCGCAGGAAGACCTCTTGGAGCATCTCGTCGGCGCGACTTTGGTTGTGGACGCTGCGCAGCAGGAAGTTGTAGAGGCCACGCTTGTGACGAGAGACGAGGCACTCGAAGGCCGCCGCGTCGCCGTTGCGAAACGCGAACATCAAGTCCTCGTCGCTGCGGGCCTCGACGCCCTGCTGCTCGTCCGCGCTCATCACCCCTGTCGCTCGTCCGACCCGGCCGGCCCGTTGAATTTGCGGTCGGGAGCGCGTGGGAAGCAAGCCCAGGATGGAGTTGTGTCGTGCGGCGTCCCAGGCGAGCGTTGCGGTCTCCATTGTCCAACCTCCAACGGACAAGGCGGCGACTCGGCGCCCATCGGGGCCTTCAAGTCGCATTTTTGCGGGCCGAGGGGGGCCCGCGGCCAGGATTGCCCGGGATTCGCGCATCTCGATCGGGGAGAACGGGACAGTGCGTGGGAGGATCTTCGGTTTGCGTAAGATGCGCTGCCCCTGAAGCTCACAAATCGTGGCGTCAGTGTTGGCAACGGGTGCAGTATGCGCCGCTTCGACCCTGGCTGACGAAGGCCCGCAGTACGCGTGCACAGCGCGGGCAGGGCTGACCCACCCGCCCGTAGACCCGGAGATCGTCCTGGTTGCGACCGACCTGGCCCACGACGTTGCGAAAATCTTTGAGGGTCGTGCCGCCATTTTCGACACCCCGGCGCAGGACGGCCTGGACCGCGAGCGCGAGGCGATCCCACGACGCGCTCGAGAGTCGCTTGGCGGCGCGAAGCGGGTGGATGCCGGCTTCAAAGCAGGCTTCGACGGCGTAGATGTTGCCGATGCCCGCGACCGCGCGCTGGTCGAGGAGCGCGTCACGGATCGCCCGCTTGCTACTGCCGAACACCGACTCGAGAGTGCGCCCGTCGAAATTCTGGGCCAGGGGCTCCGGGCCCAAGCTGGAGATTGGCTCGGTCTCGTAGATGGTCGCGCGGGGCCCGGCCCGGAGTCCGCCGAAGCGGCGGGGGTCGACGAAGCGGAGCTGGCGACCGGCGGCGAAATCGAGGATGAGGTGGGTGTGTGGGACCTTGGGCTGGCCGGCCCGGGCGACACCGCAGCGCCCGGACATGCCCAGGTGGATGAGCAGGGCCAGGGGGGCACCGTCTTCGGCGTCGAGCTGCCACAGGATGTACTTGCCTCGCCGGTCGACCCGCCCGGGTGAGGCGCCGACGAGACAGTCGAGGTTCTCGAGCTCGCGCCGCCAGTGGGCGCCGATGCGGAGGTCGAGGGTGGAGCGCCAGACTTTGGTGATCGGCCCGCGAAGCCGGGCGCGGGCCAGGCCACGGCAGACGGACTCGACCTCGGGGAGCTCGGGCATCAGCTCTCGTCGCGCTCGCGGGCGCGCTGGAGGGCCGCGAACTGCTCAGGCCCGAGGCGCTCAGGCCGGATCTTGGGGTCGAGCCCGGCCTCGGCGATCCAGGCCCGGGCTTGGTCTCGGTCGGCGACCCCGAGCAGGGCGTTGGCCAGGGTCTTGCGCCGGCGCTGGAAGCAGGTGCGCACGAGCTGCAGGTAGCCCTTGGGATCGGCGATCTCGCCCAGGGGCGCGGGCCGGGGATCGAGGCGGATCACGGCAGAGTCCACGCGCGGGGGCGGGAGAAAGCATCCCCGCGAGACCTGGCAGACCCGGCGGATGGCCCGGACCCGAGACAGGGCAGCGGTCACGCCACCGTAGCGCTTGCTGCCGGGCTCGGAGCACATTCGGTCGGCGACCTCTCGCTGGACCATGACGATCCACGGGCCGGTCGCGGCGTCGTGGTCGAGGAGCGTGAACAACAGGACACCGGTGAGTTGATAGGGGAGGTTGCCGACCACGGCCGGCCGCAGTCGGGACTCGGGCGGCGCCCCGGCGGGCTCCCCCGCTCGGGCGGCCTGCTCTCGGGCGAGGGCGCTGTAGTCGAAGCGGACCGCGTCGGCCTCGTGGAGGCGAAAGTTGGGCAGGTCGCCGAGCTCGCCACGCAGGACGGTACACAGATCCCGATCGCGCTCGATCGCATCGACGTTGGCCCCGGCGGCGAGCAAGTGTGCGGTCAGGGTGCCGAGGCCAGCGCCGATCTCGATGATGTGGGCGCCGGGCTTCGAGGCGCCCGCAGCCGCGGCGATCTCGAGGTTGATCTCTCGGGCGTGGAGGAAATTTTGTCCCCAGCTCTTGCGCGGGGCGAGCCCGTGGCGGCGCAGCAGTTCGCCGGGGCTCGGGATGGAGGCGAGGTCGATCGTCATGGGGCCCTAGAGGGGAGCAGGAGCGGGATTCGAGCCGACGGGGGCGGCGAGGCGGGGGTCGTCGATCGCTATGCTCGAGTCGACGTCGACTCGAGCGGGCCAGCCGAGGCGATGACGGGCGGCGGCGGCGGCCCCGATCATGGCCGCGTTGTCGCCACAGTACTGGAGCGGGGCGGTGTGAAAGGCGAAGCCCTCGCGCTCGGCGGCCTCGGCGAAGGCCCGACGTAGACCGTGGTTGGCGGCGACGCCTCCGACCGCGTGCACACGGTCGCAGTCGGGACCGAGGCTGCGGCGGGCGGCGCAGGCCTTGGTCACCAAGACCTCGACGACGGCGGCTTGAAAAGACGCACAGACGTCGGCGAGCTGGGCGGCCGAGGTCGGTTGCCCGTTGCGCTCGAGGTGTACGGCGACGGCGGTCTTGAGCCCCGAAAACGAGAACTCGAAGCCGGGGCGCTTGATCATCGCCCGGGGGAAGTGGATCGCGCTCGGGTCACCTTGGGCGGCGAGTCGGTCGATGACGGGACCTCCCGGGTAGGGCAGGCCCAAGAGTTTGGCGACCTTGTCGAAGGCCTCCCCGGCGGCGTCGTCTCGGGTCGCTCCGAGGATCCGGTAGGCCCCGAGCCCACGGACTTCGACGAGCTCCGTATGGCCGCCCGAGACCAGCAGGGCGAGATGGGGAGGAAGGGCGGTCTGGAGAGCGGTTTGGAGGGTGGGCTGTGGGCGGTTTGGAGGACCCTCGGCATCCTCGGCATCCAGGAACGCGGAGAACAGGTGGCCCTCCATGTGGTGCACGCCGATCAAGGGCAGGCCGGTCGCCAGAGCCAGGCCGCGCCCGGCTTGGACGCCGACCAGGAGCGCGCCGACCAGGCCGGGGCTGTCGGTGACCGCGATCGCGTCGAGTTCTTCGCCGAGATTTTCGAGGTCGAGGCCCGCGGTGGACACCGCCTCACGGATCACGGGGGCGAGGGCGTCGAGGTGGTGACGGCTGGCGAGCTCGGGGACGACCCCGCCGAAGCGGGCGTGAATCTCGATCTGCGAGGCGACCACGCTGCTGAGGACCTCGAGTCCATCGACGATCGCACAGGCGGTCTCGTCACAGGACGACTCGATCGCGAGGACACGTGCGCGGGGGAGGGAACCCATGGCCAGGGGCAGCTAGTTGGCCGACTCTTTGGCCATCTCTCGCTCGAGGCGGCGAATCTGCCCTCGGATGGCGCCGGAATAGTGGCCGTGAGGCTCGAGCTCGAGAAAGTGTTTGTAGGCCTTGAGCGCGGCGGGTTTGTCCCCCGTCGCCTCGTAGAGCCCACCGAGGGCCGAGAACGCTCGGGCGAGGTCCGGGTCCGTCATGGTCGCGCGTTTGGCCGCGGCGAGGGCATCTTCGAGCTCACCCTGTTCGGCCAGGACCTCGGCGCGCAGCAGGAGGGTGGCCGCGTGGGTGGGGGCGATCTCGAGGATCTCGTCGATGAGGGCGGCGGCCTGGTCTGCCCGTTGGTAGTTCTTGAAGAATCGTTCGGCAGACTTGAGCTTGATCTCGATGGCGGTGAGTTGCTCGGGAGTCAGTTCGTCCTCGGCCGTGCCCGCACCGGGCTCGTCCGACCCGGAGCCAGAGTCGGAGCCAGAGTCGGTGCCGGTGTCGGCATCGTCCGTGCTCTCAGCGGGCTCGGAGTCGGAACCCATGCCAGACCC
>CAYVJQ010000047.1:14945-24673 GCA_964451725.1 uncultured Nannocystaceae bacterium | reverse complement strand
TGTCGGCATCGTCCGTGCTCTCAGCGGGCTCGGAGTCGGAACCCATGCCAGACCCGGCGGGATCGGGGCGTGCTCCGACGTCGAGGTCGTCACGGCGGAGGTCGGTGGGTGGGGTCACCCCAGCGTCGGCCGTGGTGTCGGCGGCCGCGTCCCCGCCTGCGCTCGAATCAGAGGGGTCGACGCCGGAGCCTCCGGGGTCGGTGAAGATGCTGTCCCTGAACAGAAACAGCGCGAGGGCCACGGAGGCGAGGATCCCGACGGTGATCCACAGACCGGTCTTGGCGGGGTCGGCCTCGTCCTCGATCGAGGGGATCGGGGCGATGTGTTCGTTGGCCGCGCTCGGCTCTCGGTCGGATGTGCGGGAGTGGACGGTGACCGACGAGCGTGGGCTGGCGATGGTCTCTTGTGCGGGCTCGGCGATCTTGACCTCGACCGGCGCGAACTCATCGTCTTTTTTTGGCGTGATCTCGCCATGGGTCTCGCTGATCGCACCCGAGTCGACCATATGACCGCGCGATGATTGGGCGGCGGTCGACTGGGCAACATCCTGGTCGTCGGCGTCGGCCGGAGTGTCGGGGGCAGTCGGGTCGGCGGTCGAGCCGACCCCCGGTTTGGTCGTCGGAGCCGCAGGTCCATCGTCGAGCTCGGGCTTCGGCTTGCCGAAATCGAGGCCCAGGTCAGAGAGGCTGGGGGGCTTGGTCCAGGACGACTCGGTCCGCGGCGCGGGGCTGGCGAGACGCCGGGCCTCGACCTTGGGAGGCTTCGGCTCAGGCCTGGACAAACCCGAACTCGAAGCACTGCTGATCTGTGCCGGGATTTCGGTGTCGGGGCTCGGAGAGGTCTCTTTGTTGTCGCCGTCGCCGTCATCGCCGTCATCGCCGTCGCCATCGTCATCGTCATCGTCATCGTTGACGACGACCGGTGCGGGACGGGGGGCGATGAACATGGACTCGGTCATGCTCCGGTCGCGAGCGCGACGCTCGGCGACCTCGACGGCGCGCTCGACCGACGAGGGCGCCGTCGAGGTCGATGCCTCGGTCTCCGATTCGGTGCCGCGATCCGAATCGGCCTCGGGAAACGCGTTGACGCCCGAGCGCTCGGCTTCACGGCGCTCGAGTTCAGCCTGGACGTGTTTGCGGGCGGCCTCCTCGCGTTGGATTCGAGTTTGCGCGGCCGAGACCTCGCGTGATCGGAGGATGGGCCCGGGGTCCAGGGGCGCGGTGTGCAGCAGGGGATCGACCTCGTCGTTGGAGTCGACGATCGCGCTGAGCCGCTCGGCGAGGGTGTCGACGCTGTGATCGGGATCGGAGGCGGAGGGGCGGCGGGGCCGGGGGCCCGAAGCGCTGGAGTTGCCGAGACGGTCTGCGTCGGGCGGGGAATCCAAGGGCAAGGTCGATGAGATCGATGCGGCCGCTCCGCCGTCGAACACATGGAAGGGATCTTCGGTGGGTCCTTGGTCGTGTAGAGGGGTGAGCCCCTCCCCGAGTGAGGGCGTCTCCTCGGGGAGGCCCGCGACCAGGCCCAGTCCATCCTCGCCCACATCGGGGATCGACGAGGGGAAGCTCGGCATGGGGGGGATCTCGCTCGGGATCGCGTGGGGTCCCGACTCGGCCGAGGGGGTCGCGGGCTGGAAAAAATCGAGGGCCGGGCTGGTCGTCGGCACGTCCCAAGCCTCGAGCTTCAAGGCCGTGCTGCTGTCGCCGAGTTGGACGTCGTCGACGCTGTCGTCGTCGACCCGGATGTTGGTGACGAGGCCCTGAAAAAACAGGTTCGAGATCGTCTCGAGGGCCTCGAGGTCGTCCCTGCCCGTGTCGTCCACGACCTCGATGATCGAGCGCCGTCCGTCGAAGCGGAGCATGACCTCCTCGAGGTCGGGGCTCAGCAGGCCCTCGGGGAGATCGGCGACCACCGAACGGTCGACCGAGAGGATCGAGTCGAGTGCTGGAAGCTGCTCGAGCAGGCGCCCCCATTCGTCGACCCGGCGCAGGCCTTCCATGAGCAGACCCTGGGTCGACTCTTTGATCACCGGGTTGCGGTTGATGGGCTTGAACTCGACCGCGAAGGCGCCCTCCGCCATACCGAGCAGCCGGTACACGGCTTGCTCGGCCTGGAGTCGGCCCATGCCGGCGTCGATGATCGTTCCATCGCGAAACCAGATGGTGGCATCGCCGAGATCGGTCTCGAATTGAATGGTGCCACTCTTGCGCGAAATCTCGATGGTCTGAAACAGGTCGACGACCGCCATGTCGGCGAGCTGGCCCGTGAACTTGGTCCGCGCCGCGTTCTTGCTCTCGAGCTTCTCTCGCTGCTTGCGCTGCATGAGCATGCGCAGGCGAGTCGTCACCTCTTTGATGTAGATGGGTTTGACGAGGTAGTCCTCGACGCCGAGTTCCAGGCCGCGGACCTTGTCCTCGATGGCCTTGGCCGAGGTCAGGAATACGAAGGGGATCCCTGCCCAGTCGGGGTTGTTCTTGACCTCGGTGCAAAACTCGAAGCCGTCGCGACCGGGCAGGCGCGTATCCGAGATGATCAGATCGGGTTCGCCGTGTTCGAGAACGAGCAGCGCTTGATCGATGTCTTCGGCGGTCGTGACGGAGAAGCCCGACTTGCGCAGGCTGACCTCGAGCACGCGGCGACTTCGAGTGTCGCCGTCGACGAGGAGTAGGTTTTGCCTCGGCACTTAAGGATGGCTCCGACGAGGCCAGCAAAGGCCGTTACGGCCTTTGCGCGGTCGCGCACGCCAACGATAACAACCGCGAGAGTGGGCCCGCAAGCTGGACACCGGCCCCGGTGCCGCGTCGAGCACGGGCTTCGGGTAGGGTCCCGCATGGATCGCGGCCACGAGCAGGGGACATCCAAGCCGGCGGCGACGCTGGCCCTGATCACCCTGTGCATCGTCGTGTTTGTTTCCCAGTTCGTCTGGATGGCGCTGCGTGGGGAGGGAGCGCTGCTGGCGAGCCTCTGGCAGCTTCAGGATCCCGTCGTCCTCGAGGGCGCGGGAGCCATGGTGGCACCCCTGATCTGGATCGATGGCCAGTGGTGGCGGGTGCTCAGCGGTGGCCTCTTGCATGGCTCCTGGCTCCACCTGGGACTCAACATGGTGGGTCTCTGGTCGGTCGGTCAGTGGACCGAGCGGGCATTCGGGTGGTGGCGCCAGCTCTTACTTTTTGCCCTGGCCAGCACTGGGGGATTCCTGGCCTCGCTGGGGTGGGCCGAGGCTCCCGTGGTCGTGGGCGCCTCGGCTGGGATCTTTGGGATCGCGGGCGCATTGGTCGTGGCTCGCGCTTGGGGAAGCGAGGCCATCCAGGCAAAAATGGAACCGGTCGCGGCCAAGACGCTCGGTTTTTGGCTCGGTTTTTGGCTCTTGGTCGGTTTTGTCTTGCCTCTGTTTGGGGTCTCTCTGCTCGCGCAGGCTGGCCACATCGGTGGCTTAGCGGTCGGCGCGGGTGTGGGTTGGGTCTACGCTCGGGATCCAGAACGTCGTTTTGAGCGGGTCCTGGTCGCGTCTGTCGTGTTGGCTGGGTTTGTGGGTCTGACGTTGATGGCTCGGGCGCCGGCCTGGCGGACGAACTACCATCTGTTTGTTGGACTCGAGTACCTGCAGCGCGAGGCCTGGCTCGACGCGTCGACCCACCTCGACCTCGTCTTGGCCGAGGAGCCCGACAATGCCGTGCTCGCCAATGAGGTCGCCTATTCGTTTGCGGAGGCGGGGGTGGAGCTGGCTCGGGCGGAGGATCTGGTCACGGGGGCGCTGGAGATCGACCCGGAGAACCCGGACTATCTGGACACCTTGGGTTGGGTCCAGTGCAAGCGCGGGCTGATCGATGAGGGGCTGGCGAGTTTGGAGTCGGCTGAGGTGGCGGCAGAACACGAGATCCCGGAGATCCGGGAGCATATGGATGCGTGCGCGGAGATCGGGGCGGACTGACTCGGTTCGTGGGAGGTGCCGTGGGGGCCTGAAGGGGCGGCGCGCGGAAACTTGAAGGGAGATGCCGCGCGGGCTGTGGGGAGGGGTCCATGCTCAAACAGTCGGGGGAGTGAGATGATGGTGGTTTTGGGGTTGGTGTGTGGGGGATGTTGGTGGCGGGCAGATTTTGGCCCCTCCCAAATGGCGTGCAGGCCGGCCCGGTCCTGTGACACTTCCGTTCTCCGGCGGGGAAGCTTGGACCGGTGTCGCCGATCGCCACTAGATCCGCCCGACCTGCCAACGTGGAGTCGCGGTTGCTGCCTATCTGACCCAGCCAACGTCGAGATATGGGTTTCGATAGGACGAAGTGTTCCACGTGGAACCACTCCAAACCCGAGCCAGATCCTGGCCCAGGCTCTCCGACTCGAACTAAGAAAGAACAGACAGGAAAGGCTGACGCTGGGTCCGCCCTAGTCGGAATACTGGCAGAGCCCGGCCGAGGCTCTCCGACCTGAATCAAGAATGGATCAAGAAACCCTGACCCTGCAGGAAAGCCTGAGCCTCGGTTCGCCTACCGACCCTGGGCAGGAAAGCCTGACCCTGGGTTCGCCAACTGACCCTTGACCCTGGGTTCGCCAACTGACCCTGGAAACCCTGATCCTGGGTTCGCCTACCGGTCGTCGGGGTCAGGTTCTTCCGGAGAGGTTCTTCCAGCGCCCGGGGGCCGGGTTCTGGTCCTTCGACGGGCAGGACCACCTGAGCCTGGTCCGCCAGAATAGACGACGAAAAGCATCACCCCTGGTTCACAGCCACGGTGGTCGAGATATGGGTTTCGATAGGGCGAAGTGTTCCACGTGGAACACCTCCAGATCTCGGTCCCAACCAGCGACCCAGGCTCGGTTTTTTGCCGCATTGGCTCTGGGTCCGCCTACAGGATCGCCGGCAAGGTGTTCCACGTGGAACACTTTGCCGAGCCAAACACGGGCTCAGGTTCTTCCGGTCAGGTTCTTCCAGTGACGCAGGGTCCGCCTGACCTTCGGTCAGGTTCAGCTTAGGTCCCAACCTCCAGATCTCGGTCCCAACCAGTGGCTCCAGACCCCGGGCAGATCCCGGCCCGGGGTTTTGCTGACCGGTTCTACTGACCCGGGGTCCGCCGGTGACCCGGGGTCTCAGGGTCCGCCTGACCTTCGGTCAGGTTCAGCTTAGGTCCCAACCAGTGGCTCCAGACCCCGGGCAGATCCCGGCCCGGGGTTTTGCTGACCGGTTCTACTGACCCGGGGTCCGCCGGTGACCCGGGGTCGCAGCTTAGGTCCCAACCTCCAGATCTCGGTCCCAACCAGCGGCTCCAGACCCCGGGCAGATCCCGGCCCGGGGTTTTGCTGACCGGTTTTACTGACCCGGGGTCCGCCGGTGACCGGTCCGCCGGTGACCCGGGGTCGGGGTTCCGCTGACCCAGGGGCAGCCCGGGGTTCCGCTGACCCAGGGTCAGCCAGACCCCGGGTCCAGGGTCGGCCTGACCCCAAGTCAGGTTCAGGGTCCGCCTGAGGTCAGGTTCAGGGTCCACCTGGCGGTGATGCAGGGTCCGGTTCAGCTAGTGACGCAGGGCCCGGTTCAGCTTTCAGCTTCGCAGACGAGACCAGGATCGCCGGGAAGGTGTTCCACGTGGAACCCTTTGCCGAGCCAAACACGGGCTCAGGTTCTCCCGGTCAGGTTCTTCCAGTGACCCGGGGTCGGGGTTCTGCTCCAGTGAACCGGGGCCGACACAGGCACGGGTCCACCACAGCTACTAATGCTCGGGGTCCTCAGAGTTTTCCCAGGGAAGATCCCGCCTGCCCGCATGAACCTGACCCAGGGTTGCAGCGAAGTTGGGAAGGAAGACCCGGGTCTGCCTGGCCGCGGGTTCCTCGGAGTTTTCCTAGGGGGAGAGCCAGCGACTCAGGGTCGCAGCAAAGTTGGGAAGGAAGACCCCGGGTGTGGCTGAGCGTGCCGGGTGTAGCCAGGCGTGTAGCTGGCCGGACTGTTCCACGTGGAACAGTCCGGCCGGCAATCCTGGTGGGTCGGCCCAGAAGCTTGAGGCGGACCCGGGGTCAGGTTTGTCGGGTCAATGCTTGAGGCGGCGCCAGGGTTTCTCCCAAACGCACCCAAGACAGCTCTAGCTAGAAGATGGAAGTGTTCCACGTGGAACAGTCCCGCCAACGACCATCCACTTGCGGAACGCGACCCGGCCACACTCTTCCAATCCTCGAGGCACATTCCCATCGGCACCAAGGTGAGCGAAGAGCAGGCCCCCATCCCGGAGCCATGGGCCACCCTCGAGAACCCAGCGCTCCGGCGAGAACACGGCCCGAGCGCTGCAAGCATCGAAATCGCTGGCGAGCGGTCCGCTCTCGATCGGACCCCAGTGACCACGGTCGACACGGCCACGAAGGACATGACAGTCGCCTCGGCCCAGTCGTCGGAGTCCGAGCTCTAGGACGCCCGCTCGCTTGGCTCGAGGTTCGACGAGGGTGATCTCGACGTCGAGACAAGAGGCGAGCACCAGTCCAGGAAAACCGCCACCGCTGCCGATGTCGAGCCAGCGACCGCGAACATCGAGTTTGCGAGCGAGTTTGACGAGCGCGAGGGCCTCGATGATCTGGGTGTCGAGGCTGTGATCATCGAGTTTGCTGGTCAGGTTCCCCGTGCGCCCATAAAACTGAATAAACTGCTTTAATTTCAATAGCTTATGGGTTTGGTCAGCATCGATTTCGAGATCCAATGCGGCCGCTGCTTTCAGGATGCTCGCCTCGCTCACGGCGGGCATCTTGCCACGTCTCGCCACTGAGGTTTGGATCGGGGTGCGTGACCGGACACCAATCATCTGCCGCCGGCAATCAGAGCCTGGACGCTGCACTGCGAGCGGCGTCGGAACGGGCTCGGGCCCAGGGTCTCGAACGTCGATGTCCATCCATCGAAGCGCGGGATGGGCTCCGCTATACGCTCGACGGCCGCCGGGTGGTCAGCTTTTGTAGCAACGACTACCTGGGCCTGGCCGACCTCGGGGAACTCGGAGCTCTGACGGGACCCGCACCTTCGGGAGCTGCGGCCTCGCGCTTGGTGTGTGGGGATCTGGCGAGCCACCGACAGGTCGAGGAGCAGTTCGCCCAGTTCGTGGGTAGCGAGGACGCGGTCCTCTTTCCCAGTGGGTTCCAGGCCAACGTGACGGTCCCCAGCGCGCTGATCGGCGCACACGACCGGATCTCGAGCGACGCCCTCAACCACGCGAGCATCATCGACGGGCTCCGCTTGGCCAAGGTTAGGCCGGAGATCTCGGCGCACGGTCAGCGGCCTGCAAAAGCGGTGCTGGCCGAGGGTGCACGGCAGTGGTGGATCTGCGAGTCGGTGTTTTCCATGGACGGGGACGGACCGGCGCTCGCGGACCTGGAGGGGCACCTGGCCGAGGGCGGCTGCCTGTACCTGGACGAGGCCCACGCTCTGGGCCTCTATGCGGGCGGTCGAGGCCGGGCCGGGGAGCTGCTGCGTAAACCGACGGTTCTGGTCGCGCCGCTGGGCAAGGCGCTGGGTTGTGCGGGGGCATTCGTGGCCGGGTCGAGGCCGGTCTGCGCGTGGCTGCGGGGCCACGCTCGCGGTTTTGTGTTCACCACCGGGGTGTCGCCCGTGCTGCTGCCGCGCATCGAGGTGGCTCTGGATCTGTTGGCTGGCCCCGAGGGGGAGTCTCGCCGCGCGGCGCTGTGGCGCAACGTGGAGACCTTTAGGCGGTCCCTCGGGATCGAGAGCAGGGGGAGCTTTCGTTCACCGATCCATCCGATCGTGGTGGGTGGCAACGCTCGGGCGTTGGACCTGTCTGCGGCCTTGCTCGAGCGGGGTTGGCACGTTCAGGCGATCCGCCCTCCGACCGTTCCCGAGGGCGCGGCGCGGCTCCGGATCACGATCAGCGCCATGCATGAACGAGAGTCGATCGAGGCGCTCGCGGGGGCCCTGACCAGCCTGATGAACCCCGGGGAGCTGCGGCCATGAACCCGGCGCGTGTGTTCCTCGTGGGCACGGACACAAACGCGGGCAAGACCGCGGTGACCTGTGCGTTGCTCCGGGCTGCGGCTCGGGCCGGGATCGTCGCGGTGCCCTTCAAGCCGGCAGAGTCTGGTCCAGGCGGGGCAAGCAGCGACCGGGCCCGGCTGTTGGCGGCGTCGATTTTGGAGCCCTCTGAGCTGGGCGAGCTGTCGCCCAACCGATGGTCACAACCCCTGGCTCCCGGGCTCGCCGACGACCCCAAGCCCTTCCTGCTCGCGGGTGGGGTCAGCCGCAGCGATCCGGAGGCGATGCTGGGTCGGGCCCGGTGGGCGTTGGCCCAGCTCGAGCAGCGCCACAGCGCGCGCCTGAGTCTGATCGAAGGTGCGGGCGGCCTCATGGTGCCGATGCCCGGAGGGAGCTGGCAGGGCGAGTGGATCGAGGGCCTGCGCGCGCGCCCGCTGATCGTCGCGCGAGCCGGCCTGGGCACCATCAACCACACCCTGCTGACGATCGAGGCCCTGCGGACCCGCGAGCTCGAGCCCCTGGGTTTTGTGTTTGCGCAGCTCTTGCCCCGAGACGACCCCTCGCGGATCCACAACGCCGAGGTCATCGAGGCTGCCAGCGGTGTGCCTTGCCTGGGCAAGCTGCCGTTTTGTGGCCGGCCCTTCCAGGCTCCGAGCAGCGACGGGTGGCTCGACTCGCGGGTCTGGCCACGCCTGCTCGGGCCTGGAGATCTGCAACCGGTTTGAGGGCAGGACATTCTCGATGAGCGCCGCACGGGAGCGCTCGGCAGGTCGCTTCCAGATGTGTCCGGAGGCGGGTGAGCGGGCGCAGCCCGTGAAGTAGAGTGTGTATGTGCGCGTTCTCGGTGCTTCATCCCTGCTTCCCCTGCTCTGCGTGGCTCTGTCTCTGAGCGCCTGTCGAGGGATCGACGCACCCTACGCCCCCGGCCAAAAGCCCAGCGACACCGAGCTGATCGCCGCGACCGCGCCCGAGCTCGAGACCCTCCAGGTCCCACGGGCAAAGGTCAGGCAGGGTGCCGGTCCGGCCGCGAACCTGATGCTCGTCGCCCAGGCGCCGAAGCGATTCTCGGGCACGATCCAGATCGCGGGAAACGAGCTGGTGACCCTGGCCGTGAACGAGGAGGCCTACGGGCTGCGCTGGATCGGGGGTCGGTACGGCGGCGAGGCCCTGACCCCGGGCTACTACTCGGGCCCGCCCTCGCGCTGCGCGGTAGCGACCTTGCTGGGGGTGGATCTCGAGCCGGAGGCCTTTGTGCAGCTCGTGCTCGGGGGCGCACCCCTCATTGAAGTCCCGCGCCGGGTCGTGGGCCAGCGCTGGGACCGGAAGGGGGGTCGGGAGCACCTCGTGGTCCGCAATGAGCATCTCGAGCAGGACCTGGCCTTCGAGTGGCGCAGCGGTGCTTGGCAGTTTGTGGAGGCGAGCTTGTGGGAGCTGGGCGGGGCGGATCGGGACGCCCGAACTTGGCTGTGGACGATCTCTCATGAGCAGCTCCACGAGGTCTCGGGCCACCTGTTGCCCAAGAAGACTGCGATCCGTCAGCCCGGGCCCAAGGGGCGAGAGCTGGTCATCAATGTGAGCTACCAAAAGCAGATCGCCAACCCCGCCTTGGGCGGCGAACTGTCCTCCGATTCACCACCGGACGACGCCGGGGGATCAGGGGGGAGGGGCGATGGGGACCCGGCCAACGCAGGCGACAGCTGGGAGGACTGGGATGAGGACGGGGAGGACGGGGAGGACGGGGAGGACGGGGGCTGGGAGAGCGCAGACGGCTCCGGGCCCGCCCCCG
>CAYVJQ010000047.1:0-14845 GCA_964451725.1 uncultured Nannocystaceae bacterium | reverse complement strand
GAGGACGGGGAGGACGGGGGCTGGGAGAGCGCAGACGGCTCCGGGCCCGCCCCCGAGTCCGAGCCCGGCCCGGGGCCCAAGCCCGGGCACGGCATCCCACCGCAGTTCGTCGGCAACCCGAGCGGGCTCCCGGCCCGGGGTGATCTGTGCGCGGGGCGGGGCTGAGTTGATTCAGCTGGACGAGGTGGACCAGTCGAATCGCATGAACCAACCGAATCAGCCGATCGAGCTGAACCAGATCAGGGGGCTCTACGCGATCTTCGATTGGCCCTATCCACACCCCGTGGGTGAGCGGGTGGAGGCGGTGGTCGAGGCGCTCATCGAAGGGGGGGCACAGGTGGTGCAACTGCGGGCGAAGCAGGCCGACTCCGCGCTCCGGCGCCAGCTCCTGAGTCGAATGGCACCGATATGCGCCTCGGCTGGGGTTCCGCTGATCCTCAACGACGACCTGGGGCTGGCGCTGGCGATGGCGACTTCGCTCGAGGGTTTCTCGGGCGTGCACCTGGGCCAGGGGGACGTCGGGATTCTGGCCCGACCCGAGCACCGCGGCGCCCGAGCACGGCTGCGGGAGGCCGGGTTGATGCTCGGCCTGTCGACCCATAATTTGGACCAAATCGTGGCTGCCCGGGGCTCGGTGGACCCGGACTACCTGGGGTTCGGGCCAGTGTTCCCAACCCAGTCCAAACTCGACGCCGATCCCTCGGTTGGGCTCGAAGGTCTGGCCCAGGCCTGTGTGTGCACACCCTTGCCGGTCGTCGCAATTGGCGGCGCCACGGTCGAGCGCGGGCCTGCGATCGCAGCTTCAGGAGCGGCGGCGATGGCCGCGATCGGGAGTCTTTGCGCCGACAGCACGGCGGGGATTCGTGCCTCGGCGCGGGCGCTGAGCGTTGCATTTGCGGATGGCTCGTAGTCCCAATTGTCTACACGACACCGTCGTCATGGACTGTGAATGTCGAGACCTCTACTAAGAACAATGTCACGACGACACTGGACGGCCAATTTCGCAGAAAATTTTGCCAGCGTGGCAAAGCGGAGGAAACTGAGAGTGTGGATAGAGTTCGATCGACCGTGGCACCAGGGCGAACTCAGGTCGAGGCTCGCCCCAAGCGATGCCTGCGGACCGGGCCCCTGCCGAGTGTCCCCTGGAGGGAACTCGATCGCCGGGCGAGCTTGGACCACCACCTGCCGCTGTTGATCATCGGGCTCTTCGCTGTGCTCGCTGGCATTCAGCTCGTGCTCCAGGGTTAGGGCGAGGCGGGTCGCTCCAGGCCGACCGAAAGGTGAGGCCGACTGGAGGGGGCCGTCGGCCTGAAGGCGGGTTGGTACCCAAATCGAACACCGCTGTCCGCGAGCCCAGAAGAGAAAAGAAGAAGAAGACCCAGAGCCCTGGTCTCAGGGCGGTCTCTCTCGGACAGCGGGTTCAGCGGCCGGGGTAGGCCTCGATCAACGCCATCACTTCGCTGTCCTCGAAGATGTGGTCCGAGGCCTTGGCGCTGTCGAAGATGAATTTCACGAGCCCGTCGTCGGACTCGATGTCGCGCGAGTCGAGCCAGTAGCGGACGTTGGACTCGCCGGACATGAACCCGATCTCGATGCGTTGGCGCTTGCCGAACCAGCTGGCCGGGACGCCGCTGTAGATGCGGTCGGCGAGGTCCTCGTCGCCGGTCTTGATGGCCTTGATGACGGCCGCCGCGTGCACGCCGGTCGCGGTCCGGAATGCATCTTCACCGACGAGCGGATACTGAACGTGGATGGGGACCTCGCAGGCCCTGGACACGGCCTCGCACCAGGGCACGAGGTTGCGCAGGTCGTGGTCGATCTCGCCCAAGAGCTTGAGGTTCATGAGGGTCTGATCGAGGGAGGCGTTGCCGACCCGCTCGCCGATCCCCAGGGCCGTGCCGTGGATGCGGTCGGCGCCGGCCTCGAGAGCGACGATATTGTTGGTCACGCCCAGGCCCCGGTCGTTGTGGCCGTGCCAATCGATGCCGACGTGGGCCATGTCGAGGGCCTCGAGCAGCATGCGTGTGAACCCGACCAGATCGCGGACCCCGTCGGGGGTGGCGTGGCCGACCGTGTCGCA
Organism: uncultured Nannocystaceae bacterium; assembly: GCA_964451725.1. Classification (GTDB taxonomy): domain Bacteria; phylum Myxococcota_A; class Polyangia; order Nannocystales; family Nannocystaceae; genus Plesiocystis. The sequence continues at coordinate 12,765 of CAYVJQ010000047.1, read as the reverse complement.
CAGGCACAGACGGGTCACGCCGTGCTCGACAGCGCACGAGAACAGCTTGTTGAGGACTTGGGGGGTGGAGCGGGTCGTGTCTTCGGTGACGAAGCACATGGGCAGACCGCGCTTGCGGCACAGTTCGGCCGCGCTGCGGGTGCGATCGAGCAGCGTGTCGATCGACCAGTTCTCCGTGAACAGGCGGATCGGGCTCGAACCCAAGAACGCGTAAACGGTGATCTCCTGCCCGGTCGCCTGGGCGATGTCGGCGATCGCGTTGATGTCGCGCTCGTGGGTCCGGGCTGCGCAGGCGTAGTCGATGCCGAGTTTTTCACGTTCGGCGTAGTCGATCAGGGCGGTGACGTCGGCGACCGCTCGGGCTCCGGCCGCCGGGAGTCCGAGGTCGACGGCGTCGATCCCCAGGGACGCCGTGAGCCGGAGGATCTCTTGTTTCTCCTCGAGTGAGGGATCGCGGACCGAGGGCGACTGGATACCGTCGCGCAGGGTCTCGTCGAAAAAGCTCAGCTTGCGCGTCTTGAGCGGGCTGAGCTTGTTCCTCCGGTTGCGAGAGTTCCAGTCGAAGATCAGATCCGCAGGGGTTTGGTCTTGGATATTGGCGTTGCTGGACATCTCGAAACCCGAGTCAGGGAGCAATGTCTGGGTAGACGGTAGCGGTAGGCGGCCTCAGGGGCCCGGCGAATCAGGCCCGCTTGAGGATCAGAGCGATGCCCTGACCGCCGCCGATGCAGGCCGAGCCGACGGCATACTTGCCCCCGCGACGGCGCAGCTCGTGGGCGAGGTGGGAGGTGATCCGGGCGCCCGATGCAGCCAGCGGATGGCCGAGGGAGATCGCTCCGCCGTTGACGTTGACCTTGCTCCGGTCGAGCTCGAGCTGCTTTTCACAGGCCAGGTACTGGGGCGCGAAGGCCTCGTTGATCTCGATCAGATCCATGTCGGAGAGGCCGAGACCGGCCCGGGCCAGGGCACCGCGGATCGCCGGGACCGGCCCGATGCCCATGATGGTCGGGTCGACGCCCGTGACCTGCCACTGCACCAGGCGCGCGAGCGGGGTCAGGTTGTGGCGCTTCACGGCCTCCTCGCTCGCCAAGATGATCGCGCCGGCGCCGTCGCAGATCCCCGAGGCGTTGCCGGCCGTGACCACGCCGGTCTTCGAGAACGAAGCCCGGAGCTTGGCCATGCCCTCGAGCGACGCGTCTGCCCGGGGGTGTTCGTCGGTGTCGATGATCTTGTCGCCGCGACGGCTGGTGACGGTCACGGGAGCCATCTCGGCGTCGAAGTAGCCGCCGGCTTTGGCGGCGGCCCAAGCATGGTGGCTGCGCAGGGCGTAGGCGTCGCACTGCTCGCGGGTGATGCCGTTTTGTGCGGCCAGGTTCTCGGCGGTCATGCCCATCGCACAGCCGGCGAAACTGTCGGTGAGCGAGGACCACAGCGTGTCCTCGAGCTCCGGGTTCTTGCCCAGGCGCGTGCCCCAGCGGAGCCCGCGGGTGGCGTGGGGGGCCTGGCTCATGTTCTCGGTGCCGCCGGTCAGCACCATCTCGGCGTCGCCCAAGAGGATCTCTTGGGCGCCGTTGATCACCGACTGGAAGCCCGAGCCGCACAGGCGGTTGACGGTCAGGGCGGGCACGCTCTGGGGCACACCGCTGCGCAGGCCCACGTGTCGCGCCATGTAGATGGCGTCGGCCGAGGTCTGGGCGACGTTGCCGATGATGACGTGGTCGATACTCGCGGGGTCGATCTTGCCGGCCTCGAACGCGGCCTTGGCCGCGACGACCTGCAGGTCGGTGGCGGTCATGCCCTTGAATGATCCACCGAAGGACCCAAAGGGCGTCCGCTTGGCGGCGACCAGGTAAATGGGGCGAGAGAGGGGTTTGTGAGCCACTGCGTTGGTTCCCAAGAGGGGGCTACTATGCCACGTACGAGCGCCGGGCCTCTCGCTGTGGGCGCCCGCGCGCGGGCGGGCTTCCTCACGATTTTGCGCGCTTCGACCTCAACTTTCGCGACCTACGATGTCCCTGCCTATCGCGCTCCTGCTCGCCTCGTTGGTCCTCGGACCGCCGAGCGCGGAGACGGAGGGTGCTCACACTCGAGACTCGCCGACCGCCGCAGCGCGCCGCGAGGCGCTGCGGGCCTGGTTGACCCGACCGGTCCCACGCAGCGCTCGCTTTCTCGACCACGGGGTGATCGCTGTCGCCGCCGCCGGCGGGACGCCTCACCGCTATCGCCTCGAGCTTCAGGTCGGACTGTTGGACCAGCTCTCTGTCGGGGTCACTGCGCACTGGCTCCCCGGGCAGCGCGCCCCCCAAGTGTGGCCGGTGGCCGCGCTGGCGCTGTGGCGGACCCAACGCTTTGAGATCGGTGCGCACTATCGGCCTGTGCTCTATACGTCGGGCTCGAGCCCGGGGGCCCAACCTCCAGACGACGCTCCAGACCAGGTGGGAGATCAGGCAGAGGGGGCCTTTGTGCCCCAGACCCATATGGCCCTCGGCAGCGCCGTGCTGAGTTCGGGTTGGTTTTCGGTCGGCCTCGACCTCGGCGCGGCGCACACGAGAATCCCTGCTGTCGATCCAAACCAGCGCGCGGAATTTCGTCGCCGGGTCGTGTTTGCGGGCGGGCTCTTCGCCCGGGCCGGGACTCGCCGCTATGGGTTCTACGTCGACGCGCTCGCGGTCTTGGCTCCCGACCCCCTGCTCGTGTTCGAGTGCGGTGTGGATCTGCGTTTTGGGGCCTTCGAGGTCCGGGCTCCCGGCGGCTGGCGGTGGTGAGTCGGGACCGGGGTCGATGTCGTATGGTCCGGCATGGCCCCGCCCCCGCGCCGCACCGCCAGCTCCGCCGAAGAAGCCTGGTCCAACCACGGAGAGGACCACGAGGAGGGCCTGGGCTGGGATCTCGACAACCCACTGCGTCCCACGATCGAGATCGATCGGCCCTTTCGTCTGGTCAGCGAGTACGAGCCGCGCGGTTCCCAGCCCCAGGCGATCGAGGAGCTGGTCGCGGGTCTCGAGGGCGGTGACTCGGCCCAGGTTCTGCTCGGGATCACGGGTTCGGGCAAGACCTTCACGATCGCCAACGTCATCGAGAGGGTCCAGCGGCCGACCCTGATCTTGGCCCACAACAAGACCCTCGCGGCCCAGCTCTACGCCGAGTTCAAGGGCCTGTTTCCCGACAACGCGGTCGAGTACTTCGTCAGTTACTACGACTACTATCAGCCCGAGGCCTACGTGGCCTCGACCGACACCTATATCGAGAAGGACTCGAACATCAACGAGCAGATCGATCGCATGCGGCACGCGGCGACCTTCTCCCTGCTCTCGCGCCGCGACGTCATCATCATCGCCAGCGTCTCGTGCATCTTCGGCATCGGCTCGGCCGAGGCCTACTACGGCATGGTCGCGCCCATCAGCGAGGGGGAGACCCTCGATCGTGACGTGCTCCTGCGCCGCCTGGTGGCCATGCAGTACGAGCGCAACGACGTCGATTTTCACCGCGGGACCTTCCGCGTGCGCGGCGACGTGGTCGAGGTGTTCCCGGCCTACGAGGACGACAAGGCCGTGCGTATCGAGTTCTTCGGCGACGAGGTCGAGTCGATACGCGAGATGGACCCGCTGCGGGGCGTCACCCGGGGGTCCATGAAGAGGGTCACGATCTTCCCGGCCAGCCACTACGTGACCCCGGCGAGCAAGCTGCGCGGGGCCATCGAGGGCATCAAGGTCGAGCTCGGGGAGCGCCTGGTCGACCTGCGCGACCAGATGAAGCTGGTCGAGGCCCAGCGCCTCGAGCAGCGCTGCATGTTCGACATCGAGATGCTCGAGGAGATGGGCCGCTGCAACGGGATCGAGAACTACTCGCGCCACCTCACCGGGCGCGATGTCGGCGAGGCCCCGCCGACCCTCATCGACTACTTCCCCGACGACTTCATGATGGTCATCGACGAGTCGCACGTGACCTTGCCGCAGGTCCGGGCCATGTATCGGGGTGACCAGGTGCGCAAGGGGACCTTGGTCGAGCACGGCTTTCGCCTGCCCTCGGCGCTCGACAACCGACCGCTGCGCTTCGAGGAGTTCCAAGCCCGGATCAGCCAGCGGATCTTCGTGTCCGCGACGCCGGCCGAGTTCGAGATCGAGGCCACCGGTGGGGTGGTGGTCGAGCAGCTCATCCGTCCGACCTGGCTCTTGGATCCGCCCATCGAGGTCCGCCCGATCTCCGGCCAGGTCGACGACCTCCTCGACGAGATTCGGGCCCGGAGCGAGCGAGACGAGCGGGTCCTGGTCACGACCTTGACCAAGCGCATGGCCGAGGATCTGACCGAGTACTACGCAGACTTGGGGATCCGGGTCCGCTACCTGCACGCCGACGTCGACACCCTCGAGCGGGTGGAGATCATCCGGGACCTGCGCCTGGGTGAGTTCGACGTGCTCGTGGGCATCAACCTCTTGCGTGAGGGCCTGGACCTCCCCGAGGTCTCTCTGGTCGCGATCTTGGACGCGGACAAGGAGGGCTTTCTGCGCTCGGAGCGGAGCCTGGTGCAGACCTGTGGTCGGGCGGCCCGCAATGTCGAGGGCCGGGTGATCATGTACGCCGACCGGATCACCGATTCGATGCGGGCCGCCATCGACGAGACCGATCGCCGACGCGCGATCCAGGCGGCCTACAACCGCGAACACGGCGTGGTGCCCAAGAGCACCCGGGCCGCGATCTCGGGGCTGCAACAGGACAAACCCGCGCCGGGGAGCGCGGGCCGGGGCAGGCGGGGCAAGGGCGATGTCGACGAGCTGCCGGTGGGCGTCGAGCGCTCCCAGGACGCGGACCTCTTGCCCGACGAGCTGAGCGAGCGGATCGCCGAGCTCGAGGCTCAGATGCGCGCCCTGGCCAAGGACCTGCGCTACGAGGAGGCCGCGGGGATCCGTGACCGGGTGCGCGTGCTCGAGGCCAGGCGCCTCATCTTTACGGAGGGCTGAGTTCATGGCGGAGCACGGAGACTCGAGTTCAGATTCAGAGCCGGGTTCGGAGCCGGCCGAACAGGGCCGAGAGTGGAGCGAGCGTCGCTATATGGCGGCGCTCGGCCATCGCCTGCGGGGGGCGAGGGAGCTGCGGGGCATGACCCAAAAACAAGCCGCTCGGGCCGCGGGGATCGCCACCGACATGATCTCGAGGCTCGAGAACGGGCGCTACCAAAGCCCGGGTTTGAGGACCCTGCTGCGGATCGCGGAGGGGCTCGGGACCTCGGTCTCGGAGCTGCTCCCCGATGTCGACCCCGAGACCCGAACGGGGCCCGAGCTGACCCACCGGGTCAGGCTGATCGCCCTGACCCACCGGGCGGACCCGAAGGACCTCGCCCTGATCGTCGATATAGCGAGTACGATCGTGAATCGGGCCAAGTGAATCCGGGCCGAGCGAATCCGCTCTAAAAACTGAGTTCGAGGGCGACCGGTGTCAGGCGCAGGCGGGCATCCGGGCCCGGCATGCCCAGGTCGAGCTCGATGAAGGCGATCTGTCGCCGCTCGTGGACCTCGAGCAGCCCGAGCACCAAGGCGGTGAGGGCGAGGCTGGCGGACACCGCGATGGCGATGTTGGTCGCGTTCTGGAGGAGCTGGAAGTTGTTCGCGTGGGCGCCGGGATCCCCGAGAAGCTCGGGACATATCCCGTTGTCGGGGGCGTCGAGGCAGGTGTCCTCGGCGAACAGCCTGGCCTGACGCTGGGTCAAAGGGCCGAGCACGGTGATGCTCAGCGCCGCCCCCGCGCCGACCCCGACGCTCGCCCAGGTCGCGATCCGGAACCCCCTCTCCCGGGACTTGTGGCGCCTGAGCGCCGAGCCGAGTCGAGTCCGCTCTGCGGGGTCCAGGCCCTCGGGGTCGGGATCGAGATCGAGATCGAGATCCGGGCCGGGATCGGTCCGGGCTGGGAGCAGCAGCGCCCGGAGGTCGATGACCAGGGACTCGCCGGCCGACACGAAGTAGCGCTCCGAGGACAGCTCGCCGTCTTCGTTGGTGACCTCGATCTCGATCATGCCGGGGTCGAGCACGATCGGGAGAGCGTCGAGGTCTCGCTCGATCCCGGCGACGGTGACCCGCAGGGGGGGGTGATTCGGGTCGAAACGCAGGCCCTTGAGCACGCCGAGTTCGGGCATGAGGGCGTCGATGGACGCGCGAGCTTGGGCCTGGAGCGCCGCTTCGGCGTCCGGATCGTCGATGTACAGGCGGTAGGCATCGACCGCCTCCCGCGCCCGTCCGCCTGCCTCGTAGGCGTAGGCCGCGTTGAGCAGGGCCGCCGCCGTGGGCTGGATCGCAAAGGACCGAAGGAAGGCCTCGGCCGCGCCGACATAGTCCTCCTCGTCGGCGAGCTCGATGCCCCGGTCGTACCACTCGAGGGCGTTGCGCCCTTCGCCGGTATCGGGGTCGCCGGTATTGGGGTCGGGGTCAGGTGGAGCGGCCGAGGCGAACCTGGGACTCCCGCATAGGGCGAGACCCCCGCACAGAGCGAGCGCGAGGCCTCGGCGCCTCGGGCTGGGCTCGGCTCGTGCGGGACCAGGCTCCACGGTTGCGCAGCTTACCTTGTCGGGGGCTCACTCGCCGTCTCGCCCGCGCAGGCTGTCGGGCGGCGGGAGGAACTTCTTCTCGTTGGGGTCGGGCCGCCCGGGCTTGTCGCTGGGTTTGTTCTTGTGTGGGCGCGAACCCGTTTTCGGGCCCGTCTTGACGCCGCTGGGCTCGGGTTCGGGCTCGAGGGTCAGCTCGCGATCGAAGGTCTGATCGCTCAGCGGCACCAAGCGCAGGAGTTTGCTCGTGTAACCGTCGAGCTCCAGCCGAACCTCGACCGCCTCACCCGTGCTCGGTACGAGCACGGTGGTCGGTGTGACCTGGGGCCAGAGCTCGTCGTCGATGATCACGCTCGCGCCGACGGGGGTGGTCGAGAAGTGCCAGCGGACCTCCCGGGCCACCGTCGTGCCGGTCGGGGGCAGGCTGTAGTCGACCGCCGGTTTGAACCTGGGTGTGCCGGGTTCGGCCGGGGCCACCTGGATGGGCGCCGGCTCGGACTTGGGCTCGAAGGGGTCGAGGACCCAGATGACACCGACGGCGAGCGCGGCACCCAGCATGGGCAAGAGCACCAGCAGGAGCCAGCGCATCGGTTCCCCGACATTGCCGGCGAGCGTGGGCAGGGACCCGCTCGGGCCGGGGAGTCCCTGCTCAGGGCCGGGAAGGTTGCCGACTTCGGCCGAGATCGGGTCGCGGGCGAAGGGCAGGGAGCCCGTGGGCACGACCCGAGACAGACCCGAGCCCGACCCGGCGGCGCCCGGCCTCGATCCGGTCTGGGACCGCCCGACTTGCAAGGTCGGTTCAACGGTCCACGCCGCGCGCGAGAAGTCGTCGCTGCCCAGGCCGAGGGCCTCATGTTCGCCAGTGCGGCGCAGGGCTGCCCGGGCGTAGTCGACCCGCTTGCGAAACAGGCGCTTCATCAGCGCGCTGAGGTAGGCTCGGGGTTCGGGCGTGCCGCCGTCCAGGGCCTCGCTCAGCCGGCGCAGCCGCTTGACCTCGGCGAGCATCTCGGCGGCGCTCCCGAAACGATCGTCGGGTGCGGCGGCGAGGGCCCGCACCAACAGGGCCTGGAGTCCCTCGGCGAGCTCGCTGGCCGCGGGTTCGCCGAGCTCTGGGCGGTCGCCCTCGGGGCCCCGGTCGATGGGCGGTATCTCGCCGGCCATGACCCGCTCGAGGGTCAGGGCCTCGGTCTCGCGCGCGAACAGGCGCCGCCCCGTGACCAGCTCCCAGCCGATCACCCCGACGGCGAAGAGATCGGTGCGCAGATCGAGGTTTGTGCCCCGGGCCTGCTCGGGGGACATGTAGGCCAGCTTTCCCCGCAGTTCACCGGTCTTGGTGTTCGAGGTCTTGCCGGCGGCCTTCATGATCCCGAAGTCACCGACCTTGGCCCAGCCGTCGAGGTTGATCAGGATGTTGTGTGGCGAGACGTCGCGATGCACGAGCCGGTAGGGCAGGCCGTCGACGTTGCACAGCTCGTGGGCCGCCCCGAGCCCGTCGAGGGTGTCGGCGAGCAGCTGGAGGACCACGGAGAGCGGCAGCTTCTCGCGCTTCGTGGCCCGAATGAGCGCAGCGAGGTTCTCACCCTCGATGAACTCCATGACCATGTAGTAGGCCCCGTCGCTCTCACCCAAGTCGAGGGTCTCGACGACGTGGGGGTGATGCAGGCGCGCGGCGATCCGCGCTTCGTCCAGGAACATGGCCACGAACTCGGCCTCGCTGGCGAGGTGCGGATGGATGACCTTGACCGCGACGACCTTCTCGAAGCCGGCCTTGCCCTTGGCCCGCCCGAGGTAGACGGTCGCCATGCCCCCATGCGCGATCCGATGGATGAGTTCATAGCGGCCCACCCGACGTGTCACAGGGATGGGTCCACTGACACTCCTCCCCGCGGGCGGGTCGTCGCGGGTCGTCGCGGGCTCGCGGGGCGCTAGCGACGCCCTGCCCCTCGGGGACAGGACGCGGGTGTCAGGCTCGGGCTGCATGGCGACCGATCAGGGGTCCAGGACCCTGCCACCATAGCGCGAAACCATCGCGCCATATTCGCTCAAGATTTCATGCCAAAAATGGGTATCGGGTGAAGAGATCTCCGAGATCTTCTCCTAACGAAAAAATATCTTTGATCAGTCTTCAACATTGATAGTGAATGAGTATGTGCCTGAACCAGCCTCGAGGACTGGAATTATCTAATGTTCTCAATGCCTTCGATCAGAATATTCACAGGATATGGTGTCTGCGCATAGGTCGCACCACCACATCTTGTGGAATGACCCTTGCGTACAAGATCCCCTTGACGTAGGAGTCAACGCGGGGAGCGACGACATTCATGGCCAAGCGACAGACCCGCCGAAGCATTTCCGTCAAGGGCATCACCTATCAACGCCTGAAGGATTTTTGCGACGCCAACAACACGAGCGTCAGCGGCTACCTAGAAGAGATCATTGCGGAAAAGCTCGACGCGGCGGGCGCACCCGTACCGACCGTGCTCAAGGCTCGACCCCAGCGCAAAGCTGAACCCGAGTCTGAAGAGATCGTCTCGCAGCACTTCACCTTCTAGACCTAGAGCTCGGCCATCTAGAGTTCACCTTCTAGAGCGCTGTATTCGCATGAGAGCGGCCTGCCGGATTCCGGCGGCCGCTCTTTTGATTGCGGACCGGAGGTCACACCGCCGTGCCGCAGCGTGTGACATCGCGCTGGTACGATTGCTCGCCCCCTATGAGCAAGAAATACCTGAAGTCGGTCAACAACCTGCTGTCCCGTCGACGGGCGCTCCAGGGTCTCAGTGCCCTCGTCGGCGCCGCGGCCCTCGGCTGTAGCGACGACGCTGGGGGCGAGGGTGGCTCGACGAGCACCGAGACCGACGGCGAGAGTGACGACGAGGTTGGTTCGAGCGAGACCGGGACCGGCTCGAGCGAGACCGGTTCGACCGAGACCGGTTCGACCGAGACTGGCTCGACCGAGACTGGCTCGACCGACGAGACCGATACCGACGAGACCGATACCGAGGGCGGCGACGCCTGTGTCGATACGGAGAACCTCAGCCTGGCCGAGGCCCTGGTCAACGTCGAGCACATCATCGTGCTGTGTATGGAGAACCGGTCCTTCGACCATTACTTCGGCGCGCGCCAGCTCGTCGAGGGCCAGACCGACGTCGATGGGCTCACGGGCGCCGAGACCAACCCCGACGGCATGGGTGAGGACGTAGGGGTGTTCCACATGCTCAACTACGAGCCCGCCGATCCGCCGCACCAGTGGGACGAGGTCCACGGCCAGTGGAACAACGGCGCTCTCGATGGCTTCGTGACCGAACAGATCGCGGTCCACGGCACGGACATCAAGCAGGAGGTGATGGGCTATCACACCCGCGAGGACCTCCCGATCCTCTACGCGCTCGCCGACAGCTACACCCTCTGCGACGCGTGGCACAGCTCCGAGCTCGGGGGTACGTGGTGCAACCGCTACTACCTTCACTGTGCGACCTCGAACGGCCGCAAGAGCAACCTCCCGGCCTTTCCCCTGCCGACCACGATCCAAGACGTCTGCAACGACGGGGACATCTCGAACAACAACTATTACAGCGATCTGGCCTGGAAATGGGGGGCCTTCCCGGGCTTCGGCTTCGCCGGTACAGACAGCCTCGACGAGTTCTTCGAGAACATGGACAACGGGTCGCTTGAGCAGGTCGTGATCCTCGACCCGAGCTTCTCGAGCAACGACGACCACCCCAGCCACAGCATCGTCATGGGGCAGGCGCTGATCTCGACCATCTACGAGGCCATCGCCCAGTCCGACTACTGGGAAAAGTGCCTGTTCTTGATCACCTACGACGAGCACGGTGGGTTCTACGACCACGTCGTGCCCGGGACCGTGCCCGACTCGGAGGGGTCCGAGTTCCAGCGCCAGGGCTTTCGTGTGCCCACAGTGGTGATCGGCCCGCACGTGCGCAGCGGCTGCGTCAACCACACCGTGTTCGACCACGCGAGCTTCGCGGCCACGGTCACGCGCAAGTTCGGCCTGCCTGAGATGAACGCGCGCGCCGCTGCGGTCGCCGACCTGGCCAGTTGCATCGACCCCGCCAAGATCGAACAGCCCCAGCCGCCAGCGTCGCTGCCCAAGCTGGTCATCGATGTCAAAAAGGTCATGGCCAAGGTCGGGGTGGTCAGCTCGCAGGAGGAGCTCATGGTCGCGACCGGGAACTGGCCGATCACGCCCGAGTTCACCGAGCGCGAGCGCGAGCGCATCTTCAACTTGTTGCTCCGCGGTGAGGCCCTCGGCGCGCTCGAGCTGCGCAATCGCAACTGGAAGGGCTGAGTCGAAGCCCACCGCTGAGCTGCCCGGGATTTGCTAAGGTCTGGGCTCCGTGGCCTACCTCGCACTCGCGCGCAAATATCGACCGCAGCGCTTCGCCGACATGATCGGCCAAGACCACATCACGCGGACGCTGGAGAACGCGATCAAGAGCGACCGGGTCCACCACGCGTACCTGTTTTGTGGGATCCGTGGCCTCGGCAAGACCACGGCCGCGCGGATCTTGGCCAAGTGCCTGGTCTGCGAGCAGGGCCCCACGCCCGAGCCCTGCAACAGCTGTAGCCAATGCACAGCCGTCAACGAGGGCCGCTCGGTCGACGTCATCGAGATCGATGGCGCGAGCAACAACTCGGTCGAAGATATTCGCTCGCTCCGAGACCAGGTCAACTACCTGCCCCAGTCGGCGCGGCGGAAGATCTACCTCATCGACGAGGTCCACATGCTCACCCAGCAGGCCTTCAACGCCCTGCTCAAGACCCTCGAGGAGCCGCCGCCGCACGTCACCTTCCTGTTCGCGACCACGGATCCACACAAGGTCCTGCCCACGATCTTGTCGCGGGTGTCTCGGCTGGACTACCGCCAGGTTCGGGCCTCGACCCTGGTCCCCTACCTCCATTCCATCTTGAAGAACGAGGGCTTCGATATGGAGGAGGAGGGGCTGTACGTGATCGCGCGCTGCGGCGAGGGCTCGGTGCGAGACTCTCTGACCCTGCTCGACAAGGTGATCGCGTTTGCGGCCGAGCCGACCATGATCACGGCCGAGGAGGTCCAGGAGGTCCTCGGTCAGGCCAGCCGCTTCGCGATCGGCGAGCTCGTCGAGGCCGTGCTGGCTCGGGACGCGGCCCGGGTCCTCGCGCAATTTGGGCGGATCACCAGCTCCGGCAACGATCTGATGCAGCTGTCGGTGGGGATCCTGCAGCATCTGCGCGACCTCGCGGTGCTCGAGCTGACGGGGGATCGCAACGCCCTGCTCGACATCAACGAGGACCTCTATGAGCAGCTCCTGCGCCAGTCGAAGCTCGTCGAGGCCACCGTGCTCGCCCAGCTCTTCGATCGTTTTGCCCGCGTGGTCGAGAACCTCGAGAACAGTCGGGTCCCCCACCTGGTGATCGAGATGGGCCTGCTCGAGCTCGTCAACGCCGAGCCCCTGCGGCCTCTGGGCGATCTCATCGAGCGCCTCGACGCGCTCGGGCGGGCTGCGTCGGGGGGAGGCGGGCGAGGCGCTCGGGCGGGTGCTCGCGGGCACCAGGGCGAGGGCCGAGGGGGCGCCGGTCCGGCCGGGTCGGGTCGGAGGCAGGGCCAGCCGACCGCGGGTGTCTCTGGATCGAGGGCGAGCGACCCCGTCGAGGCCTCCACTGGCGGGGACCTCAGCGAGGAGTGGCGACCGCCGGACGAGACCGCTGCTCGGGCGACTCCACAGGCACAGGCTCGGCCGGTCTCACAGCCGGCTCCGGTTTCACAGCCGGCCCCGGTTTCGCAGCCAGAGCCGGTTTCGCAGCCAGAGCCGGTTTCGCAGCCGGCTCCGGCCGCATCCTCGCCCTCCCCTGCGGCTGACCCACTCGACTCCGACGAGGCCCAGATCGCGTACCTTGAGCAGCTCGCCCGGGACGCCGGGTTGCTGCCCGCTGTGCCCGAGTCCGCACCTCGGCCCAAGGTCCCAGGCCCGCCCTCCGGGTTGTCGCCCTCGGAGTCTGGGCAGAGCCGGGCCTCCGGTTCTGGGTCCTCCGAGTCTGGGCAGAGCCGGGCCTCCGGTTCTGGGTCCTCCGAGTTTGAGCAGCGCCAGGCCTCTGGGTCTGGGCAGAGTCGGGCCTCCGAGTTTGAGCGGAGCCGGGCCTCGGGCTCTAGGCCCGACTCTGAGCAGACCCAGACCTCCGGTTCTGGGTGCTCTGAGTCTGAGCAGCGCCAGGCCTCTGGGTCTGGGCAGAGCCGG
>CAYVJQ010000046.1:37556-49596 GCA_964451725.1 uncultured Nannocystaceae bacterium | reverse complement strand
CGCACCCTCATCGCCCTCGGTCGGGAGGAGCAGGCGATCTCGATCCTCCACCAGGCCACCCGGGCCGCCGCCAAGTCGGGGGACGCCCATCGCAAGATCGACGCCGGGGTTGCCAGTTGTCACCACGCCGCTCTCCAGGGCGACTACGACGAGGCCCTGCGCCTGGGCAAACTGGCCCTGACCAGCGCGAAGAAGCTCGGCTACGCGATCGGCGAGGCCGACGCTCTGACCTGCCTGGGCACGGCCGAGCTGCGTTCGGGGCAGTACGCCGACGCCCGCCGCGACCTCGAGGCCGCCCTGCGCCAGCGCGAAAGCTTCTTCGGCGCCGACCACCCCCGGGTCGCCGACGCGGCCAACCGCCTGGGCAACCTCGAGACCGCCATGGCCGACTATCGCGGGGCCCACGACCTCTACATGCGCGCGCTCGACATCTGGACCGCGACCTTCGGGGCCGAAGACCCGATCACCTCCCGGGCCTACCACAACCTCGGCTACGCCCACATCGGACTCGAAGACATCAATGGGGCAGCGGCCTGGTACCAAAAGGCGATCGCCTCCGAGACCAAGTCCCTCGGCCTCGACCACCCCGCCACGGCCCTGTCCGAGGCCAACTACGCCGGCGTGCTCATCATCCAAGAGCGCCCCGACGACGCCTACGCCCTCCTCAACCACGCCGTCGAAGTCCAAGAGCGGATCTTGGGACCCGGGCACCCCGAGGTCGCCGTCAGCTACCACGGCATCGGTGACGTCTGGGCCTCGCGCAAGGGCTGGGACAGCGCCCTCGAGTGGTACACGAAGGCCCTGACCCTGCGAAAGCTGGCCCTGGGCGAGCGCCACCTCGACACGGCCAAGACCCTCCACGCCATGGCCATCGCCTACTACCGGCTCAAGAAGCTCGACCAGGCCCTCGACTTCGCCAAGCGCTCCATGGCCATCCGCGAAGAGCTGCTGGGCGGCGAGAACATCATCACCGCGACCAGCTACTTCAACCTCGGGCTGATCTACGAGAAGCGCAAGGCCTACCGCGATGCCCTCAAGTGGTACGAGAAATCACTGGTCATCGAAGAGGCCATCCGCGGTCCGGGCCACGATCTCACCAACCAGACCCGCCAGACCGTCGATCGACTCCGAGACCTGCGCCGCTGACATGGCTGACCCGAACGAAACCGGCGACCAATCGGGCGATCAGGCCGGCGACCTGCACCCCGTGGGCGTGTTTGTGCACCACTTCCACGCCCTGCTCTCCGAGCACTTCACCGGACGTGGAACCCGCGAGACCGTGCTCGAGCAGCTGCGCGGGTGCTGCGAGCCGGGCGTGATGACCTTGGTCTACCCCAGCGGCGCCGAGCTCAGCGGTGAGGACTTCATCACCAGCATCGCCGACGCCTGGGCGACCAGCCCGGGCTTCGCAGCCACGATCCACGGTCTGCGGGTGATTCACGAGGGCCCCGGGCACGCCGTGGTCGCCTATGAGGAGCGTCAAAGCGGCGCCCGCAGGTCCGACTCGGACAACGGGCGCAGCGCCCTCGCCTGCGTGATCTTTGCCGACGGGCGCTGGCGCTGGCGCTTCATCCAAGAGACGGCCAACCCGCGGCCCTCCGAGTCTTAGCGGCCCAGGATTTCGCCAGGGGGGCGGTCAGAACAGCCCAGCCAAGATCGCGCCGAGCTGGGCGGGCGCCTCGATCTGTGGGTAGTGCCCCGGTCCGGGCAGGTGCACAAAGCGAGCGCCGGGGATCGGCTGGACCACCGTCTGGTCCAAGATCTCCGGCGTCAAAAAGGGATCGTCGGTTCCCACGACCACCGTCTCGGCGCTGATCTTGCCCGGACGATCCCCGAACCCACCCTTCGTCCACGCGTCGAGGCTCTGCTCGACACAGGGCGCGCACACGGTCGAGGCCATCTCGAGCATCGCCGCGAGGCCGGCGTCGTCGAGCTGCTTGGTGGACATACCGAAGATCGTGGTTTGCATCTCCGGGTTGCCCGCCGAACCCCGGAACAGCGCCATCGCCTCGGGCGGAAGGGGAAAGCCGGCCGCGGGCACCGGGCACACCAGGGCCAGCTTCTCCACTCGCTCACCGAGATCTGCGGCCGCCACCTGGGCGATCTGTCCGCCCATGGAGTGCCCCATCAAGGCGAAGCGGTCGAGCTCGAGGGCGTCGGCCAGGGCCCCCACATCGGCAGCATACTGCTCGATCCCGTAGCCCGAGTCGGGCTTGTCGGAGCTCCCCGCGCCGCGCTGGTCCGGGATGATCAACTGGAGGCCGACCGTGGTCAGGGCCTCGGTGACCGAGTTCCAGAGCGAACCATCGACCGACCAGCCGTGGAGCAAAATGACCGGCGCGCCGCTGCCGAGCACGCGGTAGGAGAGGTTGAGACCGTCGCTCGTTTGAAATTGGGGCACGCGCCGATGCTATGGGCGCGCCCGCGCGAGGGTCAAGCATCTCCGCCTGGCTCGAGAGCTCGAGAACCCGGCTGGAGCTTCGGGCTTTGGATCACCCAGCCGACCCAACCCCGTAGAGATCGACCCCAGAAACCGACCCCAGAAACCGGCCGCAGAATTTGGAAGAGGTCCGAGCCTCGCTCTCGCGCCCGGACCTCTCGTCAGTCGTGAGCGGCTCTCTCGGCTCAGGACTTGTCGCTGTAGTTGGCGCTGTAGTTGGCGCTGTAGGGGTCGTCCGAGTTCGAGCTGGACTGACCGAAGCCCGAGGGACTGTAGGGGTTGCTCGCATCGGCGTGGCTGTAGGACTCGTCCGTCGTCATGCCCGCGGCCATGCTGCCCTCGAGGGGCGAGAGGTTCGAGACCACCAGGTAGGCCGCGCCCGCGCCCAGGGCCGCACAGCCGATCGCAATCCCGTAGGGCAGGAAACCCTCGCTGGCGATCGAGTAGCCGATCACAAAACCGACGATCTAACCCAGTACCCAGCCGGCCACACCCGCCGCCGCCCACCAGCGTGAACGCCCGCGCTCTTGGGCCATCTCGGCCAGCTTCTTGGCGAACGCGATGAGGACGAAGATCTCGATCATGGTGGGAGCCTACCAATGATCGAGGGCCCTTCCCATGTGTCCGGACCAGGGACGGGCGCGCGACCCTCGACCGACCTGTCGGACCCGCGCGGCCTCACACGGGCTCCGGGCGCCGAGACCCTACCGGGAGCACCTGTCGAGAGGGTCTCTCCATGGACTGCTAGGTTTCGAGCCGACGCGCGGAAACATCAGGTCCCCTCCGCCCCTCCGCCCCTCCCCCCTCACTCCCCTCGACTCACGATCGCGCCGTCGATGAACGACCCACAGCAGAGCCGGGTGCAGACCGCTCTAGGCGGACCTGAACCGAGCGGATCCAAACCGGCGATCGCCCTGGTTCAGTACGACGCCGACCGCCACTTCGGCGAGCGCGAGATCAACCTCGCCAACCTCGAAGCGCTGACCCTCGAGGCCATCGCCGCGGGCGCCAACATCATCGTCCACCCCGAGGGCTCGACCTGCGGCTACGCGTCACCGAACAAACGTTGGTGTGCCCCGAGCGAGCTCCAAGTCTGGGGCCCCGCCGGCGCCGACGTCTCGACCGTCGCCGAGCCGATCCCCGGCGGCCCAACCACCGCCTACTGGCAGGCGCTGGCCCGAACACACGGTGTCTACATCGTCTATCACCTGCCCGAAGCTGGGGATGCGGGCCGCTACTACACCACCTTGGGCGTCGTCGGCCCCGCCGGCTTCGTGACCCGCTACCGCAAGCGCCTGCTCTATCACATCGACGAGGCCTTCGCGTCGCCGGGGCGCGAGGCCGTCGTACTCGAGACCCCCTATGGCCGCTTCGGGCTCATGATCTGCCTCGACGCCACCTACAACGGCCCGTATTACGATGCCTATCGAGACGCGGGTGTCGACGCGATCATCGTGTCCATGGACTGGGACGACGATCCCCAGGGCCCCTACGCCGCGCAGACCTGGTTCGCCGACCGGGCCCGGGACAACGCCGTGGTCATCTACGCCGCCGACGTCTCACCCTGGGACGGGACCGGCAAATACGCGCCCGGGCGTGCCCGCGAGCGCTGTGGGCTGCCGGCGGTCGGCGTCGGCATCGACGGCGTGTCGATACACCGACTCTGATCCGGCCGCGAACCGGAGCGACTTCGACTACGATGTTTGCTCCATCATGAACAGCATTCGTAGGAGACAATCCCCCACCTTCGACTCGCCGGCGAGTGTGCTCGTCGTGGCCTTGGCATCCCTCTTTTCGCTCTTGGTCGAGCCGGGTTGCCACGGCTCTGTTTCGCTCGTGCCGCCGCATACAGGCGACTCTGCTCCGGTCTACGCCGATGGGCCTGTCCCCTTGCCCGGACAGGACTTCTCGGTACCGCAGGTCACCGCGACCGACGGAGATCCCATCGTCATTCCATCGGTCCCCCCCGGCGCCCTGATGGTGTTCCCGCGCTCGGAATCCAAGCCTCCAGAGCAGATCTTCATCCGCCTCCACCGAGAGAAGGGAGAGAGTGAAGAGGGACATGCCGAGGTCTGGGCCGTGGAACCCGTAGTCCAGCCCAGAAGAAGTCAGAGCCAACGAAGTCAGCCCCGAAGACAGACAGCAGTGGGTTTCGTCATTCCCCAGCTCCCACGAGGAAACTACGACATTTGGTATGATGGAGGGTCGCCGGGCTCACCCGGCGATACGCTGTTGGCATCGCCGAGTCCGAGGGCCAAACAATGGACCACTGTCGAAGTCCGACCACAGCTCGAGGCCTTACATTCGGTGGTCCACGGGAGCCCGGACTCGATCACCGAGATCGGCATTCGTCTGCTCGGCCCGGTCCCCCCGGGTCTCCACGTCGAAGTTCATCTAAGTGGATTCAGCAGTGGGGTCCGACTGGCTCGCGGCCAACGACGCGACGTGACGATGGACTCCGATGGCGTCGCCCGGTTCGACATTCGTATCCGAGACGACACCGACATGTACCTCGCCGCGACCGCAGAGGGGTTTCAGCCGACCGCGGTCCGTGTCGTCTCTGGAGACCCCCATCCGTTTCGAGACCATCGTCTCCGCCCCGGAGACATCCTCCTGTGCCAGGGCAACACCCTCATCAGCGCTGCAATCACAATCGCCGAGCGAACCCAGCTCGCGGGGCCAAACCCCCTCGGTCGGCCATGGTACTCACACGTCGCGCTCTATCTAGGCGAGGGAAAGAGCGCTGAGATGCTCAGCCCAGGATTGGTCACACACACCATCCTCGACACTGCGGACGGTTGCACGACCCTCGACGTGTATAGACTACCTGGAGTCGCACCCAAAGCACGGAAGAGATTGATCGAATTCAAAAACTACGGACATGTGCCCTACGCCTGGGGGCAAATCGCGGCGATGGCCAGCATGGCGGCTATCGCTGGACCGCCCAGAGTCCACCTCCGGGGTCCTCTGGGCTTCATTGCAGGGGTCTTCGATGTCATCCGATCCAGCGCTGCTGGAGTCGCAGGATGGGTTGCGAGAGAGGTTTTACAGTTCGTCAACGGCAGCGACCACGGACGACTGGCGATGATCTGCTCCGAGTTCATCGCCTGGCGCTACTTCGACTCGGA
Organism: uncultured Nannocystaceae bacterium; assembly: GCA_964451725.1. GTDB lineage: Bacteria > Myxococcota_A > Polyangia > Nannocystales > Nannocystaceae > Plesiocystis. The sequence continues at coordinate 44,028 of CAYVJQ010000046.1, read as the reverse complement.
TATCCCGCTCGAGGTCGCGCCATGGTGGCCTGTCGTGGCGGACACAGATTTGCTCCGAACCCTGGATGGACGCATGGACTTCACCACCCCCAACATGATCGCTCAAAGTCCAGATCTCGCGTTTCAGTTCCAGCTCTACCCAGAGGTCCCACCCGAGGTCGCGTTGGAGAGTTGCGAGATTCGCCTGGGTGAGAAGATCGAGTTCGAGACCGGCAGCGCAGACATCGATGACCGGGACGTCGATCTACTGGAGGCCGTGCTCGGCGTCCTGATCGAGAACCCGGACATCTCCCATCTTCGGGTCGAAGGAAACACCGATGATGTCGGACGGGCAAACACAAACTTGCGACTGAGCGAGGCGCGCGCCGACGCTGTGATGGGTTGGATGATCGCTCACGGTGTCGAGGCCTCCCGCGTATCGAGCGTTGGGTGGGGGGAGACTCGGCCTTTGGTCTCGAACGACTCCGCAGCCGAGAGGCACGAGAACCGACGAGTAGAATTTCATATTGAAAGTCAGGCCTGCAAATGACGCCACCTGCCTGAACGACCCTCGACAGTCCCTACTCGGACCCGACCAGGGTCCAGATCTCGCGCCCGGTCTTGAGTACTTTCTTAGTGATCGCCAAGTTCGCGCCCTCGGCCTCCGCCATCGAATGCAGCTCGGCCTCGTCGGCCGCGCTGCCGTCACAAAACCCCATCGGCCGGGTGTTGTTGGGCAACAGGAGCTGCACCTTGTAGTCCCCGTGGTCCCAGCGGGTCTGGGTCTCGTTGCTGTGCGGGTAGATCATGGCGGGGGAGCATACCTGCGCAGGCGAGTCGGGGCTCGGGGCTCGGGGCTCTCGATTCTCAGCCGACCTCGACCCGCTGAACCAGGCCTGATTCGGACCCGATTCAGGCCCGATTCAAGCTGGGCTCAGCTGGGCCTGGCGAGCTTGTCGTAGAGGGCCCGGGCGTCCCAGCCGGTCAGCGCGGCGAGGGCCTTGGCCCGGGCCCGGGGCTTCAAGGACCGATCGGCGAACAGCTCGACGGCCGCCCGCGCGGCGAGCACGGCCGGATCGACAGCCTCCCCCTGGTTGGGGTCGCGCGCGGGCGCCCCTGCCAAGACCAGCGTGACCTCGCCCCGCAGCGCGCCCCTGCCCTGCCCGTGGAGTTCGGCCACGGTCCCGCGCAGGACCTCCTGGTGGAGCTTGGTCAGCTCCCGGGCGACGACGATCCGGCGCTCTCCCATGTCCTTGTCGAGATCCCGCAGGAGGGCCGGGACCCGGTTGCCGGCCTCGTAGAAGACGGCGGCCCCCGACTCGTCGACCAAGCTCTCGAGTAGGGCCACCCGGTCTTTGCCGGCCCGTGGACAAAATCCCAGAAACCGGGCGCCCTCCGCCGGAAAGCCCGAGAGCGCGAGGGCGCAGGTCCCCGCGGTCGGGCCGGGGACGACATCGACGGGGAAGCCCGCAGCCACGGCCGCCGCGACCAAGATCCGCCCGGGGTCGCTCCACACCGGCAGGCCCGCCTCGCTGACGAAGGCCACGGTCTCGCCCCGGCCCAGGTGTTCGCGCAGCCGCTCGAGGCGCTGGTGCTCGTTGCCCACAAAACACGAGATTCGTGGGGGCAGCTGCTCCCCCTCGGCCAGGGGCGCGAGCAGGCGGTTGGGCGAGCGTGTGTCCTCGCAAAACAACAAGTCGGCGCCAAGCAGGGCGGCCCGGGCCCGGGGAGAGAGATCGCCCCGGTTGCCGAGCGGGGTCCCGATCAGCACGAGGGTGCCGACTCCCGCGACGCCGCTCTGGGCACCGGCGCGCTGGAGTGAGGCCTCGGGCACCTGCGGATCCGGCTCGTCCATCACTCGCGCCCGAGCGCGATCTCGACGGCGTCGCCGAGCTGCTCTTGCAAAAACGCCCGCAGCCTCAAGACCATGCGCTTCTCGACCTGGCGCGCGCGCTCGCGGCTGACCCCCCAGCGGTCGCCGAGCTCCTGGAGCGTGACCGGCTCGTCCGACATCAAGCGGTCCGTGAAGATCTCGGCGTCGCGCCCCGACAAGGTCGCCCCGAAGGTCCGCAGCTTGTCATGGAGCAGGGTCTTGAACTGGGCGGAGCTGACCTCGTCCTCGGGGCCGCCGGAGACGTCCTCGAGCATGTCCATGCGTGTGCGCCCGCCCTCGTCGCCGCTGCCCAGGGGGGCGTTGAGCGAGGCGTCGGGGGCCCCCATGCGCTTTTGCATCTCGACGACCTCCTCGGTCGAGACGTCGAGCTCCTTGGCGATGTTCTCGGCGCTCGGATCGATGCCCGCGCGGACCAGGGCCGCCCGCTGCTTGCGAAGGTTGAAGAACAGCTTGCGCTGGTTTTGGGTGGTCCCGATCTTGACCAGCCGCCAGTTGTTGAGGATGTGCTTGAGGACGTAGGCGCGGATCCACCAGCCGGCGTAGGTCGAGAGCTTGATCCCCCGGTAGGGATCGAACTTGTGCACGGCCTTCATGAGCCCGACGTTGCCCTCTTGAACCAGGTCGAGCAGGTTCTGGTATCCGCGCCGGTACTCGTTGGCGATCTTCACCACCAGACGCAGGTTGGAGCTGACCAGGCGTTTGGCCGCGTCCTGGTCTCCGTGTTCGACCCAGCGCCGGGCGAGGGCGTGCTCCTCCTCCCGAGTCAGCAGGGGATAGCGGCGAACCTCGGCCATGTAGGCGGCCATGGGATCGCGCAGGGCCAGGGCGCTGGTCCCCGCTGGCGCCGCTCGCTCGGGCATGACCAAGGCCGCGGCGATCGCCTCGAGCTCCTCGTCGGTGGCCGGGCTGACCGCGGCGAGGGCCTCGTCTCCGGGCTGAGCCGCGGCGGCCTCGCCGTTCTCGAGATCAACCGCTTCGCCGGTCTCGACCGCTTCGCCGGTCTCGACCGTCTCGACCGTCTCGACCGTCTCGACCGTCTCGACATCGATCACCTCCGGCTCGACATCGATCACCGTGGGCTCAGCCTCGGCCGGGCGCTTCGCGTCGTCTGTCGACGAGTCGGAGTTCGGGGTGCCCATCGGGGCGGAGTTTACGCCAGAGTTCATCAACCAGCAGGTGCGGGCTCGACCGCGGGCGGAACATAGACCTGAGAGCCCGCGATCTGACTTGCGCGCCCTGAGCTCGGCCCGGAGGCGAGGCCGTCGCTCGTGGCGACGATCTCGCGGCGACTGTGGAGCGCCTCCGCCCCTCGAGTTGTGGCTCCTCACGCCTGAGGGCGCTAGACTCGGTCGGTGGTCAAACCCAGCCGGACTCGCCGTCGACGCACCCTGCCCACGCCCGCGGTCGTGCTCGGCTCAGCCGTGTTGGCGCTGGGCCTGACCGCGCTGGCCGACCGCAACGCCCAGGCCGGTCGCGGCGACCCGCGCGAGCACGCTCGCCTGGCCCAAGAGGAAAACCCGAGCGAGCTGCGGGTCCTCGACTGGACGCTCTGGAACGTCAGCAAGTACTACGTCGAGTCGCAGCGCGTCGACCCGGCGGCCATGACGATGGCTGCGCTCGAGTCCCTCGAGGCCATCATCCCCGAGGTCCTGGTCGAGCCTGCCGCGGGCGGCGAGGTTCGGGTTCGGGTCGGGACCACCGAGCGCACCTTCCCCGCCGACGCCGACGCCCTGTGGGCCGTCGGACCCCAGGTCCGCGAGGTCTTCGCCTTCATCAACGACCACGCGACCCTCAGCGAGGAGGAGCAGCGCGAGGCCGAGTACGCGATCGTCGAGGGTGTGCTCTCGACCTTGGATCCACACACCAACCTGCTGCGCCCGGCCGCCTTCGAGGACATGCGCACAAACACGGCCGGCCAGTTCGGCGGCCTCGGCATCGAGGTCGGCATGCGTGACAACATGCTGACGGTGATCCGGGTCCTGCCGGGCAACCCGGCCGAGCGCGCCGGGCTCGAGGCCGGCGACAAGATCGTCCAGATCGACGACCAGTCGACGGTCACCATGACCCTCAACGAGTCCGTCGACCTCATGCGCGGCGCCGCGGGCAGCAACATCACCGTCTACATCCGCCGCGAGGGCCTCGACAAGGCCCAGCGCTTCGACATCGAGCGCGCCATGATCAAGCTCGACAGCGTGATCAGCGACATCCTGCCCGGCAAAGACGCCCAGGGCCGCGACGTCAAAGTCGGGCTCATCCAGATCCCCCGTAACTTCGCCCAGACCACCGCCGACGAGCTCCGCGAGCAGCTGCGCGCGTTCGAGAAGGCCGGTGTGGAGGGGGTCGTCCTCGACATGCGTGACAACCCGGGCGGCCTGCTCAACGCCGCCGTCGAGGTCACAGACGCCTTTGTCGACGTCGGCACCATCGTGGCGACCGTGGGCGAGTCCTCGCCCCGGGAGGAGAGCAAGGCGACCACCAAGTACCGCTTCGCCGACGTGCCCCTGGTGGTGCTCGTCGACCAGGGGTCGGCCTCGGCGACCGAGATCGTCGCGGGTGCCCTGCGCAACCTCGACCGGGCCGTGATCGTCGGCCGGCGGACCTTCGGCAAGGGCTCGGTTCAGGTCCTCCACGACCGCCGGGTCTCGGACACGGAGCTCGCCCTCAAGCTGACCATCGCCCAGTACCTGACCCCGGGCGACATCTCGATCCAGTCCGTGGGCGTGAGCCCGGACCTCGAGACCATCCCGGTCTACGTCGGCGAGGAGTACCTCGCCTACTACGGCCGCAAGCGCTTCGACCTGGTCCGTGAAGAGTCCCTCTCTTCACACCTCGAGAACAGCAAGACCCAGCAACAACAGATCGCCGCGGGCCCGCTCTACTTTCTCCAGCGCGGCTCTCTGGCCGACGGCAGCCGCAAGGGGAAAGATCACCAGACCCCGCCGCCGCGCCTCGACCTCGAGGACGACGCCGACAAGCGTGCACAGATGCTGCTGCTCGATCCCGAGATCCGCATGGCCCGCGACCTGGCGCTGTGGGCCCCGTCCTCAGGGCGCAGGGAGATCCTCGCGGCCCTGCCCGAGTTCATGGCCCAACAGACCCGGATCGAGAGCGCACGCATTTCTCTGAGTCTGGCCGAGCGCGGCATCGATTGGACCGCGGGGCCGGCCCCCACTGGAGGCAGCGCCGAGCTGCATGTCAGCGTCGAGACCGACCGGCCCGGGAACAGCATCTCCGGCGGCGAGTCGGGCCTGCTGACCATGACCGTCACCAACCGCGGTGACGCCCCGGCCTTCCAAGTTCGGGCGATCTCGGACAGCGACTACAACTACTTCGACGAGCGCGAGCTCATGTTCGGGCGCATCGACCCCGGCGAGACCAAGACCACCCACCTCAAGCTCTCGGTCACGGCCAGCGAGCTCTCGCGCACCGATCGCATCGACTTCGCCATCCAGAGCCAACACGGCGTCACCCTTGCCGAGGGCTCGCGGCGCTCCATCGACATCTCGGCCGAGGGCATCGCCCGGCCCAAGTTCGCCTACGGCTACCAGATCATCGACGACCCCGCGCTGGCCATCGACGGCCGCCGCGACCTCCGGGGCAACGGCGACGGCCGGCTCCAGGTCGGAGAGCGGGTCCACCTGCGGGTCTGGGTCCACAACACGGGCCCGGGCGAGGCCAAGGACGCCCGCGTCCAGCTCCGCAACGGCTCGGGCGACGCCCTGTTTCTACACAGCGGCCGGGCCAAAGTCGGGGCCCTGGGCCTCGGCAAGTCGGACTTCATCGAGCTCGACTTTGAGGTCAAGAAGCCCACCGAGGAGATCTCGCTCCAGATCACGGTCAGCGACAACATGATCGGCGAGTACCTCATGGACGAGATCACCGTCCCCGTGCTCACCTCCCTACGTTTCTCCGACACCAAACAAGGCGCCACCGCCCAGGGCGCCATCGACCTCTACGCCAGTCCCTACGCCGACTCCCCCCGCATCGCCCGAGCCGACGCCGGGGCCAGCTTCGCCTCACTGGGCGTCGCCGGCAGCGGGACCAGCCGCTGGCACAAGCTCTCCCTGGGCAAGGGCCAGGTCGGCTTTGCCCGGGCCCGCGATCTGAGCGTCGGCGGCAAGGCCCCGCGCAAGCCCGGACCCACGACCACCGTGTTCCCGGTCTCCCCGCCCAGCATCCAACTCGCAGCCGTCCCCGGCCAGACCGCCGGCGAGCGGGTCGAGATCAGCGGCGTCGCCGTCGACGGCGAACAGGTCCAAGACCTCTACATCACCGTGGTCAACCCGGCCCGCAACATCTTCGGCCACGCCGAGAAGGTCTACTACGAGGCCAGCGTCGACCCGAGCACCGGCCGCCTCGAGTTCAGCACCGAGGTCCCGCTCGAGCCCGGCAACAACCTGATCGAGATCGTCGCACGCGAGAACGATCAGGTCAGCGGACGCCAGCGCATGTGGGTACTGCGGACCTCCGGCCTGAGCGAGGCCCGAGCCCGAGAGGCCACCTTGACCAGCAACGGCAAGCTCTCGGTCGATACGTTTAATTAGCCCCCCGCGGTCGAGTTGGGCCTCTGCCGGCTACAAGCGCTTCGCGCTTGGTCGG
>CAYVJQ010000046.1:32091-37456 GCA_964451725.1 uncultured Nannocystaceae bacterium | reverse complement strand
GTTGGGCCTCTGCCGGCTACAAGCGCTTCGCGCTTGGTCGGTCGGGCCTTCTTCTCCTCCCACGCTGATCTTCAAGAGGGCCACCACCTCCAGTCGCGCTGCAATTGATGCAACCTCCCGGGCTCTCTCAAAGACTCTCCGCTTTCAAATTCCCCCCAAGGGGGACCAAGCTCCATGCCCCCCACTGTCGGTTCTGCCTCTGCCGGCTACAAGCGCTTCGCGCTCGATCTCGGTTTGGCGAATGCGGGCGACGACCACACAAAGCAGAGGCCAAGCCCTCGAACGCAGGACCGCGTGGGCTACGGGGAGGGGGTCCACGCGCAGTTTGGGAGGGCCACAACACCCATCGAAGCCTCCCTCACTCGCACACCAACCTCCCCAAAATCACCGCGTTCTCACTCCCCCGACTGTCTGAGCATGGACCCCTCCCCACAGCTCGCGTGGCATCTCCCTCCCGGCGACGGACCCGAGCAACCCGCCACCGTCGGAGCCTCCACAAGAACTTCCTACGACCCGTCCATCCACTCCGTCCGCCCAGTTTAGACCGCACGCGACAGCAGACGCCAAGCCCTCGAACGCAGGGGCCGCGTGGGCTGTGGGGAGGGGGTCCACGCGCAGTTTGGGAGGGGCCACAACACCCATCGAAGCCTCCCTCACTCGCACACCAACCTCCCCAAAATCACCGCGCTCTCACTCCCCCGACTGTCTGAGCATGGACCCCCTCCCCACAGCCCGCGTGGCTTCTCCCTCCGCACGACAAGCTCGAGAGCGACCCATTGCCCTCCGAGCGAGCCTCCTCCGTCTCCGAGACAGCTCAGTTCAGGATGTACACACGACAGCAGACGCCAAACCCTGTGGGTGTGGGGAGGGCCGCTCGCCCCCCGCCCCACAGGGCTCGGGTCTAGAGCCCGTCGGCGACCGCTTGGATCTCCACGAGCAGCTCTTCACCCGTGATGTTGTCGAAGCCGCCGCCGATGCCATGGCTCGTCGTGTAGACGATCGTCATGCTCTCGCGCGGGACGATGATGTCGAAGCCGCGGCCCTCACCGAAGGGCGAGTTGTCGAACACACCGGCCATAGGCATGGTCTCGGCGTCACCTACACACCACCCTTGGGTACTGCCGAGGCTGTCCATGAAGTTTCGACACTCCTCGGGGGTTCCGGGTTGGAGGAAGCTGTTGGCCTCCAACACCCAGATCAGCTCTGCGCCAGCGTCGATGATCTCTTGCTCCACCTGCACGACCGAACTGGCGTGCTGCACACAAGAGGGTCACCAAGCGGGTACGGAGATGAACACGAGCAGGTCGTGCACGCTCCAGTCGATCACCGGGTCGGTGTCGCAGGGGGCGTTGAACAGATCGAGGACGGCCTCGCTACCGTCGGCCCGGTTCGCGCTCATCCACCGGTAGGGGGTCAGGACCTCGCCGACGGCCATGGGCTCCGACGCGCCCGCGGGGTAGGAGCAGCCGGGGCCCGTGCCCTCGCTCGAACTCTCTCCCGTCGAGCTTCCGCCGGTCTCCGTGTCGCCGCTGCCGGTGCTGTCCGTGGTGCTGCCCGAGCCCTCCGTGGCGCTGCCCGAGCCCTGCGTAGCGGAGGTCTCGGTGGTCGCGCTGTCTTCGGACTCTCCCGTGGCTCCGGTGACCCCCGATCCGAGTTCGTCGTCGGAGCCGTCCACTGCGCAGCCGGACAGAGCGAGCGAGAGCAAGCTACAGGGGATCAATGTGGCGAGACGAGGACGCACGACGACAGCCTAACAGCTGCCACCCAGGCGTCGTTACAAGCGATTCGCGGAGACCGCCGCCGAGCGGGAGGTCGGGGCCAGGGCGCCACCTGGTGACAGCGCCACCTGCCCGCTCACGCCCCCCAGTTTGTGCCCTCGGGGATCGCCACCCCGAGCGAGAGCACCCAGCGGACCCCTCGCTCGACCTCGCTGACGCTGTGCTCGTGCAGGTCGCTGCGGAACAGCTTGATCCGGGGTCGATCGAGCATCGCCTTGCGACAGTCGAACTCGCCGCCCGTGCGAGCGGGGACGAGCACGATGTTCAAGCGCAGATGGCCCGCTCCAGACACCGGGTCACGGTGGGGCGGCACCCTCGAACCCCGGGGGAAGCGGAGCAGATAGAGGTCCACCCGCCGGCCCTGCGCCAGCAGCAGCTTGTCGTAGCCACTGTCTCGGCGGCCTCGTCGCCAGCGCCAGAGCTTCGCCTCCATATCGCCGGGCCTCAGTCGCGACAACAGACGAGCCGGACCACCAAGAACACTGTGTGAGTGGGCTCGAGCTTGGTGTTCACACGAAAATCGTAGTCGATGCCCACGCGCATCATGGGCTCGCGCCCGAGATTGAGCCCCACACCCACGACGCCTCCGACCCCGGCCGCCTTGTTGTGCAGTTGATGTCCGCGCGGGAGCCCACCGACCGCGCCCAGCCCCGTGCGCAGATAGACAGGACCGAGCAAGGCCGTAGCGACCACGTCGGCGCCGAAGCTCGGCGCCTTGCGCTCATAGTAGGGCGTCACGTGTGTGACCACCCCGAACGAGAGGCCCAGATCTCGGTAGCTGTGCTCCATCATGCCGCCGAACTCGAGCTCGAAGCGCGTATTGGGGTGAAAGCCACCCCGGTGGAGGGTCATCCCAGGAGCGATCCCGAGGCTGAAATAGGCCGAGTCGAGCTCGAGGGACTTCCGCCTCTTCGGCTCTGGCTCGTAGGGGATCTCAAAATTGGGATTGTACTCGGGCTCGTAGTCGACCAGCTCCAGGTCAGGCTGGATCCCGATGTCGGCTTCGGCGGCCCTGGCTTCGACGACCTCGACTTCGCTGACTTCGGCTTCGGCCTCGACCGCCACAGCTTCGACCGGCATCGGAGCCTCCTCGGGCGACGCAGCGTTCGCTTCGCCGACAGCCAGGGCCAAGGCCAAGGCGGCCATACACGCCGAGATCGAAGAAACGAGGCCGAGAGCCGAGGATGCCGGGTGAGTCACGAGCGTGTTCATCAGGGGTCTCCAGGCTGCCCAACGCCTGCTGCGTGCCACCACTTTCGTGCTCGTGCGGGAGGGTGACCCGGTTCACAACCTACGCAACTCCCCGCACATGTGCGCTGGTTTGCCTGCGGGGGCCGCCTCACAGGACGCCGACCATCGGCGACAGCGTGCACCCATAGAGCATGTCGAGCATGTCGAGCATGTCGAGCATGTGTCAGGGACCAAACGCAGAGAAGCCCGCGCGAGGCGGGCTTCTTCAGCGGGAGATCGAGCTGCTCAGGACGCTTCTTTTTGGTCCGCGTAGACGAGCACTGGCTGCTTGTTCTCGTTGATCGTCTCCGAGTTGATGTGGACCTCGGTGATGTTGTCGACGCTGGGGATGTCGTACATCACCTCGAGCATGGCCCGCTCGAGGATCGAGCGGAGCCCACGGGCGCCGGCGCGCTGCTCCTTGGCCTTGCGCGCGATCGCTACCAGGGCGTCCTCGGCGAAGTTCAGCTCCACGCCGTCCATCCGCAAGAGGCGCTTGTACTGTTTGACCAGGGCGTTCTTGGGCTCGGTCAGGATGGAGACCAGGGCCTCCTCGTCGAGCTCTTGGAGCGGCGCGACCACGGGCAGGCGACCGATGAACTCGGGGATGAGCCCGAACTTCATGAGGTCCTCGCTCTGGGACTGCTGAAGCAAGTCCCAGTGCTTGCGCTCCTCGCGACGTTGGACCGAAGCGCCGAAGCCCATGGTCTTGGCGCTGACCCGCGCCTCGATGATGTCCTCGATACCCGCGAAGGCCCCACCACAGATGAACAAGATGTTGGTGGTGTCGACCTGGAGGAAGTCCTGCTGCGGATGCTTGCGGCCACCCTTGGGCGGAACCGAGGCGACCGTACCCTCGAGGATCTTGAGCAGGGCCTGCTGTACACCCTCACCCGAGACGTCGCGGGTGATCGAAGGGTTGTCCCCCTTGCGCGCGATCTTGTCGATCTCGTCGATGTAGATGATGCCCCGCTGGGCCCGCTCGACGTCGTGGTCGGCAGCCTGCAGCAGGCTGACGATGATGTTCTCGACGTCCTCACCCACATAGCCGGCCTCGGTGAGGCTGGTGGCGTCGGCGATCGCGAAGGGCACATCCAAGATCCGCGCGAGCGTCTGCGCGAGCAGAGTCTTGCCCGAGCCGGTCGGCCCGATCAGCAAGATGTTGCTCTTTTGCAGCTCGGGCTCATCGCCCGAGGTGGTCACGTTGATGCGCTTGTAGTGGTTGTAGACCGCGACCGAGATGATTTTCTTGGCCCAGTCCTGACCCACGACGTAGTCGTCGAGCACCTCCCGGATCTCTCGGGGTTTGGGCACCTTGCCCGGGCCCTCCTGGCGCTCCTCTTTCTGGACCTCCTCGGCGAGGATGTCGTTACACAGCGAGATACACTCGTCGCAGATGTAGACCGAGGGCCCAGCGATGAGCTTCTTGACTTCCTTTTGCGACTTTCCGCAGAAGGAGCAGCTCAAGTTTCCGCTTCCTTTGGTGTTGGCCGGCATGCTGGTCTACCTCGTCTCCACTACTTGTCGTTTTTGTCGGCCGGGGCGGATGCCTCGGCGCCGTCACTGGGTTCATCGCGACGCAGGACCTCGTCGATGAGGCCGTACTTCTTGGCCTGATCTGCGTCCATAAAGTTGTCGCGATCGGTGTCCGCGAGGATCTCGTCGACGGTCCGGCCGGAGTGTTTGGCCATGATGCCGTTGAGCGTCTCTTTCAGACGCTGGATCTCTCGAGCTTGAATCTGGATGTCGGTCGCCTGACCCGAGGCACCGCCGTGAGGCTGGTGGATCATGATCCTGGCGTGGGGCAGGGCGAAGCGCTTGCCCGGGGCGCCGCCAGCGAGCAGGAACGCGCCCATGGATGCCGCCTGGCCCATGCAGTAGGTCGCCACGTCGCAGCGGATATACTGCATGGTGTCGTAGATGCCGAGGCCGGCAGTGACCACGCCGCCGGGCGAGTTGATGTAGAGCCGGATGTCCTTGTCCGGGTCCTCCGACTCCAGGAACAGGAGCTGGGCGGTCGTCAGGCCACCCACACGATCGTCGATGGCCGTATGCAAGAACACGATGCGGTCCTTGAGCAGACGGCTGTAGATGTCCCACGAGCGCTCACCGCGGTGGGTCTGTTCCACGACGAAGGGGACGTTCATGGCAGCGGGGGGTTGGCCGAACCAGGGCATTCGTAGGCTCCGTTACAGTCTCTCGTATGGTGACTTCGGGAGCCCGCGCTTGCAAGCGCGGGCGGGGTTGGGCAGTCGGGCCGCTCAGGGCCGTCAACTGTGGCTCAACAAGATATCACGTAGCACGTCGGGTCGCTGGTCGAGGGAGCACGCGGCGTCCTCCCCAACTGGGCGAGAGCC
>CAYVJQ010000046.1:27130-31991 GCA_964451725.1 uncultured Nannocystaceae bacterium | reverse complement strand
CTGGGCGAGAGCCTGACAGGCCTGGCCGAGAGCCTGACAGGCCTGGCCGAGAGCCCTGTGGACCGCCCCGGGCATGCGCAGCTCACTCCTCAGCGTCGTCTCCCGCGCTCTCGGACTCGGGGTCCGGCTCGGGCTCTGGATCCGGCGCCTCGGTGACCTTGGACTCCGCCATCAGGAAATCGAGTACCCGCTCTTCCCGCATCTGCGCCCGAAGCAGGAGCAGCTGGTTGTTCTTCTCCATCTTCGCGCGCAGGCGGGCCGGATTTTGGCTCTGGGCCTCGGCCATCTCCTTGATCTCGGCGTCGAGCTCCTCTTCGGTGACGTCGATCTTCTCGGTCTCGCGGATCGCCTCGAGCAAGAGGAAAGCCTTGACGTTGAAGGTCGCCTGCGACCGGGCGTTTTGGGCCATGGCCTCGGCGCTGGTCCCGATCTGCTGGAAGGTCAGGCCCTGCTGTTGAAGCTGGCGGCGGAACTGATCGACCTGGGCCCGGACCTCGTTGGTGATCATCGAGGGTGCCGGGTCGAACTCGTTGCGGGTGAGCAGCTCCTCCACGAGGCGCTGGCGGGCCTCCCGTTCGGCGACGTCACCATCCTCTTCGCGGATCTTCGCGCTGATCTGCTCTTTGAGCTCGTCGAGGGTCTCGGCGTCACCCGTGTCACGGGCGAACTCGTCGTCGAGCTCGGGGACCACGGTCTCCCGAACCTCGCGCAGGGCGACGGTCAGCTTGACCTCGGCACCCCGGTACTCGGCCTTCATCCGGTCTTCAGGGGGGACAAAGCTGATCTCGCGGGCCTTGCCGACCTCGGAGAGCTCGAGTCCAGCGAGCGCCGCGGCCAGGCCGGGGACGATCTCGCTGTCGGTCTTGCCGATCGTGATCTCGAGGTCTTTGCGGCTGATCGGCGAGTCGCCGATGTTTCCGTCGAGGTCGACGGTCCAGACGTCCCCGTCTTGGGTGGCCTTGCGCTCTCCCTCGATGGGGCGGATCTCGGTGAGCTCCTCCTGCTTCTTCGCCAACATCGCGTCGACCTTGGCCTCGTCGAGGACCGAGGGGCGACGGCGAACATCGACGCCCTTGTAGTCCTTGGGCTCGATCTTGGGGGCGATCTCGAAGCGGGCGGCGTAGTTGAAATCGGCGCCCTTCTCCAACGAGCTCGACTCGAGCACGGGCTGGGTCAGCGGCCGGGCCTCGTGGGTCGCGATGACCGTCTCGAAGGTCTCCTGGAACAGCTCGCTGGCGAGCTCGCTGCGGACGCTCTTACCGAACATCCGCTCGAGTACCCGAGGGGGAATCTTGCCGGGGCGAAAACCGGGGACGCGAGCCTTGCGACCAAAGGCGCGAAGCTTGGTCTCAAAACGGGGACCGACGTCGCCCCAGGGCACGGTGACCCGGACGCGGCACTCGACGGGGGTGATCTGCTCGATCTGGCTGTCCATGGCGAATAGCGGCGTATATCAAAGGCCTGGCTGGGGTTCTAGATCGCAGCCCGAGCAATTATGGGCTCGGCGGGTGTGTTTAGACGCGTCGACCCCGCGTTGTGCTCTACACGGGTAGTGGGGTGGGTGGATCGCCCGATTCACGAGCGTGGGCTCACAGGCTGTCGAGGACCGTGAACAGATCCGCGCGCAGGTCTTCCAGATCTTCGATCCCGACCGAGTAGCGGATCAACCCCTCTCGGATGCCCAGCGCCGCGCGCCCCTGGGGTCCCTGGTCGTAAAAGCTCATCAGCGCCGGCTGTTCGACCAGGCTCTCGACCCCACCGAGGCTGGGCGCGAGCTTGGGGATCCGCAGCCCGTCGACCAGGCGAGACCCGGCCTCGAGGCCACCGTGGAGCTCGAAGCTGACCACCCCGCCCCCGCCCCGCAGCAGCCGAACAGCGTGGGCGTGATCCTCGTGTGAGGGCAAGAGGGGGTACCAAACCTGGGCCACGGCCCGGTGGCCGCTGAGCAACTCGGCGAGCGCGAGCGCGCTGCGGTTGTGCCGTTGCACCCGCAGCGCCAAGGTCTTGAGACCGCGGCTGAGCAGGAACGCGTTGTGCGGGTCGCAGACCGCCCCGAGAGTCCCGACCTGTTCGCGGATCGCCCCTATGATCCCGCGCCCCCCGACCACCACGCCGCCCAGGAGGTCGTTGTGGCCGCCCATGTACTTGGTGGTCGAGTGCACGACCAGGTCGACCCCCAGAGCCAGGGGCCGCATGTTGATCGGGGTCGCGAAGGTCGCGTCGACGATGGTCTTGATCCCCCGGGCCGTGGCCAGCGCGACCACACCCTCGAGGTCGACCACCCGCAGGTAGGGGTTGGTGGGGGCCTCGGTGAAGATGATCTTGGTCTGTGGGCGCAGGGCCGCCTCGATCGCCCCGAGCTCGGGGGCGACCAGGTCGAAGTCGACCCCGAACTTGGCGAGGTAGGTGCGGGCGAAGACCCGGGTCTTGCGATAGACGTCGGCCGTGAACACGACGTGGTCCCCGGCGCGCAACATGGCGAGCAGGGTGGTCGTGATCGCGGCCATCCCCGAGGCCATGAGCAGCGCGGCCACGCCGGTCTCGCGGGGGGGTCCCCCACCCTCGAGGGCCGCCAGTTTGGCCTCCACAGCCGCCACTGTGGGGTTGCCGTAGCGCCCGTACTCCTCCGGGCGCTCGAGCTCCCCGCCCATGAACGCGTGCAGTTCGGCCGTGTCCGCGAACGGGTAGGTGCTGGCAAAGACCACCGGCTCGGTGATGCTCCGACCCTCTCGGATCTCGGGCTCACCGCCGTGCACCGAGAGCGTCGAGTCACCACACACGCTTTGTCGAGCCTTCACCCGCGCATCGAACAACCCCTGCCCGACCTGCGCAAGGGGGGGAAGTCCAGCCTCGGAAGGGGGGCATCAGGGCTGCAGGTCGGGATCGGCCGGCGAGTCAGATCAGCAGAGCCAACTGGGTGTCGCGGTCGCGAAACCCAGGGTCGACACACTCGAGCGCGAGCCGGGCCGCGTCTTCGTCGCCCCCATCGAGGTGGACCATGGCCAGCTCGTAGTTGGCCTGGCAGCGCTCGTCCTTGGTGCGCGCCTGGCTCACGGCGCCCGCGAAGTGGACCAGCGCCGCCTCGAGGTCTCCCAGTTGGTGGCGGAGCACCCCCATCTGGACCAGAGACTTGGCCTCCCAGCGCGGGTCCTTCGCGGCCGTCTCGTACTCGGCGATAGCCTTCTCGATCAGGCCCATCTCGCGGTAGGCGGTGCCGAGATCGAAATGATCACCGGCGTCCGCTCCCTCTACGTCGCGGGTTTGGATCTGCACCTCTCGCTCTTTGCGAGGCCCAGGCGCGACATCGTCGAAAATTCCTGCGAGGAAGTCGTCGTCGTCATCCTCATCCTCGAGGTCCAACAGAGGCTCGGCGGCGTCGACGACCTCGCCCGCAGCATCGGGGAAACGATGGGCGATCTTCGCAAGCTCGGGGTGCCCTGGGTAGAGCTCCATGAGGTCGCCGTAGGCCGCGCGAGCATCCTCTTCGAGATCGTTGTCGAAGTAGAAGTCGAGCTCGTCGAGCTCCCCACTGAGGTCTGGCCAATCGGTGCCCGCAGGCTCGGGCTCCGGAGCAGGCTCGGGCTCCGGAGCAGGCTCGGGAGCACGCTCGGGCTCGGGCTCCGGAGCACGCTCGGGCTCGGGCTGAAACGCGTCGTCGTCGTCGTCGTCCAGGAGCGCAGAGGCGAAGTCCAGCTCACTGACCTCGCCGGGGGGCTCGGAAGCAGGCTCCGGAGTAGGCTCGGGCTCGGAAGCAGGCTCGGGCTCAGGCTCTTCGACACCGACCCGTCCGACCACGGGTCGAGCCACCCCGCCCTGCTCTGCAACGTCGCCCTCGTCCCCAAAGGGAGAGTCGTCGCTCCCAAACGAGAACCCGTCCTCGTCGCTCTCATCGTCGCCGAGCCCAAAACGATCCTCATAGTTGGACTCCTCGGGGATCTCCGGCTCGGGATCGGAGGCCACAGAGATCGAAAAATCGGAGTCTCCCGCGAGCTTGCTCAGCTCGTTGGCGAGGCTCGGGTCGGCCGAGGCGATGTCGATGCTCCCGCTGCCCTCGCTGGCGGCCGACAGATCAGGGCTGGCCTCGGGCTCCCGGTCCGGCTCCCGCAGCTCCTCGGTGTGTATCCCTCGACGCATCTCGGCGACGAGGTCCAGGTCGACCTCCGCGACGAGCGAATCGCTGGCTTCGATGGGGCCGAGCAGGTCGTCGTCGAGGTCGAGGGCGCTCAGCGGGTCGTCGTCGTAGCCGTCGACCTCGTCGCTGAAGGGGAGCGCAACTTTGGGCTCAGGCTCGACCCTGAGTTTGGGCCGGGGCTTGGGCTGGGGCTCAGGCTCGACACCCGAGAGGTCCGCCCAGGCCCGACGCAGGACCGCCGCGCGGGCGTGGTCAGGGGCCAGGCTCTGGACGATCTCGAGCTGCTCCGTCGCCCGTTGCGGGTCCCCATCGACGAGCAGCTCGGCCAACTCCACACGCGCGTCCGCGGCCTCGGCAGGACGCTCGAGGCCCGCGAGGATGTCGGCCCGCAGCTCCAGGGCCTGCAGGTGCCGGGGTGCCGGGCCCAGGATCTGTTCGACGTGGCCCAGCGCGTGCTCGAAGAGGTGGTACTTCATGAGCACCCGGACCTCCTCCAGCTGCTTGTCGAAGTCGAACTCACCCTCGTCGGTGTGGGCCTGTGTGCCCTCGGAGATGACCTCCTGAGTCAGGCTCCGGGCTCGAGCCACGGGGACCGCGTCGCCGACCTCTGCGGCCGCGCGCGCGCGCTCCCCAGCGTGGTCGACGGCCTCGAGTCGAGCTGCAGGCCCGGCTGAGCGGGCCGGGGGCTCGGCTGAGCGGGCCGGGGGCTCGGCTGAGCGGGCCGGGGGC
>CAYVJQ010000046.1:20307-27030 GCA_964451725.1 uncultured Nannocystaceae bacterium | reverse complement strand
GCGGGCCGGGGGCTCGGCTGAGCGGGCCGGGGGCTCGGCTGAGCGGGCCGGGGGCTCGGCTGAGCGGGCCGGGGGCGGCCGGGGCGGAGCGGGGGCCGGGCTCTCGTCGACCTCCTCGAAATCGTCGAGCTCCTCGAACTCCTCGAACTCCTCGAGCTCCTCGTACTCTTCCTCGCCAGTCTCCGGCTCGGCGATCTCCGGCTCGGGGGGCAGCGCAGTTTTCAGCTCGGCGTGGAGAGCCGCGAGGTCGACATCTCCGGGCGCCCACGCCACGGCCTTGCCGAGCACCCGCACGGCTTGGCGAAGCTCCTCGGGGCCACCCTTACGCTGGATCTTGACCAGCTCGCGGACCACCGAGATCGCCTTGTCGGTCTTGCCCAGCCGCACGAAGGTGTCGGCCAAGAGCTCGAGGCCCTCCGTGTCCGTATGCTTGCGCTGGAGCAGCTCGTTGAGCTTCATCAGCGCGCGCCGGGGCTGACCCAACTCCAGGTAGACTTCGACCAGCTCGCGGATGACCGTGTCGACTTGGCGGTGGTAGAGCAGGCGCTCGGCGACACGCACAAACTCCGGGTCCCGCCCAGCCTCACGCAGGAAGGTCGCGCTGCGCTGAAACTGAACTACGGCGTCGTCGATTCGCTTCTCGCGCGAGAACAGCTCGGCCAAACGCAGTCGTTTACCGACCTCCCGCGGCATCAGGTCGGCCACCCGCTCGTAGAGCATCAGGGCCTCGCGGGTGTTCCCGCTGCGCAGGTAGACGCTCGCTACCTTCTCGTACAGGGCCACGGCCTCCGGCACACGCCGCAGCTGCTCGAAGGCCTGGGCCGTGCTGAGGTGGACATCGTAGCGCTCGGGGGCGTGGCTCAAGACCTGCCGAAAGACCTGCAGGGCCTGGGGGATGTCCCCCGACTGAAGCAGCAAGTTGGCGGCGTGGATGTAGCGCTCGAGCGCGGGCTCGGTCTGGCCGCCTCGCTTGAGGCTGTCGGCGAGCAGCAGCCAAGTCGAGACGTCTCCAGGCTCGTGTTCGACGACCGCCTGATACTCGAGGATCGCCTGCTCGAGATCGCCGCGAGCAGCGTGCTGCTGCGCGGACTCCAGGGCCTTATCTCGCCGAAATGCCAAATGCTGCGACCTCAGGCGTGCGAATCGAGCTCGAAGCGGATGCCCTCGGGGTCGAGGTTCCGCTCAAGGAAATGGGTGTCGTAGTTGCCCTCGACAAAGGGGGCCTGCTTGAGCACCCAGCGATGCAGCGCGATGTTCGTCGAGATGCCTTCGAACACACACTCGCCCAGGGCCCGCCGCATCCGCGCGATGGCCTTGGCCCGATCGGGCGCGTGCACGATGAGCTTCCCGAGCATCGAGTCATAGTACGGGGACACTGTGTAGCCCTGGTAGACGTGGGTGTCGACACGGACGCCGGCTCCACCGGGAAGGTTGAGCGCGGTGATGGTACCCGGGTGCGGGGCGAAGTTCACCGGATCCTCGGCGTTGATCCGACATTCGATGGAGTGACCCCGCGGTTGCCAGACCCGGTCGAGCCCGTCCAGTTTGCCGCCTTGGGCCATACGGATCTGCTCTTGGACCAGATCCACGCCGGTGATCATCTCGGTCACGCAGTGCTCGACCTGCACCCGCGTGTTCATTTCCATGAAGTAGAACTGGTCCCCGTCGACCAGAAACTCCACCGTCCCGAGGGAGTGGTAGTGGATCGCGCGAGCTGCGGCGACCGCGGCGTCCCCCATCTCGCGCCGCATCTTCTCCGAGAAGTTGGCCGCGGGAGCCTCTTCGATGACCTTTTGGTGCCGCCGCTGGACTGAACACTCGCGCTCGAGCATGTCGACCACGCCGCCGTGCCTGTCCGCGACGATCTGGATCTCGATGTGTCGGGGGCTCTGGATGTAGCGCTCCAGGTACATGTCCCCGCAGCCGAAGGCCGCCAGAGCCTCGGCCTGGGCCGTCACCAAGGTCGAGGCGACGTTGTCGAGCTCCCAGAGGATCTTCATGCCCCGGCCCCCTCCCCCGGCGGAAGCCTTGAGGATCACGGGCAAGCCGATGGCCTCGGCCGCGGCCCGGGCCTCCTCGCCCGAGCTCAGCACGCCCGTACCCGGGAGTACGGGGACCCCCACGGCCTCCATGGTCTGGCGAGCCCGGACCTTGTCGCCCATGGCCCGCATGTGCTCCGGGTCGGGGCCGATGAACACCATCCCGCACTTTTGAACCGCGTCGGCGAACTCGGCTCGCTCGGCGAGGAAGCCGTAGCCCGGGTGGACCGCGTCGGCACCCGAGATCTCGGCCGCGGCGATCAGATTGGGGATGTTGAGGTAGCTCTTGGTCGCCGGGCCGGGGCCGATGCAGATCGCCTCGTCGGCGAAGCGAGTGTGGAGCGCATCCGCATCCACGGTCGAGTACACGGCGACCGTGCGCAGGCCGAGCTCGCGACACGCGCGGATCACCCGAAGGGCGATCTCGCCGCGGTTGGCGATCAAGACCTTCTGAAATTCGCTCACAGGCGGCGTACCTTGAACAACTTGGTGCCGTATTCGACCGGCTGCTGGTTCTCGACCAGGATCTCTTCGATGACGCAGCCCATCTCGGACTCGATCTCGTTGAAGAGCTTCATGGCCTCGACGATGCAGACGGTCTGACCGGCGACGACGGTCTCACCGACCTTGACGAAGGTCGACGCGTCGGGGCGAGGCGACAGGTAGAAGGTGCCGACGAAGGGCGAGGTGATGAACTCTCCCTCCTCCTCGACGGCTGCCGGCGCCGCCACCTGAACCGCAGCAGCGACCGCTGCTGGGACAGGAGCAGCGACCATCACTGGGGCCCCGGCCGCGCGCAGGTCACCCCGGCGCATGAGGATGCGGTGCTCGCCGGTCTCGATCTCGATCTCATCCAGGCGGAAGCGCTTGAAGATCTTGGCGAGCTCGCTGACGTAGGAGATGTCGGGCAACTTGGAGTCTTGGTCGGACATGTCGCTTGCTGGGTGGGCCCGAGTCAGGTGGGCCGGAGGAGGATGGCGGCGAGGGCACGGAGGGCGAGGCGGTAGGACTCACTCCCGAGCCCCATGATCACGCCTCGGCACGCGCCACCAGTCACCGATGAGTGCCGAAAGGACTCGCGTCCGTAAAGGTTGGACAGATGAACCTCGATCGCCGGGATCGCGACCGAGGAGATCGCGTCTCGAAGCGCGACGGAGGTGTGTGTGTAGCCACCTGGGTTGATCACCAGGGCCCGTTGAGGGGCCTCTGTGCCCCTCGGTTGCTGAGAATCCACACTTTTTGAGTCTGTGTGCTGAACCTGCGCAGGCGGGATCACGGGGCGTGTCTGGTCCTGCACGTACGCGGGGGACCGGGTGTGGTCCAGAACATGATCCCCCGCATGGTTGTGGATGAGATCGATGAGCGCGCCCTCGCTGTTGGCCTGGGCGGTCTCGACTTCGAGACCGAGCGACTCTCCCAGCGCGAGCAGATCGACGTTGATCATCGCCAGCGTCTCGGAGCCGTAGACCTCCGGCTCCCGCGTGCCGAGCAGGTTGAGGTTGGGCCCATGCAGCACCAAGACCCGCGGTCGAGCCCGTCCCCCATCGGCGGGCGAATCTCCTGGCCGCATACGCAAGCGATCCGACTCAGTTGACCAGATCGGCAGCCAGGGCCTTGGACTGGGAGCGCAGCACCCACCGGCCCTTGCCCATGTGTCCGGCCGACTCGAGCAGCACAGCCACAAAAAACTCGGACGAGAGCACGCGGACCAAGATCGTACCGAACTCGGCCTTGAGCGTGATGTCGGAGATCTGGCCCATCTCGAGGCTGGCTGCGGCGTCGCGCAGCTCGAGGAAGCGGAAGGAGAACTCCATCGCCATCGACTCGATGTCGAGGTCGAGCCCCTCTCGCACCCACTGCTCGACGGCGATGCCGTCGAAGCCCATGAGAATCGCGCCCTGTGCACTTGGCGTCTTGTCCACGATGTTTCGGAGGATTTCGTCCATTGCGCTCACCTGTGAGGTTGGCAGTCGATCGCCGCCCGGGTCAAGCGCGGCGTTGGGGCCGCCCGGGTCCGCGCGGCGTTTCAAGACCGCGCGCCAGAGTCAGAGTCGGGTTCGGAGTCGGTGGCTCGGGACACGAGCCGTGGGCTCAGGGCAGGTCCCGCACTCCAAGCGATCGCCGTGTCAGGGCTCGAGGTCGCAGCTCGGGTGGTGGACCGGCTCGCCCTGCGCAAACCCACAGGCGCCCACGAAGGCCGTGGGCTCAGGGCAGGTCCCGCACTCGTTGCAGTTGGCCAGGCAGCCCGAGCAGATCTCGAAGGGGAAGGTGAAGGCCCGGCTCTCGATATCACCGAGCTTGCTGCTCCCCGCCTGTCCCCCGTTGCGGGCCTTGAACACGACGGTCATCTCCAGGGTCTCGAACTGCCCGGGGGCGAGCCCCTCCCGCAGGCCCACGGCGACCTCGCTGGGCACTTGGATCAGCATTGCCTGGGAGTCGCCCCCGCCGAGCGAGTTGCTCGGCAGGCTGACCTCGAAGGAGCCGGGGGCGGTCCCGCCCGAGTAGGTGAAGGAGACCTCGGCGCTCTCGAGCTGGATCTCGCTGTCGTCGATTCCGGTGTTGCTGCGGGGGTTCGGAGACAGGTTGTTGGTCAACACGAAACCCATGCCGATACGGGTGTCGAAGGACACGTCGACGGTCATAAGCAAAAGAGGATCGCCGCTGACGGGGATCGTGCAGTCGTCGGCGCCGTTGAACCAGGCCGCCCTCTCCACGATCAAGAGATCTTGATCGTCGGCGCAGCCCGCCAGCCCAGACACGGACAGGAGGGCGAGGAGACTGCCGAGAACACGGCGGCGGCGACGAAGGGTGGGTGTTGTGCGAGTGACCATGACCAAACTCCAAGGCTCGCCGGCGCAGCGACGGCCGACGGTCGACAAGCTACGGCGGGAGCGCCGAGCCTGGGGCCCAGCCTAGCAATCCGGCTTCGGCTTGCGCAACAAAGCCACGATCTCTGCGGCCGTCAGGGCGAGCACAGCGGGATCGCCCAGTCCCCGCAGCCCGATATAGGAGATCGTCCCAAAGCCCCGCTTCTTGTCGTTGGCCAGCGCCGCCTCGAGCTTGGCCGCCCGATCATCGCCGAGCCAGGCGTCGAGGTCGGTCGGCAGGCGCAGCGCCGCGAGGGCCGCGACTATCTGAGCCTCGAGACCCTGCCCTAGCGCTGCCTTCGCCCCCACTTTTGGTGCACTCCACAGGCCCCTGCGCTCCGACAGACGGGCCATGGCGACCAACCCCAAGGCCACAGCCTCACCGTGCTGAAGCTCGAAATCGGACATCATCTCGATCGCGTGACCGACCGTATGCCCGAGGTTGAGGACCACCCGCCCCTTGCCGGCCTCGCCCTGCTCGCGCGGGTCTCGGCTGACGCAGGCGGCCTTGAGACCCACCGAGGTCGCTACCATCTTGGTCAACAGCCCCGGGTCCCGGGCATAGATGCCCTCGGCGGCCTCGACCACCTGGGCGAAGTGGGTGGGCGAGAACAGGGCTCCATGCTTGAGCATCTCGGCCAGCCCACAGCCGAGCTCCCGGTCGGGCAGGGTCTGGAGCGCCTCGGGATCGATGATCACGACCGTGGGGAAGTGAAACGCGCCGACCAGATTCTTGCCGGCCGCGAGATCGATGGCGACCTTGCCCCCGACCGAGGCATCGACCTGGGCGAGCAGCGAGGTCGGACAGGGTAAAAACGCGATCCCGCGCATGAACAGGGCGGCAGCCAGGCCCGCGAGATCACTGACGACACCGCCACCGAGCGCGACGACCACGTCGTGGCGACCCATGCGTGCCTCGATCATCCCCTCGAGCAGGACCGTGAGCTGGGCCAGAGACTTGCTGGCCTCCCCGGCGGGGATCGTGAACGGGTGGACGGTCAGGCCCTCGTCTTCGAGGCTCGCACGCGCGGCCTCTCCATACAGGGGCATGACGTTGGTATCCGAGACCAGCGCGACCCGGGCGGCCTTGGGGTGACCGCGGCGCAGCTCTCGACCCAGGCGCGCCAGCAACCCCCGACCGATCAAGACGGGATAACTCTCGTCCTCCGTGGGAACGGAGACGTGCAACGCGATCGGCTTGCGCTTGTCGATGGGCATGGCTCAAGGGCCCCTGACACGGTCTTATCCCGGGCGGCCGCTCCAGGGCAACCGAGCCCGACGAATTTCCGGCTCCGCGCGGCTGGAGCGGCCCAGACCCGGCCCATTTTGACTACACATCGCCCGGACCGGGCTCGAGATCGGGCTCAGGCTCGAAGCGCGGCCAGGACCGCCTCGACGACGACCGCCACGGGCCCCCGGGCGTCGACACACAGTCCCGCCCGCTCGTAGGCCGCCCGGCGCTGGCTGTCGAGCTGCCCGAGCTGGACCTCGAGATCGCGCGCGCCGAGCAAGGGCCGACGCTCGAGCTCGCCGCTGGCGCGCAGGCGCCCCACCAAGGTCGCAACCGGCACCTCGAGGTAGACGCAGGTCCCGGCCTCGACCATGTCGGCGACGTTGGCCGGGTCGACCACCACACCGCCGCCGGTCGCAACCACCGCCCGCGAGCCCCGAAATCCGGGTTCGTCCAGCAGGGTCCGCAGGGCCGCGCGCTCGCAGGCCCGGAAGTAGTCCTCGCCGTTGGCGAACAGCGCGGGCACGGAGGCCCCGAACATCCGCTCGATACGCAGGTCGAGGTCGATGAACACGGGCGCCTCGAG
>CAYVJQ010000046.1:0-20207 GCA_964451725.1 uncultured Nannocystaceae bacterium | reverse complement strand
CGGCTTCGGGTTGCTCGGACGGCGCTCCCAAGCGCGCGACCAGGGCCCGGCCCACGCTGGACTTGCCCGCGCCCATCATGCCCAACAGGAAGATCGGCCCCTGGAGGGACCCACGCGACGACCGGGGCATGGGTCGACGCTACTCGAAAAACGGCGTGCTCGCGATCGCGAGCACGCCGTCTCGAACACCGGGCAGTCAGCCCGGGGCGGAGCCGAGCTCAGCCGCCGATCGACTCCGCGCGGTTCACGATCCTGGGAGTCAGGAAGATGAGCATCTCCGAACGATCGTCGCGCTCGGTCTTGTTCTTGAAGAACCAACCGATGATCGGGATGTCGGCGAACCAGGGCACCTTGGAGTGGCTCACGGCTTGGTTGCGCGTGTAGATGCCACCGATGACGGCCGTGTCTCCGTCGGTGATCAACAGCTGGCTGTCGGCCGACTTGGTGAGGATGGTCGGATCGCCCCGGGCGCCGGTGTTGACGAAGTCGGCCTCGTTCTTTTGGACCTGGACCTCGAGCAAGACCGCGCCCTCGTTGGTCACGTGCGGGGTCACTTTGAGCCCCAAGGTCGCGTTGACGTAGCGGGTGTTCACACCCTGAGCGGAGATCTGCGAGATCGGGATCTGCACACCCTGCTCGATCTGCGCCTCGGTGTTGTCGAGGGTCACGATCTTGGGCGCAGAGATGATCCGGACCTCGCCCTCGTCCTCGGCTGCGCTGAGCCTCAAGTTGGTGTTGAGGTTGCCCGCCAGGCTGCCGAAGCTGAACCCGAGCGCACCACCGCTGCCGGTCGACACGGCCGCCGGAAGGTCGACGGCGTAGTTCGGGTTGGCCGCGGAGCCCGGCAAGATCAGGCCGCTGACCGGCGACTGGTTGCTGCCCGAGCCACCGCCCACACCGATCGAGTTGGGGAACAGCAGGCCCGTGGGGTTGCCCGTGCCCGGGCTGGCCGTGAAGTCGAAGCCCCACTGGATGCCGAGTTGGCGCAGCCAGTTGGTGCGCGCCTCGACGATCCGAGCCTCGATCAAGACCTGGGGCGTCTGGCTGTCGAGCTGGCGGACCAGGGACTCGGCCAGAGCGATGTTCTCGGCCACGTCCATCAAGATCAGCGTGTTGGTGCGCGAGTCGGGGGTCACCGAGCCGCGAGAGCTGAGCACACTTTGGACCTTGGGCAGCATGTCCTCGACGGTCGCGTAGCTCAGGGGGATGAGCCGCGTGTCCAGGGGCTTGAGCTGGACCTGGGCGTTGGCCTCCTCGATAGCCTTGCGGCGCTCCTCCTCGAGGGTGCTCTGCGCGGCCACCCGGATCACGTTGCCCTCTTGGACCATGCCCAGCGCGAGCGAGCGCAGGATGATGTCCAGGGCCTGGTCCCAGGGGACCGCCGAGAGCTTCATGGTCACCGCGCCCTGAACCTCGGGACCGGCGATGATGTTGACCCGGCCGATGTCGGCGAACAGGAGCAGCACGTCCTTGATCGGGGCGTCCTGGAGCTCGATGTCGATCCTCTCGCCACGCCAGCGGCTCCGACTGCCGAGCTTGGTGCCGCCGGGGCGGGCCGCAAACACGGGCGGGGTCGAGAACCCGGAGACCTTGGTCCCGCCGAGGCTGACCACCTCGCTGCGCTGGACCGGGCCGTCCCCGAGATCGAGCTTGGTGCCGGGCTTGGAATCGGGCTTGGAGCCGGGCGGGATCCGAGCCGCCAGTTTGGTGTCGCGGGCGGCCCTGCTGCGCTGAGCCGCCGACTTGGGGAAGGTCCAGATCAGCCGGTTGGAGCGGCGGTCGAGCTTGATCTCGGAGGGTCCACCGCCCCCCGAAGCGACCACGATCTTGACGTCGTCCCCCTCCCGGAAGCTGGTGATGCGGTCGACCGGGCCATGGAAGCTGGTCGTGTCGAGGCTGCGCTCGAGGCCCCTGGGGATGGCGGCGTTGCGCAGCTCCAACATGTTCATGTTGGGGGTCAAGCTGCTGGCGTCGTAGATCACGGGCCCGTCGAGCTCGACCACGACATCGACCGCGTCGGGGCGATCCACGAATCGGACGTCGCGGATCTTCGCCTCGCCGGCGGCCTCCCGCTCCCGCTCCCACTGCTCGGTCAGAGACTCACGCTTGTGCTCGGCCTCGAGGGTCTCACCGAGGCGTTTGCCGGCCTCGGCGACCTCGGCCTTGTGATCCTCGAGCTTGTTCTGCTCGGCCTCCCCGGCCTCGCGGGTCCGCTCGAGCGACCCCTTGGCGTCGGCGTACTTGGCCTTGGCGCGGCGGTGCGCACCACGGCGGCGCTTGTCCGCGGGACCGTCGCTGCCCCCGAGCGCGCGAAACTGGGCCTCGGCCTGCTCGAGCTTGTGCTGAGCAGTGGCTGCGGTCGCCGTGAGCTCCCGATCGCGGCCGCGGAGGGCCTCCGCGTGGGTGCGCTTGTCCTCGAGCGCCGCCACGAGCGTCCCCCGGTCACGGGTCAGCGAGGCGAGGCGGCCATCGGCCGCCTTCACTCGGGCCTCGGCGACCTTTTTCGCGGCCTCGGCCTGACGGACTGCACGCTCGAGCTGAACACGCTCACTCTTTTTGGCCCGTTTTCCGGCTGCGCGCCTCGCCTTGCGGGCCTCGCCGAGCGCGGTCTCGGCCTGTTTTTGGATCGCGCTCGCCCGCTCGCTGTCGGACTGGGCGTCGGCCATGGCGTCGTCGGCCACCGCCAGCAGGTTCGCCGGGGTCTTGGTTTTGACCTTGGCCCCCTCACGCACACGCTTGGCGTAAGCCTGAGCAGCGACCGCTTCGGCCTGGGCCTGCCTGGCCCGGGCCTCGGCCTGCTCCGCATCGCGCTCGGCAGCGACCGCCTTGGCCTCGACCGCGGCGAGCTTCTCGGCCCGGTGACGGACGACCTTTCGGGCCTCGAGCAAAGTGTAGGCCGCCTTGTCCTCGATCTTCTCGGCCCGGTCTCGCGCGTCTTGTTCGAGCTTCGAGGCTCGCTTGCGGGCCGCCGACTCGAGCTTCGAGGCCTCGACCTCGGCCTCGGCCTTGATCGCCTCGGCCTCGGCTCGGATCTGCTCGGCCTCGCTCTGAGCCGCGCTCGCCCGTCCACTCGCCGCCTGGGCCCGGTCTTCCGCGTCGCTGGCTCGATCTTCGGCCGACTCCGCGCGGCGCTCGGCCGACTTGGCCTTGCTCTGCGCCGTCTTGACCTTGCCCTGCGCCGTCTTGACCTTGCCCTGCGCGGTCTCGACCTCGCTCTGCGCCGTGGCCACGTGGCGCTCGGCCCGGGCGTGCATGGACTCGATCTCCGCCTTGCGTTTGCCCGCGCTCTTGCGCGCGAAGTAGGCCTCGGGGGCGACCTCCTTGGGGGTGATGGTCACCACCAAGTCTCGGTCGTTGGGGACCACGATATAGCTGGACTCACGCTTGAGGTTCACGACCACGCGGGCGAGCTTGCTGTCGTGCTCCTCGACCGAGGAGATCGTCACCCGACCCACGGCCCAGCTGTCGACCGGCACATGGGGCACCGCCTTGCCCCGCTCGCTCGCCGAAATATCGACGATCAGCCGGTCCGGGGAGCTCAGCCTGTAGACATTGAAAGTCGGCTTCACGTTCCCCCGCAGCCGGAGGATCGTGGTCCCGTCGTCGAGCTCCTCGACCGTCAGACCATCGATCTGATTGACGGCCTTGCGGACCGAGATCGGCCGCTTGGTCCGGGCGCTGGCCTCCCTCGATCCTGGGGGCGAGCCGGCTTCGGCTGGCCCCGGTTCGAAGACGAGCACGAGCAGCGCGGGCAGGGCCAGCGCCGTCAGCGGGGACCAGCGATGCTTGCGAGAGGGCTTGACGTTGGGCTGCGTGTTCATAACTTGTGCCGTCGCTAGATTGAGGCGCGACGGTGCCCGTTGCCCGCCGAAGAGTCGGCGGGTGAAGGTCGGTTCAGGTGAACCGGCAGGTCGATAATTTCAGGTCGGCTGGGGGTCGAGATCCCGAGCTAGTGGTCTTTTAGATAGATGATTTTTCGCTCGCCACGCTCGAGGTTCCACCCGGGGGTGAGCTCGGGATCGACGACCTCGATCTCGATATAGTCGCGGTTGACCGAGGCCAGCAAGAGCTCCGAGGAGCTGAAATATTGCCCCTGTTTGACGCTCTTGGACTTGTTGTCGCTGCTCGACAAAAACAGGGCGGTCGGGGACACGTTCCGGCCTGCGTTGACGATCGCTATCAGGCGCAGATCGTCGAAGGTGTAGTCGGGGAGCTTCACGTCTCGCTGCCGACGGACGACCTCCACGGGCACGGGCTCGACCACTTGGGCGGCCGCGAAGTAGTTGTGAAAGGGATCCCGAGAGCTCGAGGAGAAGTCCTCGCGGGTCAGCACCGGGCGCGGCCGATCGGGGCGGGGCTCCTCCATCTCTTCGCCACCGTCGCCACCGTCACCGCCGCCGCTGCTGCGCCTCGACCCCCCCCCAGAGTTGATGGGTTTGGCGCCCTTGGGCATGCCGCGCTGCTTGCTCACGGGCGCGTCCTCGCTACAACCGGTGAGCGCCGCCGGCCCGACCCACAGCATCAGGCTCGCAGCCATGCCGAGGCGAAGCACAGCCGAGCCGAGTGTACCGCGAGTGTTGCCAGGGCCTGCCGGCTGTGCCGCCCGAGCCGGTCGAGTGCCTGCGTTCACGCTGCTCATCGCTTCTTGCCCTTGCCGCGTCGGGTGGACTCGTCGTCCCCGCCGCCTTGTTCGTTGTCGCCCAAGAGGCGGAAGGTGCTGGCGGTGAAGTCGACCTCGATCAGCGGGTAGCCGCTGTCGTCGAACTCCTTGCCTATCTTCATCTTCACGCCCTCGATATTGACGATCTTCTTCATCTCGGAGACCCGGCGGTAGAACTCACCGAGTTGGTGCCAGGTGCCGATCGCCGTGACCTCGACGGGGATCTTGGCGTAGTTGTCGCGGCGCTCCTCGGGCTGGGGCTGCCAGCGCTCGAGCTCGAGACCCACGCCCCGCGCCTCGAGCTGAAAGGTGCTCATGAGGTGGTCGATGGTCGACGAGTCGACGGGCAAGACCTCGAGCAGCTTCTCGACCTCCCGGTCGCGCTCGGCCTGCTCTTTGACCCGCCGCTCGTAGTTGGCGAGCTTGTCCTGGGCGTCGCTGAGCGCGGTCTTGGCCAAGTCGACCCCACTGGCGGCGGTCTCTCGTTCGGCGACCGCGTCGGAGAAGTACAAGAAGTACCAACCCGCGCCCACCAGGGCCGCGCCCAGGACCCAGAACAGGGCCAGCTGCCAGGCGGGGATTTTTTCGAGTGCGTCGAGGCGAGATTCAGCCATGATAATTCCTCAATCCCAGTACCGAACCTGAGCGGTGAGCTCGAAGACGTAGTAGTCCCGGTCGGACTCGCCGGGCTTGACCGGCTTGGCCGACTTGACTTTGATGCTGACCGCATCCCGATCGTCGACCTCTTCGAGCTTGTACTGCGGGTGAGAGATGCGAGAGAAGCGGGCCGAGGCGCGCAGCCCCTTGACGAATTCGGAGAGGTCGTCGGGATCCCGGGTTCCACCGACGATCTCGATGACGTTGCTGCCTTCGTCACGCAGCTGAGTGATCCACACCGATTGGGGGTCCCAGTTGGGGTCGAGCAGGGCGTCCGGGTCGATGAGCCTGCGCTTTTTGTATTCGGCCTGGTCGATGTCCGGGCCCTTGCCGCTGGTCAAGATGTTGGCGAGCTCGAAGTAGACGAACACCGGCGTCCGGCGCTTCTTCTCGAGCGCCTTCTCGGTAGCCTTGAGCTCGGTGTAGCGGTCGAAGCGGGACTGGAGCCCCTCCTCGTCGATCTCGGCGTTGATCTCGCCAGCTTGCTTGTTGATCTTGGTCGAGTCGTTCTTGAAGGCCTGCGTGTCCTCGGCGATCGTGCCCAAGACCAGGTAGCCGACGACCCCCAGCGCGACCCAGCCCACCAGCATGCCGATGGCGATGAGCGCTCCTTTCGACACCTGGGTGTCGGGGACCATGCTCTGGACGGCGGTCTTTCGTCCCGGCTGAGCCCGGCGCTTGGCTGAGGGTGAGAGGTTGATGCGAATCATCGGTTGTCTCCCTGGGCGCGCAGAGCCAGCCCGAACGCGACCGAGGCCACGGGCGCGTTGGCCCGGAGGTAGCCGACGTCGAAGCGCCGGGCGTCGATAGCGACCCGGGCGAAAGGATCGAGGATCGCGACCGGGACCCGAGCCCGATCTTGGATCGCCTTGGGAAGCTGCGGTATGAGCGCGCTTCCCCCGGTCAAGAACACGCGGCTCAAGGTCGCGTCGGCCGCATCGTTGATATAGAAGTCTACGGTCCGCTGAAACTCGGCCGAGACCTGGTCGGAGATCTGAGCGAGGATCCGATGGACCTCCTGGGGCACGACCTCCGCCGCGGTAGCCGCGCCGGAGCTCCCCACTTTGTAGGCCTCGGCGCCCTCCTGGCTGACGGCCAGCCGATGGCGGATCGCCTCGGTGTAGGTGTCGCCGCCGGCCGCTATATTCCGGTGAAAGACCGGTTTTCCATTTTGGATGATCGCGATGGTCGAGAAGTGGGCGCCGACGTTGATGACCGCCGCCGTCTCGTTGGGCGTGAGCCCCTGCGAGGACTCCACAGCGTTTTGTAGGGCGAAGGCGTCGGTGTCGACGACAGCAGGGTTGAGCCCGGCCGCCCCCACGACAGCGACGTACTGCTCCACGATCTCACGCTTGGCCGCGACCAGGGCGACCTCCATCTGACCCTCGGGCGTGCGCTCGACGAGCACCTCCCAATCGACGATGACCTCCCCGCGCGCGAAGGGGACATTTTGCCGGACCTCCCACTCCATCTGCTCGGCCAGCGCGGGCCCAGCCATGGCCGGGATCTGGAGCCGGCGGATGATCACGCTGTTGCCCGACACAGCCAACGCCACGTCCTTGCCACGCAGGCGGATGCGGTTGGCGAGCGAGCGGATCGCGTTGCTGACCGAGGCCGGGTCGACGATCGAGCCCTGTTGGATCGCCGCCGGAGGCAGCGGCTCGATGCCGAAGTTTTGTAGGGTCTGGCCTTTGCGACCGACCTTGAGCTGGACGAGCTTGACCGAACTCGATCCGATATCGAGCCCGATGCACTGCCGAGACATCCCTAACATTCGGGTTTCTCCTGTACCGACTGAAGTCGGCCTAATTCACTCGAATTCGGTGAAAAAATACGGTGTTGTCGTTTGTCGGCCCGAGTCGAGCCGACGCCGAGACGGGTCCCCGTGGGTGCTCCCGTGATCCGGGCGGGCGAGCTCTCGCTCCTGCGCTCGAGCTCCAGCGCGGGGGCGATCGACTTGCTCGAGCGCAGGCACGAGAGCAGCGCGAGGCGGCTCAGCTCTGGGCGTCGATGTCGGGCCAGACCTCGGCCCGCGCCGAGGGTTTGAGGCCGAGGGCCTCGAGGATCTTGCGCTTCGTGTCCATGCGGCAGGGACTGCCCGACTCGACCCGGTTGATGGTCAGCGGAGACACACCCGCACGCCGAGCGAGCTCGGCCTTGGACATCATCGCTTCCTGCCGGAGCTTGCGGACGTTGTTGGGCTCCATCCCAGAGCGCGAGCGCGCCTTGGACTTGCGCTTGGAGGGCGCCGACTCGGGCACGACCGACTCGGTCGTCGCCGAAGCGCTGGGCCCGTCCGGCTCGGACAGGTCCGACTCGGGGGTCGCGGCTGGAGTCGGGGTGCTCGCCGGATCCACGTTGGCGGCCTCGACCGCCCGCAGATCGGAGCTCTCGCTCGCTGCATCGTCGTGGCCCGCCATCTCGGAATCGCCGCCATCCATGGCGCCGGCAGAGGCCGGCACGGCTTTGGGATCGGGTGTTCCTGACGAATTCATGGTCTGAGACGGCCGTGGCGACCGGGTTCCACATTGTCCAACCCGCCGCCTGGCGAGTCAACGGCCACGTGCACCCCAAATGATATGTAATTGAGTGCAAGTGATAGGGATTTGATGGGTCTTTTAAGTAGGGACCCACGAGACCTCGCCCCGAACCGTGCTCGCTGGCGAGACCGCGAAGGGATGAGTTTTCTGACGTGGGCATGGACACGGGCATCTGACCTGCGGGCAGCGCGTGCACAAGCTTCCCACGCCGACCAGGCAGCTCCCAAAAATGCGTTGAAACGACACCCACGCCTGGTTCTTTGACCAGTGGCGCCTCTGTGGAGCGGCCTCGTACCTCGCGCCGCGAACAGCGCGCATTGCACACATTTTCAGACACCTGGGAGATCTACCCACAGTTTGGGGAGATCACCGAGCAAGCGGCAATTTCGAGGGCCGTGGCCTATCGTGACCCAGCGATGGTCGACCTGAGCGCGGGCTTCTCCAGGATCCTTGTCGTCGACGATGAGGAGCCCATGCGCCACATGCTCACCCTGCTCCTGCGCCGGGCGGGCTTCGAGGTCGCCTGCGCCGAGGACGGCGAGCAGGCCCTGGAGATCCTCGACGGGGTCGAGCCCCCGGACGCGCCCCCGAACTGGGGCCCGGTCGACGTCGTGCTCTCGGACGTGCGCATGCCGGGGCTCGACGGTCTGGCCCTCGCTCGGCGCATGCGCAGCGAGCACCCGGAGGTCATCCTCGTCACCATGAGCGCCTTCGGCTCGGTCGAGCTGGCCCTCGAGGCCATGCAGTGCGGCGCCTACGACTACATCTCGAAGCCCTTCAAACAAGACGAGGTGCTCCTGACCCTGCGCAAGGCCGAGGAGCGCCTGCGCCTGCGCCGAGACAACGCGCGGCTCCGGGCTCAGATCGCGACCTTGGAGGGCGGGGTGGAGGTGCTCGGTCGGCTGCTCATCCACAGCGCGCCCATGCGCAAGCTCGCCAAGACCCTGCGCAAGGTCGCCCGCTTCGAGACCACCGTGTTGATCTCGGGCGAGTCGGGGGTCGGCAAGGAGCTGGTCTCCCGGGCCCTGCACGAGCTGAGCCCCCGGGGGAAGCAGGGGCCCTTCGTGGCCCTCAACTGCGGGGCGATCCCCGAGGGCCTGCTCGAGTCCGAGCTCTTCGGCCACAAAAAGGGCGCGTTCACAGACGCGAGCAGCGACAAGATCGGTCTGTTCGAGGCCGCCGCGGGCGGGACCTTGTTCCTGGACGAGATCGGCGAGCTGCCCATCACCGTCCAGGTCAAGCTGCTGCGCGCCCTGCAGGAGCGAGAGGTCCGACCGGTGGGCGAGAACCACCCTCGTCCCATCGACGTGCGGGTGGTCGCGGCGACCTCTAGGCCGCTCGAAGAGATGATCGAAGACGGCGAGTTTCGCCGCGACCTCTACTACCGTCTGGCGGTCATGCCCCTGCGGATCCCGCCGCTGCGCGAGCGTCGCGAGGACATCGCCCCGCTCACGGTTCACTTCCTCCAGACCATCAACGCGCGCCTGGGCACGAGCTTGGTCGGCCTCGACGCCGAGGCCATGCGGATCCTCTTGGCCTACGACTGGCCCGGCAACATCCGGGAGCTCGAGAACACCCTGGAGCACGCTGCGGTCCTGTGTGAACGCGAGCAGATCAGCCCCCGCGAGCTCCCCGAGCGCCTCCATCGACGCCTCCGCCAACGCGACGATCCGAGCGCCGCAGGTTTCTCGCTGCACTTCTCCCCCGACGATCTCTCGGTCAAGCGGGCGGCCCGGAGGACCGAGCGTGAGCTCATCGCCCGGGCCCTCGAGCAGACCGGGGGCAACCGCACCCACGCGGCCAAACTCCTCGACCTCAGCCATCGCGCCCTGCTCTACAAGATCAAAGAATTCGGTGTGCCCTGAGGGTCTGGGAACCCCGGTCTTCGGGGCCATGACCGGGGTATAGTTCGGCCCCGATGTCCGCCGATCTGATCCTCGCCATCGACCAAGGCACCACGGGCAGCACCGCCTTGATCATCAACCGGGAGCTCGAGGTCCTGGCTCGGGCCAACCGCGAGTTCCCCCAGCACTTCCCCAAGCCCGGCTGGGTCGAACACGACCCCGCAGACATCTGGGCGAGCGTATGCGGGGCGATCATCGAGGTCATCGGCCGGGCCAACATCGCGGCCGAGCGGATCGCGGCGATCGGCATCACCAACCAACGCGAGACCAGCTTGCTGTGGCGGCGCGACGACGGCGAGCCGATCCACAGGGCCCTGGTCTGGCAAGATCGACGGACCGCCGACGCCTGTGATGCCCTCCGCGCCGCGGGCCACGAACCCATGATCAAAGCCCGCACGGGCCTGGTCCTCGACCCCTACTTCTCCGCGACCAAGCTGGCCTGGACCCTCGACCACGTCGACGGAGCGCGCGCGGCCGCCGAGGCCGGTGAGCTCGCTGCGGGCACCATCGACACCTACCTGGTGTGGCGCATGACCGGCGGGGCCGTGCACGCGACCGAGCCCAGCAACGCGTCGCGAACCATGCTCTGGCCGCTGACGGCCAAAGCCCGCGTCGAGGGCTCGCCGGCCCCGGGCTCGTCGGTCGACGGCTCGACCGGCGGCTGGGACCCGGAGCTCTGCGCCCTGTTGCGCGTGCCCATGGCCGTGCTCCCCGAGGTCCGCCCCTGCACGGCCCACTTCGGCGTCACCCAGGGCGTCCCCGGCCTCCCCGATGGCATCCCCATCCACGGCATCGCGGGCGACCAGCAGGCCGCCCTCTTCGGCCAGGCCTGCCTCGAGCGCGGCCAGGCCAAGTGCACCTACGGGACCGGGGCCTTCGTCATGCTCAACACGGGCTCCGAGATCGTCCGCTCGGAGCACGGCCTGCTGACCACGGTCGGCTGGCAGATCGGCGACCAGACCACCTACTGTCTCGAGGGCAGCGCGTTCATGGCCGGCGCGGTCATCCAGTGGCTGCGCGACGGCCTGCAGTTTTTCAGCGCCGTCGGCGAGGTCGAGGACCTGGCCCACACGGTGCCCGACTCGGGGGGGGTGATCTTGGTCCCGGCCCACGCTGGCCTGGGCGCACCACACTGGCGACCCGAGGCCCGGGGGCTGATCCGTGGGTTGAGCCGCGGGACCACCCGGGCCCACATCGCCCGGGCCGCCCTCGAGGGCATCGCCCTCGAGGTCACAGACCTGCTCGAGGCCATGGTCTCGGATCTCGGCGCGCCCTTGGACAGCCTGCGTGTCGACGGGGGAGCGGCCGCCAACGACCTGCTCATGCAGATCCAGTGCGACCTGATCGGGGTGACCTTGGCGCGGCCCACGGTCCTCGAGTCGACGGCCATGGGCGCGACCTTCCTGGCCGGCCTGGGCGTCGGTCTGTGGTCCGACACCCGCGCAATCTCGGCCGCCTGGTGCCAGGACCGCCAATTCGTCGCGGCCGGCGACGAGCTGGCCATGGCCCAGCTGCGCGAAGCCTGGCGGGCTGCGGTGGCCTGCGCCTGAGCGACCCTGGGTCGGGCCTGAACGACCCTGGGTCGGGTTCCCGCGGGATCGAATTCACGCACCCAAACTTTCTTGCGTCCACCGGCGGGAGGCCGCGTCTCCCCAAACATGCAGGCAGACACGCAAACCCACACTGATATGAACCAGACCGCCGTCGAGTTCCCGACCCGGACCCGCGCCCACATCGCGCTCGCCGTCACCGACCTCCCGCAGACGCTCCAGTTCTACCGGATCCTCCTGGGCGTCGAACCCAGCAAGCTGCGCCCGGGCTACGCCAAGTTCGAGCCCCACGATCCGCCCCTGAACCTGACCCTCAACGCCGTCGAGGCGGCCCCCCTACCCCCGGCCGCGCCCGCCCACTTCGGAGTCCAGGTCAAATCGACCCAGGCCGTGCTCGACAAACGCGACGAGATGGACAAAGCCGGCTTCGGGCACGTCAGCGAGACGGGCGTGGGATGCTGCTACGCGGTCCAGGACAAGGTCTGGTTTCAAGATCCGGACGGCAGGCGCTGGGAGGTGTTCGTGGTCACCCAGGCCGACACGGCCGAGCACACCCAAACCCAAACCCAAACCCAAACCCGAGACACCGAGGCGGACTGTTGCCCGCCGACTTGCTGCACATGAACGAGCCCAGCGACAGCGGCCAGCACCGGGCGACCACGGCCGCTCCGACCGACTCGGGTGATCCCGAGCGATCCTGGCGCAGCATCGACGCGACCTTGCGACGCTACTTTGCGACCCGGGTGGCGGACCCACAGCTGCGCGCCGACTTGATCCAGGAGGTGCTCTTGCGTGTGCACCAACAGGGCGCCCGGCTCGGTGAGATCGAGCACCTCGGCGCCTGGCTGCGCCGCGTCGCGCACAACGTGACGGTCGACCACCATCGCCGCCACCGCCCCCTCGAGCCCCTCGACGCCCCCCTCCTCCCGGCGCCCGAACAACGGCCCGACGACGCGGACCCTGATCCCAACCAACTGCTCGGTACCTGGGTCCGCGCCCGCCTCGGCGAGCTGTCCCCCGAGTACCGGGCGGCGATCGAACTCACCGAGCTCCAGGGCCTCAGCCAGCGCGACGCCGCCCGGGTCCTGAGCATCCCCTACTCCACGCTCAAATCCCGGGTCCAGCGCGGCCGGGCCCAGCTCCACGCCGCCCTGATCCAGTGCTGCGCGGTCGAACTCGACACCCGCGGCAAGGTCCTGGCGTTCTCGCCGAGGCCCCGGGGCCCCTGCGGCGTCGGCCCCTGCGGCGCCGAACCCTGCGACGACTGCTGACGCTCAGCGGACCACCGCCACGGTCACCAACACCCCGTGTGGCTCCACGCTCTCCCACTGCTGCAGCTGAGCGTAGCCCCGGCCCAGCCACTGCAACACCCGCGACTGGGCACGCTCGGCCCTGGCCGCCGGCGGCCGCTCGAGCGCGAGCAGCTCTCGCACCAGCCGGCGCCGAGGTTGGGCCAGCTCGACCACCAAGGTCCCCGGCTCGAGCCCCGCCAGGCAGGCCTCGGGAGGCTCGGGCCGCTCCAGCCGAACCCCGAACAAGAGCACCTCGAGGCGGCCCAGGTCGTCGGCCGAGGGTGCCCCGACTGCGCCTTCCTCTGGACCGGAGACCCCTGCCCCCAGCGTGGGCCAGCTCGCCAAGATCGGACGCAGAGATCGAGGTGTACTCGGGCCGGTCCAGGCCCCGACCCGCGCTTCCCCGAACAGAACGGGCAGCCACGCGTCGAGGGGCGGGCAGGGCAGGTGGACCTCCACACTCGCGAGTGTACTCGGGACCACTCGGGCGACCCCGACATCGACCGCGACCCACTCGGGCGACCGCGACCCGCTCGGGCGACCGCGACATCGACCCGCTCGGGCGACCGCGACGTCGACCCGCTCGGGCCTCGGGGGCCGTACACTCGCGGGCGGTGGGTTTCAGGAGCTTCTTGATCGGAGAGACCTCGAGCTGGGCCGGCCTGGCGCGCTTCCCCAAGGTCGCACGTCAGCACGCCCTGGCTGCGCAGGGGCTGCCCGTGCCCGAGGGCGCAGTGCTCGAGCTGGGCCGGGCCAGACAGCTGTTCTCCGCCGTGGGCCTGGCGGCCGCGGCCGACGATCGGGAGACCGAAGATCTGGCCCTGGCCTGGGCGCGAGCCCAGTTCGAGGCTGGCCACCGGGTGATCGTACGCAGCGCGGGGCTGTGCGAAGACGGCGAGCACAGCAGCGGCGCGGGCCTGGGCATGTCGGTCGCCGGGCTCGAGAGCCCGCGCGCGATCGGGGCTGCGCTGACGATGATCGCTACCCACGAACGAGCGACGGGTGGCGACGACCCAGGCGGAGAGCAGACCCTGATCCTGCTCCAGCGCGAGATTCAGCGGCGGGCGCTCCTGGTCGTGGTTCGTGGCGTGGGCGCTCCCGACTACGTGGAGGTCCACGGACCCGACGCCGGGCCCGAGCCCCTGGCCGAGGGCCGAGACCCCGACTGGGCCGGACCCCTGCGCGAGTGGGGGGACGACAGCCGCGGCCTGGTAGAAGCGCTGATCGACACGGTCGCGGCCCAGGAGGCCGGGCCCCACGGGGTCGACCTCGAGCTCGTGGTCGACCCCCGCGGCGACCCCTGGCTGGTCCAGGCCCGACCCCTGACCGCCGCGCTCCACCCGAGCTGGCCCGAGTTCCTGGCCGCCGTGGAGGCAGAGCGCGAGGACACCCGCCATCCCGACCCCCGCATGCGCGGGCGCCTGACCCTCGACGGCGAGCACAACCCCACCCCCCTGTCCCCAGCCCACGCCTGGGTCATGGGCCGGCTCCGACACCTGCGCCCGACCAAGGCCGGCGATCCGGTGGTGCTCGCGGGCTGGCTGTACATGCGCGCCCTGCCCCGTGAGCTCGGCCCTGCAGACACACTCGACAGCGCCACCCAGAGCGCGACCGTCGACATGGACGCCTCCGAGGCCCTGCTGTGGCTCCGGGACACGGCCCTGCCCCGAGCTCGCCGGGCGCTCGAGGACTTCGACGCCTCGCTCCTGGCCGAGGGCGGTATGAACCTCGAGGCCGGCGTGGCCGCCGCCGAGGCCCTGTTCCTGGGCATGATCGACGACTATATCGACCGCCTGGTCCCCGCTCGGAGGCGGGCCCTGGCGGCCACGCGAATGGAGGCCGAGTCCACGGCGACGACCTCTGTGCCCCTGACCCTCCTCGATCGCGACGCGTTCCTGGATGTCCTGCCCGCGGCCTGGGACATCGCCAGCCCGAGCCTCGCCGAGCTGTTGACGGGCACCCGGCCGACGCCGCCCGCCAGGGTCGCCCTGCCCACCGGCGCCCGCGCCCGCGCCCAGCTCTTGGGCGAGTGGGACGACCACCTGTTCGCGCTCGGCCTGGCCCCCCTGCGCAGGCTGTGGCTGTACGCAGCCACGCGCCTGAGTATGCGCAAGATCGACCGGGTGTTCCTGCTCTCGGGCGACGAGCTCGTCGCCCTCGACCGTGACCCGAGGGCGCTCGGGGATGCCCGGGCCCGCGACCGAATTCTCGACGACCGGGCCCGGACCTGGAACCGACATGCAGAGCTGGATCCACCGACCCGGATCGTCGACGGGCAACCCGTGCCGCTGCCGGTCGGTGGGTACCTGCGCGGTCTGGCGATCGGCGAGCCGTTCTCCGGCCCGGTGGTCCAGCGCCGAGACCTCCGAGATCTGCTCACCGACCCGCCGGCCGCCGGCACCGTTTTGTGCATGCCTGCGCTCACCGCTCAGGCTGCTGTCGCGCTCGAGCACCTGGGTGTCCGGGCGGTCTGTACCGAGTATGGGGGGGCCCTCGCCCACGGCGCGCTCATGGCTCGAGAGCTCGGTCTGTCCGCGCTCATCGGCTGCCGCGGCTGTACCCGCCTGAGCGAGGGCCAGGCCGTACACCTCGACACCCGCTCGCGCCGCCTGGTCCCGCTTTGAGGGCTCCAGCAAAGCTCCCGGGCGGACCCCCGGCGGTTGCGGTCGCTGCGCTCGAAAAACTCAAAAGTTCTTGAAATCGCTGGGCTTTCCGCCCTAACATGCTCCCAACGCGGACGTCGCGCGGACGTCTACGGAGCGGAGCGAAGCGGTGACCAAGTCAGAGCTCATCGAGCGAGTCGCCCAGGAGTCGGGCATGACCAAAGGGCGCGCCGAGATGGTGGTCAACACCATCTTCGACGCGATGACGGCGTCTCTGGTCACCGGCGACGGGATCGAGATCCGGGGCTTCGGCAGCTTCACGGTTCGCCAGTACAAAGCCTACGAGGGCCGCAACCCGCGGACCGGTGACGTGGTCCACGTCGCGCCCAAGCGGCTGCCCTTTTTCAAGGTTGGCAAAGAGCTGCGCGAGCGCGTCAACGGCAGCTGGCAACACGAGCCCGACAGGGCCGAGACCACACCGCGTGGCAGCACCGGCACCCCGAGCACCCGCACGCCGACCCGCCGCCGGGATGAGAACCTCTCCGAAGACGTGATCTGAAGCTCGCGGTCTAGAGGCCCCTCAAGTCGCCGGTCGTGAGGGCTCAGAGCTCCGACTTGAGCTCGGGGAAGCGCTGGAGGATCTGCCCGATCGACTGACCGTCGGGATAGTCGCGCAGATAGATCCGCGCCTGGGCGAGGCCCCTGTTGATGTAGCCGGCGTCGATGGCCGCCAGCATCAGCCGGTAGCGGGCGAGCTCGGCCTTGGGGTGGTCCGGGTCGCGGCGCAGGAACTCCTCGATGTTGCGGGTCGCCGATTGATAGTCGTGGGCGAAGTCCATCCGCAGGATGCCCAGCAGCAAGAGCCCCTCCACGGCCTCCGGCTCCCGGTCGTAGGTGTCCACGAAGTCGCTCAGGCAACGCCCGGCCCCAAAGCGCTTGTGCCCGTCGTCGTAGAGCGCCCGACAGCGCTCGAACTCGGCCGCGATCTTCAGCTTGTGCTCCCGGGCCGCGTCCTCGATGTCGTCGAGCAGCGAGGTGTCGATGCCCGCGAACTCGGGCGCCGCTCCTCGGAGTCCAGGCTTCGGCTTGGACCTGCGCCCACCCGCGCGGTCCTGGGCGAGCATGTCCGAGACCATGCGTTGCGTGTCGACCTCGTCGAGAAACACCCGATCGAGGGTCCGCTGCTCGGGGTCGCCGCTGAGCCCCGGCACGGTCCAGGCCTGGGGGATCTGTCCGAGCGCCGACTCCCCGACCCCCTCGTCTTGCTCCGCGAGCGCGAGCGCGGCCGCGACCTCGCGCCGGCTGACGTCTCGGTAGGTGAAGTCGCGGACGTCGAAGCGAAACCCGGCCTCGACCTCCCCCTGCCAGCGCCCGGTCGCCGGGTCGAGGACCTCGACCCGACCGCGCAGAACCGCGACCGTGGTCCCGCCCTCGTCGACATGGACCGTGAACACGGTCCCGAGCACCCGGACCAGCGCGTCCCGGGTCCGGATCTGGAGCACCGGATCTTCGGGGCGGCGATCGTAGCGGACCGCGAGCGTGCCGGCGTGCAGACCAAACTCGAGCAGCTCGGGGGTGGCCCGGTTCCAGCTCGCGCTCGTGTGAGGTTCGAAGCTCGCGACCAGGCGACCGACCACCGCGACCTGTAGCGAGTGATCTTGGGTCCGCAGCCGAGCCCCCTCGCGCAGGCTGTCGTTGGTCGAGGGCCGCCCCTCACGATCGAAGATCGCCCCCTGCCCACCGACGACCCGACCAAAGCGCTGGGCCTGGTGGGCCATATGGCGACCATGGGGAATGCGAACCCCGTCGCCGTAGTGCGGGCTCTCGCCTTCGCCGACCTCGACCCACTCGGCGGAGGGGGTGGACTGGAGTGGATCAAAGAGGCGCACGCCAACGCTGGGGATCACGAGCGCGACGACCAGGACCGCGGCCAGGACCACGAGCGCACCGACCCCACCGGCCGCGACCCAACTCCCCGGGACCCAAGCCTGCCTCCCCTGGGCGGGCGCGCGGGCCCGCTGTGCGGCCGCGTCTCGCTCGGCGTGGGAGCGGGCCAAGATCGCCCGAAACTCGCGCTCCCGGGCGAAGCCCACCAGCTTGGGGTTGTCGGGTCGGCGGTAGACGGCCTCGAGGCCGTGGTGGTAGCGCTGGCACCCTTCGCAACAGGCGAGGTGCGCGTGGTAGCGATCCCCGAGCGCGACGCTGGCTCGACCGCCGATCACCCGCTCGCTGTCGTCACGAAACTCGAGGCACCCGTAGTGGACCCGGGGCCGCTCCTCCGCGTCGCGGTCGAGCTCGGCCGCCCAACGTTCCCACGGCTCTCCGGGCCGCTGCTCCGAGCCCGGTCTCACGGCGCGCTCACCAGCTCCCGCAGCTGCTTGCGCGCCCGCGACAGGCGATCGCCGACCGTCGAGATCGGCCGCCCGACGACCTCGGAGATCTCCTGCAAGGTCAGGCCTTCGTAGTGGTAGAGAACAAAAATTTCCCGCAGCTCGGGCCGCAGCCGGGCGAGCACGCGCTGGGCTTCGTCCCGGGCCTGAAGTTTTCCGGGCGAGACTCGGTCGGCGCCGCGCCCCAGATCGAACACCCGCAGCGCTCGCTTCATGCGCTCTCGACGAAAGCGCTGACGCAGGAGGTTGTGCGAGGTGTTGGCGGTGATCCGGTACAGCCAGGTGGAGATCGAAGACTTGCCCTCGAAGCCCCCGATCGCGCCAAAGGCCCGGGAGAACACGATCTGAACCAGGTCGTCGATCTCGCTGTCGGCCCCGTGGAGATTGTGGAGATGACCCCGAACCCGGGCCTCGTGGACCTGGTAGATCACACGCAGGGCCCGTTCGTCGCCGCACTGGGCCAGACGGATCAGCTCCCGCTCCCGCTCCCGCTCCACCGACAGCGCCGGGGTCTCGGCGTCCACACAAGGGGCGAGGCCGGGCTCATCGACCTTGCTCTCGCCCGTGATCCGAGCGCCGATCTGCTGTGCGAGCCGGCCGGCCCGCTCGACCCGCTCAGCCATGGTCGGAGGCCCCCCAGTCGCGCTCCCAGTCGCGCTCCCAGGATGGAGCCCGCCCAGGTCTCGAATGCCGCTGGCTTCCCTTTGGTTGGCGTCCAACATGCTGGATGATGCTGTGACCGAGGCGGCAATCCGCGCTCCGTCCTGATCTCCGACACCGTCGGCCCGCGTTTTTCCAGTCCCAATCCGACACCGGCGTCGGTTCGAGTCTAGCAGCCCCTGGAAATTCCTTCACGACCCCCCTGTGGTAGCACCCTGCGGTGGAGATCCCCGCCCGCTCGCGTGTCGCGGGTTTCGATCCCCAAGATTTTTGGGCTGCCCCCGTGTCCCCCGCGACCTGGCTGTCCATCCGTGACAAGTACGCCGCGCTCGCCGCCTTGGCCTCACAACCCGACGACGAACACGGCCGCCGCCGGGCCCGCTTGCGCGCGGTCGCCAAGCGCTGGCCCGCCGCCTTGCGCGAGGCGGAGCTGGCCGGTCCACACCACATCGCCGACCGGCTGCGGGTGGCCGAGGCTGGACTCTCCGGCACGCTCGGCCGGACCCGCTCCGAGGTCGCTCGCGCAAACGACCACGGCGCCGCGGCCCTGCTCGCCGAGGAGCTCCAGGGTCTGCTCGCCGATCTGCTCCGTTTCCGAGTCCAGCGGGTCCAGCGGGTCCAGCGAGTCCAGCGAGTCCAGCGAGTCCAGCGAGTCGAGCGGGTCCAGCGAATCCAGCGAGTCCAGCGAGAGGGCCGGAGCTCGGCCGCGCTCGGGCCCGCCGATCTCTCGAGCTTCTCGAGCTGGCTGCAGACCCAGGCCGAAGCCGAGAGCCCGGCCGTCGTCGCTCGCTGGCCGGCCCCCGAGCGGCTCGCCGCCTTGATGGCCGGCTCCAAGTTGCACACACGCACCACCTACCTGTGGCTCAGCGCCCGCACCGGGCTGGCCGTTCCGGTCTTGAACCAGCGCCTGTTCGCCCGCCGCGGACGCTGGGATCGACACGCGGACGACCCACCCTGGGCCCACGATCTGCCGTCCTCGACACCCTGAACACCCTCGAGCCGACCATCCTCGCCCACTCGGCCACCTGTGCCGCGCCCCAGGTGATAGGTTGGGGCATGGATCCGGGGATCTCTCGTGCGGCCGCCGGTGGTGCTCTGGCCCTCGTGCTCGCACTCGGCGCTTGGACTGGAAGCCGGGTCGCTCGGCACACGGCCCGGGAGGCCCAGACATCCATGGAGATGCGGGTCAGCCCCGAGGTCGCCCGGCTCCAGGCTCGATCTCGCGGAGCCGGAGCGGAGGACAGCAGCATTATCTATTCGACCCGAATGGAGCTCGCGGTCGAGGCCCTCGGCATCGAGTCTCCCTCGCTCGAGGAGCTGCGCCGACCCAACACCTTCACCCAGCTCATCGACGCCGCCGCCCCCCGGGTCTTGGCGCCGGGGGAGTCCCTGCGTGTGGGCCCCCTGTCCTTCCAGACCAAGGTCGAGGAGCTCCCCATCAGGCGCGCGGACATACACAGCTCACTCAGGCACACGGTCGGCAGGCTCGAGAACCACGGCCCGGTCGCCCTCGCCTACCAGCTGCGAACGCAAAAAGCCGGGAACGATCGCTGCCAGATCCGCGCCATGCTCCGCTACGACGCCATGGTTCTCGACCCGGGCGAGGTCGTGGAGATATCCCTGTGCACGGACAGCGAGCGCATCGAGATCACCGACCTGCGGACCTTGACCCTCACCCCCGTGGGCGCCCACTGGGTCGGCAAGCTGTCGCCACGCATGTTCGGGGCGGACACCAATACGGCCCGCGCCCACAACCCCGGCCGGGACACCGTCCAGTGCACGGAGCTCGCCCACCCCGACGTGCTCGCGGCCCTCGACGCTGGCGAGTACGGCTGGGAGGACATCGTCGACTACTTCAGCCGCCACGACTGCGGGTACTACGCCTGGCTGCCCAGCTACCGTCTGGCGACGGAGCCCACGGGCTCCCTGCCCGTGCTCTGACCGGAGCCAG
>CAYVJQ010000045.1:44490-49978 GCA_964451725.1 uncultured Nannocystaceae bacterium | reverse complement strand
GGGGAGGACAGGGGCGAGAGAGCGGGCTCGGCGGTGGTCGCGTGTGTCTGCGCGGCTTCGCCCTGGGAGGTCGGCGAGTCTTGGGTCCGCCGGGCGCTCGCGCTGAACTCGGCGGGCGCCTCGGCGAGGATGACGTGGGCGTTGGTGCCCGAGATACCGAACGACGAGACCCCCGCGCGCCGGGTCCGACCCGGCTCCCGCGGCCACGGCCGGGCGCGATCGAGGAGCGCGACGTGGCTCTCGGCCCAGGCCACGTGCGGGCTCGGGGTCTCGCAGTGGAGCGTGCGCGGGAGCAGGCCGCGCTCGAGGGCGAGCACCATCTTGATGACCCCCGCGACCCCCGCGGCCGCCTGGGCGTGACCGATGTTGGACTTGAGCGTGCCCAGCCACAGGGGCGCGGCCGCGCTGTGGGCCCGGCCGTAGGTGGCCTGGAGGGCCTGGGCTTCGATGGGGTCGCCCAGGGCCGTGCCGGTGCCGTGAGCCTCGACCGCGTCGA
This sequence comes from uncultured Nannocystaceae bacterium, assembly GCA_964451725.1. GTDB lineage: Bacteria > Myxococcota_A > Polyangia > Nannocystales > Nannocystaceae > Plesiocystis. Next base: position 49,482 of record CAYVJQ010000045.1, on the reverse strand, counting down.
CATCGGCCGCGGAGATCCTGGCCGCGGCCAGGGCCGCCTGGATGACGCGCTGCTGGGCGGGACCGTTGGGGGCGGTCAGGCCCTGGCTGCGCCCGTCTTGGTTGATGGCCGATCCGGCGACGAGGGCGAGCACCGGGTGACCGTTGGCGCGCGCGTCGGCGAGCCGCTCGAGCACGATCAGGCCGGCGCCCTCGGACCAGCCGGCGCCCTCGGCCCGGGCGGAGAAGGCCCGGCAGCGCCCGTCGGGGGACAGGGTCTTGAGCCGGCTGAACACCAGGTAGGGGTCGAGGGTCGAGAACACGGTCGCCCCGCCGCTGAGGGCCAGGTCGCACTCCCGGTTGCGCAGGGCCTGGCAGGCGAGGTGCAGGGTCACCAGGGAGGTGCTGCAGGCCGTGTCCACGGTGATCGCCGGACCCTGGAGGCCGAGCGCGTAGGCGATGCGACCCGAGGCCACGCTGTCGATGTTGCCGAGGGTGGCGTAGCCGTCGGTGGCCTGCTCGGCCGAGGGGGTGAGGCGCCTGTAGTCGTCGTAGCAGACCCCCACAAACACGCCGGTCTGGGTCCCGCGCAGGCTCGTCGGGTCGAGGCGGGCGCGCTCGAGGGCCTCCCACGCCAGCTCGAGCAGGAGCCGCTGCTGCGGGTCCATGGCCGCGGCCTCGCGTGGGCTGACCCCGAACAAGGTGGCGTCGAAGCGATCGTGGTCGTCGATGAAGCCGCCCCCGCGGGCGGCGATCGTGCCGGGGGCGTCGGCGTCGGTCGAGAACCGGCGCTCGGCGTCCCAGCCTCGGTCGTCGGGGAAGGGGGTGATCGCGTCGACCTCGTCGTGCAGCAGGGTCCAGAGCTGGTCGGGCTCCCGCACGCCGCCCGGGAGCCGGCAGGCGAGGGCGACGATGGCGATGGTGTCGCCATCGGCCTGTGGCGTGGACTCGGGCGGGAGCCCCGAGGTCGCCGCGTCCCGCTGTCGATCACCGTCGGCGGTCGGTCCTGGGCGGAGCTCGGTGGGTCGCTCGGGGATCGGGGCGGGCTCGGACTGAGTCTCAGGCCGAGGATCAAGGTGGTCGGGCGCGGCGTCGAGTTTGGGCTCGAGCTTGGCGAGCAAGAGTGTGGCGAGCTCGGCCGGGGAGGGGTAGTCGAAGAGCAAGGTCGCGGGCAGGCGCAGGCCGGTGACCCGCTGGAGGCGGGTGCGCAGCTCGACGGCCATGAGCGAGTCGAGGCCCTGAGCCTGGAGCGGCTGGGTCGGCGAGACCTGCCGCGGGTCGGCCCCGAGCACGCGGGCGGCCTCACTCTGGATCCGCGCACGCAGCTTGCGCTCGGGATTTTGGGCGCCGGCGAGCTCGCGGATCAAGGCCGCGGGGCCGTCGCCGGTCGAGTCGCTGCGACCCGGGGTCTCGCCCGCAGCGCTGGCGCGCCGGAGCGCGGGGCCGCGAGAAGATGGGCCGGGCGCGTCCCACATGTCCCGCAGCGGGGCGGGCAGGGACTCGGGCGACGCGGCCCGGGCGAGCGCGGGGCGGTCGAGGGGGGCCGCGATCAGGCTGGCCTCGGGTCGGTCCAGGGCGGCGTCGAGCATGGCCCAGCCGGCCTCGGGGTCGATGGTCAGCAGCCCGCGCTCACGCAGCCGCTGGCGGTCGGCGGCGCTGAGCCGGGCGGCCATGCCTTGGGCCGCCGACTGGGCTGGGTCGCCAGATTTGCCCGATTCGCTCGATTCGCCCCAGGGTCCCCAGCCCAGGCTCAGGCCCGGCAGACCCCGGGTCCGCCGGTCGGCCGCGAGCGCGTCGAGGTAGGCGTTGGCGGCCGCGTAGACCGCCTGCCCGGGGCTACCCAGGGTCGAGACCACCGAGGAGAACAGGACAAAGGCGTCGAGGTCGCAGCCCCGGGTCAGCACGTCGAGGTTCCGGGCGGCGTCGACCTTGGCCGCGAACACGGCGTCGACCTGGGCGGCGTCGAGGTCGCCCAGGAGGCCGTCGCGCAGGACTCCAGCCGTGTGGAATACGGCCCGCAGCGGACGCTCGACGGGAATGCCTGCGAGCAGGGCGGCGAGCGCCGGTCGTCGGCCGACGTCGCAGGCCGCGAGCTCGATCTCGAGGGCCTCGGGCTCGGGGCAGGCCGCGCGGATCGAGGCGCACAGAGCCTCGGCCCCGGGCGCGTCTGGGCCCCGGCGAGAGCACAGCAGCAGGCTGCGCACGCCGTAGTGGGCGACGAGATGGCGGGCCAGAGCGCCGCCCAGCGAGCCGGTAGCGCCGGTGATCAGGACGCTGCCCGCCTGGACCCGGGGTCGGGGCAGCGCGAGCAGGACCTTGCCCACGTGCCTGGCCTGGCCCAGATAGCGCAGGGCGGCCGGGGCCTGGCGCAGGTCCCAGCAGGTCGTGGGCAGGGGCGTGAGGGCGCCGGCCTTGAACTGGGCGAGCAGGGCCAGAAACATGGCCTGGATGTGGGCCGGGTCCACGGTGGTGAGGTCGAAGCTCCGATACGCGACCCCCGGGTGTGCGCCGGCCACGGCCTCTGGATCCCGGAGGTCGGTCTTGCCCATCTCGATGAAGCGCCCGCCCCGAGGCAGGAGCCGCAGGGACGCATCGACGAATTCTCCGGCCAGGCTGTCGAGGACTACGTCGACCCCGGCCCCGTCGGTCGCCGCGAGGAACTGGGCCTCGAAGTCGAGCGTCCGGGAGTCGGCGATGTGGGCGTCGTCGAAGCCGAGCTCGCGCAGGGTCCCCCACTTGGGCCTGCTGGCGGTGGCGAACACCTCGGCGCCGAGCTGGCGGGCGATCTGCGAGGCGGCCATGCCGACCCCGCCGGTGGCCGCGTGGATCAAGATCCGCTCGCCGGGCCGGAGGGCCGCGAGCTCGACGAGGGCGTAGTGGGCCGTGAGGAACACGGCGGGCACCGAGGCGGCGTCGCGCTGCGGCCAGCTCTCGGGCACGGGCACGAGGCGGCGGCGATCGGCGATCGCCACCGGTGCCAAGGCGGCGGGGAACATGCCCATGACCCGCGCGCCCGGGCGCAGATCGGTGACCGCGGAGCCGACCTCGACCACGGTCCCCGCACCCTCGAGGCCGAGCGGGCCCGGGTCTCCCGGGTACATGCCCAGGACGTTGAGGGCATCGCGGAAGTTGAGGCCGGCCGCGTCTACACGCAGGCGCAGCTCGTGGGCTTCGAGGGCGCGGCCGGCCTCCGGGTGGGGGACCAGGGCGAGGGCGTCGAAGCTGCGCTCGCCGGGCGCGGCCAGCCGCCAGAGCGCGGCGGTGCTCGGGCTCGGGCTCGGGTTGGGGATCGTGAGCGCGAGCGGGTCCAGGGCGGCCAGGCGTGGGCGCAGGAGTACACCCTCGCGCATGGCCAGCTGGGGCTCGCCGGCGCCGGCCTGAAAGATCCGCGCCGACTCGCTCGGGGTCGGCGGCCAGCGCTCGAGGTCCACGATGGTCAGCTCGCGCCCCTCCTCCTCGAGCTGGGCACTGCGGACCAGACCCCAGACAGGAGCGGCCTCGACCTCGAGCGCGCGCGGTCGGGGCCCACAGGCCACGGCTCCCCGGGTCAGCACGACCAGTCGAGTGTCGAGCAGACGGGGGTCTCCGGCCCACAGCTGGAGCGCGCCCAAGCAGCGCAGGACCCGGTCCCGGGCGAGGCCGTAGCCAGGGCTGAGGACGAGGAGTGGGGGCGCGTCGAGGCCCGCGTCGAGGGCATGCCCGAGGGCCTCAGCGTCGGCGTAGTGAAGCTCGGTCGGGGCGCTCGGGCGCTCGGGAGCATCGCCGATCCAGATGGCCGGGGTGATCGGGCTGGGTTCGGCTCCGGCGTTCTCGGACTGGACGGCCTGTTGGGGCAGGGGCTGCCAGGACAGCGTATGGAGCGAGGCATCCGCAGCTCGGCCTGCGCTCGCGGCCCGCAGGCTGCCCCGGTCGACGGGGCGCGTGGCCAGGGCCTCGACCCGGGCGACCGGTCGATCTTCGCCGTCCACGAGGGTCAGGGAGAACGCGCTCGATCCGGCCTCTGGGCGGGCCTCGATGCGCGCCCGCAGCTCGGTCGCGCCGACGGCCGAGAGTGCGATCCCGGACCACGAAAACGGCAGGGGCACGGAGCCGGCCGGGGGCTGATCTGGAGATTGGTCTGCCTCGGGCCCGAGGGGATCGAGCGCGATCAGGTGCAAGACCGCGTCGAGCAGGGCGGGGTGGAGGCCGTAGTCCTCGGCGGCGGTCTCGGGGTCGAGGCCGACCTCGACGTAGCGGGCTCCGTCCGGTCCGCGCCAGGCTCGACGCAGGCCGCGAAACTGTGGCCCGTAGGTGAGCCCGCGCGCGGCGAGCTCGGCGTAGCTGCGCTCGAGGTCGTCGGTCGCGGGGATCGGGGTCGCTCCGGGTGGCGGCCAGGTGCCGAGGCCCGCGTCCGGGTTCGTGTCTCCTGTGAGTCCGAGGGCGGCCTCGGTGAGCGCCAGCGACCCGCTCGCGTGGCGTCGCCAGGGAGCCTCGGGCTCCGCGTCTGCGACCCGCGAGCTGACCGTGAACGCCCGGGTGAGGTCGGGCCCGGACGGGTCACCCGGGGCACCCGGATCAGCCTCAGCCTCACCCTGGACCAGGACCTGGACCTGGATGTCGACCGGGGTCGGCGGTCGACCGGCGGGGCCGAGGTTCAGGGGCGCCTCCAAGGTCAGCTCGGCGACCCCGACCGCGCCGCAGCGGGCCGCCGCCTGGAGGGCGATCTCGACGATCGCCGTGCCGGGCACGATCACCTGGCCAAACACGACGTGGTCGCCCAGCCAGGGCTGCCGGGCGGCGCTCAGGCGACCGCTGAAGATCCGCTCGCCGGTCTCGGCGAGGGTCGTGCCGGCGCTGAGGATCGGGTGTCCCAGGGTCTCGAGGCCGGCGCTGTCGAGGTCGGGCCTCGAGACCCCGGGCGCCGGGGCCAGCCAGTGCATCTCACGATCGAAGGCGTAGGTCGGCAGGGCTGGACTCCGGGCGAGCCCATGATCGAAGCTGGCATCGAAGCTGGCATCGAAGCTGGCATCGAAGC
>CAYVJQ010000045.1:0-44390 GCA_964451725.1 uncultured Nannocystaceae bacterium | reverse complement strand
GGCATCGAAGCGGGCATCGAAGCGGGCATCGAAGCGGGCATCGAAGCGGGCATCGGATTCGGGCGACAGCCGCGTCCAGTCGAGCTCGACGCCCAGACAGTGGGCCCGGGCGGCCGCGAGTCCCAGGGTGTGGAGGTCCGAGCGGGCGCGCCGGAGCGAGGGCAGGGTCCGCAGGGGGGGGCGACCTGCATCTGTGTCGTCGCCGTCCCTGTTGTCGGTGCTGGCGAGGCAGCCGGCGGTCAAGGCACAGAGCACCCCGTGGGGGCCGACCTCGATCGCCACGTCGATGTTCTCGGCCTCGAGGGTGCGGGCGCAGTCGAGGTAGCGCACGGCTCGACGGGCGTGGCGGAGCCAGTAGTCGGGGCTGGAGAGCTCGGCGTCGGTCGCCAGCACCCCGGTGACGTTCGAGATCAGGGGGATCTGGGCGGGCGCCGGGTGCAGGGTCTCGAGCACGGTGCGGAACTCGGCCAGCATCGGCTCCATATGGGCCGAGTGGAAAGCGTGGCTGACCGCGAGCGTGGTGACCCTGCGTCCGCGGGCCTCGAAGATCGCGGCGATCTCCAGACAGGGACCCTCGTCGCCCGAGATCACGCTCGCGCGCGGTCCGTTGAGGCCGGCGATGTCGACGACCCCGGGTCGCTTCGAGGGCCCGGGTCGCTTCGAGGGCCCGGGTCGCTTCGAGGGCCCGGGTCGCCTCGAGGGCTCGTCGATCTCCGCGCGCAGCTCCGCCTCGCTGGCCTGGATCGCGATCATGGCCCCGCCTCCGGGCAGGGCCTGCATCAGTCGCCCGCGGGCCGCGACCAGCTCGCAGGCGTCCCCGAGGGTGAACACCCCGGCCACGTGGGCCGCCGCGATCTCGCCGATCGAGTGGCCCAAGAGCACGCGCGGGGTGACCCCGAGCTCGCGCCAGATAGCGAACACGGAGACCTCGAGGGCGAACAGGGCGGGCTGGGTGTAGCGGGTCTGGCCGAGGGCCGCGGCGAGCTCGGGCTCGGCGTCGGGATCGGCGAACACGATCGGGCGCAGGGGCCGGGGCAGGAGCCTGTCGAAGTGGACGCAGCAGGCGTCGAAGGCCGCGCGGAAGCTCGGCCAGGCGGCGTAGAGCTCCCGACCCATGCCTGGCCGCTGGCTGCCCTGGCCCGTGAACAGAACGGCCACGCGCGGGCTCGGCCGGGCCAGGTCTCGGACCAGTGCGCGGTGGGCCTGGCCGCGCTCGAGCGCGGCGCGGGCGGCCTCGAGCTGGGCTGGATCTCGGCCGACGAGCACGGCGCGGTGGTCGAACTGGGTCCGGGTCGTGGCCAGGGCCAGACCGAGCGCGGCCAGGTCGACTCTGTCTCGGCCGTCAGGGTCGGCTGTGTCTCGGCTGTCCGGGCCGTCTCCGTCCCCGGGGTCTCCTGAGTCGATCCGCCCACCCAGGGCCGCCGCCTGACCGAGCAGGGCGCGCTCCGACTTCCCCGCCAGGGGCAGCACAAAAACCCGGCCGGGCCCCGGATCGAGATCGGGATCGAGACCGACAGGGTTTTCCTCGGTGGAGTGTGGGGGCTGGGCCGACGCACCCCGCCGATGGGGTCGGTCGGGAGCCTCGGCTGCGGGAGCCTCCTCTACGATCACGTGGGCGTTGGTGCCCGAGATCCCGAACGAGGAGACCCCGGCCCGCCGCGCTCGCTCGCCCCGCGGCCAGGGCTGGGCGGTCTGGAGCAGGCGGACCGCGTCGCCGCGCCAGTCGATCTCTCCCGAGGGTCGCTCGCAGTGCAGGGACCGGGGCAGGAGCTCCCGGTCCAGGGCCAGGGCCATCTTCATGATCCCCGCGACCCCTGCGGCGGCCTGGGTGTGGCCGATATTCGATTTGATCGAACCCAGCCACAGGGGAGCCTGGGCGCCGCGCCGGCCATAGGTGGCGATCAGAGCGTGGGCCTCGATGGGATCGCCGAGCCGCGTGCCCGTGCCGTGGGCCTCGACCACATCGATGTCCGCGGGCTCGAGTCCGGCCGACTCGAGGGCGGCCTCCATGACGCGACGCTGGGCCGGGCCGTTGGGGGCGGTCAGGCCCTGGCTGCGCCCATCTTGGTTCACGGCCGTGCCGCGGATCAGGGCGTGGACCCGGTGCCCGTTGCGGCGCGCGTCGCTGAGCCGCTCGAGCACCAAGATGCCTCCACCCTCGGCCCAGCCGGCGCCGTCGGCCCGGTCGGAGAAGGACTTGCAGCGCCCGTCGGGGGCCAGGGTCTTGAGCCGGGAAAACGAGATCAGGGGGTCGGGGGTGGCGAAGGTCGTCGCGCCCCCGGCCAGGGCCAGGGAGCACTCCCCCCGGCGCAGGGCCGTGGCCGCCATGTGGACGGTCACCAGCGAGGTACTGCAGGCCGTATCGACGGTCACCGCGGGGCCCTGGAGGCCGAGGGTGTAGGCGACCCGCCCCGAGGCCACGCTGTAGAGGTTGCCCAGGGTTGCGTAGCCGTCGGTGGCCTCCCGGGCCGGGGTCGCCAGGGCCTGGTAGTCGTCGTAACACAGGCCCACAAACACGCCGGTGCGGCTGTTGTAGAGCGAGGCCGGCAGGATGTCGGCGTGCTCGAGGGCCTCCCAGGCCAGCTCGAGCAAGAGCCGCTGCTGGGGGTCGATGGCCGCCGCCTCCCGGGGGCTGATCCCGAAAAATGCGGCGTCGAAGCGACCCGGGTGAGCCAGGAACCCGCCGCCTCGGGTGTAGGTCGTGCCGACCGCGTCCGGGTCGGGATCGTAGAGCCCCTCGCGCGGCCAGCCTCGGTCGTCCGGCAGGGGGCCGATCGCGTCGACCTCGGCCGCGAGCAGGGTCCACAGCCCGGCCGGACCGCCGACGCCCCCGGGCAGCCGACAGCCCATGCCGACGATCGCTATGGGCTCGCGCTCCCGAGCCTCGAGGGCCTGGATCCGCTGCTTGGTCGAGCGCAGGGCAGAGGTCGCGCGCTCGAGGTAGGCGCGGAGCTTGGCCTCGGCCGCCGTGGGTGTGGCGCTCACGAGAGCAGGTCCTCCAGCTCGCTGTCGATCATGTCGAAGAGCTCGTCGTCGGTCTTGGCGGTGAGGTCTTCGGCGTCGGCGTCCGGATCCTCGGGTTCGGGCTCGGGCTCGGGCTCGGGCTCGGGCTCGGGGGTGGATGCCGGTGCGGGATCGATGTTCGGAGGACCGTCGGCGCCCGCTTCGAGACTGGTCTCGGGGCTCGTGTCGGGGTCGGTCGCTAGATCGGTCCGGCGCTCGGCCTCGAGCGCGGTCCCGGGGGGGGTCGACCCGGGGTCGCCCTCCGGCGGCATTTTTCCGTCTGCGAAGCGCCCGACCAGGGCCCGGAGGCGGGCGCTCGCCCCACTGTCTTCGAGGGTCTGGAGCGGGAGCGCGCCGAGCATGGCCTCGAGGCGCTCGAGCTCGGCCTGGACCGGGGAGTCCGCGGCGCTCAGGGCCTGGTCTTCGGTCGCGAGGGCGTCGAGGTCGAGCTCCCGCTGCAGGAACTGCGCGAGCGCCCCGGAGGTCGGGTAGTCGAAGAGCAAGGTCGAGGGCAGGCGCAGGCCGGTCGCGGTCTGGAGTCGGTTGCGCAGCTCCACGGCCACGAGCGAGTCGAGGCCGAGGTCCCTGAGCGGCCGGTCGGGGCCGAGGCTCTCGGGTCGAGACAGGTCGAGCACCGAGGCGATCTCCGTGCGCACGAGGTCGAGGATCGCCTGGGCTCGGTCCTCCTCGGGCAAGCTCGCCAGGCGCTGCTCGAGGGAGGAGGCGACCGCGGCGGCCGAGCTCGCGCTGTGGCCGGCACCGGTGCGCCGGCGCGGCGCGGCCCGAACCATGCCCCGGAGCATGGTCGGGGGGGGCTCGCCGTGGCTGGCGACGGCGCTCGTGTCGAGGTGGACGGGGACCAGGGCCGACTCGGCCCGGCTCAGGGCGGCGTCGAGGAGCACGAGGCCGTCGGCGGGGGTCAGGGGCACCATGCCGCGTCGACGCATGCGCGCCCGATCGGCGTCGGACAGGCGCGAGGCCATGCCGCCGCCGCCCCAGGGTCCCCAGGCCAGGCTGAGGGCGGGGAGGCCCTGGGACCTCCGGTGACTGGCGAGCGCGTCCAAGTAGGCGTTCGCGGCCGCGTAGCTGGACTGGCCCGGGTTGCCCATGACCCCGACCACCGAGGAGAACAACACAAACGCAGCCAGGGGCAGGTCGCGGGTCAGGAGGTGGAGGTTCCAGGCCGCGTCGACCTTCGGCCGGAACACATGATCGATGCGCTCGGGATCGAGGGATCCGAGCACGCCGTCGTCGAGCACGCCCGCGGTGTGGAACACGGCCGTGAGCGGGTGGGCCCGCGGGATCTCGGCGAGGACCCGGGCCAGGGCGCTGCGCTCGGCGACGTCGCAGGCCGCGAAGCGCACGCTGGCCCCAGACAGCTCGAGCTCGGTGCGCAGCCGCCTGGCTTCGGCGGAGTCGCCCCCGCGCCGGGACACCAACACCAGGTGGCGGATGTTGTGGCGCTGGACGAGGTGGCGGGCGAGCATGGAACCGAGGGCGCCCGCCCCCCCGGTGATCATCACGGTGCCGCCGAGGGCCATGCCCGGGTCGACCTCGAGCACGACCTTGCCCACGTGTCGGGCCTGGCTGACATAGCGGAACGCCTCGGGAGCCTCGCGCAGGTCCCAGCAGGTCGTCGGCAGGGGCTCGAGGGCGCCGCGCTCGAACAGCATCACGAGCTTGGCGAACATGGACGCGATCTGCTCGGGCTGGAAGGCCATGAGGTCGAAGGCTCGGTAGTGCACGCCCGGGTGGGTCCGGGCCACGACCTCCGGATCGCGGATGTCGGTCTTGCCCATCTCCAGGAAGCGGCCGCCCCGGGGCAGGAGGCGCAGGGAGGCGTCGACGAACTCTCGGGCCAAGCTGTCGAGGACCAGGTCGACCCCCTCGCCCCCGGTCTGGGCCGCGAACTTGCGCTCGAAGTCCACGGTCCGCGAGTTGGCGAGGTGCTCTTCGTCGTAGCCGAGCTCGCGCATGGTCCCCCACTTGGGCTCGCTGGCGGTGCCGAACACCTCGGCGCCGAGGTGGCGGGCGAGCTGGGTCGCGGCCATGCCCACGCCGCCGGTGGCCGCGTGGATCAAGATCCGCTCGCCCTCGCGCAGCTCGCCGACCTCGACCAGGGCGTAGTAGGCGGTCAGGAACACGATCGGTACGGAGGCCGCCTCGGCGAAGCTCCAGCGCTCGGGGATGGGGGCGAGCAGGCGGGCGTCGGTGACCGCGAGCGGGCCGAAGGAGGCCGACATGAGGCCCATCACCCGATCGCCCACGGCGATGCCGTCGACCTTGGGTCCGAGCTCGGCGACCACGCCGGCGGCCTCGATCCCGAGCTCGCCGGCCTCGCCCGGGTACATGCCCAAGGTGTTGAGGACGTCCCGAAAGTTGAGGCCCGCGGCCCGAACCCGAACCCGGACCTGGCCCTCGCTCAGGGGGGCGGTGGCCGGCGGGTAGGGGCTGAGGTGGAGGTTGTCGAGGGTACCTTGGACCCCCGTGTCGAGGTGCCAGCCGGACACCCCCACGGGCGGGGCGAGTCGGCTCGAGGGCAGGGGACGGGCCAGGCGCGGGGCGAGCATCATGCCCTCGCGCAGGGCCAGCTGCTCCTCGTCGCAGGCCAGGGCCGCGGGCAGGGCCCACAGGGAGAGCTCGAGGCCGTCGACGTCGACGATCGCCAGGCGCCGGTCTGCGCTCTCGACCTGGGCGCTGCGGACCAGGCCCCAGATCGGTGCCGCGCCCAGGTCGAGCACGTCCTCGTCGTGGTCGACCGCGACGGCCCGCTCGGTCAGGTAGATCAGCCGCGAGGCGAACAGGCGCTCGTCGGCCAGCCAGCGCTGGAGCAGGTCGAGGGCCCGGTGGGTGAGGGCGTGGCCCTGCTCTGTGCTCGAGGCCCAGGACACCAAGATCGTCTCGGGTGGGGGGCCGCCCGCGTCCATGGCCGCCTGGATCGCCCCGAAGTCGGGGTAGGCCCGGGTCGTGAGCGAAGACCGGGCGAGGGTCTCCGCGAGCTCGCTCCGACCTGTGATCTCGGTCTGCCCCGGGGTCGAGAGAATGGCCCACTCACCGCCCGAGGACAGGCCGCCGGTGTCGAGGGGGATGTTCCACTCGACCGCGTAGAGCCCGTCGAAGCGCTGGCTGTCGATGGACTCGTGGATCGCGGCCGCGGTCGCGGGGCGCATGCTCAGGGTCTCGATGAAGGCGACCGGATCGCCCTCGCCGTCGGCGATGGTCATGCTCAGGGAGCCGTCGCCGGCCTTGGGCGTGAGCCGGATCCGGAGGGTCGTCGCGCCGGTGGCGTAGAGCTCGACCCCCGCCCACGACACGGGCAGGGAGGCGCTGTCCCCATCGAGGGTGGTGAGCACCAGGGGGTGCAAACCCGCGTCCAGGAGCGCCGGGTGGATGCTGTAGGACCCCGCCTGCCGGGCCTCCTCGTCGGAGAGCTCGACCTCGACGAGCAGCTCTCGGCCGTGGGTCCAGGCCCGCTGGAGGCCGAGAAACTCACCCCCGTAGGTGAAGCCGGCCGCGGCCAGGGCCGCGTAGATCTCGGCTGGGCCCGCCGGCTCCGGTCGGCCCGGTCGAGCAGGTCGGGCCGGTCGGGCAGAGCCAGCGCTCGGGGTCTCGGCGCCGCCTGGTCGGGCGAGGGTGAGGGGCTCGGCGCCGGGGGGGGGCCAGGCGTGGAGGTTGAAGTCGGCGCTGCGCGGGCCCTGACCCACGCGGGCGCTGGCGTGGCGCTGCCAGCCCTCGGGGCTGTCCTCATCCCGATCCGGGCGGGCGTGGATGGTCAGGCTCCGGCTGCCGTCTTCGTCGGGGGTGCCGACCGAGAGCTGCAGGCGGACCCCGCCCTTGGCCGGGAGCGCAAGCGGGCGCTCGATGGTCAGCTCCTCGACCCGGTCGAGACCCACACGCAGGGCCGCGGTGAGGGTGAGCTCGAGGAAGACCGTGGCCGGGACCAGGGTCTGGTCGAAGATCACGTGTCCGGCGAGCATGGGCTGGTCGGCGAGTGAGAGCCGGCTCGTGAACAGGACCGCGTCGCTGTCGGCGAGCGAGATCTTCGCGCCCAGCAAGGGGTGCTCGGCGTCGACCAGCCCGGCCGAGGCGACGTCGGCGGCCCGGCCCGCGCCGCCCTCGATCCAGTAGCGCTGGCGCTGGAAGGCGTAGCTGGGCAGGTGGGGGCGAGAGGGGGCGTAGGGGCCGAAGAAGGCCTTCCAGTCGAGCTCGAGGCCCCGGGTGTGGAGCTGGCCCAGGGCCGCGGTCAGGGTCTCGACCTCGGGCTTGCGCTTGTGCATGGAGGGGACGAGCGTGGCCTGCTCCGCAGCCGCCTCCGACAGGCAGGGGGGGACCATCGCCGAGAGCACGGCGTGGGGCCCGAGCTCGAGGAAGGTCGTGACCCCCTCGGCCTCGAGCGTGCGCACGCTGTCGACGAAGCGCACGGACTGGCGAATGTGCCGGGCCCAGTAGTCCGGCGTGCACAGGTCCGTGCCCGTGCAGCGCTCTCCGGTGACGTTGGAGATGATCGGGATGGTCGGTGGGTGAAACTCGAGTTTGCTGGCCACGCGCCGGAACTCCTCGAGGATCGGATCCATGCGCGGCGAGTGGAAGGCGTGGCTGACCTTCAGCTGGATCACGTTGCGCTCGAGCTGCTCGAAGTGCAGGGCGATGTCGCGGCAGGCCTGCTCGTCGCCTGAGATGACCGTGGACATGGGCCCGTTGAGACCGGCGATCCCGGCCCGGGCGTCGAGCAGGGGCCGGACCTCGTCCTCCGAGGCTTGGATCGAGATCATGGCCCCACCCTCGGGGAGCCCGCCCATGAGCCGGCCGCGGGCGGCGACCAGGGTGCAGGCGTCCTCGATGGACAGGACGCCGGCGACGTGGGCGGCCGCGAGCTCGCCGATCGAGTGGCCGATGAGCAGGTCCGGGGTGACGCCCCAGGCCTCCCAGGTTCGATACAGGGCGACCTCGAGCGCGAACAGGGCCGGCTGGGTGTAGGCGGTGTGGTCGAGGAGCCGGGCCTCGGGGGTCTCGGGCTCGGCGAACATGAGCTCGAAGACGGGCCGCTCGAGGTGAAAATCGAGGTGCGCGCAGACCTGGTCGAGGGCGTCGCGGAAGGTCGGGTAGCGGGCGTAGAGATCCCTGCCCATGCCCGGTCGCTGGGCGCCCTGGCCCGTGAACATGAACGCGAGCTTGCCCCGGGCGGCCCCCGATTTGGGCGAGACGTGGGCCCCGCGCGAGGGCGCGCCGGTGCGGGCGAACTGGTCGAGCAAGTCGACGAGGATCTCGGGCGTGCTCTCGGCGTCGGCGGCCAGGGACAGGCGGACCGGAAAGTGGGTGCGGCCGGTGGCCAGGGCGAAGCCGAGCTCGAGGGGGGTGGGGGCCGCGTCGGGTTCGGCGTCGCGGATGTGGGCGGCGAGGCGCTGGGCCTGGGCGACCAGGTCGGTGTGGGTCCGCCCCGAGAGCAGGAGTGGAATTTCGGGGGGCGGGGGCGTGGCAGGGCGCTGTGTGGAGTTGGTTCCGCTGGCCCGAGCGGGGGCCCGCTCGAGGATCGCGTGGGCGTTTGTGCCCGACATGCCGAAGGAAGACACGCCGGCCCGCCAGGGAGCCCGAGCTTCGGATTGGGCCTCGGATTGGGCCTCGGGATCAGGCGCTGGACTCGGCCACGGGCGCATGCTGTCGACGACCTCGATCGGCAGGTTCTGCCAGTCGATGTGGGGGTTGCGGGGCTTGCTGTGCAAGGTCGCCGGGAGCCCGGCGTAGCGCATGCACGCCACGACCTTGGCGACGCCCGCGAGCCCGGCTGCGGCCTCGAGGTGGCCGATGTTGGTCTTGACCGCGCCCAGGAGCAGGGGGCGATCGGGGGCCCGCTGCTCGCCGTAGACCGCGGCGATCGCCTGGACCTCGATCGGGTCGCCCAGGGCGGTGCCCGTGCCGTGACACTCGACGTAGTCGATGTCCGTGGGCTCGAGGCGCGCGTCGTCGAGGGCCGAGCGCAGGAGCTTTTGTTGGGAGGTGCCGTTGGGCGCCGTGATCCCGCTGCTGGCCCCGTCGTGGTTGACGGCGCTGCCGCGGACCAGGGCGAGGATGTCTCGGTCGTTGGCGAGCGCGTCGCTGAGGCGCTCGAGCGCGAACACGATCACCCCCTCGCCTCGGCCGTAGCCGTTGGCGTTGGCCGAGAAGGTCTTGCAGCGGCCGTCCGGGGCCAGGGCCCGGGTCCGGGACAGCTGCACGAAGGCGTCGGGGGCGGCCAGGACCTGGACCCCGCCGGCGAGGGCGAGCTCGCAGTCCTGGTTCCGGAGCGCGCGGCAGGCCTGATGAAAGGCCACCAAGGACGAGGAGCAGGCCGTATCGATGGCCAAGGCCGGACCCTGGAGGCCCAGGGAGAACGCGATCCGCCCGGCCGCGAACGAGGTCTGGGTACCGGTGAAGGTGTAGGCCTCGCCCAGGTCCGTGCGCAGGAGATCGTAGTCGCTGGGTCCGAGGCCCACGAACACGCCGGTCCGGGAGTCGCGGAGCGTGGCCGGGACCACGCTCGCGTTCTCGAGCGCCTCCCACGAGGCCTCGAGCAGGAGCCGGTGTTGAGGGTCGATGCTCTTGGCCTCGCGCGGGCTGATGTTGAAAAACGCCGGGTCGAAGCGATCGATGTGGTCGAGGAAGGCGCCGTCGCGGACGTAGCTGTGGCCCTTGCTCTCCGGGTCGGCGTCGAAGATCTCGTCGACGTTCCAGCGCTTCGCCGGGAGCGGGCCCACGGCCTCGCGGCGCTCGACCAAGAAGCGCCACAGATCCGGGAGCGCGACGATCTTGCCGGGCAGGCGCAGGCCCACGCCGATGATCGCGATCGGCTCGTAGCTGGAGGTGTCGCGGCGCTCCTGCTCGCGCTCGACCTCGCGCTCGGTGACCCCCAGGGCCTCGGCCAGGCCCTCGTGCACAAATACGGCGACGTGGTGGGGGGAGGGGTGATCGAAGACCAAGGTCGCGGGCAGGGTCAGGCCGGTCTCGCGTTGGATCCGGCGCCGGACCTCGACGGCCATGAGCGAGTCGAGGCCGAGGTCGACGAAGCCGACCTGGGCGTCGAGGCGAGAGGCGTCGTCGTAGCCGAGCACGGCCGCGGTCTGGCTGAGCACGAGGTTGACCAGGGTCCGCTCGCGCTCCGAGTCCGAGAGTCCACGCAGGCGCGCGAGCAGTCGGGCCTCGTCGTCCTCTCCCTCGCGGGCCTCCGAGTCGAGCGTGGCCCGGACCTCGGGGAGATCGCCCAGCAGGGGGCTGGGTCGGCCGGCCGTGAACGCCGGGGCGAAGCGCGACCAGTCGATGTCGGCGAGCACGAGGGCGTCGTCGCTGGTGCTCATGCTCTGCTGGAGCGCGCTCAGGGCCATCTCTGGGTCCATGGGCTCGATCCCGCGGCGCCTGAGATCGCGCTGTTGATCCTCGCTGATGCTCGTGGACCAGGGGCTCCAGGCCAGCGACAGGGTCGGGTCGCCCAGGGCGTGGCGCTGGGTGGCGAAGGCGTCGAGGAAGGCGTCGGCGGCCGCCGAGATCGCCTCTCGGCCGCGCCCCCAGGCCCCGCCGATCGACGAGAAGGTCACGAAGGCGTCGAGCTTGGTCTCGGCGAGCAACTCGTGGAGGTGCTGGGCGCCGGCGACCTTGGCTGCGGCGTAGGTGCCCAGGTCGCCCATGCGGATGTCGGTCAGCAGGGTCTGCTGGGTGGGGCCCTCGGCGTGGATCACCGCGCTGAGGGTCTCGCCGTCGGCTTCGATCTGATCGAGCAAGGTGCTGATCGCCTCCCGGTCGGAGAGGTCGCAGGCGACCAGGGTCACCCGGGTCCCGAACTCGACCAGGCTCGCGTCGGGGCTGTGCTCGCTGGCCAACACCAGGTGTTCTGCGCCGGCGCTGGCCAGCCAGCGGATGACCCGGGCGCCGAAGGCTCCCCGGCCCCCGGTCACGAGCACGGTCCCGCGGGCCTTCCAGGGCTGGGCGTCGCCGAGCTCGGCCGCGGGCGCCCGGGTCAGCCGGCGCACGAACAGGCCCGTGTTGCGCAGGGCGATCTGGTCCTCGTCGCCGCCGCCACCGAGGGCCGTGACCAGGCGGCGGGCGGCTTTGAGGTCGAGGGTGGGCGGGAGATCGATGAGCCCACCCCAGCGCTCGCCATGTTCGAGGGCCGCGACCCGACCCATGCCCCAGGCCATCGCCTGACAGGGGCTGGTGAGCGGATCGTTGCCGCCGATGGATACGGCGCCGCGGGTCAGCAGCCACAGGGGCGCGCCGACCTCGGCGTCGCCCAGGGCCTGGATCACCGCCAGGTTCAGGGCCAGCCCCGCGGGCAGGGCGGGCTCGTCGAGCAGGGGCGACTCGACCAGGGCCAACATCGAGAGCACCCCCCGCAGCGCCGGGGGCTGGCCGCTCGAGTCGGCGTTCTCGGCCAGCACCCGGCGGATGGCGGCGAGCGTGTCGCCGCGGTCGGGCTCGTCCTCGTCGAGGGGCACACGCAGGAGCCGGGCGCCGCTGGCCTCGAGGTTGGCGATGACGGTCGCCTCGAGCTCCGGGTCGTCGGGCTCGGAGGCGACCAGCAACAGCCAGGTCCCCGCGACCTCGCCCAAGCTCGCGGGCGAGGGCGCCGGCTTCCAGGTGAAGCGGTAGCGCCAGGCGTTGAGGGTCGTGCGCTCACGGTGGTTGCGGCGCCAGGCGCTGAGCGCCGGGAGCAAGCTGGCGAGCGAGCTGCGGCGATCGGGATCGTCGATAGCGAGGGCCCCGGCGAGGCTGTCGAGGTCGCCGGACTCGACGACCTCCCAAAACCCCTCGTCGGCGGCCGGGGCCGCCTGGACCGCGACCACCTCTCGGTTCTGAGCGGCGCCGACGTCGACCCAAAAGCGCTGGCGCTGAAAGGCGTAGGTCGGGAGCTCGACCCGGTGACCCGCAGACACGTTCGTCCAGTCGACGGCCCGGCCGCGGGTGTGCAGCTCGCCCAGAGAGCGCATCAGCCGAGACGGCCCGCCCTGATCTCGGAGCAGCGAAGCGATCGCTGCGCCCTTGGGTTCGACCTGCTCCAGCAGGCCGTCGAGGGCCTCGACCAGGAGCGCGTCGGGGCTGATCTCGATGAAGAAGCGGTAGCCGTCGGCGAGCATCTGGTCGATCGTGTCCGCAAGCCGGGGGGCCTGGCGGAGGTTCCGAAACCAATACGGGGCGTCGAGCTCACGGCCCACGACCCGCTCGGCGCGGACCGTGGAGTAGAGCGGGACCACGTCCGCATCTCGGGGCGAGAGTCCGTCCAGAGCCTCGATCAGCGGGGTCCGCAGGGCCTCGAGGCTGGGGCTGGCGAGCGGGTAATCGATGGCCACGGCTCGGGCCTCCGGGTGGGCAGCGAGCAGCTCGGCCACGGCCTTGGGTCGGCCCGAGACCAGGGTCGAGCGGGGTCCATCGGCGGCGGCGATGCCCAGGTCGCCCCCCCAGCGCGCGAGCTTGGGCTCGAGGGTGGCGGCGGCCTCGGGAACCCGGGCCGTGAGGGCGACGCCCGAGAGCGTGCTCAAGAGTCGACCGCGCTCCGCACTGATCTTCATGGCCGCGCCGAGGTCGATGGCCCCGGCCACGTAGGCCGCCGCGATCTCGCCCAGCCCGTAGCCGACCACGCCCTCGGGCTCGATGCCGACCGTGGGCCAGAGCGCGACCAAGCCCGTGGACACGGCGATCAGGGCCGGCTGCACGACCTCGGGCAGGCTCAGGGAGGGGGCGCCCGGGCGGCCCTCGAGCACCGCCCGCAACGACCACTCCACGTGTGGGCTCAGGGCTCGCTCGCAGGCGTCGATGTGGGCGCGGAAGCGGTCCGAGAGCGCGCTGAGATCGCGGGCCATCGTCGGCCACTGGGAACCCTGATCGGAGAATAGGTACGCGACCTTGCCGGTGAGCCGGGCGTCGGCCTGGATCACCCGTGGATCGGCGTTGCCCCGGGCCAGGGCGTCGAGGGCCAAGAGCGCGCCGGCGTGGTCCTCGGTCACGATCATCGCCCGGTGCTCGAAGTGGGCGCGGGAGGTCGCCAGCGAGTGGGCGACGTCGTGCAGGGGCAGCTCCGGGTTGTCCTCGAGGTGCCCGTAGAGGCGCTCGGCCTGGGCTCGCAGGGCGACCTTGGTCTTGGCCGAGAGCAGCAGGGGCAGGTCCACGCTGGCCCGGGGGGCGCTGTCGCTCGGGGCCGGGCCCATGGTCTCGTCCATGCGCTCGCGCAGGTCCGGGCGGAGGGCGGTGAGCTGGGGAGCCTGGGCCCACAGGGCGCCCCAGTCGGCGTCGAAGCCGAGCTCGAACAGACACGCCAAGCTCTCGAGCATGGCCCCGCGCTCGTCCGCGTGGCGCCGGCACGAAGCCAGCGCCCAGCTCGCGGTCTCGATCCCCTCGGTGCTCGCCTCGACCGCAGATTGGAGCACCGGGTCGGCGCTGAGCTCGAGGAACACGGTCGGTCCCTGCTCGGCGATGACCTCTACGAGCTGGCGAAAACGGACCTCGTGACGGAGGTTTCGACCCCAGTAGGAGGGCCCACACTCGTCCCCGCGCAGCTGCTCCAAGGTCGCCGAGGAGTGCATGGCGAGCTTCGCCGGGCGCGGTGAAATCGACGCGATGGCCTGCTCGAACACGGGCACCAGGGGGACCATCTCGGGGCTGTGGGCCGCGAAGTCGATGGCCACGCGCCGGACCTGGACGCCGCGCTGGATGAGCAGGGACTCGGCGCCCTCGATGGCCACCCGGGGCCCGGACAAGAGGGTGCTGCGGGGCGCGTCGTGGGCTCCGATCACCAGCCCCTGGCCGGCCTCCCCGAGGCGCTCGAGGAGCATGGACTCGGGCAGGTTCACCGCCAACATGGCACCCTCGCCCGCGGCCATCTCGGCCACACAGCGGCCCCGCTCCAGGGCCACCCGGGTCGCGTCGGTGAGCGACAAGATCCCCGCCAGGTAGGCCGCCGCGACCTCGCCCAGGCCGTGACCCACGACCGTGTCTGGGGTGATGCCCCAGGACCGCCACAGCGCACCGAGGGCGACTTGGTTGGCAAACAAGAGCACGTGCAGCACATCGCACTGATCCATGCGGGTGCGCTGCTGGGTAGCCAGGATCTCGTCGATCACGGACCAGCCGCCCAGCTCCTGGGTCAGGCGGTCGACCCCCTCGAGGGCGGCCCGGTAGACGGGCTCACCGACGAGCAGGGTCCGGGTCATGCCCAGCCACTGGGAGCCGTGCCCCGAGCAAACGAATACGAGCTTGGGGCGGATCGGGGGGGTCGGGGAGAGGGCCCGCAGACCGCCGGCGAGCAGCTTGGAGAGCCCGTCCACCAGATCCTCGGGGGCGCTGAGCAAGAGGCTCGCCCGGTGTTCCCCCTCGTGCCCACGCTCGCCCGTGCCGCCGGCCCCGGCCCTGGTGTTGCGCTCGCTCAGGGCGCGACACAGGGCCGCCGTCTCGTTCCAGTTGCGCAGCTCGAAGCCGAAGTCGAGGGCCGAGAGCACACGCATGCGCAGACCCCCCTTGTCGCTCGCCGACAGGGGCAACATGAGGACCTCGCTCTTGGGCGCGGCCTCGAGCACGGCGTGGCAGTTGGAGCCGCCGAGGCCGAAGCTGCTGACGCCCGCGCGCGGGGTCTCGGTGCTCGCCGGCCAACCCTCGAGCTCGGTCTGAACCGAGAGGTTGAGCTCCGCGAACGCGATGTGCGGGTTGGGCTGCTCGAAGTGCAGGTTGGGCGGGAGCATGCGGTGGTGCAGGGCCAGGGCCGTCTTCATCAGCCCACTGATCCCCGCCGCGGCCTCGAGGTGCCCGATATTGGTCTTGATCGAGCCGATCCGCAGGGGCGAGCCCGCGGGCCGCTGCGAGCCGATCACCGCACCCAGGGCGCTGGTCTCGAGCGGGTCGCCGAGGATGGTCCCGGTGCCGTGGGCCTCGACATAGTGGATGCTGCCCGGGCTCAGCTGGGCGTCGGCCAGGGCCGCTCGGATGCAGGCCTCCTGGGCCTTGGGGTTGGGGGCGGTCAGCCCGTTCGAGAACCCGTCGTTGTTGGTCGCGGTCCCGCGGATCAGACAGTAGATGGTGTCGCCATCGGCGATCGCTCGGCTCGCGGGCTTGAGCAGGACCACGCCCCCACCCTCGGCGCGCACATAGCCGTTGGCCGCGGCGTCGAAGGCCCGGCACTGGCCGGCCGGGTTCTGGGTGCCGAGCTTGCTCATGAGCACCGACCCGTGGGGCGTGACGATGAGGTTCACGCCGCCGGCCATGGCCACGCTGCTCTCGCCCGAGCGCAGGCTCTGGCAGGCCAAGTGCACGGCGACCAGGGAGCTCGAGCTCGCCGTGTTGATGGTCATGCTCGCGCCCTCGAGGCCCAGCGTGTAGGAGATCCGCCCCGAGATCAGCGAGCTGTCCTGGCCCGTCGCGCTGTGTTGGTCGATGGCCCCGGGGTCGTCCGCGGCCAGGCGCGAGTAGTCGGACCACATCGCGCCCATGAACACGCCGACCCGGCGGCCGCTGAGGCTGCGGGGATCGATGCCGGCGTCCTCGAGGGCCTCCCAGGCGAGCTCCAGGGCCAGGCGCTGCTGGGGATCCATCTGCTGGGCCTCGCGCGGCGAGATCCCGAAGAAGGCCGCGTCGAAGCTGTCGATCTGATCGAGGAAGCCGCCCCAGCGCGTGGTCATCTTGCCCGGCGCTCCGCGGTCGACATCGACGTAGTCCCGGACGTCCCAGCGGTCCGGGGGGACCTCGGTGACGGCGTTGCGGGCGTCGGTGAGCAGGGCCCAGAGCTGACTGGGCGACGATACGCCCCCCGGTAGGCGGCAGCCGATTCCGACGATGGCGATCGCCTCGCCCGAGCTCGCGTCGGCGCCGATCTGAACCCGACGCCCGGTCGGGGCCGGCGGGTCCTTGGGCGGGGCTTCTGAGATCACACTCGCGGCGTGCCGTGCCAGGGCCTCGGGGCTGGGGTGTTCCCAGGGAGCGATCGGAGACAGGGCGTGATCCAGGTGTGCCGACAGCTGGGTCACGAGCTCCGCGATCTGGCCCGAGTCGAGCCCCAACTCGCGAAACCTCGCCGCAGGTGCTACGCGCGTGGGGTCCAGGCGCAGGGTCGCGCCGATCGCCGTTCGCAGCCACTCGAGCAGGGCGCCCTCATCGCCTTGCTCGGGGCGGGGGTCCCGACTCACGACTGCCCCCGGCGCTCACCCACGCGGTGGCCGAGGGGGGGAATCGAGAGCGGGGGGCGGGGGAGTCGTTGGGGCATCGGCCGAGACGGTGGGGGGTCCGGAGGTCGTCGACCTTCAGATCAAACAGATCAAAAATTCCCGTCGGGTCGGCGATCGAGCCGGCCAGAGGTGGGGCCCCAGTGTATCGATCACCTGTCCCTATCTGCACCATGATCTCGACCTCGATCGGTACGCTGATCACCGTGGTGATCTCTCGTTCGGCGGACTTGGACGAAGATCGTGAACATCGCGAACACCGCGCGGTTCGAAATTGAGCTGGCCCACACTCCACAGGCTGCCCAGTCTCGGCCCCGGTCGAGCCTCCGTGCTCGAGTCGCGTGAACACGGGGTGACAAGAGGGACCGCCCGGCCCGGCCGGCGGTCGGGACCAGCGCGCAGGCGTCCGTGTCTGGGCCCAGAAAATCGCAGCGAGTGTCCGCGCGGCCGGGTCTCGAACGCCGGTCCGCGTGTATCCTGACGCGTGCTTCGACCTCGCGCTTCGTCAGCCGTCCTCGTCCTGGCCCTCGCCCTGGCCCTCGGGTTCGGGCTTGCGGCGTGTAGCGACGACACCGCCCAGGGCTCCGATGAGGCTGGAGATTTTTGCGATGGCTCGCTCGAGAGCATCCGCCAGAACATCTTCATTCCCAATTGCGCGACCACGGCGGGCTGTCACGGGGCGGGCGCGGCGTCCGACCTCGACCTCTCGCTGCCGATCGAAGATCTCGAGGCCCAGCTCGTGGGTGTCGCCTCGGCTGTCTGCCCCGATCAGATCCGGGTGGTGCCCGGCGATCCGAGCGCCTCGTTCCTGTTCGCCAAGTTGCACGATTCGCCCGAGTGCGGCGAAAAGATGCCCATCGACGGGACCTTGAGCGGCTACGAGCTCGAGTGTATCGAGCAGTGGATCGAGGATGTCCAGGTCGAGTGTGAGACCTGCGGCGGCGGCGAGTGCATCAACCTGCTGTTCGACGAGGACAACTGCGGTGAGTGTGGGCGCGCCTGCCCGGACAACGGGATCTGCAGCGGGGGCCAGTGCGCCTGCGACGACGACTACTCCGCCTGCAGCATCGACGAGGAGGAGCGCTGTGTGGATGTGCTGACCGACGTCGAGGCCTGCGGGGGCTGCAGCGTGGTCTGCGGTCCCGGAGAGAGCTGCAACCAGGGCCAGTGTGTGGGCGCCTGTGGCGACCCCTTCGAGATCTGTGATGAAGACTGCGTCGATACGCAGACCGATCCCTCGCACTGTGGCGGCTGTGACGAAGCCTGCGCCGAGGACCAGATCTGCGTCGACGGGGACTGCGAGTAGCGGTCATCGCGGGGCCCTGCTATACGGCCGACGCTGTGCCCGCGAGCTCTCGACAAGCCTTCCTCCGTCACAGCGGCGCGAGTGTGCCGTTGATCTGTGGGGCCATGTATCCCTGCTCCAACCCCGAGCTGGTGGCTGCCGTGTCGGCCGCCGGGGGCATCGGCATGGTCCAGCCCCTGTCCATGATCTATGTGCACAAGCACGACCTGCGCGAGGGGCTGCGCAAGATCAAAGCCACGACCAGCAACCCGATCGGCTTCAACGCGATCGTCGAAAAGTCCTCGAAGATCTACGAGGACCGAATGCGGCGCTGGGTCGACGTGGCCCTCGACGAGGGGGTGCGCTTCTTCGTCACCGCGCTGGGCAACCCGCGCTGGGTGGTCGACAAGGTCCACGCCAAAGGCGGCTTCGTCTACCACAACGTCACCAACAGCAAGTGGGCGCGCAAGGCTCTCGGCGGCGGCGTCGATGGTCTGATCTGCGTCAACGAGCGGGCCGGCGGGCACGCGGGCGAGGCCGACCCGAGGCGTCTGTTCGAGTCCATGGCCGAGTTTGGTGTGCCCCTGGTGTGCGCCGGCGGGATCGGGGACGAGGCCGGCTTTGTCGAGGCCTTGAACATGGGGTACGGGGCCGCCCAGCTCGGCACCCGGTTCATAGCGACCGCCGAATGCCGGGCCCACAGCGACTACAAGTCGGCCATCGTCGGCGCCGAGGCCCGCGACATCGTGCTCACCGAGCGGATCTCGGGTGTGCCCGTGGCCGTGATCGAGACCGACTACGTGCGCCGCATCGGCACCAAGGCCGGGCCCGTCGCCCGGTGGATGTTGCAGCATCCCAAGGCCAAACACTGGATCCGGGCCTACTACTCGCTGCGCTCCCTGCGTCAGCTCAAGAACGCCTCGCTCGAGGGCACCCGCTACAAGGATTACTTTCAGGCCGGGCGCAGCGTCGAGGGGATCGAGGCCGTCGAGTCTGCGGGCGCGGTCGTCGAGCGCTTCGCTGCGGCGCTGGCGGAGTCCGGCGCTCCGGCCCGGGAGGTCGGCTGATGTCCCTCGCCGCCAAGCTCGTCGATGGTGACCACAACGTGGTGCGCGTCGCCTGGGATCGACTCTCGCCCCTGCCCGGGGGCAGGCGTCTGTTCTCTCGGGTCTTGGGCCTGATCGCACCCTACACGGGCACGGTCAGGGCCCAGGTCCTCGACCTGCGCCAGGATTTTTGTCGTACCCAGCTGCGTGATCGCAGGAGCGTGCGCAACCACCTGACCTCGGTGCACGCGGTCGCCCTGGCCAACCTCGCCGAGCTCACCGGCAACGTCGCGCTGGCCTACTCCCTGCCCGACGACGCCCGCTTCATCGTCGCCGGCATGGACATCGAGTATCTCAAGAAGGCCCGCGGCACGATCACCGGCGTCGCCAGCCAGGCCATGCCGCGGACCAGCGAGCGCTGCGAGTACCCGGTGGTCGTCGAGATGCGCGACCCGGTCGGCGACCTGGTCGCCCGCGGCACGCTGCGGACCTTGGTAGGGCCCAAGAAAAACCGCGGCTGAAACCCGCAGCCAGCCAGTTCAGTTCAGTTCAGTTCAGTTCAGTTCAGTTCAGTTCAGTTCAGTTCAGTTCTCAGTCGCGGAACTCGGGAGGCCTGCGCCCGGCCCAGGGGCGCGCGTCCTCGAGCTGACGGGCGAGGCTCAACAGTCGCCCCTCCTCGCCGCTGCGGCCGACCCACTGGGTCCCGATAGGGAGCCCGTCCGCGCTCCAGTACAGGGGCAGGGAGATCGCGGGCTGGCCCGTCATGTTGAACAGCTGCGTGTTCGGGTTCGGGGCCATGGGTTCCCTGGCCATCTCGTCGAGGACCTTGAACAGGACCGCCTTGATCGGCGCGGCGCGAAACACCTGCAGGGCCACGCGCTCCGCGAGGGCGCTGTCCAGGGCGCCGACTCGCAGCGGAGGTCGGGCCAGGGTCGGCGTCAGGAGCAGGTCGTAGTCTGCGAAGAAGCTCGCTACTCGGGCGCAGTCACGGGCGATCACGTCGAGCTGCTCGACATACTCGCCCGCGCTCAGGGCCTCGCCGATGGTCCGCATCAGCCAGGTCTTGGGCTCGACCTCGCGGGCCCGGACCCTGCGTCCACGCTGGGCAGCCGTGACCCGGATCGCCGCCGCTGTCCCGGCCGCGACCACACACAGGTAGGCCCGGGTCATCGCTGCTTTGTCGAAGCTCGGCCTGGCCTCGCGCACGTCGTGGCCGAGCTCCCTGGCCAAGGTCGCGGCCTCCTCGACCGCCGCCCGGCAGTCCGGGTGGGTGTCGTCTCCAAACAGGGCCTCCGTACACACCGCGATCTTGAGGCGCTCCGGCGCGCGGGCGTAGCTGGCGAGAAAGGGCTCGCTCGGAGCCGGGGCCGTGTAGGCGTCGCCCGGGGCCGGGCCCTCGATGCAGTCGAGCATCCCGGCGCTGTCCCGGACGCTGCGGGTCAGCACGTGTTCGACCACAAAGCCGTTCCAGCTGCCGTAGGCCGGGGGCAGGGGCACACGCCCGCGCGTGGGCTTGAGTCCGACCAGACCGCAGCAGCTCGCCGGGATGCGGATCGAGCCGCCCCCGTCGCCCCCGTGGGCGGCCGGGACCATGCCCGCGGCCACGGCCGAGCCCGAGCCGCCGCTGCTGCCCCCGGGGGTGTGCTCGGGGTTCCAGGGGTTGCGCGCGGGTCCGTAGAGCTCCGGCTCCGTGACCCCCATGATCCCGAACTCCGGCGTGTTGGTGCGTCCACAGATCACCAGGCCGGCGCGCTTGAAGCGTTCGACGAGGGCCCCGTCGTGGGTCGCCCGGAAGTCGCGCAGCAGGCGTGAGCCGCCCGTGCTGGGTTCGCCCGCATCCTCGGCCTTGAGGTCCTTGAGCAAAAACGGCACGCCGCGAAACGGTCCGTCGGGGAGCTGGGGATCCACGGCCTGGGCCCGGGCGCGCTCGTACATGGGGTGGACGACCGCGTTGAGGGCGGGGTTGCGGGCCGCGATGCGCTCGACCGCAGCCTCGACCAGCTCGGCCGGCGAGACCTCGCCGCTGCGGACCAGGGCGGCCAGTCCTGTCGCGTCGTGGGCCTCGTACTCCGGAAAGCTCGCCATATCTGCTTGTATCCCGGCCGCGCGGGCCTGTCTCGTCGATGTCTCGTCGATGTCTCGTCGATGTCTCGTCGATGTCTCGTCGATGTTGATGTTATGGATTGCCCATGTCCGTGCCCGTACCGTCCGCACCGGCGCTGGAGGAGCGCAAGGCCGCTCTGCGACGCTCGCTCTTGGCCCGGCGTCGGGCATCGTCGGTCGCCGAGCGGGCGGCGGGATCGCTAGCGCTGAGCGCTGCGCTGACCGCCGACCCGCTGTGGGGATCGGCCCGCGGGATCGCGGCCTTCGTGGGGGTGCGCCGCGAGGTCGACACCCTGCCCCTGCTGCGCCGATGTCTAGGCGAGGGCAGGGCCCTGTGGCTGCCCCGGGTCCTCGGCGGCGGCGAGATGCGATTTTGGCGAGTCGCCGACCTCACCGCCCTCGAAAACCTGGACCGCGGCGCGATGGGCCTGCTCGAGCCCGCCGAGCTCGGCCCGGGCCTCGCCGCGCCGGGCCCGGAGCAGGGCATCGATCTGGTCTTGGTGCCGGGCCTGGGTTTCGACCGCAGCGGCGCCCGGATCGGATTTGGCAAGGGCCACTACGACCGCGCTTTTGGGCCCCGATTTCGGGCCCGAGAGGCCGGGCCCAACCCCTGTCTGGTCGGCTGCTGCCTCCAGCCCTTTCTGGTCGCCTCGCCGATCCCTACCGAGGACCACGACCTGTCCATGCACGCGCTGGCCACCGACCTGGGGGTCCTGCGCTGCCCGGGTGAGGCCGAGGGCTGAACCGACCCGGCTGCCGCGGGCCGAAACCCAGGCCCCAGTGGGGTTCCGCCTCGTGTGCGGGCGGTTCAGCGCAGGGGGAGCGCGGCCTGGACCGCATCGACGACGATCTCCGCGAGCGCGTCGTAGCTGGCGTGACCCTCCTCCGCGCTGCCCTGGGCAGGGTCGCCGCAGTAGGCCTGGTCGAGCCCACAGTCCCTGAAGCTCGCCGCGCCCCGGGCGATGTGCTCGTGTAGGGCCACGTGGTGGGGCTCGAGGGCGGCCGCGAGCGCGCCACGGACCAGGTTGGGGTCGACCGCCAGCACCAGCGAGGTCTCGTAGCGACCGGCGTGGCACGAGCCGCTCTGGAACTCCGCGCTCAGCTTGGCGGCGTTCTTGCGCCGGGTCTTGTCCGGGAAGATCAGCGTGCCCGGGCCGTCTCGGTCCCCGAACTCTCGGGTCGCGGCCCGCAGCGTCTCGATGTTGCCGGGCTCGAGGTGGGCGTTGACCAACACGACCCCGTCGAAGCCCATGTCGCAGAGCCGGGCGGCGGTCTCGAGCAGCTGAAGCCGGGCGCAGTCCCGGCTCACGCCCACCGAGCCCGCGAAGTCGGCGGCCCAATCGGTGACCGCGTAGTGCAGCGTCGGCATGCGTACACTCGCGTAGCCCAGGGCGTCGAGGCGCACACAGGCCCGCCGGGCCATCTCCTCACAGATGATCGAGTCGGTCGCCAGGGGCAGGTGCGGGCCGTGGGCCTCGGTGCTGCCCGTGGGGATCAGGGCCAGCGTGGTCGCGCCCGGATCGGCGAGCAGGGCCTCGACCTCCGGGTAGGTCATCGTCGCCAGGTCCCGCACGCTCACGCCGATGCCCCCGGCTCCAGGTCGGTTTTAGGGTCGGGCTGGGGGCCGGTATCGGAGTCGGCCTGGACTCGTTCGCGCAGCGCCGAGCGTCGGATCTTGCCCGTCTCCGTGCGCGGCAGGTCGTCCACGAACACGACCCGCCGCGGGGCCTTGAACGCGGCGATCGAGGCCCGACAGTGCTCGATGATCGCCGCCTCCAGCGTGGCGCCGGCCTCACTGGCGCGGCTCTCACTCAGCTCGACGAAGGCCATGGTCTTCTCGAGCCCGCTCGAATCCCGAAACCCGACCACGCCGGCCTCGCGCACAGCAGGGTGGGCGATCAGGGCGTTCTCGACCTCGACCGGGGACACGTACACACCCGAGCACTTGAGCATGTCGTCGCCGCGGCCGCAGTACCAGAAGTAGCCGTCCGCATCGACCATGAACTTGTCGCCCCCGACCACGGCGTCGCCTCGAAAGGTCGCCCGGCTGCGGTCGCGCATGCGCCAGTAACACAGCCCGGCCGAGGGTCCGCGAATGACCAGCGTGCCGATCTCTCCCGTCCCGGTGACGACCTCGCCGGCATCGTCGACGAGCTCGTAGCTGTAGCCGTCCACGAGCCGGCCCAAGCTGCCTTCTTTGACGTCGCCAGGGCGGTTGGTGATGTACACGTGGAACATCTCGGCCGAGCCGATTCCATCGTAGATCTCGGCCTTGAAGCGGTCGCGCCAGGCCCGATAGATGCGCGGTGGCAGGGCCTCACCAGCCGAGATCAGCGAGTGCAGGGCGCTGAGGTCGTGGCCCTCGTGGGCGCCCTGATCTTCGACCGCGGCGACCATCTTGGCGATGGTCGTCGGCACGGTCACGAACTGGGTCGCCCGGTAGCGAGCCAGGAGCTCGAAGTAGTCCGCGGGCTCGACCCGACCGGGGGTCAGCACGCAGCTCCCGCCCACGCTGAAGGGGAACAGCATGTTGCTGGCCAGCGCGTAGCCGAAGAACAGCTTTGGGGCCGAGAGGGTGATGTCGCTGGCCCTGAGCCCGATCGTGCGCTGGGCGTAGGCGATCGTGTTCCACACGAAGTCGTGGTGCATGTGGACCACACACTTGGGGTTTCCGGTCGAGCCGCTGGAGCTGAGCCAGGTCGAGACGTCGTCCCGGTAGGTGGGCTCGGTCTCGGCCTCCCCGGGCAGGCGAGCCAGGGCCGCCTGCAGGTCGACCGTGCCCGCGGGCGTAGGCCGGGAGCGACGATCGTGGACGATGTAGTGCTTGGTGTGCCGGCCTTCGAGTTTGCGTGCTTCGTCGACCGCGGGCCAGATCTCGGCGTCGACGATCACCGCCTTGGGGCGGGCGTACTCGAGGTAGTAGGCGTAGTCCTTGGCCGTGAGCCAGGCGTTCGCGGGCACGGCCACACAGCCGGCCCGAAGGATCCCAAAGTAGGCGCTGACCCAGCGCGGCCCGTCGGTCATCAGGATCAGGACCCGGTCCTCGATGCCCAGGCCGAGCTCCCGCAGCAGGTTGGTGACTTTGCAGCTCTCGGCCACGAGCTGCGCGTAGCTCAGCTCACAAGGGCCGTCTTCGGGCACCTCGGGCGTGCCCGTATAGTAGATTGCGGTCTTGTCTCCGAGGCCCTCGCCGAGCCGGGCGTCGAGGAAGAACTCGACCATGTTGAGCCGGTCTGGGACGCTGATCGCGGGCTGCGACATGGGTGGAGTGTACACTCCTGGCGATGGCCAAAGTCGAGGCCTGCTACCCCGCCCTGCGCTTTGATCTCGCGCGCGATTGCCTCGTGGTGTGGCTGCGCTGGGTGGCCATGGAGGACCCGCCGACGCCCACGGATCCGCCGGGACAGGGCATCCGGGTCGAGCTCCAGCTCAACCGCAACTGTGTGCTGGGACCGACCATCGTCTACCGTCGCGACCTCGACGCGCCCCTCTATCTTCAGGCCAACCGGGCCCGCACCCGCGACGTCCTGCGCGGGGCCGGGGCCGGCAAGGGGATCCTCGATATCCAGCTGGTCATCCACGGATCGGTCGCCAACGCCCCCTACGTGGCGCTCTATCAGCTGCGTGACTACGCGGGCCAGGCCATCGACACCGAGCCCGTCGCCGCCACCCCCCTGCTCCAGCTCCAACCTTCGACCGCCGACCATTGGCAGGTCGCGGCCCAGGCCAACCTACGTGTGAACCTGGAGCTCAGCGGGGCCCGTGTTCGGCTCAGCGTGCTCGGCTGAGTACCAGCGGCTGGTCTCGGCCGAGTGCAGCCGCTGGTCTCGGCCGAGACCAGCGACCTCGGGTCGACCGGGTGTCAGCTGAGGGTAGCGATCTCGTGCAGGCACAGAGCCGCCTCGATCGACTGATCCATGCGCACGTGGGCGGGGCCATCGTCGAGCCAGGTGCCGGCCTCGCTCTGAGAGCCGAGCAGCTGCTCGGCGATCACATGCGCGAGCTCGGCGTGCTCGCGCTTTCCGGTCGCCCAGTGGAGCAGGGCCGCCCCGCGTCCGACCTGGTGGCTGCTGTGCTCGCGGGTCATGGTCTCGCCGCAGGCCAGCGCAAACGCGGCGTAGGTCTGGGCCGTCTCCAGGTGGGCGGCGGCCATGTGCTCCGCGCTGCTGGTCGCCCGGGCCAGCTGGACCAGGAACACGAGCGGGTGACCGACAAAAAACCACAGCTGGTCCGGGGTCCCGATCTCGACCACGTGCAGGTGCCGGGCCTGCTCGGGGAAGTCGGTGATGAGCTCGCCCGAGTCGTTCATACGCAGGTACAGGCGGCGCTCGGGCTCGGGCTGGAGCGAACAAAAATCGCGCAGGGCTCGGCCGGCCGAGAGCGCGAGCGGGAGCTCCCCGCAGTACAGCGCGGTCAGGCCCAAGTGGGCCGTGGTCAGGAGCTCGATGACGTCGGTCCCGTCGCCGCGAAAGGGCGCGGTCAGGCAAAATCCACCATTGCGGCTGTGGTCGAAGCGCCGCAGGTGGGCCCAGCTCGGTCGGGCGAGATCAAAGCGACCGACCCGCTGGCTGGTCATCGCCAGCCAGCCGTCGGCGTAGCCCGCGTAGTCACCGAGGGTCGAGGCTGGAGCATCGGGGAGGTTTTGAAAGCTCCCCGAACGGGTCTGGTAGGTCTCGGCGATGTACTCGAGCAGCTTGTCCGCGGTCCGGGCGTGACCCGTGCGTGCGAGCAGCAGCGGCGCCTTTTGGTAGCAGGCGAGGTCGGCGAACTCGGGCCCGAGCGAGCCGTCCGGCTGGAGCTCGCCGAGCAGCCACGAAACGGTCCGCTCGGTCGCGGCGAGCAGCTTGTCGGTGTCTCCTTGCGTACCCATGGGCGGATCATCATCGCTCGCGCGGGCGAGCTTGTCGCGTGTCCTCTGAGCGACGGCCGCGGGGTGAGTTCGAACCCGCCAAATCTGCATCCGCGCACGAATTTGCCCGCTCGAACCATCATTTTTGTCCAAAGGGGCAGCTCCTGAGTCCAAAATTGTATCCCCAATTGCAGGAGGGGAGGGTGGGTAATCCCCACTCCTCCCCTCCGATGCATTTGGCGACGCGCCCTCGAGGCCCGCCTTCGACCTGGTCGCCGCCTGATCGCCGTATTAGTCGGTCAGCAGATCTTGGAGGTTCTGGGGGATGGTCGGCATGAGCACGATCTCGATGCGCCGGTTTTGAGCTCGGCCCTCGGGGGTCGAGTTGTCGGCGACCGGATCGAACTCCGCGAACCCGGCCGCGCCGACACGCTCGGCGGGCAAGCCGTTGTCGATCATGAAGTTGACCACCTCGACCGCGCGGCCCGTGCTCAGGGCCCAGTTGCTGCTGAACTTCGCGGTCTTCATCGGCACGTTGTCGGTGTGGCCGCCCACGATCCAGTCGCGGTGGACCCCATCGAGGGGGGCGATCAGCTCGAGGAGGGCGGCCTGGCCCTCCTTCTTGAGGCGCGCGCGGCCCGAGTCGAAGAGGATGCCCTCGTCGAGCTTGACCACCAAGCGACCCTCGCGGAAGCCGACCTTGATGGTTCCCGCGTCGACCATTTTCTTGAGGCTGGCGAAGAGATCGCGGTAGAGCTTGAGCTCGGCTTCACGCTTAGCCTTCTCCGCACGGAGCTCGGCGAGCTCCTGCTCGGTCATGCCGGCCTGCTGGGCGAGGTCGCCGATCTGGGATTCGAGCTGCCTGATCTCGGACTCGAGCTGGACCATTTTTTCTTGCAGAGTCTGGTTCTCGGCCTCCAGCGCCGCCTTGGCCTGACGCTCGGCCTCGAGCTCCTGCCTGGTCTTCGAGAGTTCGGCCTCGGACGCAGCCAGAGCCGCTTCGAGTTCATCTTTTTTGCAGCCTCCGAGAAGGAGGGCGACAAGGGGAACCATGATCGCGACGCGTCGCATGATGCGGGGGACACTACCGCCCTTCGGCCGGCGCTGCGACCGTGCCGCGCTGCGATGCGCTCGCAGCACACCGGAGCGCTTGAAGTGGTATATGTAGGTTCAAAGCCTACCTTCAACCCGCTCTGATCTCCCAAAAACCGCGCGGGTTTCGCCAAGATCCCGAGATCACTCATTAAAATGGCCAAGAGTACACGCAGCAAGCAGTCCGAGGTGGAAGAGACCTGTGAACCCGGGATCCCCCGGGGCTGGGGGGAGTTCCTCGGCGTCGCCCTGCTCGCCATCGGTGGGCTCATGGCCGGCGGTCTGTTCTCCTACCAATTCGGTGACGGCAACCTTATGGGTCCGGTCGGGCGGCTCGTGGCCTCGGCCCTCTATTCCGGGTTCGGGATGGCGGGCTATCTGATCGTCCTCGGGGTTGTGGGCGTCGGCGTCAAGGCCCTGCTCGGGCACCGCATGGAGCTCAACCTGGGCGAGGGTGTGGGGTTCTCCGCGGCGACCTTGGCCGGTTGCGTGCTCCTGCACGTCTCGTTTCCAAGCTACCGGGCGCACGGCTTCACCGCGGGCGGGCTCTCGGGCGAGCTCCTGGGCGAGGTCAGCATCGGCCTCTTCGACCTCGCGGGCACCTATCTGCTCACGGTCACCGTATTGACCCTCGGGTTGATCGCTTCGACGCCGCTGAGCTTCTCCCACTTGGGTCGGGCCGGCAGGGCGATCGGAGGCGGCGCACGCTGGCTCGGAACCTACCTCTACTCTGGAGTGGTGGGCATCGCCCGGGCCCAGCGTGACTACGCCGAGGACAGCTGGGAAGACGAGGAAGACGGCGGCGAAGAAGAAGAAGACGACGAAAACGAGGGCGAGGGCGAGGGCGAGGACGCCGAGGCCTGGGAGGAGCTCGAAGCTCGGGCAGAGGCAGGCGAGTTCGATACCGAGGACGGCGAGGAGGAGGACGAGGACTCCGATGCCGATGCCGACGATGCCGATGATGCCGACGCCGAGCCCGAGGTCTCCAGCAGGCGAGCGCGCAAGGCCAAGCGGGCCGCCACAGCCTCCAAGGGCAAGGGCAAGGGCGCACGCAAAAACAAGAAGCGTCAGCCCACCGAGTCGGCTGAAGAGACTGAAGAGACTGAAGAGGCCGACGAGGCGGACGAGACTGAAGACGAAGCTGACCTCGCCGCCTCCGTCGAGCGCCCCTCCAAATCGAGCAAGCCCAAGTCGGGCAAGTCCAACTCGAGCAAGCCCAAGACTGGCGCAGACCGCCCGGAGATCTGCATATCGAAGGAACTCGGTGAGAGCGAGGACCAGGACGGTGCACCCACGGAGGCGGGCTCAGGGAAGTCCGCGCGCAAGCAGGCCTCGCTGACCCCGGCCGAGCTCGCGGCCCGCAAACGCGCGGACCGTGCGGACGCCGCGGCGCGCTGCCACGGCGCCGAACGCAAGCGCGAGGGGGCGCAGCCGGTCCAGTACACGGGGGATCGCTACGAGCTCCCGCCTCTGCACCTGTTCGCCTCCGTGGCCGCGGCCGCGAAGAACAAGACCAAGACCAAGATCGACACCGAGTTCATCTACCGCCAGTCCGACGCCATCGTCGAGGCCTTCGCCCACTTCAAGATCCGCGGCAAGGTCACCAAGATCCACCCTGGCCCGGTGATCACTCGCTACGAGTTCAAACCCGAGGCGGGGGTCAAGGTCTCGCGGATCCAAAATCTCGAGAACGATCTGGCGATGGCCCTCGAGGCCATTCGGATCCGAATCCTCGCGCCGATCCCCGGCAAGTCCACCGTCGGCCTCGAGGTCCCGAACAAGACCCGGGAGACGGTCTACGTGCAGGAGAACCTGGCCGACCCGACCTTCCTCGAGGAGGGCAAGACCCTGCCGCTGGTCCTGGGCAAGGACATCGTGGGCAAGGCTGTGGCCATCGACCTGGGCAAGGCGCCGCACCTGCTGGTCGCCGGCGCGACCGGCTCGGGCAAGTCCGTGGGGGTCAACTCCATGCTCTGCTCGCTGCTCTACTCGTGCACGCCCGAGGATCTGCGGATGATCCTCATCGATCCCAAGATGCTCGAGTTCAGCATCTATCAAGACATTCCGCATCTCTTGCTCCCGGTGATCACCGACGCCGAGAAGGCCAACTTGGCCCTGCGCTGGGCGGTCAACGAGATGGAGCGCCGCTACGCGCTCCTGTCTCTGGCCAAGGTCCGGGGCATCAAGGGCTTCAACGACAAACTTCCCCAGCTCCAGGCCGAGTGGGACGCAGAGAGCAAGGCCATCGAAGCCGAGGCCGCGAGCTTGGCGGCCGAGGCCCTGGTCGACGGCGAGGACAGCATCAACGGGGCCCTGCTCTCGGGGGTACAGTTCGACGCCGAGGGCAACGCGGTGGCGATCACCGGGGGCGTCGAGCTCCCCGCTCGCCCCGAACGCATGCCCTACATCGTCATCGTCATCGACGAGTTCGCCGACTTGATGATGGTCGCCAGCAAAGAGGTCGAGGCCAACGTCTCGCGCCTGGCAGCCAAGGCCCGAGCCGCAGGGATCCACCTCATCCTGGCGACCCAGCGGCCCTCGGTCGACGTCATCACCGGCACGATCAAGAACAACTTCCCCTCGCGCATCGCCTTCCAGGTCACCTCCGACATCGACTCGCGCACGATCCTCGACCAAAAGGGCGCCAAACAGCTGCTCGGCATGGGCGACATGCTCTACATGGATCGGGGCAAGGAGCCCCGGCGTGTGCACGGCTGCTTCGTCTCCGAGGCCGAGATCGAGAAGGTCGTCGCCTTTGTCCGTCGCCAGGCCAAGCCGGCCTACAACATGGAGATCACCAAGGCCGACGCCAGCGACGGCGACGAGGGCAATGAGCAGCCTATCGACCCGCTCTACGACAAGGCCGTCCAGATCGTCGCCGAGGCCGGGAAAGTCTCGACCTCCATGCTCCAGCGTCGCCTCAACGTCGGCTACAACCGGGCCGCGAAGATCGTCGACCGCATGGAGGACGAGGGCGCGATCGGCCCGGCCAACGGCAGCAAGCCGCGCGAGGTCTACATCAGCGCGGCCTGATCGGGCGCAGGCTCACACGCACGGCCCGGGTCGGCGGCACCTGAATGGTGTCACCCGACCCGGGCCGCGCGCGTTGGGGCCTCAGAGCCCGGGGATCCCCCTTCCACCCGGGGCTCAGGGGGGTTCTACCCATTGCGCGCAAAATACGCAGAGGCCGGTCATCCCCCTGATCACGTGGCGTTTACGCAGCTTCACCAATAAGCTGCCGTGTGGGCCGTCTCAGACTCACCGGGGCCTCACCCCCCACCCGAGAGCAACCGATATGAACGCGACCATCGCTTTTTTCCTCTCCGTCTCCCTGCTCGGTCCTGGCTTCGCCTCTGGCTTCGGCTCCAGTTTCGGCTCTGGCGCTGAGATCGGAGACGTCCTCCGCGCGCAGGAGCCCACCGAGGTGCCGGGAAAACAAGAGCCACGCGCGCCCGCGTGGCGGCCGGACAACGCGAGCGACGTGCTCGTGATGGTTCAGGCGTTCTACGATGGTGCCGACGACCTCGAGGCTCGCTTCAAACAGACCTATTGGAACCCGACCTACAGCGAGTCCAAGAAAACCTCGGGCACGCTCCAGCTCAAGAAGCCGGGCAACATGGTCTGGGACTACAGCGACGGTCAGGACGCCGACTACTACGCCAACGGCGACACCCTGTGGATGGTCGAGCACGACACCCGCCAGGTCATCAAGACCAGCGTCGACGGCAACTCCGAGGTCAACGCCGCGCTCAAGTTCCTGTTTGGTGGCAAGCAGCTTCTCCGGGAGTTCAAGGTCCGCTACGCCAAGCAAAAGAAGGTCGACCGCTACGGCGACGCCGACCACTACGTGCTCGAGCTCAAGCCCTCCAAGGCGAACAAGCACTACAAGGGCCTGGTCTTGGCGGTCCACGCCAGCACCGGTCGAGTCGACAGCTTTGTGGTCTACAACACCGACGGCTCCTCAAACTTCTTTCAGCTCCGAAACATCAAGACCAACGTCGGCCTGAAAGACTCGCTGTTCAACTTCAAGGTCCCCGCGAACTACGTCGAGACCATAGAGTAGGTCCCGCGTCCCACAGATCGACCTCTCGAAACCCGGCGTTCACGCGCCGGGTTTCTTGTGTGTGGTTCCGGCCGACGCGCACGGCTTGTGTGGGTCGGGCGTGTGTTGGGACTCCTTCGCCTGGCCTTGTTTGCGCCGGGAACGCCCTGATAGGCTGGGTGGAAGCGGGCCTCCACAAACAATCCGGCCCGCCGAGAGACATGATGTTGCGTATGAAAAACTTAGAAAAGCTTAGTCTGTTTGGTGTCGCGTTCGCGCTTTCGACCGTGGGTCTGGTGGCCTGTTCGGACGACGGGGGCGAGGACGACGAGATTGGTGACGAGGGGACCGAGACCGACACGGAGACCGGGACCGACACGGAGACCGGGACCGACACGGAGACCGAGACCGAGACCGACACGGAGACCGACACGACCGGTGGCGAGTGCCCCTCTCACGATCCGATCGACGGCGCCGAGGTCGGGGCCGCGTGCTCCAGCAACGGCGACTGCGCCAGCCAGGTCTGTGTTCAGTTCCAGGCCGTCCCGCCCGTAGAGGGCACCTGCGACGAGACCCCGGCCGACTGCAGCACCCGGACCTTCGGCCGCGTGCTCGACTTCACCACCGGCATGGCGCTCGAGGGTATCGATGTCCGCGTAGTCTCGGCCCTCGGTGGCGCCGGTGATCCCGTGGGTGCCGAGGCCCTGATCTCGGCGACCACCGACGCCAACGGAGAGTTCGACGCGATTTCCGACGGCCAGCTCAGCGCGCCGATCGGGATCGTCGCGCTCGCCGGCGGCGGCGACTACTACCTGGCCGCGACCGGCGTGGCTGCGCCCTGGGACGGCGCCTCCCTCTACGGGCCCGCGACCGCCCAGCGCGACATCTGGGCTCTGCCCGCGGCTTCGCTGACGGCGTGGAGCGACATGCTCGGCGACGACCCCGACTTTGCGGACGCGCTGCCCCTGGGCGCCGAAGGCGGCGTCGTCGGTATGGTCCGTGGGATCGCCGACGGCATGCCGGTGACTGGTGCCACGGTCTTGCCGGTCAACGACGGCTCGAACGCGGTCATCCGCTACCTCAACGAGGCTGGAGACGGCTTTGACGGGACCGAGACCGGCCCCAGCGGCATGTTTGTCCTCATCAAGCCCGGGTTGGGCGAGGAGTTCGACGTCGCGCTCGACGGCGCAACCCAAGACCTGGTCGAGCGTGCCGGTTCTGCCAGCAATGGCGGCGCCGTGTTCACGTTGATCTTCGACATTCCCTGAGTCGCCGCTGGCGACAGACTCAGCGCGGGCGCCCCAGGTCGGGGTGTCCGCGCTGTTGCGTTGAGCCCCCCTGGTCGGCGACGTGTTTGATAGGCTGCGTCGACGGGGCCGCTCTCACCGATGCCAACGGAGAGTTCGACGCGACCTCCGACGGACAGATCCTGGCCCCGGTCGGGCTCGTCGCCGTGGTTGGAAGCGGCGACTACTTTCCGGCCATAAATTGGATCGCCACGCCCGCGGACGGCGTGTCTCTCTACGGTCCCGCGACCACTCGCCGGGACATCTGGGTTGTGCCTTCGGCCCTGCTGACGACGTGGAGCGGCATGCTCGAGGGGGACCCCGAATTTGTGGAGGTGCTTCCTCTGGGCGTCGAAGACGGCGTCGTCGGCATGGTCCGCAGGCTCGCCGATGGCGCGCCCATAGCCGGGGCCACGGTCGTGCCACTCGAGGAGGAGTACGATGTCGTCATCCGCTACCTCAACGAGGCCGGCGACGGCTTCGATGGGACCGCGACCGGCACCAGCGGCATG
Source organism: uncultured Nannocystaceae bacterium (assembly GCA_964451725.1). Lineage (GTDB taxonomy): Bacteria > Myxococcota_A > Polyangia > Nannocystales > Nannocystaceae > Plesiocystis. Next base: position 12,003 of record CAYVJQ010000045.1, on the reverse strand, counting down.
TTTGTGTTCGTCGACTCCGCCCTGAACGAGGAATTCGACATCGAGATCGACGGGGAGGCTCAGAACGTGCTCAGCCGGTCGGGCACCGCCGTTGGCGCGGTGTTCACGTTGATCTTCAACGTCCCCTGAGGCGCCGCTGGGAGACAGGGAGCGCGCCCCGTTGCCCGCGGCGTCTCGTTCAGCCCCGGTAGGGCCGCCACAGGTCCGAGTAGAACACCTCGCCCTCGAGCACGAAGCGCTCGCCGTAGTCCACGGGCCGATCTCTGTGCAGGAGATCGTGAGAGAAGAATACGGCTCGCCCGGTCTTGGGGGCCACGACCTCGCCGTGCTCGGGGAACTCGAGGCTGCCGCCGCCGAAGTCGTCGTTGAGGAACAAGGTCAGGCTCAGGGCGCTGCGTTGGGCCTCGGCGCACTCGCGGATTGGATCCCGGTGCAGGTGTGTGCCCTCGCCCGGGCCGAATCGATGCCCACGCAGGAGCGGCTTGAGGCCCGCGAGTTGGGCGTCACGGATGCTCTCTGGGAGGACATCGGCGAGCCGGTAGAAGATCCTCAGGGCCAGTGTGGGATCCTCGATCGGTGTGAACTTGGGGCGCGCGTCTGCGCTCAGGAGCCGGCAGGGGAGATCGGGCTCCATCGCGCGCTGGGGTGCGCGTGGACCCGGTCTGTGGAGGATCGAGCGGTCGAACTCGGCGGTGCTGCTCAGCCAGCGCTGATCGTCGAGTGTGGGGATCTGGGCGATCAGCGCGGCGCAGGTCTTGGGGTCGAGTACCGAGTCGATCACGGCGACCACAGGTGACTGCAGCGCGCTGCGACGTGGACCCACTTCGCCTCGACTCTGGTCTCGCTCGTGCGTCGACAGGTTCATGCGCATAGACAAAGCACGGGCTGTACCAACTCGAGGTTCGGGGATAAGCCGTTGAAACCGAAGCCTTTTTGCCGCGCGCGCGGCTCACTCTATGCGTAGCGCGCGGGGCACTGGGGTCCTGGTGCCGGTCACTCTCGTGGCCATGCGCGAGCGCGCGGGAGCTGGGATGATTCGGGTATCATCCCCGGCGGAGCCCCATGCATAAGATTTCAGCTTTTCAGCGTATGTTGACCTTGAGCCTGATCGCCGTTCCGGCGAGCTTCATGTCGCTCGCCTGTACAGACGACGGGGGCGCCGACGATGAAGTCGGGACCGAGACCACCGCAGACACGACGGGAGATACGACCGGAGACACGACCGGAGAGACCGCCGGCGAGACGACTGGGGAGACCACCGGCGGTGAGATGCCCGCGCACTGTGAGGGCGCCGCTGCTTGGGCCTCACCCAGTGACGCCGGCAACAACTTCGCCGTCATTCAGGAGCTGCTCTCCGACGCCGAGGAGGGGGACCTTCTGTGCCTCGACGCGGGGGACTTTGGCGGCATCTCCGACGAGCTGATCATCTCGGTCAATGGCGTGACCTTGATGGGCGCGGGCGAAGACGCGACGGTGCTCGATTTCGCCGACCAGGCCGACGGCGGCAACGGCATCAAGGTGGTCGCGGACGGGGTGACCTTCCGGGACCTCCAGGTCAAGAACACGCCTGGAGACGGCATCCGCGGCGACCAGGTCGACGACATCACCTTCGAGCGGATCAAGGTTCTGTGGGAGAGCGAGGACTTGGCCAAGCACGGCGCCTACGGCATCTACCCCGTCGGTTGCAACAATGTCGCCGTCATCGACTCCACCGTCATCGGCTCACGGGACGCCGGGCACTACGTCGGCCAGTCGAACAACATCGTCGTCCGGGGCAGCATCGCCTACGACAACGTCGCCGGGATCGAGATCGAGAACTGTTACGACTCCTGGGTGTTCGACAACCAGGCCTACAACAACACGGCCGGCCTGCTGGTCTTCGATCTGCCCGGACTCGAGCAGAAAGACGGCGCCCGCAGCCGCTTCTACAACAACGAGCTCACCAACAACAACCTCGCCAACTTCGCCATCGGCGGGGTCGTGGCCATGGTCCCGGCGGGCACGGGAGCGCTGGTGTTGGCCGCCAACGAGGTCGAGATCGACAACAACACCTTCGAGGACCACAAGACCGTGGGTGTGTTGGTGATTCACTACGCCGAGATCCTGTTCGGGGCCGCCGACGATCCCGACTTCGACCTGTGGAACCGAGGTATCTACATTCACGACAACGAGTTCACCAATACGGGCTACGATCCCGATCCCCTGGTCTCGGGGTTCTTGGGTGACCTGGATGGACCCGAGCTCCTGTGGGGTGGCGGCGTGCCCGAGTGCGCCGAGGAGTTTGTAGCCGGCGAGGAGATCTGCGCGCAGAACAACACCTCCACCGACGGGGAGGTCGACTTCTTCAATCTCGATCTGTGCGGGATCTACGGCGGATCCAACACGGATATGAGCGTGGTCGACTGTGTCGGCGACTCGATCGGCGATTGGCCCGGGTGAAGGGGCTGACGCAAACAGGGGCAGTCGAGCGCCTCGGCGGGCTCGCCCTCTCCCTCTCCCTGGTGTTCACGCTCCCGGCCTGTGGGGGCGGGGGCAGCAGCGACGACGAGGTCGGTTCGGAGGCCTCGGAGGCCGGCTCCGACGAGTCCGATACGCAGACCGAGACCGAGGGTGAGACCGGAGATACGGGCGCAGCCTGGCCGATGATCGACCTCGATGGTCTGCCCTACGAGACCCTGTCCGAGTACGGCTTCTTCCGGGGCGAACTCCGGGAGCTCGACCCGGCTCTGGGGGTTCACCCCTACACCATCATCTCGCCTCTGTTCTCCGACTTCGCCGGCAAGGCCCGCCACATCTACCTCGACGAGGGGCAGACCATGCACATCGACTGGGAGGCGGAGAGCCCCGGCCCGGGCGGGGCGGGGGAGGTCTGGGACTTTCCCACCGGCGCGGTGGTCATCAAGCACTTCTACTTCGACCTCGATCGCAGCGACCCGGGCCAAGACGAGAACGCCAGGTTGATCGAGACCCGGCTCCTGGTCCGCTTCGAGGACGACTGGGAGTACTACACCTACGTCTGGGACGAAGCCCAGACCGACGCTGTGCTCACCAAGTTCGGCGAAGTCATCGACGTCGAGTTCAAGGACGCGGACGGGCTGCCGGCGACCCAAGAGTACAAGGTCCCGAGCCTCGAGCAGTGCGGCAGCTGTCACTCCCGGGACAACGAGGGCTACACCTTGGGGCCCGTGAGTCCACAGATGAACTACCTGGTCGAGCGGGACGGCGAGATGGTCAACCAGATGCAGTGGCTGGAGGGCCTCGGCCTGTTCGACGCGCCCTTGCCGGACTTGTCCGACTACCCGACCCTGGTCGATCCCATGGGCGACGAGGGCACGCTGGACGAGCGGGCCCGCTCCTACCTGCACGCGAACTGTTCGCACTGCCATCGCCGGGAGGGCGGCGCCGGGGTCAGTGGGCTGCGCTATCCCTACTGGGAGAACGAGCCCGTGCATTTGGGCATCTGTAAGCCGCCGGCCGCCGCCGGTGCGGCCTCCGACGGCCGGCCCTACGACGTCGTACCGGGCGAGCCCGACAACAGCATCGTCGTGTTTCGGATGCAGTCTCTGGATCCGATGGTGAAGATGCCCGAGCTGACCTCGCGGGTGCTCAATCCCGCGGGCATCGACCTGATCAGCGACTGGATCAGCGCGATGGAACCCGCGGGCTGCGACTGAGGCCGAAAGGGGGTGTAGGGGGCTGTTCAGCAGCCTCTGACACCCCCTGGCGGACCCTCCATCCTGACCCTCCGTGTTTCGATCGGAGTGACTATAGACTCGGGACCCCGATGTTCTGGAGGCTCGGAAGCAGTGCATCGCCACGCAAGGTCGCGGAGGTTGCGACGATCTGGCCACCGCCATCGACGAGCACGAGCAAGGGAATGCCGCCAAACCACCAGGCATCAAAGAGATCTTGGGCGTCGGGTTCCTGCGCGTGGATCCAGGGCATTGGCCAGCGCTCACGCCGGAACGCATGAATCGGCTCCAACTCGGTGTCGATGCTGACCCACACGAAGCTGACGGGACCTTCGGCGGCGCCGAGGGTCTCCCAAGCGGCGTGGACGGACTCCATCTCGTCGGTGCAGGGCCCGCACCAGGTCGCCCAGACCTCGAGGAGGTAGGGCCGACCTGCGAAGTCTGCCGTCCCCACGGGTTCTCCGTCTAGCCCAAGAAAGCTCCAAGCCGGCATCGCACGTCCAACCTGTAGCGGACGCTCGGGGTCAAAGGTCTCCTTCGCAAGCTGGGCCGAGTAGGATGTTGGGTAGTCCTGGATCAGCGTGGCATAGGTCTCACGTACCAAGCTGGGGTCTTCGCTGCGCTCGGCGTCGAGAATATTCAGATACAGAAGATGGGCGAGCAGCCCGGGTTCGGTCTGCGCCGCTGCGAGCTGAATCCGTGTGAGTCGAACGAGGGGGGCATCGATTCGGTCGGCAAAGAGGTCGTGTATACGTATTCCTTGGAATGCCCAAACAACGTGTTCGGGGGGCACGGTGTCCAGCACCCATTGGAGCTCAGCCTCATCGAGACAGCCCTCGCGCCCAAGTATCCGCCCCCAGGCGAGCGCTGCGAAGGCCCTCAGCACAGGGTCTTCCAAAATCGAGATATCTGCACGAGTATGGGAGGCAGCCGCGAGGCCGACTGTGCAGCCCCAGTTTTCACCGACGCCCCAGGGCACATGACGCAAGTCTTCGACCAGATCTTCGGCCTCGGCCTCCCGAGACAAGACGACTCTCTCACCTCGTAACCCAAATTCTGCTTCGAGCCCAGACGGGGGCAGGTCGGACAGGGTGAACTCGATCCGCGCGGGTTCGTCGAGTTGATAGTCGGCCCAAAAACTCCCACTGTCGTCCTCTACCCAATGTTTAGATCCCAGGCCACTAAAATGGCGTCCATTGGGGGCAACGATCTGATACTGCACACCGGTCGCTCCTGCGGGGGGCTCGAGCGGGAGGCGGAAAAACCCTACACGGTCCTCAACGGGCATGGCCCTGACCTCCAGGGTGGGCGCGATTACACCCTGGCCGTCGATGTAGCGGAGTCGCAGATCCATCCATCCATCCATCCATCCATCCATCGCCGAAATCATGCACCGGAGTTCCGAGCCTGGCCTCGATCTCGACCTCCCCCGATTCGACTGCGAAGGCTCTACGTATCCGAGTGTGGTCGACGCCCAAGAGCTGAACGACATACACACCAGGCCCCGGCAAGGTTGCACTGAATCGTCCGTCCCACCCGACGTGGATCTCGAGTTCGGGCTCGGTGGAGCCGCTCCGGGACACGGATAGGCGGGCCGCTTTCAGCGGTGATCCATCGTGGGCCCGAACTCGGCCGCTGAGGGTCGGCACGTCGACTGTCGACAGTCGACGTTGGCCGACTGGGGAAGGGGGGGAATTGCAAGCACAGAGGAACGCTGTGCTGAGCAGGCAGGTGTATATGGCCTTGCCCACGCCAGCGAGAGTATCACTGTGTTCCTTGCTCGCAGACCCGGCGAGCCGGGGACTGGCGCCGACATGCGGTCATCGAGGTCATCGAGGCCCGGCAGAGAGATTAGCGCGGCCTCGGACCTCGGGGCACAAAGACGACCCCATCGGTGGCATCGCCGGTGGGGTCGCAGCCTTCACAGGGCTGAATGCGGGTCGCGGGACGCAGCTCGCCGAGCGGGGCCGGGCGCAGGGGGACGCGGACCCGACCCTCGCGCCAGCGGCCGGCGAGCCGCGTGTGCAGCCGCAGCTCGACGCAGCTGCCGCCTGGGCGGAGGGACAGACTGGCGAACCCGGCGTGCTCACTCTCGAGCTCGGGGATCAGGCCGTGGGCGCGGCTGGTCACGGGGGTGAAGTGGCCGCCTCCAGCTGCGCCCGAGACGACCTGGAAGACCGGCTTGGCGATGAACCGGCGGGCGCTCCGAACGATCGCCGGATTGAGGTCTTCGCTGATCTGCAAGCTGCGTTCGAGGCCGCCGACGACCCCCGTAAACAGGCCCTGGGCGAGGGCATCTTGGAGCGGCTCGGGGAGGTAGCGGAACCCTGTGCGCTGGCTTCGGCCGGCGAAGCCGTGGTGTCCGGCCGAGTCCGCGGGGATCGGAGACACGAGCAGGCGCGGCGGAGGCACGACGTAGGTCTGGGCAGCGAGGGCCTCGAGCAGGCTCTGCTGCTGGGCCATCAGCGCGGCCGTGCGCATATTGGAGGCGAGCTCGGGGTAGTGCCAGGGGCTGAAGTCGAGGGCCACGATCTCGAGCACGGTCCCGGCCGTGGGTGGCGCGACAGTGCAGCGCGTCGGGCCACAGTCGGAGGCGAGCTCGACCTTGCCCTGGGCGTCGACACGCAGCACGTAGGTCGGACCGTGGGGGGGGTCCATGCGGGGCGCCTCCGGGCAGCGCCAAGCGTCGGGTCCGGGCAGGCCCCAGACCTCCCCGCCCCGGTCTCGGTGTCGAGCCAGGACCGCGGCCATGACCTCGAGGTCGGGCTGGGTCGCGCCCGGCTCGGGGCAGTGCGCACGGGGGTGGGATCCAGGGTCGGCTCCGGGCCGACCATGGTCGGTGCCCAGCCACAAGACGATCGCGGGGCGGCCGGGGTACGCGGCGAGCCGGCGCTCGAGGTGGGCCTCCAACTCGACGGCGACATGTCGGGTCGCCGCGTTGTCTCGGGCCTGGCCCAGGACGAGGATCTCGACGCTGGGTGTGGACGATGGCCGGACCTCGGGCGCGCGCCACCCCGCGCCCTGATGTCGGCAGCCCACACTGGCGAGCGACCAGAAGCAGAAGCAGAAGCAGAAACAGATCCAGATGCCCGTCGCTCGCAGCACGCGGTGGATCCCGTCGCGCCGCCGAAACGGCGGTCTGTGGACGGGAGCGAGGGGCACCCCTCGACGATAGCAGGGCCCGCCGAGCCCGGCCCTACCCGGGTCCACCGATCTGCGTGCATACTCCCGGCGTGGCGCGGCGACCCACGAAGCGAGGCGCGATCGTGTTGGCGCTGGTCGTGTTGACCACGCTGGTGGGCATGCGCCTATTGGCCCTCGATCTCGATCCCCCGGATCAGGTGGTGCCGGGGTACAGCGGTCAGGCTCACTACCGCGACGAGGCGGCCAAAGCCCACGAGGCGCGCAACAGGGCCAACTTTGGATCGTGGCACCTCTCCGAGGCCGACGAGTATGGTTTTTGGCGCGTCCAGAGCCCGGTCTGGGTCTACGGCGAGCGTCTTTGGTTCGAGGTCTTCGGTGTCGGTCTCATGCAGGCGCGGGCCTTTGTGGTGGTCCATGGGATCATCCTGCTCGTGCTCCTGTGTTGGCTGGTCCAGGTCCGCCACGGTTGGGAGGCGGCGATCGCCGTCACTGGCCTGCTCGGGCTGAACTGGGCCTACATCGTGTACTCGCGCCTGGCCCTGATGGAGGGCGCGCTGCTGTGCTGGCTGGTGGTCGCCACCGTCGGGCTCTCGCAGATCGATCGCCGCCCCGAGCGGGCGCCGGCGTGGACCGTGGTGGCCGTGCTCGGCATGGTCGGGGCTTGCCTCACCAAGCAGACCGGCCTCTTGCTCGTGCCTCCCTTTGTGGTCGCGCTGCCGTGGCTGGGCCTGCGTGCGGCCGGGTCCGGGAAGTGGCCGGCTCTGCGAAGCGGACGGGCGTGGCTGGGGGAGTTGCGGACACGCCTGACTCGGCCCGCTGGGTGGGCGGCGGTGCTCGGGGTCGCCGTCTTGGTGCTGATCTTGGCGGCTCTGTTCTTCAATCCCCAGTACCAAGAGCGGCTGGCCTTCAACGCCGAGCACTTCACCGGGGCCGAGACCGAACGAGGGGTGGTCCCCCGAGCCGTAAGCCTGCTCTCCCGGGGTCTGTTCAGCAGCCGTCTACGGCTGATGTTCCTGGTGTTCGCGCCCTTGATGCTGTGGCTGTCCGCCGCCGAGGGCGTCCGTTGGGTGGTGGTGTGGGTCCAGGCGCGCATGCACGTCGCCCGCGGCCTGCACCCATCCGGCAGTTCACCCGGCAGGGCGGAGGGCCTGAGGCGGCGCCCAGATGCGATCGAGCGCTGGATGATGGCCTGGCTGCTTCTGGCGGTCGCCGCCAACCTGGCCAGCCCCCACCGGGCGATCCGATTCCAGCTCGTCATGCTCCCGCCGGCGGCCTACCTCGGGGGTGTGGCGGCGGCGAGGGCCTGGGTGCATACCTGGTCGCGGGTGTGGGTTCGGGCGGGAGTGCGGGGCATCCTGGCTGTGTTGGCGTTGTCCGGGTTGGGCATCAGCGGCCTGCGCTATGCGCAGTGGATAGATCAGGGGCGCTCGAGCGTAGTCGATATGGGCCCCCAGCTAGAGGCGCTGATCGGGGATCGCCACGCCGTGGTGGTCGGGGAGTTTGCTGCGCAGGCGGTCTTCGACACGCCCTACTGGCACTTCTACGTCCGCCCCGGTCAGTTCAACGACAGCGCGGAGATCATCGAGGCGCTGGGCATTACCCATCTGGTCCTCGACCAGGACGACTTCGTGGAGAGGCTGATCCGCCGCCGGAGTCCCGCGTTGCTGAAGGGGCGTCGAGCGCTCGGGACCCTGGATTTTCGCGGTCGGACCCTGGTGGTCTGGGAGTTGGTCGACGCGGAACACCCGCCTGAACCGGAGCCCGAGCTCGAACCTATCGAGGAGAGTTCTCGACGAGAACCCGTGCCGCTGCGGAGGGGTCTCCGATCGGTGTCGAGGTCCGAGGCTACCGAGTCCGTACCGCCCCCTTGAAGTCGAGCTGACTTGGGTATTGGCGGTAGGCTTTGGGTCTCCGCCCCCGGGCGGTCTATGGCTCGTTCGGAGGTCCGACATCAATCGCCTGGTCGCGGGGCGGAGTCGCGGGACGGAGTCTGAATTGACCAGCTCATCGCCAACAGGACGCGTGTAGCAAGAACCCTAACCTCACTCCATTCGACCACTCATATTCTCGGGTTTGGCATCGAGAGCTGCAATCGCCTCTCGCTGCGTCGAACGAAGCCCCCTCTGTCAGGATAGGCGCAGCTGCAGGGCCTGCCCCACACCCATCTGGGGCAGAGACTCATCAGCACTTCGCACGTTGAACAGACCCCAAATATTCTGGAGTCCAGCAGCGCAAGTGACGGCGGTCTCCATGTCCAAGGTTGTCGCCGTAATCGTCAAGCATACGCCAGTCGGGCGGGTCTCCTTGTCCACACGAGAGGTCGCTGTTCAGCGACTGCGTGCCTCTGAAGCCGAACACCTCCTGGGTTGCCACGCGGGGCCGTCGTAGACCCGTCCGACGTGATTGATGGACCCCCCCCCGAAATGACAACCGAACCACCATCGGGTCAAAGGGGAGGTGGGGCAGGTTGTTCTGCTACAGTTGGAGAGCCCGCAAAGGCCTCCTTCAGTCACCTTCAAAGTCGAACCCTCTCGACCTCCGAGAGGGTGCGTGCACGCTTTTCGCACCCTCCGACTCCCTTCGCCTCAGTCATAGCGGCCTCGTCACACCAGCCTACATCATGCTGATACACGACGAGCTCAGAACCTTCGACATAGAACTCGTAGCGCCGGCTCTCGAGGGAAAACCCTCCGTTTCTGATACTTTTGCTTTGCCCTGAGAACAGAACTCTCGACGTTCCGTAGTCGGTTACCATTGGTGAGGAACTGACTGCTACGACGAGGTGAATGACCGACACTCGCAGGACTGAGCTCCCAGACTCACATCGAATTTTGGCATCCACGACCAGGACTTCCTCATCACGTGACAGGACTTCGATGCTGGGGGTCATCTCAACACAATCAGACTCACCAACGGAGGACAGGAGCAATTGATCATCCCCATCGTTGCTAATATGAAGGCTGGCGAAGATCTTCTCGTCCCCTGGCGCACCCCGCTCCAGGGGCTGATTGGTAAGGTCAAGACCTGCAATTTTCAATTGCGGGGGATGCTCCGAGTTTAGGTAGGTAGCGCTCACGACCTTGGAGTCGTCGAGTGAAAATCCGGCGATTTGATCTTCGGGGATCTGCTGCGGTGTGGATACTTCCGCTTCTTCTTGTTGCAGCCCACACTTGCAACTACATGGTGTTGCTGCCGGGCTGATGGTCTGGGCAGCGCACCCAACAGTCAGGCACAGTTGGGTTGCGAGCAGCGCTGCGCGTGCGCCGCTCGCAAGTGTCGGGTATCGTTGATTGCCCATGGTTCTCCCGTTGGCTGAGGCCCTCAGCCAACGGGAGAACCATAGTCTATCGGCCGACTCGGCGCCTTGGATCTTCTCCACTCGTCGGGACAAAACACACCCGGATGAATAGTGTTGATTCAGCGGAAAACGGAGCGAAGGGGCGTGCAGGAACGTGCCCCCTATACCTCACGGATAGTACCCTGGGGCAGGGTTGGTAGGGATCGGATTGCTCGGCTCTAGAGAAATCACCCGCTCAACCCTCTCGGCCCGAGAAACTTCTGGACATGTCCTCTCAGTGTAAACAGGGTCTGAGTCATATTTATGCGTAACCCTGATCGCGCTGATTTCAAGATCTGAAGTATCGACAAATTCAATATATGACTCATCCCAGCATTCATCGTGAAGTACGCGTGTCGTTTCGCCAGCACTCCAAATGATACGGGGGCCCCCAGTCTCAAGATGGAGCAGCATGACCTCGCCCACGATGCGACGATCGTCCTCGCCTTCGGTACATCCAAAATGAAGTATGAGCACATCCTGACGCGCACCATGGCCGTTCAAAAAGAGGTACGGCTGCTCGCAAGCGGAGAGATATGTGGTAAAAGTATCAGACTCGTTCAGCGAAACGGAAACCAGTAGAGCGCCCATTTCGGCCGCCGGAGTCAGCGAGGCCGAATACACATCATTTTTAAATGTTACTATTGACGTCCCCGCAGAGACATCTTCTTTGCCCTTCGATACTTGTCCATTTGAGACGGGGCGGCGCCCTTCGCCCCTGACGGAATTGGCGAACACTGTCTCATGATAGTCAGGCGGGTGACAGCCAGAAATGGATGTCAATAAAGTCAGCCCCAAGGGGAATACGCGAATTCTATTCATAAGATCGGTAGGTGTAGGAGACGAGGCTGCCGTCTGGGGGAGATGGCGGTGAGCACCCGGCCGAGGGCGTCGCGCTGGTTGCTGGCCGAGAAGGTCTCGGTGCTCAGCAAGGGCGCGGCGGCGGCGGACATGGTTGGAATTGTAGCGTGGGGGAGCAGGGGGCTCCAGTCTGGCTGGGCGGAGGTGCTGGCGACAAGCTGGCGCTGCTCTTGGGCTGCTTGCCCCTTAAAGTCGAAGGCGAGGGTGGTGGCTACGCTGGTGCCGTCGTAGACCCGACCGCGCCCGGCCGAGGCCGGTTTAGGTGGCAACTATCCTGACAGAGGGGGATCTGGCCTGTGCGATGCAGTGGCTCCCATCGAATTAGGGACACCCCCTAGCCTTCGTTCAAGAGGTGTCCACGAAACCGGGGGCGGCCCAATGGCCATCGCTTCTCAAGCGCCTGGGGGAGCTTGAAATCGTACTTCCCCCGTGTCGTAGACTTGGCGATGGGTCTGCCCCCCACCGTACTCCAGCCAGACGAATACGCAACTCGTGAAGCCCTTCAACACAAGAGCCGCATCTTCCTCAACAATCTGAACGCTGCCGTTCAGCAACAGATGAAGCTGGTCATCGAGCTCGATGAGGATGGCATTGGGGCGCGCACACGAAAAGGTGAGTTGGTGCAGGTTATCGAAAGGACGCCCGAACCATCCGTCTGGCAGGACGAGGCTACCACCACCCGTCCTCTGGAACCAGGCATCCACCCTTTTTACTGTTGTCACGTTGGCCACGGATCTATCTGCCATTTTGGGTCCACTTTGGGAATGTATACTTGATTGCCGCCGCCCTGAAGTTTTGGCCGGGTTCCTGTTGTTCCGACTTGAGGTGCAGCTGCGCCTTCATATACGCGCGTGCCCTTCGGAACTCGAATAGCGTTCACCTGTTGCGCAGTGTTGCCCCACTCGGGGAGGGGGCAGGTGCCGGCCTGCTCGGTGACGATGCCCGGGAGCCCCTCACCGTCGAGGTCGA
>CAYVJQ010000044.1:43046-50876 GCA_964451725.1 uncultured Nannocystaceae bacterium | reverse complement strand
CGGGCTGCTAGGGATTGGCCCCGCTGTCGATCCAATTGCTGATGAGGGTCATGTCCGCGTCGGAGAGCGGATCTTTCCCGGCCGGCATCTGCCCGCCGAAGCCACCCTCGAAGTCCATGTGTGTGCCCTTGAGCTTGCCGACGAGGTAGCTGGCCGCGGCGTCGTTGGGCTCGACGATCTTGAAGGTCGCGGCTTGACCCGAGGTGACGCCGACCATGGCCGCGTAGCCATCGGTGCTCAGATCGAGGAGCCCGCCTGCGGGGGCACCAGGCTCGTGGCAGGCGGTCACACAGTTGGCATCCCACAGCGGCTGGATGTCCGAGGCGTGCGAGATCTCGCCCGTGTCCCCGGTGTCGGCCGTCGTGTCCGACTCGGTACCCGTGTCGCCGTCGGTGTCGGTGTCGGTGTCGGACCCGTCGTCGCAGCCGGTCGCCGCGATGATCAGGCCAACCCCCAACGCCAAGGCCGGCGCTCGGAACAGATCGAGAAGACTCTTCATGCACCCGCCGTATCACCTGTCCTCCCCTTCGCGCAACAATCGCGGGGTCGGCCCGAATTCGGCGCATTTTGAACGCGCCTCAACTGATAACGACTATCATTACCCTGGCGTATATATTGCTGCCAGGGGCGCTGTATGGACGTTGCTCGTCCTCATTGATAGCGCTCCTCAATCCGGCCATGAGCCGACCCAACTTTTGTACCTCCAGCCCCCGTTAAAAACCGAGACTCCTTAGATCCCCGCGCTGACGACGATGTTCGGCACCGTGCGCCGAGCCCGGGCCAGAGATCTCCATCCACGCTCAGCTGGTCTGTAGCCAAAACCACAGGGGGATCTCGAGTTCGACGCCATCCAGCCCGGCCAGTCCCTGGGTCCACGCCAGGTTCCCCGGGTCGGCAAACTGCTCGGCAAACTCGAGCACGCCGACCACGCACGCATTGCCGAACATGTCACCCAGCACACCAGCCGACAGGCCGACCGAACCAGATTCGTCGGCGCGCAGCTCGAGCTCCAGTTCGAGCTGGGTCGTCTCGGTCCCGGGGTCGAGCCCTCCCGCGCTCACCTGGCGGTCGATGACATCGCGGTAGCAAGCCTCGAGTGCGGGGCGGACGTCGGCCACCAAGGCTCGGGCCAGACGCCGGGCCGCACGACGCTGACTCCGGTCCTCGACCCCACGCACCCGGATCAACCCCGCCCGGACCAGGGGCCGGCGCTCGCTCCGACGAGGCTGGTCGAAGAGCGAATGCGCCGCGCCCCGACCCCGAAAGAAGGCCTGCACCCGCGGGTTGTCGAGGTGCGGGAACAGCCAGTCGTCACGGAAGTCGGGGACCACGATCTCCACGACCGCCGGGTCTCCCCGCTCGACCGCGGGCTCGGGCCCGGCAGCCGAGGCGAGGCGAGGGCCCAGAACAGACACAAGACCGAACACCAGGCCGAGACTCCATCGCGTTCCCTCGCGCCGCTTCGTCCGTCGAGGGCGAGGCGCTGAAACGCCGCTGTGACAGACGGACTCCGAATTTCGCCATCGACGAACAGGCATGGACCCCCCCAACGCTCGGTCCCCCACCCACTTTCAGCGTCCGCCTCCAAACGCGGCCAGACGCGGCTGGCGAAGGTGGACATCGACCTCAAAGCGGGAAAAGCTGTGCGCCCCGATCCACCCATGCGCCGCCCCTACAACCGCCTGCTCCTCCTGCTTGGATTTCTGCTGCTCACCCTGCTCGCGGCGGCCTCCATCTACATGCTCGGCATGCGCCACCTCGAGGGCCAAGAGCGAAGTTTTTGGTCGAGTGTCGAGTGGGCTGCAGAGACCCTCACGACCACGGGCTACGGACACGACTCCCACTGGGAGCACCCGCTCATGGTCGTGTTCGTCGCTGGGGTCCAGTTTTTCGGGCTCATGGTCACCCTCTCGGTCGTGCCCCTGGTGCTGATCCCGTGGTTCGAGAGCCGCTTCGAGGCCCGCCTGCCCCAGGTCCTCCCGGACCTCCACGAGTTCGTGTTGATCTACCGCTGGGGACCAGCTGTGTCCTCGCTGGTCACGGACCTGGCCCGGCAAAAGATCCCCACGGTCATCTTGGAAGAGAACGAGTCGCGCGCACGCTGGCTCCGAGACCACGGGCACGAGGTGGTCTACATCAACTTGGAGGAAGGGCAGCTCGATCTCGATGGCATCGAGCGCTGCCGCGCGGTGATCGCCAACGGCGAGGACCACGACAACGCAGCGGTCATCGCCATCGTCCGACAGCTCGGCTACGAGGGCTCGATCTACGCGTTGGTCGACACCCCCATGCACCGCCGGCCGATTATGCTCTCGGGTGCGGACGCGGTGTACAGCCCCATGCACTCCCTGGCCGCCGCGCTCGCAGCCAAGGTCAGTGACCACATCGCCCCGCGGATCTCGGGCATGCAGATGCTCGGCGACTGCATGGCGGTCATCGAGCTCCGCGTTCGTCCCGAGTCGAGCTTGATCGGTCGGCCGCTCGCCGACCCGGATCTGCACGCCGAGACCGGGGCGGTCATCGTCGGCCAGTGGGTCGGCGGCGAGTTCATCGACCAGCCGAGTCCAGATGCCAGGTTCGAGGCCGGGGCCATCGTCCTCGCGCTCGGCACCCCCGAGGCCATGGCCTCACTCGGCGAGCGAGCGGCGACCCTCGAGCAGAGCGGTCCCCTGCTCGTCGTCGGCTATGGCGAGGTCGGACAAAAACTGGTCGAGATGCTCGAGGGTGTCGAGGAGCGGGTCCAGGTGCTCGCCCGCGAACCCGACCCGCGCCTGGACGTGTGCGGCGACGTCCTCGATCCCAAGGTCTTGGATGTGGCTTCACTGAGCGCCGCCCGAGCGGTGATCTTGGCGCTGTCGACGGACAGCACCACCTTGTTTGCGACCACCATCATCCGCGACCTGGCACCCAATGTGCCGATCATCGCGGCGGTCGACCGGGTCGAGAACATCCCCCGAGTCCACCGGGCGGGAGCCGACTTCGCCATGTCTATCTCCCAGGTCACCGCGCAGCTCTTGGGCCACAAGCTCTTCGGTGAGCAATTCGTGACCGTCGAGCCCAACATCCGCGTATTCGAGGCTCAGGCCGCCCCACTCGCGGGTCAGGGCTTCTCCCAAGCGCGCATCACCGAGCGCACGGGCTCCACCGTGGTGGTCGTCGAACGGGCCGGACGCAGGATCACCGACCTGCGTGGCTTCGGGCTGCTCGAGGCCGACGATACCCTGTTCCTGTGTGGAGCCGGAGACGCGCGCGAGCGCTTCTTCAAGACCTTCCCCGGCTCGGAACCGCAGTAGCCGCGGAACCGCAGTAGACGCGGAACCGCGGTCGGCCAGACCTCAGTCGCGCTTCGCGGCCGTGCTCGCCTGCACGCCTGTGAGCGCAGCCATGTGCACGATCGCGTCCACCGAGCAGTCTCGCTCGAGCACGGAGATGGGCTTGGCCATCCCCAGCAGCACCGGCCCGACCGCCGGGACGTTCCCGAGCTCACGCAGGAGCTTGTAGGCGACGTTGCCGGCCTCGAGGTTCGGGAAGATCAGCACGTTGGCCGGGCCATCGAGGCGGGTGAAGGGGTGGTTGAGCTTCTGGAGGTTGTAGTCGAGCGCGACGTTGGCCTGCATCTCGCCTTCGACCTGAAGATCGGGGCGGCGCGCGCTGAGCAGGCGCACCGCCTCCGAGACCTTGTCCGAGGTCTCGCCCCGGGCCGACCCGAAGTTCGAGTAGCCGAGCATGGCCACGCGCGGCGTGGTGTCGAAGGAGTTCTGGGCGCTGTCGGCAACCATCTCGGCCACGTCGGCGAGCAACTCCGGGTCGGTGTCGAGGTTGACGGTCGTATCACCGAAGAACAGGAGCCCACGCTTGTGCAGCATGAGGTACATGCCGGCGACCCGGCGCACGCCCGGGGCCAGACCGATGATCTGCAGGGCCGGGCGGATGGTCTCGGCGTAGGGGTAGCTGACCCCCGAGACCAGGCCGTCGGCGTCTCCCCGCTCGACCATCATGGCGCCGAAGTAGTTGGCGCGGCGCATGAGCGTGCGGGCCAACTTCGCGTCGACCCCCTTTCGGTAGCGGCTGCTGTAGAGCTGCTCGGTGTAGGCCTCCAGGCGCGGGTCTTCCCGCGGGTTCACGATCTCGTAGCCGTCCTCCTCGAGGGCGATGTCGTGGCGACGCGCGAGCTCGCGGATGCCCTCGACATTTCCCAGCAAGATCGGCCGACAGATCTTCTCGTCGATCATGATCCGGCAAGCCTCGAGGATCCGCGGGTCCTCCCCCTCGGTAAACACCAGACGCTTTGGATCTTGCTTCGCCCGCCGTACGAAGCGACGCAAGACCGCCGTCGACCCGCCCAAGAGCCCACGAATGTGCTCCCGGTAGGCCGTCTCGTCGAAGGGGATCTGGGCGACCCCGGTCTCGACCGCCGCCTTGGCCACAGCCGGCGCGACCCACTGGAGCACACGCGGATCGAAGGGCTTGGGGATGATGTAGTTGCGCCCAAAGGTGAAATCGGTGCCGTAGGCCTGGGCGACCACCTCGGGTACGTCCTTGCGAGCCAGCTCGGCCAGCGCCCGGGCAGCCGCGACCTTCATTGCCTCGTTGATGGTCGTCGCCCGGACGTCGAGGGCCCCACGAAAGATGCCCGGGAAGCCGAGCACGTTGTTGACCTGGTTGTCGAAGTCGCTGCGCCCGGTGGCCACGATCGCGTCGGGGCGGGCCGCCACGGCGACCTCGTAGGCGATCTCCGGCTCCGGGTTGGCGAGCGCGAAGATGATCGGGTCGGGGTTCATCTTCTCGATCATGGAGGCCTTGACCAGGCCGCCCACCGACAGACCCAAGAACATGTCGGCGCCCTCGAGGGCCTCGGTCAAGGTCCGCTTGTCGGTCTCGCGGACAAAGGCCTTCTTGACCTCGTTGAGGTCCTCCCGGCCGCTGTGGATCACGCCTCGCGAGTCACACATCAAGAGGTTCTCGGGTTTGACCCCGAGGGAGATGTAGAAGCGAGAGCAGGACACGGCCGACGCACCGGCTCCGCTGACCACTACCTTGATGTCGCCGAGCTCGCGCCCGGTCAGGGCTGCGGCGTTGAGCAGCGCGGCCCCGGAGATGATCGCGGTCCCGTGCTGGTCGTCGTGAAACACGGGGATCTTCATGCGCTTTTTGAGCGCAGCCTCGATGTAGAAACACTCGGGAGATTTGATGTCCTCGAGGTTGATGCCCCCGAAGGTCGGCTCCAGAGCGGCCACACACTCGATGAAGGCGTCCGGATTCGAGACGTCGAGCTCGAGATCGAAGACGTCGATATCGGCGAACTTCTTGAACAAGACCCCCTTGCCCTCCATCACCGGCTTCGAGGCCAGGGCCCCGATGTTGCCCAGGCCGAGCACCGCCGTGCCGTCGGTGATCACCGCCACGAGGTTGCCCCGAGCCGTGTAGAGGTTGACCGCGCTCGGGTCCTTGGCGATCTCCAGGCAGGGCTCCGCGACCCCGGGCGAGTAGGCCAGCGACAGATCCCGCTGGCTGGTGAGCGCCTTGGTGGGGACCACCTCGATCTTTCCGGGCCGTCCTTGAACGTGATAGTCGAGGGCTTCCTTGCGCGAGATCTTGGCCATCGCGCGAGTCTATGCCGGCGCCGAGAGGCCGGCCAGACTCACCGCGTCCAGAGTCGCCACATCGAGGTGTCTGGACGGGCAAAGCAAGATTCGCCCGCGCACAGGCCCGCGCGCGAACCCGAATTCACAGCGCCAGACCCGGCTCGTGAGCGCCCCGCCAGCGGTGCTGAACACCCTCGGAACACCGACCTTGAACCCCGCAGACCGACAGACGGGCGTTTCGGGACCTCGCCCTCGACAGGAACTCAGATTGAAGCACCCACCTGGGCGGACGACCGGCCGCTGGACGAGGCCCGCTGTGAACCCGCGCTCGCGGAGTACATGGAAGATGGCGTGGGCTCCGGTGGGCCGACACAGAGCCGATGTGAAGGCTCACTTGCGCCACCTCGAAGCTCGGCCTTCAGTCGCGCTCGCCGAGCCCGACCCACGAGCGTGCCAGTCGCTCCGGGCCGCCCGCGGCGATCTCCGCGTAGATCCCATCGCTGATCTCGAACACGCGCCAGCGGGCCTGGTCGACCTGATACGCGAGCCGGGTCAGGACCGCATCCTCCAGCACCTCGACCCGCCGGCCCTTCCAGAGCTTGTCGGCCAGGGCGACCAAGAGATCCTCGAGCGCCAGCGTACTGCGAGTTTCGGCGACCCGGCCCTCCGCGGAGGGGCCGAGCGAGGTGTGAGGGGTCGGGCCACGCCAGGCCCCGTGGGTCACGCAAAAGCGGGCCAGGTGCTCCGGGACTCCGCGCTCGATCAGCAGGCTCCGGCCGAGCTGTTCGTGCGAGCTCCCCGGCTCGCCCAGCTCTCGGGGCGCGAGCAGCTTGCCGACATCGTGGAGGGCGGCTCCAATCTGAACCTCGGCGGCGTCGAAGCGCGCGCCCAGCCGCCTGGCGAGGCCATCGGTGAGCGCGATCGCGGCTTCGAGCACGAGCTCGTGGTGGCGGATCAGGGGGGGCGAGGCACCCAGGGCGGCCAGCAGAGCGAGCGCCTCGGTGCCGGTACGCGGCGCTGGAGCCCGCCCTGAAAACCGACCCATTCTATCGAACCATTCTAATAGAGGCGCTCAGCGGTTGAGCAGCTTGTGGAGGTTGGTCCGCTCCCACAGCACCGCCTCGGGGTACTGCTCGAACTTCGCCTCGGAGTTCCGAAACGCCCGCGTGTGGTAGATGCGCCGACCGTCGACCAGGGGCATGTCGTGAATCTCGTGGAGCATCTCGTGATAGACGACCCAGGCCACGAAGTACTCGGGCACATCCTGGGCGTCCATCACCGGGTGGATCCGGATCAGCTCGTCCTCGACCGTATAGCTGCCGAGCTTGATCGAGACTCGGCCCGTCTTGCGCTTGGTTCGGGGCCCCCAGGTGATCCGAGCTTGGATCGCCCCACCGAAGTAGTGGGCGTTGAGCTGATCGAAGATCGCCTGGAGGTTGTGGGTGCGGCCCGCGACGTCCACGGGGATCGGCCGCGTTCGGCTGCGCCGGCGGATCGCGTCCTCGTTGGCATCGATGAAGGTCCGGAGGTGCTCCGAGGCGACCCGGTCTTGGCTCTCGGCGTAGTTCGCCACCGCCCGCAACACCCGCGGCGGCGCGTCGACGAACATGTGGTGCAGACGAAAGGTGTAGACACCCTGGCCGCGCTTGACCGAGAGCATGGTCCGAAGGTTGTCGGTGATGACCACGCGCGGACGCCCCTTGCGGAGGTAGGCGCCCATGCGCGCCTCGAGCTCGGTGCGCAGGGCCTCCTGGTCGCTGGCTGCGATCTCGGGGTAACGCGTGTCGAGGGTGTCTGCGGCCGCCTCCCGGTCGGCGCGCGCGTACTCTGGATCCCTCTCCAAGTGCGGATCGAGCTCGCCCGCGAAGTCGTCGAAGGAGTGCTCTTCATCGCCCGAGACCAAACTCAGGCCGGCGCGAAGCTTGCGCTCTGCTGCAGGGGAGCTCGACATGGACTCACGCAGGCCGCGGGTGGCCAGGGCTGCGGGCGAAACCGAAGGGATGAGGTGCAAGCTGGCTCCGTTCAAGACTGAGGCTCTCGTGCGGGATCGGGACCCGACGAGCGCGGGCCCGAGGGGCGCGGGCCCGAGGGCCGACCGGCGCAGGATAAGAGCCGCGTCCAGGACGATCGAATTTCGCGGATCGACTGGGGAGGACTCGAACGATCATCTTGAATTTGCCTTGTCGCCACGCTTCTGCCCCGAGGTCTCGCCCACGGTGGTAGCGTCAGTCTGCGGCGTCGGGCG
>CAYVJQ010000044.1:29955-42946 GCA_964451725.1 uncultured Nannocystaceae bacterium | reverse complement strand
CTTCCCTAGACCCCGAGCCAGGACATGACCCAAACCCTGACCGTGCTGTTGTTCGCCGGCCTGCGCCAGCGCATCGGAGCGCAGCAGATCGAGCTCGAGGTCGACTTCAGCAGGCCCCTGAGCGTGGCCCGACTGCGAGCACAGATCGCTGCGGCTCACCCGGAGGCCCAGGCTCAGCTGGCCCACTGCCGGGTCGCCATCGACCAGACCTTCGTTCAAGACGACGATCTCGTGAGTCCCGGCCAGGAATTGGCGCTGATTCCGCCCGTCAGCGGTGGACACGATGGCCCAGAACCCGGCCACCCCGATCCCGATCCCGAAGACACCCGCGGCACCCACTCCCGGCTCACCGCGTGCAGCCTCTCTCTCGACGCCGTGATCGCGGCGGTCGAGCACCGAGACGCCGGGGGCATCGCCACCTTTACCGGCAACATCCGCGAGCACAGTCGGGGCAGGCAGGTCACCCACCTCGAGTACGAGGCCTACGCGCCCATGGCCGTAGCCAAGATGGATGAGATCGCCCAGGCCGTCGAAGCGCGGATCCCCGGGACCAAGGTCGCCCTCGCCCACCGCGTCGGACGGCTCGAGATCGGCGAGAGCGCGGTGGTCATCGCCGCCAGCGCGGCCCACCGAGCCGAGGCCTTTGCGGCCTGTCGCGAGGTCATCGAGGAGCTCAAGCGCGAGGTCCCGATCTGGAAGCGCGAGGTCGACTCGAGCGGCGCCGAGTGGATCGGGCAGGGGCCCTGAGCGCGGGCTCCCCACTGCCAATTTTCCGCCCCCACAAAAAATATCGCCCGAGCTGCAAGCCGCGGCCGGCCGCGCCGACACCTGGGCATGCACCCCAGCCCCGACACAGCGCGCCTCCCTACACCCACCTTCCCCGATACCGCGCTCCGACTGGCGCTCGAGTTCGAGGACGGCCGCCGTCACTCCCTGCCCCACTGCCGACCCCTGACCATCGGCTCAGCGGCCAGCGCCGACCTGTGCATCGTCGATCCTTTTGTCAGCTGCGCCCACGCCCAGATCCAGTTCTCCGAGACCAAGGGCTACGAGGTCCGTGACCTCGACTCCACCAACGGCACCCTGATCGACGGCGTCTCCGTCTCCCACGCCCAGCTCGAGCCGGGCATGCGCATCCAGATCGGGCGGGTCCGCCTGTCCGTGGCCCGCCTGCATCCCCCGCGTGAGCCCGAGGCCAGGGCCCACCGGGCCGTCGGCGATCCTGGACAGCCCGCCCCAGCCCGGCGGCTCATCGGTCGCAGCGGCGTCATGCGGTCCCTCGATCGCAAGCTGCTCAAACTCGCCGGCGTCACCCTGCCCGTGGTCGTCCTGGGCGAGACCGGCACGGGCAAAGAACTCGCGGCCCGGACCCTGCACGAGTTCGGTGCACACGCCGAGGCCCCCTTTGTGGCTCTCAACTGTGGCGCGATCCCAGACGCCCTGTTCGAGTCCGAGCTCTTTGGACACCGCCGCGGGGCGTTCACCGGCGCCCACCGGGACCACGAGGGAGCCTTCGTCCGCGCCGGCCGGGGCACCGTGTTCCTCGACGAGATCGGCGAGCTCCCGGCCTCGGCTCAGGCCAAGCTCCTGCGTGTCCTGGAGACCCGCTTGGTCTCGCCCGTCGGCTCCGAGCGCGAACTCGAGATCCGCTGTCGGGTGGTCGCCGCGACCCATCGAGATCTGCGCGAGATGGTCTGCGCCGGCCGCTTTCGGGAGGACCTCTACCACCGCCTCAGCGTGGTCGAGCTCGAGCTTCCGCCGCTGCGTCGCCGTCCTCGAGACATCCCTGCGCTCTTGGAGCACTTCGTCGACCTCGCCGCTGCCGAGCTCGAGCGTGAGGTCGTGCTCTCGCATGAAGCGGCCAGCGCCGCCCTCACCCACGCCTGGCCCGGAAACGTCCGCGAGCTCCGCAACGCCGTGTTCCGCTCGGCCGCGCTCGCCGATGGACCGATCTCCGCCGCCGAGCTGATCCCCAATGCCGACCGAGCCCCCCTGGCCTGCCCCGGCCAGGCCATCTCCGTGCCGCGGGGCACCTACGCCAGCATGAACGCGGCCCTCCTCCAAACGGTCATCGCCGAAGAGGGCAGCATTCGAAAGGCAGCCCGGGTGCTCCAAGTTCCCCGCAGCACCCTCGGCGCCTGGGTCCAAAAGCTCTGAATCCATCGCTTTGTGGGCAGCCTGCGCAGGTCTGCCCAGCGCCCCAGCACCCCGCTTCAGGCGATCAGTAAATCGACATATTTGAAGCCCCGAGTTTAGCCCAAGCCCTATTCTCGAATCACAGTTGTCCAAAGGGACAACCCAGAGTGAGCGGTCTGCGCAGTTTCTCGTTGCTGCGGTCCAGGGCTCCAGTACCGTAGCAACGACGGCCCCAGCCCCTCTTTCGACGACTTCAGGGCGGCTCTCGCCGGCGCGTTCCATACCGACAGACGTGTGTTGTTCGTGGACGCACGAATACCGAGTGGGCTCGCCTGGCGCGATTGGGCGCGAGACCGCTCCCCACCCTCCGCCCGATCTAGAGGTTGTGCTCAGGAACAACGTCCGTATTCTCCCCTCCCCCCTGGCGTGCCTGCATGCACCCGATCCACATCATCACCGGTGGCACCGGATTCGTCGGTTCTGCGATTATTCTCGAGCTTCTGCGCAACACCGACGCCCGCATCGTGGGCTTGGTCCGCCCGGGGATGGCGGGCGCCGAGCTGCGCCTGCGCAAGACCATCGAACACGTCGCGCGCCTCTACGGCCTCGGCGACAGCCTCGACAAGGAGATCGCTCGGCGCTGTGAGGGCGTCCCGGCCGACCTCGGCCAGCCCTTGTGTGGCGTCACTGCGCGCCCAGAGTGGGCCGGCGCTCAAATGTGGCACTGCGCGGCCTCGCTCCAGTACCTCGACCGTTACGCCCAGCAGATCTTCGCGACCAACGTCGACGGGACCAAGACCATCGTCGACCTCGCCGAGGCCGCGCAGATTCACACCCTCAACACGGTCAGCACGTCCTACGTCGCCGGGACCCGCTCCGGCCTCATCCTCGAGGCCCCGGTCGAGTCTCTCGAGTCCCTCGGCACCAACAACCACTATGAGCGCAGCAAGGTCATGGCCGAGGCCGTCGCCCGCGCTGCCGCCTTGCCCCGAGTTCGAGTCCTTCGGCCCAGCATCGTCATCGGTCACTCCGAGCACCTGACGGCCCTCAACTTCAACGGGCTCTATGGCTTTTTGCGCAGCATCTACCGCTTTCGTCGGCTCATCGCCCGGACCAAGACCCAGGTCGGCGGACGGCTCGAGTTGCGCATGGTCGCCGATCCCGAGGCGACCTTGAACCTGATCCCGGTCGACATCGTCGCGGCCGACGCGGTCGCCCTGGCCCTGGCCGAAGCCGACGCCGGCGTCTACCACCTCGTCACCGCGGAGCCCCCCCAGACCTGCCGGGCCCTCGAGGTCATGTTCGAGGCCGCCGGGGTCCAGCCGCCCACCTACGTCTCCTCGCGCGACGAGTTCACGCCTCTCGACGAAAAGTTCAACGCCAAGATCGACTTCTACACGGCCTACCTGGTCGGTCCCAAACGCTTCTCCAGGCGCCGCATCGACCGCTATGTCCCCGACTCCCGGGCCGCGAGCTTCAAGCTTCCCCCCGACGAGCTCAGGCGCTTCTGCGCCTGGTACATCGATCGCCTGGTCACCAAGGCCCCACCCAGCGTCACCCGTTGACGCGGCGATTGGTTTGAAAGCTCGTCCCCTAGGCGCGCCAGAGACGAGCCCTGGAGACGAGTCAGGTCGAGGCCGTGGTCGACCGTGCTAGCGGCGCGTCGGTTTGGCGCGCTTGCTCGACTTGCGGGTCTTGGTCTTGGCCCGGGTCTTGGCTTTGGCCTTGGTCCGCGGGGCTTGCTTCGCCCGGGGAACCGTCTTGGCCCGGCCCTTCCCCGCTGAGGGGGCGCCCGCGCCCAGGGATGCGGGGCTCGAGGCGCCCGCGCAGGCTTTGCCCTGCATCGTCCGGACGCCACAGTTGTAGACCCGCGACTTGACCCTGGCTCGCCCCTTGGAGCTGTCGGTCGCGGCGCCTCCCGAAACGCAGACCGAGCCGAAAGCCGCACCGATGAAGTTGTCCTCGGTCGTGTTCCCCTTGCGACCGGCGAGCGCCGCGAGGTTCTTGCCGCAGGTCGCCGCGTGCCAGTAGACCGCGGAGAACAACACGCCGTGTTCGAACTCCGAGGCCAAGCGCGGGTTCGCGGCCACCGCGTCGGCCATCAGATAGAGCCGCTTCCCATCCTCGAGCAGCTGAAGGATCTGCTCGACCTCGGTCCAGAGTTTGGTGGAGGTCGAGACGTCGAAGGTCCCGTTCTGGACAGCTTTGTCGGCCTCGAGTTTGGCCGCGACCAGGCGTGTGTCGGCCTCGGCCAGGCGCTCCCGTGCCATGAACTCCGCGTACACCAGGGTCAGCAGATAGACCTTGCGGCAGGTCGGCTGGAGCGGGCCACGGCCGATGAACGTGTCTGGGACCGCGCAGCGGTGTTTGCCCTTCGGGGCCAGCTGCTCCTCGAGATGAAAGAAGGAGGGTGCTCCGCCGAGCTCGCCCGCGTAGTGGGCCAAAAAGTGGGCCCGCGACTCCACCGTGTCGAGGCCGGCGACCCGGAAGGCCTCGTTCATGGGACCGAGAAACTTGCCGAGGTTGAGACGCTGAGTCTCGCCTTGCGGGATCTCGCTGTCCAGCAAGGGCGCGGGCTCGACGATGGTGTGCAGTTGCGCCAAGCTCAGCGAGCCGGTGTGCACGGTCTGCTTGTTCGACCACTCGCTAGCGGCCTTGGGCTCGGGCAAAAAATTGCGCTTGACGTTGGGTTTGACCTTGACGCCGATGTACGCGAGGCAGGTCTGATAGTCCTGAAACAGGCGGGCGCAGATCGGCTTGTTCCCAAAGTCGGAGTGCAGCCTGGGCCAGACCTGGGCCCCGTTTTGGACCAAGGTCTTCGGCGCCGGCAGCCCCGTCGGCAAGCCCATGTCCACCAGGCAGCGCTCTGGACCGGCGAACTGCGAGACCGCCGTCCCGCTGCCACAGTTGTCGGCCGCGATCAGCCCCGCCTCGGCGAGCATGAAGGCCGAGAACGCGTCGCGCAGCCCGGCCTTGCGCTTGGCCGCGTCGCCGACCGTAGACTTGCGCATCACCAAGATCGGCTTGCCGTTGGGCTCCGAGGGCGGCGCGGGCAAGACCACCGCGTCCAGGTGTTTGGGGATCAGCTCCCACCAGACCGTGCCCATGGCCTTGGCGCGCAGGGCCGGCACCCCCTGGTCCTGGATGTAGATTCCGCCCAGGCGCTGGGTCTTCACGGCTGCGAGGATCAGGGCCGCCTCACCCCCGGTCTCACCGCCGGTCTTGAACATCTCGAGCAGCGTGAACTGGGCGTGGGAGTCGATATGCGGGTCGATGACGCCGACGTTGCCGGCGAGCAGGGCCTGCTCCAAGACCGGCCTGAGATCGACCGCCCCTGCGGTGTTCGGCATTGCTACGCCACCGAGAAACAGGATGGCCCACAGCGCTCTGCACTTTTTCACAATCGTGGTTGTACCAGGGGTCGTCGTCCTATTGAAACCTGAACGCTGTACCCGACCCCGAGTCTGGCGGCCCATGTTGAAACCCGGGTTTGGATATCGTCCAGATTCGAGCGCTTCCTGCCCGGGGTCGTCCCCTTATGGGTCGGGCTATCCACGAACCCCAAACTCGAGTCGCCACGATGCGCGGCCGGCCTTCGCAGGTCGAGCCCCCCGAATGTACTCGCGGCGCTCGATCTCGATGACTACCGTGTCCAGGGTGACCCGAATCGACAATATGGTCGACGTCCGAAAATCCGATCCCCAGTCGCGGAGACCGCATCGATGAATCTACCGATGCGGCAATGGTCCAAGACACTCCACTGGCCCTCCTTTCGCCCCCGTTTGGGGGCGGCCTCATTGAAGCTCGAAGGCCTCGGCAATCTCCAACAGATACCGACTCCCTTCCGCCCCGTTTGGGGGCGGCCTCATTGAAATACTCGACAGTCCATCATCGACCAAGAGGAGTGGTCTGACTCCCTCCCCCTTCGTCTGGGCACCTCCTACCCAGCACGCTCGAGGACCAACGCCGCCAGCTCCGTCCCGAGTCGATCCGCATCCCCAGGCCACCGCGCCGTGAGCAGATTCCCATCCCGAACCGTAAACGGCCGCGCATACGAGGCCAGCAGCGGCCCACGCTCGAAGCTCCCGGCCTCACCGATCGCGCCGAGCATCTCGTCTTGCACATACTCCGGATAAGTCCGGAATTGCCGACCCAAGGTCCACATGGTCAGCCAGTACCCAGTCCGCTCCAAGACCTTGGTGAGCGCGGTCAGTCGGCGCCCGTGAACCACGGAGCGACCCGTGCCCGGATCGATGGCCCGGGCGAGCACGATCGGTCCATGACAGATACCCGCGACGATCTTGTCCTGGGCGAAGAAGTCGACCATCCGCGACTGCAGCGGCTCCGACTCGAGGTAGGGCACCATGCCCGCGGCGTGGCCCCCGGGGAGGTGCACAGCATCGAACTCAGCGACGTCGATGTCCTCGAAGGTGATCGGAGCCCGAAACGCGGCGTCTCGAATCATCTCGGCGTAGGCCGCAGCCGCGGCCGGCTTGGCGCCTATCTGTCCAAACACGACCCCCTCGAGCGCGAGCGGATCGCAGACCCCGGGCTGGCCGTCGGCGCTCGCAAACACGACCTCGATTCCGGCCGAACGAAGGTGGCGCCAGGGGATGGCGGCCTCGGTCGGCTCGAAGTCTCGATTGGGCACGGGGATGAGCACGCGGGCCATGACCGCGGTTGTATACGATGGCGCTTCGCCGCGCTGACCCGAGCTCGTCCCCACTGGCAGCTGGGCCGAACTCAGTTCGGCTCAGCGCGGGCGCACCCGAAGCACAAAGCGACCCCTTCGCCGATCCAAGAGGCTCAGGTACACGGCGTCACCCAAGACCAGGCGCTCGCCCCCTGGCAGCTCGAGGCCGACCTCGTCGTCGGTCGGTTTGGGGCGTCCACCGTGATCGTCGAGGTCGGAGAAGTAGACCTTGAGCTCGATCGGCACCGCGTCGAGCTGGACGTAGGCCTGGGTCGGCGACACACCCATGAGTGTGCCTTCGAAGTCGGGGCGGTCGGCGAGCGGCCGACCGAGCAGGGGCTCGAGCACGGCCGTGATCGCAACTTTGTTGGCCTCCTTCGTGACCCGTGACTGGCGGCGCTTGGATCGGTTGGCGAGCTCGATGATCTGGGTTTGGAGGGCCTCGTCGTGCGGCCCGGCTGGGGCGCCGGCCTGGCCGGTGAGCAGCTCGACCGCCTCTTTGTGGGTGAAGACCCCGACGAGTTCGCGCATGGGGGAGCTGAAGCGGGCGTAGGCATCGGCCCCGACCCCGTGGTGGGCCCCCGCCCGCTCCGAGAACTCGGAGCGGTTGTTGATCACCAGAGCCAGGCGCTGGATGGCCTTGGCGCGGCGCCCCTGGTCTCCCTCCCGGGGCAGGCGATCGAGAAACTGGGCCAGGCTCTCGCCCTGCTCTCGCCGCCAAGACCACAACTCAGGGTCGAGGTCCCGGGCCGCGATGAGGTTGCGTATCCCCCGGGCCAGGGCCTTCACGCGCCGATGATGGGGCGGCTCGTGAACCCGAAAGATGGCCTGCAAATTGGGCTGAGACCCGGCGTCGACCAGCATCTGCGCCCCCTGGGCATTGCACAGCAGCGAGATCTGCTCATTCCAACGCTCGACGTCGTTGCGGTCGGCCTCCACCAATGTGAAGGCCGTCCCCTCCGGCCCCGCGTGGACCAGGAGCTCGCGCCGGCGGTAGCGAACCACGTCCCGCTCGAAGGCCAGGTTCATGCGCAGCTCTCCGACCGTGCGCAGCAGGGTCAGGGTCTCGGTGTAGTCGTGGCCATCCAGGGCGTGGGTCTGCGAAGCTCCCGCGTCCCAGTGATCGTGGAGCGCCTGGACACCCGGGTAGGAGAGCTTCGCCCGGCTGCGGATCAGGGCGCGGTAGACCTCGGTGCGCAGGACCTCCCCGCTGGCATCGAGGACCATGTCGAAGATCAGCGCCCGGCGGTCGACCTCCGGGTTGAGACTGACCAGGTCCTCGCTCAGGGGCCGAGGCAGCATGGGCACACAAAACCCCGGGAAGTAGTAGGTCACGCCGCGGCTCAGGGCGGCGTGAAACAAGGCCGAGCCCGGGCGCATGTAATAGGAGGCGTCGGCGAGCGCATAGCGGACCCGAAATCCCCCCTCGTCCCGAGCGATGAACATCGCCTGGTCGAGGTCCCGGCTGTCCCGGTTGTCGATGGTCAGGAAGGCCTGCGAACGCAGGTCGCGCAGCTCGGGCGCGTCGAAGCCAGGGTCGGCGAGGATCGCCTCGACCTCGGCGTGGACCTCGGGACCGAAGATCGGATCCATGTGGTGGTCGGCCGCGATCGCGTACATCTGGGCCAGGGCGCTGTCGGCCAAAGCGGTGATCGGATGCGCCGGATCCCAGGGCCGCGCAACCCCACCGCCGACCCGGACCTCCACCAGATCCCCCTCGGTCCCCGGGCCCTCGTAGACCGGCGCAGGACTGTCGGCCGTGGTCTTGGGGTTGATGAAGTCGACCGCCGACAGCTGGTGTTTGTCGGTCGGCTGCGGGGCGAGCTTGGCGAGATAGTGGGCGCGGATCATGCGGGTCATGGTGAGCTCGCGCCATTCTATTTCAAGCACGCCAGGCGGGCGAGCTCGTCGCTCGCGGTGTAGGCTCGTCGACGATGGGGCAATCGACCGAATTCAATACCCTCAGCGAGGACACTCGCACCAAGCTCGAAGCCGCCGCGTTCAGGCGCCTGGTCGCCCATCTGCAGGCGCGCACCGACGTGCAGAACATCGACCTCATGACCCTGTCCGGGTTCTGCCGCAACTGCCTCTCCAAGTGGTACCGGGGCGCGGCCGCCGACTCGGGCATCGAGCTCGAGCTCGACGAGATTCGGGAGCACGTCTACGGCATGCCCTACCCCGAGTGGAAGGCCGCCTATCAGACCGGGCCGAAGATCGATCTCGCCCCCGATCCCGGGCCCGCCCCCTCGGAGGCCTGAACCCCCATGACCGGGGACCTCGACGCGAGCGGGCGCAAGGCCGGCCTGCGCCTGCGACGGAGCATGGGCAAGACCATCGGGGAGCACGCCCTGATCGTCGACGGCGACCACATCATGGTGGCGATCTCCGGCGGCAAAGACAGCTACACCCTGCTCGATCTGCTCGCCCAGGCCCGCACCAAGGCCCCCATCGACTTTCGGCTCACGGCCGTACACCTCGACCAGGTCCAGCCCGGCTACGACGGCGGCGCGCTGCGAACCTGGCTCGAGCGCTTCCGTGCGCGCACCGGGGTCGGGTTCGAGATCACCCGCGAGGACACCTACTCGACCGTCGTCGCCCGGACCCGCGCGGGCAAGACCTATTGCGCCGTGTGCTCCCGGTTGCGCCGCGGCGTGCTCTACAACACCGCCCAGCGCCTGGGCTGCAACAAGATCGCCCTCGGCCACCACCGCGACGACGCGCTCGAGACCCTGCTCCTGAACCTCTTTTATGGCGGCAGGCTCGAGGCCATGCCCGCCGGCTACACCACCGACGACGGTCGCTTCGAGGTCATCCGCCCGCTCATCGAGTGCGCCGAGATCGACATCATCGCCCACGCCCGACGGGCCGCGTACCCGATCTTGCCCTGCAACCTCTGCGGGTCTCAGGACGGCCTCAAGCGCCAAAAGATGCGCGCCCTGATCGACGAGCTCGCCCGCGACAGCCCCAACCTGCGCGCAGTCATGCTCAACGCCCTGCGCAACGTCCACCCCAGCCACCTCCTCGATCGGGAGGTCGCCGAGGTCTGGATGAGCCGGCCCCGGGGCACCGACCTCGTCGACCCGGGCCCGATCGACTCGGCCGCAGTGAGCGAGCTGTCGGGCTCCGGTGGTCCAGACTCGAGCGCCCCCGATCCTCGACCTCTGGTTCAGCTGCGGATCGAGCCTTGAGCTCCGACTCCCCTCTGCTCGCTTTTGCTTCTCGCTTATCGCCTCCCCGTTCTCGCTCCCCCGCCCGACGGAGCGCGCCTCCGATCTGCTACTATCGCCGTGTGAGCGCCCCTCTCGGCTCAGAGCTCCCCTCTCGACCGCAGACCCGAGGTGACGCCCGCGACCCCGCAGGCCGGGGCACCGCCGTCCTCTCGGTCTCGGGCGTCGACTTGGCCTTCGGGCCCAAGCGCATCTTCACGGGCCTCGACCTCGAGGTCTACGAGGGCGAGGTGCTCGTGATCCTGGGGTTCTCGGGCTGCGGCAAGAGTCTGCTGCTCAAGCTCATGAGCGGGCTGCAAGAGCCACTCGAGGGGCACATCGACTATCGCGGCCAGGACATCGCCGACATGCGCGAGGCCGAGCTCGTCGAGATGCGCAAGTCCATGTCCTACGTGTTCCAGAACAACGCCCTGTTCGACTCCCAGAGCGTGCTCGAGAACGTGGCCTTCGGCCTGCTCGAACACACCAAGATGGGCGACGCCGAGATCCGCGAGCGCGTGGTCGAGTGCCTCGAGTGGGTCGGCCTGGGCACCGAGATCCTCCAGCGCATGCCCGCCGAGCTCTCCGGCGGCATGCGCAAGCGCGTCGCCCTCGCCCGGGCCGTCGCCACCCGACCGCGCATCATCCTCTACGACGACCCGACCGGCGGCCTCGACCCCCAGAGCGTGACCCGCATCGGCGACATGATGGAGAGGCTCCAGAGCGAGCTCAAACTGACCTCCGTCGTGGTCACAGGCGACATGAAGATCGCCTTTCGGGTCGCGGACCGGATGGCGCTGATCCACGACCACCACGTGGCTCACCTGGGCACACCCGACTACTTTCGAGACAGCACCGCCCCCGAGGTCGTGGAGTTCGTCCGCGATCCAGAGGGCCGCGCCGTTCGATATTGAGCATGATCGAGTTCCCGGCGCGCCGGTGAGAGAAGGCCGCAGGTAGACTCTTCACGACATCACTAAGGAAGAACATTGATCGAATACAAGTACAAGTTCGCCGACGGATGCTGTTGTCGGAGCAATGCCTCGAACCGACTCGCCCTGCTCATCGAGAACGGCGGCCCCGTCTACAGGGACCTGGAGACGGGCATGTCCCAAGACATCGACTCTCTCTCTATCTACTACTCCCAAAATGACGATGAGGTGTTTCTCTTGACCCTCATCAATGGGGCCACCGACTACTTTAAAATGCCGGAAAACATCGCTACCGCGGACGACACCGGGACCTGGGCGTCGAATGGCGGTCTGACCTGGGAACGCACCGCCTCCGGTGACCTCCTGCTCCGCCTGGTCCCCCCGGAGGTCGGTCGAAACGGGGCGAGCTACGACTGGCACTTCGACACACAATCCCCACCGCCGGTCAGGCTCAAGGTCAAGATCAAGCGCCAGAACGAACCAAACTCCGCACAGCGGAACCCCATGCTCCCTTGCAGTGCTTGGGCCGGAGAAAAACCCAATGACTGAGGGGAGGCGGCATCTGCGGCGGACCCGGTGCAGTCTCCTGAACCAGCGCTGCCATGCGCGAGTGAGTTGTGCGAAGCTGAATTCATGCGTGGCCTCATCACCTTCGGTGTCCCCTTGCTGGCGGCCCTCGCTCTGTTCACACACCCAGCACCCGCCGACGCGTGTTCGGGATGTTCCCAACCCGGGCTCGTCCCCGGACCCGACGGCACGGTCGCGCCGATCAACGCACTGGGGGTCCTCTGGGGGCCCTACCCCATCACCCAGCCTCTGGGTGATGACGACCTGCCGCGCCTGTTCGAGGTCGGCAGCGGGCTCGAGCTCGCCCTCGAGCAGGTCCCGCTCGGGCCCGACATCTACCTCGTCCCCGGCGCGGCGCTCGAGCTCGGTGAGAGCTACCGTTTCGAGGTCCCAGAGAGTGGCTGCGTCGAAGCGACGAGTCGGACCCTGGTCGCGGGTGAGCCGCTCGAGTTCCCGGCGGGGCTCGGGGTCCTGACCGCCACAGAGCCCAGCTCGGCTCCGATCACCCTCGCCGGTGGGGTCGGCTGTTCAGAGCAGGTCGACGTGGTCTATGTGCGAGTCGAGCTCGAGCTCGTCCCCGCCCTCGCGCCCTTCGAAGAGCTGCTGATGTACGAGACCTATGTCGACGGCGAACGCTGGCGCCCGACGGTCGGCAGCTTCGACGAGCCGGCCCCAGGCGAGACCTGGAGAGGCCGGGGCGTCGACCTCATCTATGCGACCTGCAACGACGGCGTCGGCGGCTCGGCGGAGCCACACCTGGTCCAGATGCGCGCCCGCCTGGCCGGGGCCCCCGAAATAGCGATCGAGACGGAGCCGATCGAGGTCGTCCTGAACTGCGCGACGGAGGACATGGGAGAGTCGGAGACGGGCGGGGAGACGGGCGACGGGCCCGGGGCCGACGAGGACAGCGGCTGCTCCTGCTCGAGCGCGGGCGACAGTGGCAGGGCGGGCCTTCTCGGCCTGCTCATGTTGCTCGGGCTGCCGATGCTCGGTCGAAACCGTACTCACCGGTCCAGCTGCAGCCCGTGATGAAATCCATCGCGTCGCCCCGCGCCGGGTTTTTCGTCGGGGGCGAGGCGCTGGAATGCCGCTGTATCGGGCATACTGCAAGTTTCGGCAACGCGGCCATCGGCGATAGGGCCAAGCGAGGCGTCGTGAAGGGTTTCACCGCGGGCTGCTGGAGTCAGCGTCGAAGATCCAGAACATCCGCAGGGTGATAGGCTGGCGGGTGAGAACTCTGCCATGAACTATCGAACGCTCTCACTCTCTGTATTGTGCTCCTTCCTGGTCCTCGGGGCCGCCTGTGCCGACCGGGACATCGGACTGACCTCGACCTCCAGCGCAGGAGACGAGATCGGTGACACAGAGACGGCCGACACCGACGCCGACACCGATACCGGCACGAACTCGGCCGACACCGATGTCGACGAGGGTTCCTCCGACGACGGCTCCTCCGA
>CAYVJQ010000044.1:10391-29855 GCA_964451725.1 uncultured Nannocystaceae bacterium | reverse complement strand
TCCTCCGACGACGAGGGTTCCTCCGACGACGGCTCCTCCGACGACGGCTCCTCCGACGACGGCTCCTCCGACGATGAATCCACGGGCGACACAGGCGGCAATATCTGCGAGCCCGACCTTCAGGACGTTCCCTGTGCCGTCTGCGTCAAAGATGCGTGCTGTGCCGAGGTCGAGGCCTGCGAGTTCGACGTACCCTGCACCTGCGCCTACGACTGCATCCTCGACGGCAACAACCCGCTCACCTGCCAGTCCGACTGCGCCGCGAACACCCCAGTCTCGCAAGCGCTGCTGCTCTGCGGCCAGTCCAACTGCCTCGGGCAGTGTCTGGGCTGATCTTCAGGCCACACTTCAATCCGGCCGGTCGAGTCACAAATAGTGATTCGGCCGGCCGTCTTTATATGTATGGATCTACCGAGACAGGGGGCTCGAATGGCGTCAATGTTCGATATCGGGCGTAGTCGACGTCATGGATGCCGGGTCACCCTGTAATTCCAGCGACATTGGAATCCGGCACCGAGCGTGCTCCATATTTCGACTGGTCGGACGCCGCAGTTGAAGTCGCCCCTGGCCAAAACATCACCGCAGATTGTGCTGTGGTGTGTATGTAGGGCGAATCGACGTTCAATGGAATATGCGTTCATGGCGCCGGATGAATTCGAACCCTCTGGAATTGATCGGCCCCTGAGCAGGGTGCGAGATCCAGCCGTACTGGATTTTTTTGATATATGTGTTGAAAATTCAGGATCATCGATGTAGTTTGAGAATCTGAGGCGAGACTCCCCAACCACTGGTCAGTACCGACCCTCAATAGAGTGAGGCGGCGGCCGGGCCGGAGTCACAATAGCCACACATCGAGGTCTCCCTGGCGACGACCTCAACACAGGGCACACGGATGTGCCCAGCCTGCGGGCCGAAGAGAACCACAATGCGATACATTAGGATGTACAAGGGCAGTGAAGATGGATCTCCTGGGGTCACGCTCTATGAGGTCGACCGAGACGGCTGGGTCCACCGGCAGCTCCAGGTCCACACTCGTGGCCTCCGCTTCTCCCCCGAAGACATTCTCCTGCGCCGGCCCGTCAGTGTGGGCTACATGGCCAAGCACCCCGACGCCGAGGAGATCAGCGTGGAGGAGTTCGAGGCCCAGTGGGGAGAGGTCGACCACAAGCGGGGGTTTCGGGACCGGCTCCCCAACCCTTGGAAAGCCTGGCGCGGTCGCATGCACGGTGCCAACGCGGTCCGCGAGCTGGCCTGGGTTCCCTCGGGAGCCCAGCCGGGGCCCGAGTGGCTGCGGGTCCCCGGATTCGTTCGTCTCTTTGTCCTGAGCGCCGACCCCAGCGACTCCGACGGCCCCCGAGATCAAAGCGTCGCCTGGGCGACCCAGCGCGAGCTCTTTCTCGAGCCCACCCTCGAGTGGAACGGCTGGACCTACGACTGCCCAGTTCAAGATGGCGCGGCACCGATCCAGCGGTACATCGACGCCCCCGGGCTCACGGGCCTCTGGGACCTCGACGCCGGCGACTCCTCGACCGAGATGGCGCGCGCCTGAGCAGGCGCACCGGCCGGACCACCCTGACCGGACAATCGGGCCGGACTGACCCGACCGGACAACCGAGCCGAACAACCGACCCGGACCAAGCTGACCGGACAATCGGGCTGGCCGGGCCGGACAGCCGACATCAACCCGCGACGCGCAAGGCAGACTTGCGGTTGCGGGTCAGGTCGTCGCTGCGCTCGGGGTCGCGCTCGATCAGGTAGGCCTGGATGGAGGGCGCAGCGAAGAGCGGGATGATCCCGTTTTTGAAGTCCACGCCCTCGGGGGTCAGGCTCAGGGCCTCCCTGCCCAACACCATCAGCCCCTGGGCCTCCAGAAACCCGATCTCGTCGGCGAACACCTGCTCGAGGGGTACACCGAACTTGGCCACGAACGGTGCCCTCTGGATCTCGCCGAAGTAGAAGCTGACCGCGCACATTTTTCCCATCATCTGGCGCCGGGGCAGATCATAGAGATCTTGGATCGGCAGACGCCCGGCCTCGATGCTCGCCAGATAGGGTTTGAGGGACTTGCCGGCGGCGCCGTCGTTGTAGGCGATGGTGGTGTGGGTGAAGGTCTGCGCGCCCAGGCCCAGGCCCAGATAAGGGATGCCCGTCTGGACCCGCCGCGCGAGGTAGCGGCTGGTGCCGATGTCACCGGGGATCCGCGAGTAGGTGGTCTTGCCCGGGTTGGCGTGAAAGCCTGCCGCGCTGAGCATCTGTTTGGCGAGCGCGGCCATCGGCTTGATGTGGGCCAAGGTCACCGCGTGGGCCTGGTGCGAGATCCGCGTGAGCTTGTAGCGCATGCGGTAGAGGCTCTGCCCCGCGAAGCCGTACATCAGGTCCAGGTTCATGCGCTCGAAGCCCGCGCTGCGGATGGCCTCGACCGCCCGGGAGTGATGCTCGAGCCCGTTCTCGGCCCGGTTGAGCACACGCAAGAGATCGGGCTGGATCACCTGGATGCCCATGCTGATCCGGTCGATGCCGAGCGCGCGATAGGCCGCGATCTTGTCCGGCTCGGCCGAGGCGATCTTGGGTGTGGTCTCGATGCTGATGTCGGCGTCGGCGGTGAAGGTACAGCGCGCATGCACGGCCTCGAGGATTCGAGCGATATCGGCGCTGGGCAGGAAGGAGGGCGTACCACCGCCGATGTCGAGGCCATGGATCCGCCGCTTCGCCAGGTCGAGGCCCGTGTCCGAGTCAGCGTCAGCGTCATAGCGCGCGAGCTCCCGCAGCAGGGCGTCGACGTAGATCCCGGTCTCGGACCGTTCATCCTTGCCCACGACCGTGTATTCACAAAACGAGCAGCGAGTCTCACAAAAGGGCACGTGCACATACAGGCACATGTCTTCAAAGCCGGAGAAGCCAGCCCGGACCCGCTCGAGGTGGTCGGCACGAGGAACTCGGTAGGGCTTGAAGGTGCGCTGGTGCGCGATCGGGTAGGCCGTGTTTGCGATGTGGTGGTTGCGCAGACCCGCCTCGAACACCTGCTCGGGTGCGTAGCGGGCCATGTCGGCAGGCGCGGGGGAGCGCCAGGTCTCGGGGGTCGGGTTCCAGGCCATGTCGGGTGCCTCTCCTGCTTAGTGTTTGACATACAATAAGCAGGGAGGCCAGGCCGGGAGCCGAATTCCCCCCGCCCGTGCTCGAGCCCGTCACCTTCTCTCGCGCTCGATGAGCGTGATCTCGGCGTGGGCGTCGGTCTCCCGCGCACGAGCGGCGGCCGTCGGCCCGCTGAGGGCTCCGTGGCTCAGCCGCAATCGACGATGTCCACGTCGTAGCTGATCGGCGGGTTCACGTTGCTCACTTCCACGTGGTAGGTCGCGCCGGCCTGCGCCGTCCAGCCCTGAGGGACGAGGTTGATGGCCGCGCTCGAGCCGTAGCCGCCAAGCAGGTGGACCACGTTCACGGCCTGCGGCATGCCGTCGCGGGTGACCGTGACTGTGGCGTTGGAGAGATCGATGCTGTCGCTCTGGATCGTCCACCCGCTCCCGTTGAGGCCGCCGTTCCAGCCACCGGGGAAGATCGCTTGCAGGGGGAACTCTCCCGGCGACGGCCAGGCCATCCACTCTTTGCCCGCGTTTCCGTTGCCGCCGATGACCCACAGGCAGGAGTAGCCGCTGGTCGAACCGATCCCGGTCGGACCCAGGGAGTTGGACAAGATCCAGCGTCGGTGACCCATGGTGGTCTCGTTGCCGTAGTCGATCATGTACAGGTCCATCGCAGCCACGGCCGCGGTCCCGGCGATGTTCGAGGACCCAGCCGCCTGGTTGCCGTCCTCGGTCCAGCAGGCCCAGCCGTTGGGGGGGCTGTGGCTGAGCTGTCCCGACCCCTGCATGATCAACGCGCAAGCCTGGGCCTTGTCGTCGCGCTCGGCCGCGTGCCCGACGGGTGGGAGGTCGGCGAGCCAGCGGTAGAGGTTGATCTGGGTCAGGGTTCGGTCCCGCCAAGCCGGGTCCATATCGCCCGGGTCGCAGCCGCCCACCGCCCCGTCCCAGCTGCCCTCCGAGAGGGCCGCACGATCGAGGTTCCAGCGCTCACACACGGACAGGTTGGGGTTGGGCCCCGTTTCGGTCGAGCTCTCCGAGCCGTCCTCCCCGCTCGAGCTGCCCTCTCCGTCACCGGCACCGTCACCGTCGCCGGCATCGGCGCTCGTGGACCCAGAGCCCTCGTCGGCGCTCGAGCCCTCGTCGGCGGGACCGGACTCGGCTGTGTCGGAGCTTCCCGTGTTCGTGGCACCCGAGCTCGCCTCGGCGCTCGTATCGGTGCTCAGTTCATCACCGCCCGCGGACTCGCCGAGTTCACCCGAACCGAGGGTCCCCCTACCTTCGGGGAGCCCGTCGTAACAGCCCACACTCGACAGAACTACGAATCCCGCCGCTCCTACAATCCACACACGATCGTGCACTCCTCAAGCTATCACGCTCGATGGCCCACCAACCCGTGAAACCCACGTTGGCGGGCCCCCACAAACAACGGCTCGCGTCACCTCGGAGGGGCGATGTCCGAAGGCAGGGGCGAGCGAGGGGACGCGATGGATTTCACCGCGCCGCACCCTCGGCTTTGGCCTCGAGTCTCAGCGCACCCAGAGGGTCCAGCGAGAGCGCGCGTTGTTGTCGCTATTGTTGCAGCAGGTTGTCGACTGATTGACCGTCCCCGCTTGCCCACCGCCACAGCTTCGACACCAGGCCGAGGGCGATTGGTCGACGTCACCGTAGCTGGCGTAGCTCGAGTAGGACGACGGAAAATGCATCTCGTTCCAGCCATTTTGCGACCACGAGCCGTTGCCAGCCGTGTCGGTGCTATGGACGCCGTAGTGACACACACTCCCCGAGCAGCTCCCCCAGCCGAGAGAGGCCCCACACTGAAACGCCTGGCCGTTTCCGGGCGGCCCGACCAACTTCTCGACATCGACCCCGCCCGAGCTGCCTGGGCAGGCTTTCGACCACGCCCCCGCGTTCGGGCGCGGGACCTTGATGGCCGCGTCGTAATCCGCGATCGCGCAGTCGGGGCAGTCGGCGTTCTCCTTGTCCGCGAACACGAAACTCTCGGCGTCCGCCCAGAACAGCGCGATGTCGAACTGCCAGTTGGTCGCCCGCGGAAGGTCTGGGGTGCCCGAGCTCGCGTCGAGATCGGCCTGGCCGAGGTTGTCCGAGTCGACGACCCGATTGAGGATCAGAGTCCAGCCTCCTCCATCGGTGCTCATGTCACAGAACACCTCGATGGCCGCCCCCGGGCCCTCGCCGTCCGGGTCGATGACGTACAGGCCATTCTCCGCGTCGGGTACGGCAGCCAAGATGTCCTTGCAACTCCCAGCCGGCGGGACGCACATCGATGAGCACGCGTCGTTCTCGATGTCGTTGCCGTCGTCACAGACCTCGTTGTCGGCCCACACGAAGCCATCGCCACAGACCGCAGCAACGCAGACACCCACGCAGGCGTCCGTGTCGTCCATGTTGCCGTCGTCGCAGGTCTCCCCGGCGCTCATGTTGACCACCCCATCACCACACAGGACCGAGCTGCAGTCGGCATCGCAGGCCCCGGACTCGCCGCCGTCGTCACAGTCTTCGACCCCATCTTGGATGAAGCCGTCACCACAGACCGCCAGGGCGCAGTCGACCGTGCACTCGCCCGTGTCGCTGTTTTGCGCCCCAAGATCGCAGGCTTCGCCCTCGTCGACCTGACCGTCACCGCAGACCCCGCCCGAGGTCTCCGTTTCGGTCTCCGTCTCGCCCGAGGTCTCCGTTTCGGTCTCCGTCTCGCCCGAAGTCGTCTCGGTTTCGGTCTCCGTCCCGACCTCGTCACCGCTCGACTCCTCGTCGCCGGTCTCTTCGCCAGTGGTCGCAAACGTGGTCGCGGAGTCGTCATCTCCAGATCCGGTCGAACAGGCACCGAGAAGAACCAGGGACGATGACAAAGACAAGACTGTCGTGAAGCAGCGCATCGGCGGAGTGTAACCAAGATCGCGGTATTTTCATCAGGCATTCAAGCCTGCGGCTCCACTTTCTCCGTCCGTTGATCCACCATATGACCGCATCCCCCTCTCCGTTCCCGACCCGAGCCTCGAGCGCAGGATTGCTACTGTCCACGCGCCATGATCCCTACTGCCACCCTCCTCTGCGCAGGCCTGAGCGCGCTCATGGCCGTGGGCCTCGCTGCGAACGTCTCTGTCGCGCGGCGCAAACACAAGGTGAGTCTCGGCGATGGCGGTCTCAGGGAGGTCGAGCGCGCCGTTCGAGCGCACGCGAACCTGATCGAAAACGCCCCCCTCGTGTTCCTGCTGATGGCCCTGTGCGAGCTCTCGGGTCAGACCGACAGCACCACCATGCACGTCGTCGGCGGGACCTTCATCGCCGACCC
Organism: uncultured Nannocystaceae bacterium; assembly: GCA_964451725.1. GTDB lineage: Bacteria > Myxococcota_A > Polyangia > Nannocystales > Nannocystaceae > Plesiocystis. The sequence goes on along the minus strand of CAYVJQ010000044.1, from coordinate 23,465 downwards.
CCACAACAGCGACAGCGCTCGGCGATCGCCGAGCGCTGTCTCGTGAACATGTCCCCGCGGCTCTCGGGTCAGAGCGCCTTGCAGGCGGCGATCGCCTCGTCGCGCCACTTCACATCCACGAACGCCCCGCCGCGACAGTAGATGTTCTTGTCGGCGCGGTAGAGCACGAAGTCCGGCGACTCCTCGTTGTCGGAGGTGTCCTTGCTGGTTCCGATGATCAACCAGCCCTTGTCGCCGTCGAGGGCGTCTTGGCTGTCGACCTTCGAATACATGCTGCCGAAGTCCTGGAAGTCCTCGTCTTCCTGGAGCTTCTTGGCGTAGTCGGCGACCTCCCGGGGTACGTCATCGGGCATGAAGTCGACGTAGAAACTGTTCGGCTCGTTGGTGCCGTCTCCGGCCGGGGTGTACTTCTCGAAGGTCCAGCCCTCGAGCGCCTCGTTGTACTCGCCCTCCCACCCCTCGGTCGCGACCTTCAGGGTCGAGAGATCGATCTTCTCGACCTTGGTGGGCTCGGGTTTGGCCTCCTCCTTGGGCACCTCGGCGCCGGCCTTCTTGTCGGCCTTCTTGTCGGCGTCCGCTTTTTTGTCGGCCTTTTTATCGTCGGTCTTTTTCTCTTCGGCCTTGTCACAGGCGAGGCTGGGCAGGGCGAGACAGAGGGTGAGCGCGATCAGTCGTGGATGCATCGGCGGACCCTAACAGGCCGAAGTGATAGGGTGACGCCGTGTCTCGCAGCACCCTCGTCGTCCTCACTGCCCTCACGATCATCTCGGGCACGGCACTCACGGGTTGTGCCAATAACGTCGATGAGCTCGATCAAGACGGTGATGCGGCCGATCTCGGTGTGGGCGACTCGAGTGATGAGGACCCGGAGACCGAGGGGGATCGGGGGGAGACGAGTTCGACCTGCACCTACCCCGAGGGTGCGGCCGAACCCATGGCCCTCGGCGCGGTTCTGAGCCCCTACGCGTGGCCGAGCGCCAACCGAGCCGACGGGACCACGGCGGTCCTCGATCTCGCCCTTGCGCCCTGCGACACCGACCCGGTCATCGACTGGAGCGTGCACGACCTGCTCGTGTTCATCTCGGTCCCCGCGTGGTGACCGAGCTGCGCCCAGCACACCGGTTCGGTCGTGCAAGTCGAACAGCAGATCATCGATGCCGGTGCCGAGATCATCTGGGTGCTCGAGGCCAGCGGCTTCGGCCAACCTGGCACCGCCGCCGAGTGCCGTGACTTCTTGGACAGCCACGGGAGCACCCAAGGCTGGTGTGTGGGCGACGGCGAGACCATGCCCACACCCGGGACCTGGGACGACTCGCCCTTCGGGCTCACCCGCGGCTTCGACATCGTGGTCCCACGTCGGAGCATGGAGATCGTCTATTCGACCAACCACGGCACGGGCAGCGGGTTCGACAACATCACCGGCGAGGAGCTGCTCGTGGAGATCCAGGCGATCGCGGCGGGACTCTGAGGCCCTGGAGTGACAGCCGATTCGAGGGCGCGCTGTCTCAAACGAGCACCTGCAATGGCGTACGCGAGTACAGCGCACACCACAGCCCTACCGGCGCGGCCCACGAACTCCGACGAAGCTACCCTATTTCCTGAAAATATTGGATATGCATGCCTTCAACCCTCGTGTTGAATCGTAATCCAGAAAAGGCGAGAGACTTTGATCGAATCTCTGCGCTGTGATTCAATCACTACAGGGCTCCAATGTTTATGAATACTCGTTTGGCTTCAGTAATTGTTGTGACTTCGGTGATGGCCCTCGGCTGTGGAGACGACGGCTCGAGCCGAGACACCGAGCGGGGTGACAGCCAAGGCGACGGCATCGGTACCGGCGACAGCAACAGCGATGATGGCGAGAGCGCCAGCGGATCCGGCGACAGCGGAACCACCAACGGTGAAGACGGGACCACGACCTCCGGGACCACGACCTCCGGGACCACGGGTCCGGGTACGACCAGCACCACGGGCACCGGGGGAGACGGCGGTCCCAAGTGGGACCTCGGCGGCCTCCCCGATGGGGGCGCGCCCGGCTGCGGAGGCGAGGGCGACCCCGAGTTTTCATACCTGTGGGCCGCGAACAGCTCCGAGGGCACAATCTCGAAGATCGATACGGCCACCGTGCTCGAGGTCGGGCGCTACCAGGTCCGCCCCGACGGCCAGGGCAGCCCATCCCGAACATCGGTGAGCCTCAGCGGTCACGCGGCGGTCGCCAGCCGCAACGGCGGGGTGACCAAGTTCTACGCCAACGAAGAGGAGTGCCAGGACACCAACGGCACCCCCGGCATCCAGACCTCGCTCAACAACACGGCCCTGGCCTGGGACCAAGAGGAATGCCGGGCCTGGCACACCCCCTTCACCTACACCAGCCAGCGGCCTCTGGCCTGGGCGCCGGGGATCTGGAACCCCAACACCTGCGCGTGGGAAGACGAGATGTTGTGGACGGCCGGGCGCTACGGCCAGGGCGACGACGAGGTCATCATGCTCGACGGCGAGACCGGTGAGATCGTCCAGACCATCCCCATCCCCGGCCTCAAGGCGGACTCCTACGGCATCTACGGCGCCGCGGTCGACTCGGAGGGCAACTTCTGGGGCACCGGCTGGGCGACCGGCAACCACCTGGTCCGAGTCGACCGGGAGACCTTCGAGGTCAGCGTGTGGGACGGCCCGACCTCGGCCGGAGCCAGCTCGCACTGGTACGGCATGACCGTCGACGTCGACGGCTACGTCTGGAACTGCGCCAGCCGCCTGGCCCGCTTCGACCCCACGACCGAGATGTGGACCGTCAGCGGGGAGCTGGAGGGTGGATGGACCGCCGGATGTATGGCCGACGCCGAGGAGGGCGGGCTGATCTGGCTCGGCTCCACCGGCGTGCGCGGAGTCGACCGGGAGACCTTCGAGGTCATCTACAACTGGCCCACACCGACCTCCTACGGGGTCAGCATCGACCCGGCAGGTTTCATCTGGGCCGTCAACGGCAACGGTGCACACCGGGTCGAGCCCACGACCGGGGTCGTGACCTCCTACAACGGGCTGGTCGGCGCCTACACCTACTCGGACATGACCGGCGCGGCCCTCAAGGCCGTCGGCGGTACGCCGAGCAACTAGCGGCCAGTCGCTCCCGCACGGGCGACTTTCCCTTCGAGGGTTCACAGGGCCTCGACCTTCCGGTCGGGGCCCTGTCCCTGTGTGGTCCCAGCGCCGAGCTCAGGTCTCGCCGGGTTCGCGCTCGGGGGAGAAGCGGGTGCTCGTGGGCCGGCGCCCCCGGCCCTTCCACAGTACGAACACCAGGAAGTAGGAGTGATTCTTGCGCGCGTGGACCTGTCTCTTGATGCGGCTGACCCCGGGCTTGTTGTTGCGCACGAGCACAAACAGGTCCTTGCAGTAGAAGCCCATGTCCTCGTAGCCGGTGATCACCTCGACGTGGGTCAGGCGTTGTTTGTTGGCGCTGACCTCGTCCTGGGTCTTGACGATCAGCACCCCCCCGGGGCGGAGCACACGTCGGGCCTCGAGCCCCCCCCGAAGGTAGAGATCGGTGACCGCGTCGTGCCACTTGGGGCCGGCCTTGCCGGGGTTGTAATCGCGCCCGTCGGCGTAGGCCTCCCGAAACGCGGCGTGGCTCCCCGAGCCCGCTCGCTGAGATTGTCTGCTCCGGAAGAAGCCCTCCATGTAGGGCGGATCGAAGACCAGGCAGTCGAGGCTGGCGTCGGCGTAGGGCAGCGCTCGGCAGTCCACCCCGTCGTGATAGCGGACCGCGGGATCGCGCGGCGCGTTCGTGAGCTCGATGTCGGAGACCGAGAGCGAGTAGGTTCCCGATGGGATCTTGCGCCAAAACACCCCCTTGCCATAGGTGACGTCGGCGACCTCGCTGCCTGCGGGGACGTGCAGGGCCATGATCTGACGGAACAGCTCTGCGTTCTCCCCGAGGTGCGCCGACAGGACCAGGTCGGAGGTGCTGACCCCGCTTTGGACACGTTTGGGCTTGGCCACGCGTCGAACGCTACACCAAAGCGAGTCCCTGACCAGACCCCACCTGTGCGCTATAGTCCGGCCGCTCGGCACCCCCGCCCAAACCGGGCCGGGGTCCACCGAGGGCCCAACCCAACGCCCACTCCAACGATAGGCAACCACTCGTGGCAAGTGCACTCCCCTCCGACATTCGTGACTCCATCGACCTCGCCGATGGCAGCAAAGGCGTCATCTACAAGCTCGCGGCCCTCGAGGCCGCCGGATGGACCAAGCTGGACAAACTCCCCTTCTCGATCCGCGTGCTGCTCGAGTCCGCGCTGCGCAACCACGACGGGTTTTTGGTCCGCGACGAAGACGTCCGAACCATCGCCGGCTGGACGCCCCAGGCCGAGCGCAGCGAGATCCCCTTCATTCCGGCACGTGTGATCCTCCAGGACTTCACGGGTGTACCCGCGGTGGTCGACATCGCCGCGTGCCGCAACGCCATGGTCGAACTCGGCGGCGACGCTGCCAAGGTCAACCCGGCCGTCAACGTCGATCTGGTCATCGACCACTCGGTGCAGGTCGACGTCGACGGGCACCACCCGGACGCTCTGCTCAAGAACCTCGACATCGAATACAAGCGCAACAAAGAGCGCTACGAGTTCCTCAAGTGGGGCCAGCAAAACCTCGACAATTTCCGGGCGGTCCCCCCCGGCCGCGGCATCGTCCACCAGGTCAACCTCGAGTGGATCGCCGACGTCGCCTTTCACCGTGAGACCCAGGGCCCAGACGGCCCCGAGCACCGTTATTACCCCGACAGCCTGGTCGGCACCGACAGCCATACGACCATGATCAATGGTCTGGGCGTGCTCGGCTGGGGCGTGGGCGGGATCGAGGCCGAGGCCGTCATGCTCGGCCAGCCCGTGTACATGCTCGCCCCCGACGTGATCGGCGTGAAGCTTCACGGTCGACTCAAAGCCGGGGTCACGGCCACCGACATGACCCTGCGCATCGTCGAGCTCCTGCGCGAGAAGGGCGTGGTCGGCAAGTTCGTCGAGTTCTTCGGCCCGGGCCTCGACCGGCTCTCGCTCGCCGACCGGGCGACGATCGCCAACATGGCGCCGGAGTACGGGGCGACCTGTGGGTTCTTCCCCGTCGACGAGCAGACCCTGGCCTACCTGCGCCTCAGCGGCCGCGACGAGGGCCACGTCAAAGACGTCGAGACCTACCTGCGCGCCCAGGGCATGTTCCGCACGGCACAGACCCCGGACCCGGAGTTCACGGACACCCTCGAGTTCGACCTCGGCGACGTCGACCCGGCCTTGGCCGGACCCAAGCGCCCCCAAGATCGGGTCAACCTCTCGCAGATGAAGACCCACTTCCGCGAGAGCCTGACGGCCGAGCGGGGCTTCCACGGCCACGGCCTCTCCGAGTCCGAGCTCGACACCAAAGTCGACATCCCGAGCTTGGGCTTCGAGCTCGAGCACGGCGACATCGTCATCGCGGCGATCACCTCGTGCACCAACACGAGCAACCCCGCCGTCATGCTGGCCGCGGGCCTCCTCGCCCGCAACGCCGTCGCCCGGGGCCTCGACACCAAACCCTGGGTCAAGACCTCGCTCGCGCCCGGCTCGCGCGTGGTCACCGACTACTACGACAAGGCCGGCCTCAGCGAGGACCTCGCGACCCTCGGCTTCGCCCTGGTCGGCTACGGCTGCACCACCTGCATCGGCAACTCGGGCCCCCTGCCCGCGCAGATCGACGCGGCCATCAGCGCGGGCGACATCGTGGCCGGCTCGGTGATCTCCGGGAACCGCAACTTCGAGGGCCGGGTCCACAACAAGGTCAAGGCCAGCTACCTCGCCAGCCCGCCCTTGGTGGTCGCCTACGCCATCGCCGGGACCTTGAAGATCGACTTCGAGACCGACCCCCTGGGCAGGGATGCGGCCGGGGTCGACGTCTACCTTCGGGACATCTGGCCCGGCGACGAGGAGCTGCGCGCGGTGGTCCGCTCGGCCATCCTCCCGGAGATGTTCCGGACCCAGTATGGGGACGTCACCAACGAGCCGCGCTGGGACGCCATCGCGGTCGCCGACAGCGATCTCTACCCCTGGAACAGCGAGTCGACCTACATCCAGCACCCGCCCTTTTTCCAGGGCATCACCCCCGCGATCCAGCCGATCCAGCCGATCTCCGGGGCCAAGGTCCTGCTCAAGCTGGGCGACTCGGTGACCACCGATCACATCAGCCCCGCGGGTTCGATCCCCGTGGACGGACCAGCCGGCAAGTACCTGATCGACAAGGGCGTGCCCAAGGCCGGGTTCAACAGCTTCGGCAGCCGGCGCGGCAACCATGAGGTCATGATGCGCGGCACCTTCGCCAACGTCCGGATCCGCAACCAGCTCGCGCCCGGCACCGAGGGCGGCTACACGACCTACCTGCCCACGGGCGAGGTCGAGTTCGTCTACGACGCGGCCATGAAGTACGTGGCCTCGAACACGCCTCTGGTGGTCCTCGGCGGCACCCAGTACGGCACCGGATCGAGCCGCGACTGGGCCGCGAAGGGCACCTTACTGCTCGGCGTCAAGGCGGTCATCACCAAGAGCTTCGAGCGTATCCACCGGAGCAACCTCGTGGGCATGGGTGTCCTGCCCCTGTGCTTCAAGGATGGGGAGGGTGCGGACGAGCTCGGCCTCGACGGCAGCGAGTCCTTCGATATCCCCGTCAGCGACGCGGTCGAGCCGCTCCAAACCTTGAAGGTCACGGCCACCAAGGCCGACGGCAGCACGGTCGAGTTCGACACGGTGGTCCGCCTGGATACGCCGGTCGAGGTCGACTACTACAAAAACGGCGGCATCTTGCAGACCGTGCTGCGCAACATGGCCAAGCCGGCCTGAGTTCGCGGCCACAGGCCCCGAGAACACAGGCCCCGAGAACACAGAGGCCACCCGCGATCGCGGGTGGCCTCTGTGTTTTGGTTTTGGGCCTCGGTTTTTCCCCCCACTTGAACCAATGCGAAAGACGAGCGCGAGCTCGCCTTCGAAGGGGGGAGGCCAGCCGAGAGGCCGACCGGGAAACTCGATCTGGAGGGACTGCTTCGGCCCGATCGCTTTGACCAGGCCGGCTCAGGTCAGGCCGGCCCAGGCCAGCCCAGGTCAGGTCAGGTCAGGCCGGCCCAGGTCAGGCCGGTTCAGGTCGCGCCGAGGGTCTCGTCGAGCTTGTCGAGTTGTTCAATGGAGTCGCCACAGGCCATGCCACCGAAGGTGATGGCGAGCGCGGCGATGACGAGGAACGCGTAGAACTTTTTAGGGGTCATCGGGGAAGACTCCGGAGCTGAGCAAAGAGTGTAACAGAGAGAAATTGGGGTTCGTGCGGGCGGCAGCGAGGCGTCGATTGATCCGGCTTCGCGTCGTGGCGTCTGCGCGAGTGAGCAGTTTTTGCTCGGCCCACCAGGTGTGGTGAGCCGCGGCAGCATCGCCGAGATCGAGGGCGAGTTCCACCCCCAAGACGACGGTCTCCCAACGCTCGGGCCGCAGCGACCTTGCACGCCGATAGAGATCGAGGGCGCGCTCGGGCTCACCGATGCGATGAAACACGCGACCCGCGGCCGCGTGCAGATCGGGAGAATAGGGATACGCGCGCAATCCGCGGTCGACGATCTGCTCCGCCAGAGCCCTCCGGTCTCCACCCAGCTCCGGATGCTCGGCGAGCCACGGGCCCGGCAGATCGAGGGCCAGCTGAGCGAGCGCTGCGATCGGACGATCATTGCGATCGACGCTGCGCTCGATGGCCGCGAGATTGTGGACATAGGCCTGGGCCCAGTCGCGCTGCGCCACCGCCAAGGTGGCGAAGCACAGCTCGGGGAGCTCGTACTCGGGATCCAGCGCGCGCGCGGTCTCACAGTCCCGGGCTGCGGCTTGCGCCACCCCGGGCGCGAGTCCCTCGGCTCGCCGACCCGCGTTGACCCGCGCCACCCCGAGCAGCGCGTGCGCCCGCGCAGAGTCAGGGGCCCGGCGTACAGCCGTCTGCCAAAGTGTGGTGTTGCTCACGTATACCCGGGCCTGGGCCAGCCCCGACGAACCCTGGGCAAAGAGGAACACAGCAAGGGGGATCCAGGCGCGTGCACCCGGAGCACCCGGAGGTCCCTGTCCAGCCCCAACCCTACGCTCGATCCACGCACCGAGGCGCAGGAGCCCGGCCGCGATCGCCACGCACAAGGGCAGGCTCGGCAGGTACATGAACCGATCTGCCCGCATATTCGGCAGACCGACGAGGTTGCTGGTCGGGACACAGGCGAGCGCCCAAAGCAGCAGGCCCCAGCTCCACAGCGGAGCCCGCCGCCGGCCCCCGGGCGACAGGGCGCCGACCAGCAGACCAAGCAACACTGTGCCGGCCACGAGGGTCTCGGGTGCGAGCCAGTCGGCCCCACGGTCGACGTACTCGGGCGAGAGTCCGATCGGCAGGACGATCTGTTGGAGGTAGGCCAGGTGGATCTGCAGCGAGGCCGCGAGCACGGGGCCGAGCCCGACGCGGGTCGCCAACACCCGCGGGTTGTCGAGGCCGTAGGGGCTGAGCCCACCGTGGACGAGGGCGCGCTGACCCAGGGCCAGGCCGACACCGATGCCGAGCGCGAGCACGACCAACCCCAGCGCCAGCCGACGTCCACGCAGCTGGACGGCCTGCGCACTGCCGCCCTCACTCGGCCCCCCACGCGCCCAGGGATCGATCCACGCGAGCAGGGGCAGCGCGAGCACGAGTGGTGCAGCCGAGAGCTTGGCCCCACAGGCCAGGGCCATGCTCACCACCGTCACCACCCACCAGCCCAACGCTCGGGCGCGCCCTCGAGCGCGCCGAACAGGGGGAGGAGGGGCTCCCTCCGATCCAGAGACCGCGGCCTCGTCCACGGCAGCGAGGCAGCGCAGGCCGGCGAGCACAGCCGCGAGCCCGAGCAGGGCGGCCAAGAGATCTTCTCGAAACGAGACCACGGCCACGGCCTCGGCGTGGATCGCCAGCAGCCCAAAGCAGGCCGTGCTCGCGAGCGCGAGCTTGCGCGGGGCCCCGAGCCTGGTCAGCAACCGAGCGAGCACAGCGCAGACCCCGAGGTGCAGGGCGACCGACAGTCCGTGCTGCGCCCACGGCTGGAGCCCGAGCAGGCGGTAGCTGAGCATGTCGAACACCACCGAGGTCGGGCGGAACACGTCGGGGATATGGCGGGCCATGCCCTCGGGCGAGAACAAGAGACCGAGCTCGAAGTGCCCCGGGCGCAGAAAACCGTTGCTGCGCAGGGTCCATCCGTCGTCGTAGATCAGCCCGAAACTCAACAGGGGCAGGTGGACCAGGGCGATCAGGGCGAGGACACCGAGCAGACCCACGCGCGAGGCCACCAGCGCCTCGAGACCGAGCGACCCGCCCTCGGTCTCGGTCTCGGTCTCGGTCTCGGTCTCGGTCTCGGGCTCGTGTGGGTGGTCCACCTGTGGCGATGGTAGTGCAGACGCACGGTTGGCTACACCGCCCCTGGTGCGAACCGGAGCGCCCGCGTTCGGGACTGTTCGCGGGCTCCGAGACCCCGCGCTCCTCCGCCCAGACAGTGGACGCAGGGACCGAGGGGCTCGGTTGAAAGTGGAGCGGTGCGCCACCCGTGCAGCTGAACAACGGCGCTCCCGCGGCCGCTTTCACTCAGCAGCGAGCGCGCGGCTCAGCGCCCGGCTTCGCGGCAGTGGCGTTTTTTCTTGGCCAGCGGTCCGCAGCGATTCCAGTCGACGGCCGCGCTGACCACCGCCAGTGCGTAGCCGATCACGGCGATGCTGGCCGTGGCGACCGCCAAGTTGTTGCGGCGCTCCCCCTTGGTGATCAGGTCGTCGCGCTGTTCACCGTTCAAACCGCCACCTGCGTAGCCGTCGGCGAGCTGGTTCTTGGCCACGTAGCCCGCGATCCCAAAGCCCACGGAGGCCCCGGCTGCGACCGTGCCGACCCCGATCCCGGTCCACATCAATACTGGCGTGACCTCCCTGCGATCGGGGGGCCCGCTGGCGATCCTCACGTCCCTCTCGACCTCGGTCATGCCCGAGGCCACGGCGAACTGGCGCATTTCGGGTCGGTCGAGATCGACCCCGAAGCCCACGTTCGCGCTCGGCCCGAAGCTCGCGGCGCATCCCGAGCACAGCAAGGCAGCGGCGAGGAGCCCAGACACGAGGGAGGAGCAGCGAAGGCGCGAGGCGAAGATCGACATGGCGGTGGGCCCAGCGTAACAAAGCCGGGAATTTCAGCAGCCAGGACAGACGTGGCTCCGCTCACGTGATCCGTGGATCGCGCGATTTCAGCGCCCGGACCCGATGCCGAGACCCGATGCCGGAACCGGTCGCAGACCGACGCCCGGACCCGGCGGCAGGCCGGCGCCCGGACCCGGGGGCAGACCAGCGCCCAAAGCCGGCGGCGGACCGGGGACCCGGGTCCCTGGACGCGCTCCGAGGGCCGTGGTACCAAACGCCGAATTTTTCATCCCACATGCCCCTGGAGAGGAAACCTGCGTGCCGCGAGAGCGGTGGGGGACCTCGTCGAGCGGGGCAGCGGCACAACGCAAGAAAGCAACACCGAAATGTCCGAGACCACCCCCGCCGAGAACGGCGAAAACACCATGATGGATGAGTCCCAGCGGATCATCACGATCCGCCAGCTGCTCGAGGCCGGCGTCCACTTCGGCCACCGCACCGAGCGCTGGAACCCGAAGATGAAACCGTACATCTTCGGCACCCGCAACGGGGTCCACATCATCGACCTCCAGCAGACCGCCAAGCTTCTGCGCCGGACCTACGCCTACGTCCGCTCGGTCGCCGCCGAGGGTCAGCCGATCCTGTTCGTGGGCACCAAGCGCCAGGCCCAAGACGTGCTCATCCAAGAGGCCCGTCGCTGCGGTCAGTACTTCGTCGTCGCCCGCTGGCTCGGCGGCACCCTGACCAACTGGAAGACCATCCGCCAGTCGGTCGACAAGCTGCGCCACATCGAGAAGATGTCCGAGGACGGCACCTACGAGAAGCTGACCAAGAAAGAGGTCCTCCAGCTCGAGCGCCAGCGCGCCAAGCTCGAGCGCAACCTCGGCGGCATCAAGGACATGCCCAAGCTCCCGGGCGCGCTGTTCATCATCGACCCCGCCAAAGAGCACATCGCCGTGGCCGAGGCCAACCGCCTGCAGATCCCCGTGATCGCGCTGGCCGACACCAACGCCGATCCCAACTCGATCCAGTACATCATCCCGGGCAACGATGACGCGATCCGTTCGATCAAGCTGATCACGGGCACCATCGCCAACGCCGCGGCCGAGGGCCACAAGCTCGGCAAGCAGCGCGCGGTCGCCCGGGCCGAGGTCGCCCCCGCGCCCGCCCCGATCCGCGTCACCACCGGTGGCGACGGTCCCAAGGTCGAGCTCGTCTCGCGCCGCACCCAGCTGCCCGCTCCCGAGGCCGCCGCGACCCCCGAGGTCGAGGAGAAGAAGGCCCCCATCACCCCCGCGCCCAGCGCCTGAGTCCGAGAAAGCCAGGAGCGAGAATCATGAAAATCACTGCAGCGATGGTCAAAGAGCTCCGCGAGCGCACCCAGTCGGGCATGCTCGACTGCAAAAAGGCGCTCAAAGAAGTCGACGGCGACATGGACAAGGCCGTCGACTTCCTCCGCAAGAAGGGGCTCTCGAAGGCCGCCAAGAAGGCCGGCCGCATCGCCACCGAGGGCTCCATACTCAGCTACATCCACGGCGGCCGCGTAGGCGTGCTCTTGGAGGTCAACTGCGAGACCGACTTCGTCGGTAAGAACCCCGACTTCCAGGCCTTCTGCAAGGACGTGGCGCTGCAGGTCGCGGCCATGAACCCCCAGGCCCTCGACCGCGACAGCATGGACACGGCCAAGGTCGAGGCCGAGCGCGGCATCTTGCGCGAGAAGGCCATCAACGACGGCAAGCCCGAGAAGATCGTCGACCGCATCGTCGACGGACAGATCAACAAGTACTACTCGGAGAACGTCCTGCTCGAGCAGAAGTTCGTGAAGGACGACAAGAAGACGATCGAGGACGTGCTCAAGGAGCTGATCGCCAAGGTCGGCGAGAACGTCAAGATCCGCCGCTTCGTCCGCTACGAGCTCGGCGAAGGGCTCGAAAAGAAGAGCGAAGATTTCGCCGCGGAAGTCGCGGCGATCGCCGGCAGCTGAGCTGCTCAAACGGGGCTTCGGCCCCGTTTTTGTGTATCTGGCCCCAAACGAAACGCTCGCTGCGCTGTACCTGGGGACCCCCACCCCACCCCGACGACCCCGTGCCCGACCTCAACGACCCCGACTCCCCCCGCTTCAAACGTGTCCTGCTGAAGCTCTCCGGCGAAGCCCTCCAGGGCAAGGTCGGCTACGGCATCGATCCCGATGTCCTCGAGGCGATCGCCGAGGAGCTCGAGGAGGTCGTCGCCCTCGGCGTCGAGCTCGCCCTCGTGATCGGCGGCGGCAACATCTTCCGCGGCCTCAAGGCTTCGGCCGCCGGCATGGACCGGACCAGCGGCGACTACATGGGCATGCTCGCCACGGTCATGAACGCGATCGCCATGCAGGACGCGCTCGAGCGCCGCGGGGTCAAGACCCGGGTGCTCTCGGCCATCGAGATGAAGGAGATCGCCGAGCCCTACATCCGCCGAAGGGCCACGCGACACCTGGCGAAAGGCCGCGTCGTGATCTTCGCCGCCGGCACGGGCAACCCCTTTTTCACCACCGACACGGCCGCGGCCCTCCGGGCCATGGAGGTCAACGCCGAGGTCCTGCTCAAGGCCACCCGGGTGGACGGGATCTACGACAAGGACCCGCTCCTGCACGACGACGCCGTCCGCTACGAGCAGCTGGACTACATCGAGGTCCTGTCCAAGAACCTCCACGTCATGGACGCGACCGCGATCTCCCTGTGCCGCGAGAACGAGCTCCCGATCGTGGTGTTTGATATGCTCAACCCCGGCAACGTCAGGCGCGTCATCTGTGGCGCCCCCCTCGGCACGGTCGTCGCCCCCCTCGGCTTCGACCGCCCCCGCTAACGCGGCCCAGCTCAGGCCCAAGCTCTCCAGCCCAAGCTCTCCAGCCCAAGCTCTCCAGCCCAAGCTCTCC
>CAYVJQ010000044.1:0-10291 GCA_964451725.1 uncultured Nannocystaceae bacterium | reverse complement strand
GCCCAAGCTCTCCAGCCCAAGCTCTCCAGCCCAAGCTCTCCAGCCCAAGCTCTCCCCCCCCTCCATCTCCACGCAGGACACGAAGATCATGATCGAAGAAGCTCTCGAGTTGGCCCAGGACGCCATGGACACGGCCAAGGAGCGCCTGGGTAAGGCCCTGGGCCGGGTCCGAGCGGGACGGGCCAACCCCGCCCTCCTAGACGGTGTGCGCGTGGAAGCCTACGGGGCCCAGATGTCCCTGCGCGAAGTCGCCACCGTCTCCACCGCCGACGCCCGCCTGCTGATCGTCAAGCCCTTCGACTCGAACGTCATCCAGTCGGTGGAGAAGGCGATCATGAACGCGGGCCTGGGTCTCAACCCGAGCTCGGATGGCGTGATCTTGCGGGTCCCGATCCCGCCCTTGACCGAGGAGCGGCGCAAAGGCCTGGCCAAGCTGGTCGGCGACGAGGCCGAGAACGCCAAGATTGCGCTCCGTGCGGCCCGGCGGGACGCCAACGACATCCTCAAGAAGGCCGAGAAGGACAAGGACATCTCCGAGGACGAGCTCAAGCGCGGCCTCGAGCAGATCCAGAAACTGACCGACACCTACGTCACCGACGTCGACGCCACGGTGAAGAAAAAAGAGTCCGAGATCCTCGACGATTGAGGAGACCTACGACCATGCCCGCTCTCGCTCCTCCAACCTACCCGCGCCGACCTCTCCAGGCCCTCTGGGGCGCCCGGAGCAACGCCAAGGTACTGGCCAAGGTACTTTCAGGGGTGCTCCCCGGGGTGCTGGGCCTGGGCGCGAGCGCCTGTTTTTTCGAGCCCACCCCGCCGTCGAGCTTCCGCGTGGCGTGCAGCGTCTCCACCGATTGCAGCGCCCCCCAGATCTGCGCGAACGAGTTGTGTGTGCAGCCCTGCGGCGTGGCCGACGCTGAGCCCTGCCCCCAAGACGCGCCGGTGTGTTTCAACGGCTACTGCTCGAGCCTCTGCCCCACCAACGAGGACATCTGCCCGGGCGACCAGGAGTGTGTGCCCCTGACCGCCGACGACGACGAAACCGGGGAGATCGGGATCTGCGGTGAGTTCTGTTCGAGCGAGGACGACTGTCCCGGCGACGACGTGTGCATCATGGGTGGCTGCCTGACGCCCTGCATGGACCAGCCCGACTGCGAGGCCGACGAGGTCTGCACCATGGGCGTGTGTCTCCCCAGCGGGTGATACGGTCGGCTGTGGCCCTGAATCCCGAGCGTGTGCGCACCTATCGCGAGGACTACCGACGCGAGCAGATCCCGGCGCGCTACAGCGGCTGGCGGCACCTGGCCATCACCACAGCCCTGTGTGTGGGGGCGATCGCCGCTGCGCTCAGCCAGATCGCGCAGCTGAGCCCGGTCGAGCTGACGACGGTCCCGCTCGCCTGGCTGGCCGCCAACTTCGTGGAGTACGGGGTTCACCGCGGGCCCATGCACCACCTCCGGCCAGGCGCGAGCCGGCTCTACAAACGCCACACGAGCATCCACCACCGGTTTTTCTCCGAACAGATGATGGCCGTGGACGGAGCCCGCGACTTTCATGTGACCTTGTTTCCAGCGTGGATCGTGCTGCTCTTCGTCGGTGTGATCGCCCTGCCCCTGGCCGTGGTCGTCGGCTGGCTGATCTCCCCCGACGTCGGCCTGTTGTTCTACGCCGCGCTGGTTTTTTATTACCTCGTCTACGAGTGGCTGCACCTGGCCTCGCACATGCCCGAGACCAGTGTCCTGGGTGGCCTGCCCGGGGCCGCCCTCGCCCGGCGCCACCACGGCACCCACCACGATCCAGCCCTCATGCGACGGGCCAACTTCAACTTCGCCCTGCCCCTGGCCGACCGCCTGTTCGGGACGCTGTGTCCCGCACGTCGCGGCGACCCTGAGCCGCCCGATCTGCAAAAGACTCGCGTTTGACGCGGACTTCGTGGTAGCGCTCGATCACTGTGGTCACGCGTAAATCCTCTCTCTTCCACCCCCGATCCCCACGCCTCCCTCTGCCCCTCGCCCTGTGCGTCGCGGCGCTGGGCCTCGGCCTGACCGCGAGCTGCGACAAGGGCGGCGCGAGCACGACGCCCACCGACGCCACCGGAGAGACCGACGCTACGACCGGCGACGACACGCTCCCCGACGTCGCCGAAGAGCCCGAGCCCGCGGAGCTGGCCTGGGCCGACATGGATCGGGGCAAGCGCCTCGAGCACATGGGCACGGTCGTACTCCCGGCCATGAAAACGGCGTTCATGGACCAGGGCGCCGAGTCCTTCAAGTGCGCCAGCTGCCACGGCGGCGACTACAAAGACGTCGACTTCGCCATGCCCAACGACCTCACGCCTCTGAACCCGGAGGACCCCATCGGCTCGGGCATGAACCTCGACGAGGAGATGACCAAGTTCATGGTCTCGGTGGTCATGCCGCAGATGGGCGAGATGCTCGGTGAGGGTGTCGACCTCGAGACCGGCAAGGGCGAATTCGGCTGCCTGAGCTGCCACCTCAGCGAGTAGTCCCAACGAGAGCCCCGCAGCCGGGCTGCGGGGCTCTTGTTATGCTGGCTCCGTGTCCAGCAGCCCCGCGGATGACGCACGCTTGCCCGTCGCCAGCATGCACCCACCCCCACGGCGGCTCGAGCGGGCCGTCGCGGGGATCAGCCGGGGCGCCGACAACATCGGTCGGGCCGTGCTCCGCCGCCTGTTCTTGGCCAACGAGCGCGACGCGAAGACCCCCGAGGCGTTCGCGGCCGAGCTCGCCCGCCTGACCCCGTATACGGACCCGGAGCTGCTCGCCGATCCCGATCGCATGTTCCCCGGCGCGGGTGTCCTCATCGAGCCTCGGGCCGTACTCCGCCGACCCCTGTTTCACCCTTCGCGCCGTGGGCCTCGGCGCGTGGAGGTCGGGGTCGCCGAGCGGCTGAGCTTCGCCACCCCCTATCGACCCCTGTCTCCCGACTACGCCGAGGAGTACGCGAGCTACCCGGAGATCGCCACGGCCCACCTCTGGTCTTGGCGCCACATCCAGCCTGCGCCCGTGAGCTTGTTGCTGACCCACGGCTGGGGTGTGGGTCAGTGGCGCTTCCATCAGCGCGAGTTCGACGTCCCGACCCTGTTTCACACCCTCGGCCTCGACGTCTATTTTTATCAGGCCCCCTTTCACGCCGAGCGCACGCCTGCCCAGGCCCGCTTCGGCGGGGAGCTGCACCCCTCCTCCGACCTCGTGCGCACCAACGAGGCGTTCATCCAAACCGGCACCGAGCTCCGGGCGATCATGAGCTTCATCTTGGATCGTAACCCGGCCCCGCTGGGCATGATGGGCTCGTCCCTGGGCGGCTACACCTCGGCGTTGATGGCGTCCATCGACACGCGCCTCGACTTCGTGATCCCCGTGCTCCCGCCGGCCTCCTTCGCCCATCTGCTGTGGGACCACGGCGCGGGCGACTCGATGCGCGCAGAGGCCGAGCGCCTGGGCATGAGCCGCGATCGTTTTCATCGACTCTGGGCTCTGCACTCACCGCTGAGCTACACACCCAAGGTCCCCTGGGCCCGGCGCATGATCGTCACCGCCCTGGGCGACACGCTGGTCGACGCGGACCACACCCGCGACCTGTGGGAGCACTGGGAGCGCCCCCGCCACTTTCGCTTCCCCGGCGGCCACACCTGGCAGCTGGGCCGGGCCCAGTACCACCGAGAGGTCGCCCGGTTCCTCGGCGACATCGGGCTCACGCTCGGCGCTTGAGCCCCGCGCTCGAAGCACGGTTCCAACTCCGGACACATCCCGGATCCATCCCGGATCCGACCGCAAACGCACCCGAGCTGCGTCCGCTCCGCGCCGTGCTCCGGTGCTATGTTGGCGACCCTCCGCGCTCCCGAGGGACCCTTTCATGTACCAGCTCGACTCGACCTCCTCGATCCCCCTCTACCGGCTGCTCGGGCTGACCGCTCTCGTGGCGCTCGGCGGTGCCTGCTTCGAGGACGTCGACACCTCGACCTCGGCCTCGACCTCGGCCTCGACCAGCGACGACGACGACGACGACGACGCCACCAGTGAGCCCGAGACCGACGACGAGATCTCGACCAGCGAGGACGACAGCTCCGAAGCGGACGCCACCGACGAGGCGACCACCGACGAGGCGACCACCGACGAGGGTGTGCCCTGCGGGCCCGGCCACAGCTGCGCCCCGGACCCAGGCCCCGCCTGGACCGGTCCGGTGGCCATCGCCACCACCGAGGACGGCTGCCACCAGGCCTTCCCCGACGAGCTCACCACGGCGTTCACACAGTTCGGGCCCACGATCTCCAGCTGTATGTGCAACTGCGGCGATCCAGACGTCAGCTGTTCCACGAATATGAGCGCGATCGGCTATGGCGGACTCAACTGCGTCAACGGCCTGGGCGCGGACAACATCAACCAAAACCAGTGTTTCAACACCTTCTCGACCTCCCACGGGGTCAGCCTGAGCAACGCCAGCTCGACCTGCGCCGACGGGCTCGTGAATGTCGAGATCTCCGCGCCTATCCTCGAGGGCTCGATCGCAGCCTGCGGTGGCTTCGAGCCCGGGATCGGCGAGTGCGAGGCCGGGGCCGACTGCGTGCCCGACCCCGGCCCCGGGTTTATGGGCGGACTCTGCTACTGGAGCCCGGGCGACGTGGCCTGCCCCGCGGGCTACCCCCTCAAGACCCTCATGTTCACCGAGGTCGAGGACACACGCAGCTGCCCCGACACCTGCGCTTGCGACGCGAGCCAGCCTACCTGCTCGGTCTCGATCACCGGCTACGCCAACTTCAACTGCTCGAGCCCGCAGGGCGCGGTCGTGGCGAGCTCGGGCAGCCAGGCCTGCGCGGCCACCAACAGCGACCTCGTCAGGTCGATCCGCCCGGGCAACGTCTCGGTCTCCAACGCGGGCAGCTGCAGCCCGGAGGACCTGGCCGTCGAGGGCGAGCTCGCGGCGAACAACCAGGTGAGTGTGTGCTGTAGCGGCTAGCGAGAACCAGGCTGCTGGCGCCCGCGAGCTAGCAGCCCGTGGTGAACCCCCTCACGACGCCTCGCTTGGCCCTTTCGCCGATGGCCGCGTTGCCGAAACTTGCAGTACGCCCGGTACAGCGGCGTTTCAGCGCCTCGCCCTCGACGAAAAATCCGGCGCGAGGCGACGCGATGGGTTTCACCACGGACTGCTAGAGCGAGAATGAGGCTGCTGGCGCCAACATCTGAGCGAGCACGGGCGGGTCGGCGATCTCGTGGGTCTCGAAGTAGGCCTTGGCCCGCTCCGCGAAGACCTCGGACTCGGCGCCCTCCGTGACCCGGGCCAGCTGCCAGCGGACCGCGGCGAGCTGACACTCGATCCCGTGCTCTTTGAACAGCAGCTCGGCCTCGCGCCAGCATCGACGGGTCGCCGCCTCGTCGCCCGTGAGCGAGTGCAGGGCCGCCTCGTTCACTGCCGCCTCCCCGATGTAGAGCGAGACCTTCGAGGCGCGCAGGCGCTTGCAGACCTTGCGCAGGGGGGCGACGCGAACCGAGTCGCGTGGATCTTGGACCACCGCCAGAGCCCAACAGCGGCCCTCGAGCTGCTGCACGAAGCGCTTGACCACCGGGTTGAGCATCACGCTCGAGCGTTTGACCGCGGCCAGGAGCTGGTCCATCAGCTCGACCATCCGCCCGTGCTCGCCCTCGGCCATGGCCAGGTAGATCTCCGCACGATCGATGACCAGGGTCGTGTAGGTGTAGCGCGAGCTGTCCCAGACCCGGCGCGCATTCTCGAGGTGAAAGCGCGCTTGATGGCTGCGACCGCGGTGCAGGGCGGTCATCGCCGCGTAGGCCTCGAGCTCGACGACCTCGCGCAGGTTGCCCCGGTCCCGGGCGGCCGCGAGCCACTGGGGAGTGTTGCGGCCCAGCTCGTGCCAGCGACCCGTGATCACACACAGGCTCGAATACACGAGCACGGAGGAGAAACGGATCCAATCGGCCCCGGGGACCTCGTCGAGGCGGGGCAGGAGATCACGGATCTGGTCGGTCGCGTCCCGAAACCGGTTGAGCGCGTAGTCGACCATGTGCTGCTGAAAATCGATCACCCGGTCGAGCTCCGGGTCGCCGGCTTGGGCGGCCAGCTCTCGGGCTTGACTGGCGAGCTCAGCGACCTCGCCGACCCGGCCCATGGACGCCACGATGGTCATCTCGTTCGCCAACATGGTGCCCAGACGCCGGGGCTCGCCGGCCTCCAAGGTCAGCTCCACGAGCCGGTTGTGGAGCACCCAGGCGTGGATCTCGAGGTGGAGGATCAGCCCCTTGTTGATCGTCAACAGGGTGTCGATGTGGTCGAGCTGGGCCCGGGGGAGCTCTGCCTCGGGGCGGACCTTGAACTTCATGCCCCGAACCCACAGCCGGAGGCGACCCCACACGAACATGAACATGGAGCGCCAAAACCCACGTGGGGGCGACTCGCCGATCTCGCGCAAGATGTTGGAGGCCAGCGCCATGCCCTCGCTGACGTGTCCAGCGTGCAGCAGCTGCTCGGCGGCCTGGCGCGAGAGCACCAGGGTCTGGGCCGGATCGTCGACCTCGTTGGCGAGCTCGCGAAACAGACGCCCGGCCTCGCTCGAGCGCCCAAAGTTGACGAGTTGCTCGGCCAGGGCGATGCGCAACCGACGACGCCGGTCCCGGTCGTCGTTGTCGGTCTTGGCCCACAGGTCGAGCGCGGCTCGGTAGCGCTCGACCGCGCGCCCAAAGGCCAGGGCCTCGACCGCCTGCTCGGCCGCTCGCTCGGAGTAGTGGGCCGCCTTGGCCAGCTCACCGCCACGCTCGAAGTGACCCGCGAGGGCGTCCGGATCGCCCCCGAACTGCTCCAGCGCCCGGGCCAGCTCGAGGTGGATCTCGCGCAGCTCACCGGTCTCGAGCTCGCCGACGCTCACCTCACGGATGCGCCCGTGAGAGGCCTCGAGCATGGCGCTACCTCGACGGCCACCGTGCTCCCCGTGGCCGCTGTCTCCGCTGCTGCTGTCGCTCGAGCCCAAACTCGCGCCGCTGTCCCCATCTTGGCTGGGCGAGCCGTCCCGCCCACGCCGGGTCAACAGGCCGAGCTTGCACAGCTCGTCGATGACGTCGATGACCTGTGAGTCAGACCTGCCCCCGTGATCTTCGGTTCGGATGCGCTCGTCGAAGACCTCGCGGATGACCGCGAGGGAGGTCGGTCCTCCCGCGACCGAGACCGTCGCCAACAGGCGCCGGGCCTCCGGGTCGAGGGCCACGATGCGGCGCGCGACGATCCGATCGTCGCCGCCCTCGCCCGCCGGCCCCGCCCCCTCTTCCAAGATCAGCTGACCGAGATAGAAGGGGTTGCCGCGCGCACCCTCGGCGTAGACTCGAGCCTGCTCGCGGGTCTCGGCCTCGAGCGCCGCCGGGGTCGAGCCCTCGATCCCCATCAGCAGCCAGGCGAGCTCGCGGGCGTCGTCCTCGGGCATGGGTCCGACCGGGAGCTCGCGGACGTCACGCTCGAGCCGAGACTCGACGCTGGTCCACTCGGCCAGGCCGGGGCCCGGGTCTTCTTCACCGTCTTCATCATTGGTCCGAAACGCGACCACCAACAAGATCGCCGGCGGGTCGGAGGGCCGGACCAGGGCGGCCAAAAGTCGCGCACCGTCGACGTCGGCCCACTGAAAATCGTCGATGTAGATCAGCAGGGGGCGCTCGTCCGAGAGCCGGGTCAGGACCTCGCGCAGGGCGGACAAACCCAGACGGCGCTGCTCGCTCGGCTCGAATTGGCGCGCCGTCCCCTCTTTGAGTGGCCAGACGTCGCCGAGCACGGGGAAGATCTGGGTCAGGGGTGCGAGGTGCCGGGGTCGAAAGCTGGCTGCATCGAGGGCCGGCCGCCGCCGGAGGTGGGCAGAGAGCGAGTCGACCACCGAGTCGACACCCTTGTAGGGGACGGACTCGCGCTCGAGACAGCGACCCCTCAAGACCAGGACGTCGCCACGCTCGCGAACCCGGCTGACGAAGCGGTCGACCAGGGCCGACTTGCCGTAGCCGCTCGCCCCACACACGTGCACCGTGACCGCGCCCTGGACCGCGCCGACATGGGCGAGGGCGTCCTCGAGGACCTGGAGTTCGTCGGCCCGCCCCAAGAACGGACCGCGCTTGCGCTTGCGTCGACGCTGCCGGGACCGGTCGGCCTCGAGCAGCTCGAGCAGCTCGTCGCCGAAGCCGGCCAGCGCCGCGCGACCCCGGGGCCGATCGCTGGGCGCGGGGGCCATGAGCGCCATGCACAGCTTGGCCAGCGGCTCGGGCACACTCGCCACCCGGGCCCGGGGATCGGGGACGGACTGGTCCTGCTTGAACAACAGCAGCTCCATCGCCGAGCCCTCGAAGGGCATCTCGCCGGTCAGACACTGGAACAGCAGCACCCCCAGCGCGTAGTAGTCGGTCGCCGGTGTGATCTCGAGCAGAGAGGCCTGCTCGGGCGCCATGTAGGCCGGCGTACCCAGCAACTGGCCGTCGTGTGAGGCTCCCTGGTCGGGGTTGTCCAGCTCCGAGATCAGGCCGAAGTCGAGGACCACGACCCGGCCCTCACGCGTGACCAGCACGTTCGAAGGCTTGATGTCGCGGTGGACGAAGCTGTTGGCGTGCAGGTACTCGAGGCCCTCCACCAGCTGGCGAAAGGCTCGTCCCAGGCGGACCAGGTTGGGCAGCTCCCGGGGCCCCGCCCGCCGACGGATGTACTCGACGAAGGGCACCCCGTCGATGAGCTCCATGGTGAAGAAGGCCGCGCCCGAGGCCGGCACGACCAGCTCTCCGAGGCTGATGATGTTGCGGTGCGAGACATCGGCCAAGGCCCGAAACTCGCGCTTGAAGCGATAGAGAAGCGTGGCCGTCGTGCGCAGCAAGAACTTGACCGCGACCCGCTCTCCGGTCTCCACGTGGCGGGCCGAGTAGACCTCGCCCATTCCCCCCGCCCCCAAGATCCTCTCGAACTCGTAGGGGCCCAGCCGCTCCCCCTCCCCGATCTTCGGGAGGCCGAGGCCAGGGAACTCCCCGGTCAGATCTTCGGGTCCCGCCAGGCTGTAGCCCACGGTCGGTCCGTCCGACATCGACAGCCCCTCCTCGGCGGGGGGCGAGAGCGCATCGCGGGTGTTTGGGTTCTCTTCCAGCGGGGCCTCGGTCGAGCGAGTCTACAGGGGATCAACGCTGGGTTACGAGCGAACATGTGCCCCAAAATGGGCGTACTCGAATACTGCGTCGAGCGAGGTCTGCACAGGCGAGCCGTGGCCCTCGGTGAATCCGACCTCTCGCAGCCCGCGGTGAATATCGCTATTTTCGATCGCCCGCACATGGCATGATTCCGGCCACCCGATGCCGGTATTGAGCGAGTCGACCATCCCCGTCCGCATTCTCGGCTCGGGGAGCGTCCTCCCGGGTACAGCGGTGTCGACTCGGGAGGTCTGTGAGCGTGCCTACCCAGGCCGAGACCCGGATGACCTGATCGCGCGAACGGGCATCGAGACCCGGTATTGGGCAGCACCAGGGACCACACATGCCGAGCTGGGAGCCGAGGCCATGCGCCTGGCCCTGGCCAGCGCCGACACACCGGCTGAGCAGCTGGTGCGCCTGTTCCAAGTCAACTGTACGGGCGGAGACACGCTCTTGCCGGCGACCGCCAACGCCCTCGGCGATGCCCTCGGCCTGCGCGGGAGCTGTGACTGCATCGACCTCAACAACGCCTGCGTCGGCTTCCTCTCGGCTTTCGACCTCGCCGCGCGCTGCGTAGCCACCGGGCTCTACCCCGTCGGGATCGTGGTCGCGGAGCTCTGGTCTCGACACCTGGACCCGAGCGTGGACCCCCGCTCCTACGCCGTGTTCGGAGACGCCGCCGCGGCCGTGGTGCTCGGACCCAGCGAGGGTGGATCGGGGCTGAGAGCCTCGTGGCTACGCAACGACGGCCGACTCCGGGGCAGCGTGACCCTGGCCCACGCCGGCTTGACCAAGCAGCCCGAAACGGTCCGCTTCGGCGCCTCCAACAAGCAGATCACCCGCGAGGCCACCGAGGCGATCTTGCGCAGCGCCCGGACGGCCCTCGAGCAGGCCGAGCTGACGATGGACGAGATCGATTGGGTGCTCCCCCACCAACCCAACGGACGGATGTTCGACCTGCTGATCCGCGAACTCGACATCGCTCCCGCCAAGCTCTTGCGGGTCGTCGGCGAGATCGGCAGCGTCGGGGCAGCCTCGATCCCCCTGAGCCTCGACCGTCTGTGGCGCAGCGGGAAGGTCGAGCCCGGTCAGCGCCTGCTCATGGTCGGGGTCGGCTCGGG
>CAYVJQ010000043.1:47757-50940 GCA_964451725.1 uncultured Nannocystaceae bacterium | reverse complement strand
CTGGAGGCCTTCGGCCCGCTCCCGCGTGCGAAGGTCCAGGCCGAGCACAGCTGAGTCGAGACTGCCCGCGAATGAAACCTCGGACCCAGTCGAGTTTCACGCTCCCGGTCGCCTCACCGCACCCCAGCCGCACGTGCGAGCACCCCCTCGACCGCCGATCACCCCCACATCCGCGGTCGCCAA
Source organism: uncultured Nannocystaceae bacterium (assembly GCA_964451725.1). Lineage (GTDB taxonomy): Bacteria > Myxococcota_A > Polyangia > Nannocystales > Nannocystaceae > Plesiocystis. The sequence continues at coordinate 50,757 of CAYVJQ010000043.1, read as the reverse complement.
CCCAGCCTCGCCATACCCGAGCCCGGGTTGCCTTTGGTTCACGCCCCTCGGCCGGTACGAGTCGTCACCGTCGGGCACCAACCACCGCGCCTACCCCCCTCACAAACCCCGTCTAAACAGCCACCTGTAGCACTCTAGCGCCCCTTCTCCCTCCGGTGACGAACGGTGACGTCGGGGCGGGCCCGTGATGTGGGCGTGACCCCGTCGTCCCTGACCGTCAGGGGGGCTGGGCGTCATTGTGGTCCTGCGTTGGGGAGCTCCCGCCGCATCACAGGACGAGGACAGGAATCATGGCTATCAAGTTTGGACGAAAGCAGCTCCCCGGGGGCTACGCGGCGAGTGACTTCAGCTACCAGGGGCAACCCGCGAAGGACCAGGGGGACTTTGGTCCCGAGGTTGGGATCGCGGACATGGCCTCGGTCAATCAGTTCGAGGCTCGCAACAGCTCGAAGTACTACCACGCGGGGGTCCTGTGCGCGAAAGGGACCTGGTTCGTCTATGTGGAGTGGGGGCGGATCAGCGGTGGGAAGAGCTGGCCTGGGGCGCGCCCCAAACCCGGGATGGACTTCATGTTCACCCAATGCAGCGATGAGGACGAGGCCCGGGCGACCTTTCGCAAGCAGTGCCGCTCGAAGAATGTGTCGCGCCTGACCAAGCAGGTCATCGGTGGCAAGACGATCTGGACGGCGAAGATCGACAGCAAGGGCAAGGCGAAGGACGCGTACATCGTCCAGGATCTGGCGACCCGCGAGCGCGGGCTCCCCGATGCGTATTCCATCAAGGACAGCGCGGGGGTCGACCCGAAGACGCTGGCCAAAAAGGTGGCTGCGAAGAAAAGGGCCACCAAGCGCGGGCGTCCCAGCAAGAACTTTCAGCCCCAGGTGATCGCGCTGGCCCGCGATCTGGTCGGTGGAACGCGTGACTACGCCCGGGCGGCGGCTCAGGCGACGGGGATCATCCCGACGATGAAGTCCATCGTGGAGGTCCGCGACGAGCTCCTGCCGCTGGCGCTCCAGCGTATCGCCCACATCACCAAGGCCAAGCCGCAGCGCGAGCGGGAGGCGCAGGCGAGCTGGGAAAAGCGGCTGCTGACGGCGCAGCTGGGCGACGGGAAGCTGATCGCGGTCTCGAAGTTGGTCGCGGCGCTGGTCCCTCGGGTGATCCCCAGGAGTGGCTCGGCGCAGCAGCGGGCCCAGGCGACGCTCCTGTCTTCGGCGAATATATTGACGATCCAGAGCGACCTGGACGCGTTCGCCAGCTCGCTGGAGAACGAGGACTTCAGCGTGGACGAGGAGCGCAAGGGGGAGCCGGACATCGACCCGGACGAGGTGCTCAACGCTGACGTGACGTGGATCGACCCGAACTCCACAAAGGGCAAGTGGCTGGCCGCGACCTACTCGAAGATGAGCAACGATCGCCACGGCTACATCTCGGGCAAGCTGGTGATCAAGAACATCTTCGAGGTCCGGCGCCCGGAACTCGACAAGCGCTTCGAGGCGGCGGTCAAAACGGTGGCCCAGCGGTGTGGGGGCAAGTTCAAGGACAACGCGCGCCTCCAGCCGCGGCGGCGTTCGGACCTGACCTCGATCTCGGACTACGCCGGCGATGCGAACGTGTTTTTGGGGATTCACGGCACCCGGGCGGTCAATATTCATCCGATCTTGTCGAGCAACCTGCGCCTGCCTCGCTCGCTTCCGGGGGCCCAGATCACGGGCGCGGCCTTTGGTCACGGGATCTACTTCGCCACCGATTGGCGCAAGTCCTATGGCTATACCGGGCACGGGAACAGCTATTGGTGTAAGGGCGGCTCGATCCGGAAACGCGGTTTTTTCATGTTCCTCAACGATGTGATCATGGGCGACGCGTACATGGCGAGCTCCTGTGGGTCGTGGTCGAAGCCACCCAAAGGCAAAGACTCGGTCGCGGCTTACGACACCTATGTCTCGAGCCTGGCCAATGACGAACACATCATCTTCAACCCGGACCACCAGCGCATTCGCTACATCATCGAGGCCGACCTCGAGTAGGGGCGTCTGTCACGGCTGCTGCGACCGTCAATCTCGACCTTCTTTCAATCACAACACCATAGGGAATCAGTATGAACATCTCCAAGCACACCGACACCTCCGTTTTGAGCGACAACCCCTACCTCGCCGCCGATGAGCAAGGTGCAGACATCTCCGATGCACGCGGTTGGCAAGACGCGGTCTGCGTATGTGTAGACTATGCCCTGGTCTTGGATCGCTGCTTCTCGTCGGGGGAGATCGCCAAGTATCTGCGGGAGGAGCGAGCCGACTTTCGCTTCGGGGTGACCGAGATCGGCGAGTTTGTGAAAGACCTGTTTCACAGCGGCGCGATCGAGTACAGCGACGCGGAGGGAGAGAGCTGGGCGGCGGTCCAGGTGCCCAGGCGAACCGAGGGCGGGAGTCGGACGCCGGCGAACACGGAGGTGTTTGTGTACGCGCCCTCGGTCGCGGCCGGGAAGGTGCACGAGTTCGAGGTCGAGATTCCTCGACCCGGGTTCACGCCGACGGCCCTCGAGCTCCAGCGCTTCGCGGTGGCCTCGGCCCAGGCCAACGCGGAGATGGTGGCCTCGGTGCACGCGGACGGGCGTCTGTGTATCCCTCGGCGGGCCTTCGAGAGCCTCTCACATGCTACCCAGGTCGCTATCCGCGGGGGCGATCGGGTGTGGGTCGAGATCCTCGACGGCGGCGCGGGGCTGCGTATCTACCTCGGGCAGCGCGACGGATGCAGCGAACACGACCTGTCCCAGGACCGCGGCCGGGTCCGCTTCAGTGCGCCGGACAGCCGGGTGAGCTTTGTGCAGGGGGCCCGGCACCCGATCGTCGTGGAGGCGGGTGGGCTGACGATCCGCCTCGACGTCCAAGCCTGAGCGCCGCGGGGCTCGGGGTTCCAGTTCGATCTCTGCTTCGAAGTCGTGACTCCGATTTCGATTTCGACTTCGGGCGCGTCTGAATCCGATTTCGATTTCGATTTCGA
>CAYVJQ010000043.1:35171-47657 GCA_964451725.1 uncultured Nannocystaceae bacterium | reverse complement strand
CGATTTCGATTTCGACTTCGGGCGCGTCTGAATCCGATTTCGATTTCGATTTCGACTCCGATTCCGATTCCGACTCCGATTCCGATTCCGACTCCGATTCCGATTCTGATTCTGATTCTGATTCTGATTCTGATTCTGATTCCACTTCTCCGCTCCGATGTCTCCGAACCGAAAGTCCGACCCCATGGAATCTGCCGCACGCCCCCTCTCCCCGCCGACGAGCTCTCACCCGACACCCTTCGATCAGGGTGGGTCTCCCACCAGTCGGGGGGCGGGCTTGGGTCCGGCCCAGCCTTGGCGGGCCCACAGGCGACCGGAGCGGGGCGTTCGGGCGCTCGATATCGGGCATGTCTTGCATTCTTCAGCACACAGCGGGGCTCCACTGCGTGCACCCTTGCGGGCAGCGGTACCGAATCTCCCCCGGTCGATGTCCGCGGTTCGGCCCGAGCGGGCGGGATCCGCTGCCGACTCGGCCGGCGAGCTCGCGCTTGCGGATGTAGGCAAAAAGGTCGAGGCGAGGACGGTGATCAGCGTCGCTGCGGCGGTGGGAGTGACGACCGGGATCGGTGTCGGGGTGGCCTTTGGTACGGTGGATGTGGCCCTTGGCAGTTTTGGTGTGTTCGCTTCGGTGGCCGTCGCTGCGTTTGTGGGAGCGGTGACCCTCGGACTGTGTAGCGCGGCCGCAGCCCTGTGGGGAGAGGACCGCCGCGGGTGTGTCGAATCCGAGCACAGTGGCCGTGCGGACACAGTTCGCGGTGGGGTGGATGCACGCGGGAATGTGCCCCAGCTGGAGGGCGGACAGGTAGTAGCGAAGTCGAGGGCTCGACCGCGTCAGCCTCGGATTTGGGGTTGAGACTATTGTGATTCGGAATGACGACTGCAGCGCGATCTTCGGGGTCGAGAGGGAGCCGAAGGTCGGTGCTCGCTCTCGAACCGGCGCGGAGAGTGGGGCGCTCGGACAGGGCGCGGCGCGTGGGCCAGACCTGGTAGAGTGGCGGACATGGACACTAGAATGAAGCGTTTCGTGCTCGTCTCCGGTGGAAAATTATCTCGTGGCACCTCGGTAGAGGTTCGGGCCCCGTCACCCTGGTCCATACCCAGCCGGATATCCGGTGGGTTCAGTGGGTTCAGTGGGGTCGATGCGGGGGTGCAGGGTCGGCCTGCTCTCGATGGCGAGCCCGAGTTCAGACCCGCAGTCGGGCGCTGCGGCGGGTTGTTGGGGGTGGCGTTGTTGGCCCTCGTGAGCGCCGGCTGTGGAGATTCGAGCCCAGGGGATGGAGAGGGCCGCGAGAGCGCGGCGACCGACGACGAGCTCGGCGATCAGGGCAGCGCTGAGCAGGGCAGCAGCGATCAGGGCAGCGGCGAGCAGGGGACGAGTGACCAGGGCTCGGAGACCAGCGAAAGCGCGACCGCCGACAACGGTGAGTCGGAGTCCGAGACGGACTCCGAGTCCGAGACGAATTCCGGTTCCGAGACGAATTCCGAGTCCGAGACGAATTCCGGTTCCGAGACGAACTCCGAGGACGACACCGACGGGTCGGACTCGAGCACCGACGGGCCCATGAGCACGACCGGAGGAGACGGCTGCGACAAGGTCGACTTCGTGTTCGTCATCGACAACTCGGTCTCCATGCTGCCCGAACAAGAGGCACTGAGCGCGGCCTTCCCCGGGTTCATCGCGGCCATCGAGGAGAGCCTGGACACGGACGACCACATCCTGGTGACCGACACGGACCTCTCGGGGTGGTGCACGGCTGGGAATTGCGCGAACCCGGACACGCTGCATCCGACCTGCGAGGGGCCCGACTCCTACGCGTGCACCCTGGAGCTGGAGGCCTGCGACATCACCATGGGTTCGGGGGTAGTCAAGCCGGCCGGTCAAGCGGCGAGCAACATGTTCTGCGATCCTTTTGGTGGCAACCGCTACATGATCGAGGATGAGCCGGAGAAGGTGGATGTATTCAACTGTATGGCCCACGTGGGGCTGGCCGGTTTCCCCTCGGAGCGCCCTCTAGACGCGCTGGTCCAGACTGTGAGCCCCAACCTCAACGGCGAAGGGGGCTGCAACGAGGGCTTCCTGCGTGACGACGCGATCTTGGTGTTGACCTTCATCAGCGACGACGACGACAATAACGAGTTCAACTCGCCGGCCGACGCCTTCGAGGCGGTACTTGCGGCCAAGGGTGGTGATCTCGACCGTGTCGTGGTGCTGGGTCTGACCCCGGGTGACGACAACAACTGCTCGTTCACCCCCGGGGCCGGCGATCACTGGGTGGAGTTCATCGAGATGTTCGGCGACCAGGGCCTGCACGGTGGTAGCTGTGACGACGACTACATTCCGTTCTTTCAGGGCGCCGTAGACACGATCGTCGAGGCCTGTCAGGCGAATCCTCAATAAGCGGTGCTGAGGCCATTTGCCCCGCTATTCGGGAGCGAGCCAGTCGGCTTTCTAGCTCTGCGCATAGCCGCTCAAAACCGCTCAGGGGCGCTCGAGCGCCGTAAAGAAGCGCCCACGGAGGGGGGCGCTTGCGTCCCCGACGCGTTGGGGTCGTGGCAATGAATTTGTATTGCCAATTTGAGCGGGTTGTTGATAGCGTGAAATTGTAGTGATGCAGAATGTGGGGAGTTCAGAGATGCGACAGCGAGAGGCAAAAGTGAGCATGAGGACCGGTCAGAAGACCATTCAGACCTACCTCGGTGAGCTCTCCCGGGTCGACGTGTTGACGGCCGAAGAGGAGCGGGCTGTGGCGGCCGATATCGCGGAGGGTCGGGCGCGCTACTGGCGGGCCCTGTTCGCCTACCCCCCGTTCACGGAGGCGATCGCTGCGGTGACCATCGAGGCGATGGAGCACGACAACCTCGAGACCATCCCGCGTGATGAGCTCAAGGCGCTGCGCCAGTGCTCGCGGGCGTTTCGGGACCGGGAGACCCAGGGCAACCGGGCGGCCTTCGACCGCGCCCGGATGACGGTGGCGGAGGCCATGGCCGAGCTCGATCTCGACGGCGCCTACGGCGACGGTCTGGCGGCGGACATCGCCGCGGTCCAGGGCGGGCACAGCGACGCCCTGCGCCTCGAGGTTCCGCACCCACCGCGCGGGAGCCGGCCGTTCGCTCGCTACGTACAGCTCGTGCGCAGCACGGGGCAGGCGGTGGCCCTGGCCAAGGCCCGCTTCATCCGCGCCAACCTCCGCCTGGTGGTGACGATCGCGGGGCGCTATGACCAGCGCTCGATGAGCCTCTCGGACCTGATCCAAGAGGGCAACCTCGGGCTGATCAAGGCCGTCGATCGCTTTGATGGACGGCGCGGGTTTCGGTTCTCGACCTACGCGACGTGGTGGATCCGGCACGCCATCAACCGAGCGCTGGCCAACCGGGGTCGAACGGTGCGCCTGCCCGCCCACGTGGCCACCGACGTCCAGCGTATCCATCGCGCCGCCAGGGCCTACGAGCTGCGCACGGGCGAGCTGGCGGACGACGCCGAGCTGGCCGGTGAGACCGGCCTGAGCGAGGCCCGGATTCGCAAACTGAGCCGCCTGAGCCTGCACCGGCCGGTCAGCCTCGACGCGCCCAGCGCCCAGGAGGACGGGTCTCGGGGTCTGCTCGATCGCCTGGAGGACCCCTCTGCGCCCGAGCTCTCGAAGCTGCTCGAGATCGAGGCACTCAGCCATCACCTGCACGAGGCCCTGGTCGGCCTCGACCCTGTGGAGCTCGACATCCTGCGGCGCCGCTACGGCCTGGGGCCCGACGGAGAGCGAGAGTTGGAGCCGATGACGCTGCGGGAGCTCGGGGCACGCCACTCGCTCTCGCGCGAGCGGATTCGTCAGCTCCAACAGCGGGCGCTCGGGAAGCTCCGCCGTGAGTTCGTTCGTCGCCGCCTGATCTGACTTGATCTGACTTGATCAGGCCTGACCTGACCTGACCTGACCTGATCTGACCTGATCAGGCCAGAGTCTGACCCGACCTTCGGGCCGGTTCGCGGTTCGCGGCAGCGGTCTGCGCAAGCTTCTCTCTCGACTCGAGTTCGGCCCAACTGGGGCTGGGCTCGAGTCGCGCTGCGTCCGGGTCCGGTCGAGCAGAGGTCGCTTCGGTGGTTCGAACGCGGGCTTCGGGCATCGCGTTGTTTGCTTGGCCGAGGCGGCTCGGGAGGCGAGTTCGCTCGACCTCGAGAGAGGCTTCATCCGTGGGTCGAGCGACTTCGTTGACGGGTCGAGCGACTTCGTCGACGGGGAGGCAGTATCGCGCTGAGTCGAGAGAAGAAATTTTGGGTCCGACCTGCTCGGGTGGGCAGCGCTCGAAGCGCGGGATGAGCTCAGGTGTTGCGCGGCGTCCGCAGCCTTGGGTTAGGCACACGCAAAATACGCGCCTTGCCCATTCTAGGGCCCTATTTCGCCCCAGGCTTGGCACTGTCGACATATCTCCATATCCTGATGAGGCGATGGCGTGCCCTCGGCCGACTCGCCCCAGCGCCCGTGCCCGACCTGACCCAGACCATCGACCTGCTCTCGGTGTTCGCCGATCCCACTCGGGTCCGCCTGGTCGCGCTCTTGGATCGCAGCGAGTTGAGCGTGGCCGAGCTGACCCGGATCACCGACCTGCCCCAACCGCGAGTTTCGACCCACCTGCGCAGGCTCAAGGACGCGGGTCTGGTCCGGGACCGGCGCGATGGGAGCTCGAACTTCTACTCGGTCGATGTCGACAACATGGGGGAGTCGGCGCGCTCGCTGTGGAAGCTGGTCGACGCGGGCGTGGAGGACGAGCTCATGGCCCAAGATCAGCGCCGGCGAGAGGCCGCCCTGGCGCTGCGCGAGACGCCGCTGCGCTGGCCCGACGAGGTCGCAGGACAGATGGAGCGGCACTACTCGCCCGGTCGGACCTGGGAGGCGGCGGCCCGCGGGTTGCTCGGATTCCTGCGCCTGGGGCGGGTGCTCGACATCGGCTCGGGCGACGGGGTCAACGCCGAGCTGATCGCAAATCAAGTCGAGTCGCTGACCTGCCTCGATATCAGTGAGCGGGTGATCGCGGCGGCTCGGCGCAGGCTGGAGCGCTTCTCCCATGTCGACTTTCGGGTCGGGGACATGCACGACATCCCGGCCGCGGACCACAGCTTCGACGCCGTCCTCTCCCTGCATGTATTGACCTACTCGCGGGAGCCGGCCAAGGCGATCCGGGAGGCGGCGCGGGTGCTCGTGCCGGGGGGCTCCCTGGCTCTGGTGACCCTCGCGGCGCACACCCACACCAAGATCGCGGCCGCCTACGACCACGTCAACGACGGCTTCTCCCCATCCTCGCTGGCGGCCATGTTGGTCGCGGCGGGGCTCCACGTTCAGCGCTGCGCGCCCAGCTCCCGGGAGCGCCGCAAACCAAATTTCGAGGTCGTGACGGCCTTCGCAACAAAGCCGACTGCACCGTGAACAGCGTCAATGCACACTCCGCCGCCGGGCGGGCCGCTCGCCTCGAGACCCTCCACGCCCTCCTCGCCGAGCGCATCGTGCTCCTCGACGGGGCCATGGGCACCATGCTCCAGAGCTACGGGCTCGAGGAGGGGGACTTCCGGGGCGAGCGCTTCGCCACCCACGAGGGCCAGCTCGGGGGCAACAGCGATCTGCTGTGCCTGACTCGGCCCGACGTCATCGCCGAGGTCCACCGCCGCTACTTTGAGGCCGGGGCCGACATCATCGAGACCAACACCTTCTCGGCGACCTCCGTCGCCCAGACCGACTACAAGCTCGGGCACCTGGCCCGGGAGCTCAACTTGGCGGCCGCCTCGATCGCCCGCGAGGTCGCCGACGAGATGAGTACCCCCGATCGCCCGCGCTGGGTGGCGGGGGCGCTCGGACCCACCAACCGGACCCTGTCCCTGTCCCCCGACGTCGACGATCCGGCCTACCGGGCGATCGACTTCGAGACCCTGCGCGCGGCCTATGTCGAGCAGATCGACGCGCTGATGGAGGGCGGGGTCGACCTGCTCTTGATCGAGACCATCTTCGACACACTCAACGCCAAGGCGGCGATCATGGCCAGCTACGACGTGTTCGACGCGCGCGGCGAGAGCCTGCCGGTGATGATCTCGGTGACCGTGACCGACCGCAGCGGGCGGACCTTGTCGGGGCAGACCATCGGGGCGTTTTGGCGGTCCATCGCGCACGTCAAACCGATCAGCGTGGGTCTCAACTGTGCGCTCGGTGCCCGGGCCATGCGCCCCTACGTGGTCGAGCTCGCGGCGCTGGCCGAGTGCGCCGTGTCTTGCTACCCGAACGCGGGTCTGCCCAACGCCTTTGGCGAGTATGACGAGCTGCCCGAGCAGACCGCGGCCGAGATCGGAGAGTTTGTGGACAGCGGGCTGGTCAACATCGTTGGCGGGTGTTGTGGGACCACCGACGAGCACATCGCGGCCATGGCCGCCTATGTGGAGGGACGGCGAGCCCGGCCGATCCCCGCCCTGGTCTCGAGCCCTGAGGAGCTGGCTGAGGCTCGGCTCGGACGCACCCAGCTCTCGGGTCTGGAGCCTCTGGTCATCGACTCGAGCTCGGGCTTTTTGATGGTCGGGGAGCGCACCAACGTCACCGGGTCGCGCCGCTTCGCCAAGCTCATCAAGGCCAACGACTACGACCGGGCCCTGAACGTGGCCGTGTCCCAGGTCCGGCGCGGCGCGAACATCATCGACGTCAATATGGACGAGGGCATGCTCGACTCGGAGCAGGCGATGACGACCTTCCTCAACTTGATCGCTTCGGAGCCCGAGGTCGCCCGGGTGCCGATCATGATCGACAGCTCGAAGTGGTCGGTGATCGAAGCCGGGCTGCGCTGTGTACAGGGCAAGGCGGTGGTCAACTCGATCTCCCTCAAGGAGGGGGAGGAGGCGTTCCTGGCCAAGGCCAAACAGGTCCAGCGCTACGGTGCGGCGGTCGTGGTCATGGCCTTCGACGAGCAGGGCCAGGCCGAGAACGCGGCCCGCAAGCTCGAGATCTGCTCCCGTGCCTATGCCCTGTTGACCACCCGCCTCGACTTCGACCCCAACGACATCATCTTCGACCCGAATGTGCTCGCGGTCGCCACGGGGATGGTCGAGCACGAGCGCTTCGCCCTCGAGTTCATCGCCGCGGCTCGGGAGATCAAGGCCGCCTGTCCGGGGGCCCGGATCAGCGGTGGGATCTCGAACCTCTCGTTCAGCTTCCGGGGCAACGATTTGGTCCGCGAGGCCATGCACTCGGCCTTCCTCTACAAGGCGATCGCCGCGGGTTTGGACATGGGCATCGTCAACGCCGGCCAGCTCGAGGTCTACGAGCAGATCGAGCCGAGCTTGCGCGAGCACGTCGAGGACGTGCTCTTTGCCCGTCGACCCGACGCCACCGACAGGCTGATCGCCCTCGCGCAGGGGCTGGTGGGCAAAAAGAAGGTCCACGCGCTGGACCTGAGCTGGCGCGAGCAGCCGGTCGAGAAGCGCCTCGAGCACGCGCTGGTCAAGGGCATCACCGACTTCGTGGTCGAGGATGCGGCGGAGGCCATGCAGGCTCTGGGCCGGCCGATCTCGGTGATCGAGGGCCCGCTCATGGACGGCATGAAGGTCGTGGGCCGGCTGTTCGGCGCCGGCAAGATGTTCCTGCCCCAGGTGGTCAAGAGCGCCCGGGTCATGAAGCGGGCGGTCGCCTATCTGACGCCCTTCATGAGCGACCAAGAAGAGGGGGGGGTGCTCGTACCTCAGGGTCGCGTGGTCTTGGCGACGGTCAAGGGCGACGTCCACGACATCGGCAAGAACATCGTCGCGGTGGTGTTGCGCTGCAACAACTACGAGGTCCACGATCTGGGCGTGATGGTCCAGGCGGAGACCATCCTCGAGGCCGCCGAGCGCGAGAACGCCGACATCATCGGGCTCTCTGGGCTGATCACGCCGAGCCTGGACGAGATGGTCTACGTGGCCAAAGAGATGGCCCGGCGCGAGTTCTCCCAGCCCCTGCTGATCGGCGGCGCGACCACCAGCCGCCAGCATACGGCGGTGAAGATCGCCCCTCACTTTCGCTCGCCCACGGTCCACGTGCTCGACGCCTCGCTGGTGGTCAACGTGGTCTCGGATCTGCTGAACCCGGAGCGCCGGGCCGAGCTCGATACGCGCAACCGGGCCCAACAGGCGAGCTTGCGCGAGCTGCATGAGCACCGGCTTCAGAACCCGATCACCCCCCTGATCCGGGCCCGGCGACAGACGCCGAAGCTGGACTTCAGCGATGTCGGACCGGCGGGGGCGGACATCGTGGCGCCGGCTCGGCTCGGGGTTCAGGTCGTCGAGGATCTGAGCTTGGCGGAGATCGCCGAGTACATCGATTGGACGTTTTTCTTCACGGCTTGGGAGCTGCGCGGCGTGTTTCCACAGATCCTCAAGCACCCCAAATACGGGGAGGCTGCGACCGAACTCTACGGTCATGGCCGGAGCCTGTTGGCCGATCTGATCGCCGGAGACAAGCTCGGGGTGCGGGCGGTGCAGGGGTTTTGGCCCGCGAACGCCGAGGGCGACGACATCGTGCTCTGGGACCCGGAGGCCCCCGGGAAGCGCGAACAGGCCCGGTTCTGCATGCTCCGCCAGCAGCAGGTCCGCGCGCCGAGCAAAGACTCGGACGCGCGCCCCGTGTACCGCTCGCTCGCCGACTTCGTGGCTCCGGTGGACTCGGGGGTCGTCGACTACGTGGGTGCCTTCGCCTGCACCACGGGCGTGGGCGCAGACGAGCTCGCGGCGCGCTACGAGGCCGAGGGTGACGACTACAACGCGATCATGGTCAAGTCTCTCGCCGACCGTCTGGCCGAGGCCTGCGCCGAGCTGCTCCACCATCGCGCCCGGCGAGCCTGGTATGCCAAAGACGAGGCGCTGAACAAGCTGGAGCTCAACCGGGAGCGCTACCGCGGTATCCGTCCAGCCTTTGGATACCCGGCCTGCCCCGACCACAGCGAGAAGGCGGCTCTGTTCGAGCTGCTCGGGGCGCCCGCGCAGGGGATTACTTTGACCGAGTCCTTTGCCATGAGCCCGGGGGCGGCGGTCAGCGGCATCTACTTGGGCCACCCGCGCAGCCGCTACTTCACGCTGGGCAGGATCGGCCGCGATCAGGTCGAGGACTATGCCCGGCGAAAGGGCATGTCCGTGGGTGAGGTCGAGCGCTGGCTCGGACCGAACTTGGGCTACGACCGGGCCGGCGACGCGGCTGCTTAGGAGCCGCTCACAGCCCGAGGGCCTGGAAGACCTCGGGTTTGACGGTCAGGTAGATGTTCGAGCCGTCGATCTTTTTGATCTTGAGGGGCTGACAGCGGATCAGGCCGGTGATCAGGGTGATGAAAAACGCCAGCACGCCGGTGAGCAACGCGATGGGTTGGTTGGCGGCCACACCCGCAGCGATCAGCCCGATGGAGGCGAGGGGCCCGAAGATCGCCAGCAGGATGCTGTTGAAGCGGCGCTTCTTGAACTCGGGGGACAGGGCGTAGCTGAGCGTGCCCCGCTTGCGGACCACCAGGTAGATGATCAGGTAGAGCAAGATGTTGACCAAAATGGCGACGGCCACAGCGGGGTGCGCCCACTGGAGCTTCTTGTCGACCATCTCGCCATTCGCCGGCTTGCCCGTGGCGATGCAGACGTCGCCAGGGAGCACCGAGCCCGACTCGACCACCAAGAGCTCGCCCTCGCGCCAGTAGTTGGCCGTCGCCGGGACCATCGTCGCGTCGAACGCGGCGTGGGCCGGGGCTTGATAGGGGTTGAAGCCCCCCTGGTCACCAGAGCCTGGATTCGACATGGCCCCGAGTTTGCCGGGCGGGAGGCGGGCAGGCAAGGCGGGACGACACACCCGGACGCGCCCGGACACGGGGAGGCCGAACAACGAAGGGCGAGGCGATTGTCGCCTCGCCCTTTCGGGTGCTGTTTGGGGATGTGGTCCTCGCCTCAATCCATGGGCGGGCAGGAGACGTCGATCAGCGTCACGTAGCGGGGCATGGTCGGGAACTGAGGATGCAGGACAGTGCACTCTCGGGTCGGGTGCTCCACGGACACGCTGTAGGTTCCGAGCTCGGCGGGGTCGAGGTTGAAGGCGACCCAGAAAGGCAGCAGGCCCGAGAGGATCTCTGTGGTGTTGAGGACCGGGAGGTCGTCCGCGCCGACCCCATAGAAGGTGTCGGGGGGCAAGGGGGGATCGAAGGTCACGGTCGCTCCCTCTTCGGTGGCGGTCGGGTGGAGCAGGCGGACGATCGTGACGGCCTTGGTCTCGTCGGCCTCGACGTCCATGTTCTGCATTTGGAGGTAGCCCAGCTGGGTGTCGATGAGGGCGTTGCTGACCAGGCCGAGCTGGAGGTCGTCCGTGTCCATGTCGGGGGTCATGGCCGGGCGGATGCCGCCCCAGTAGCTCTCCTCGTCGCCGTCGATGCGGAAGAAGAGCTCGGTCTCTGGGGGCAGGCCGCTGATCGAGTACTTGCCCTCGTCGTCGGAGACGGTCTCGAAACCAGGCATGTCGATCACCGCAATGTCGGCGCCCGCGATACCCTGCATGGTGAAGAAGTCGGTGACCTCGCCAGCGACGATGATCTCGGTGACGCCGGTCTCGGTTTCGGTCTCGGTCTCCGTCTCCGTGTCGCTCCCCGATTCACCGGTCTCGGTGTCGGTGTCGGTGTCCGAGTCGGTCTCGGTGCCGACCTCGTCGCTGCCCTCGGTGCTGACGTCATCTGCGCACCCCGTGGCGAGGCTCAGGGCGAGACCGAAGGTGAGGACAGAGGGGGCAAAAGGGGAGAGTCGAGTCAATTGAGTCTGCACTATGTTCACTCCAAATAGGCACCCAGGAGGGGGGAGAGGCCCAGGTGCCCGTGGACCCTACCACCAAAGCCGAGCGCCGCGAGCAGCGGCCCGCCGCCCGCCGCAGGCCCCCCCCCTGCCGCGGCGTGCCGGCCTCGCGGCAGCTCTCACAGCAGCCGGGCGGGAGGCCCGAGCGCGTCAGTTGGCCTTGTGGCTGGTCTTGATCAGCTTGAACTCGGTGCGTCGGTTCTTGGCGCGGCCGGCTTCGCTGTCGTTCGACGCGCGGGGCTCGCTCTGACCTGCACCGCGAGTCTCGAGTCGGTCCGGACCGGTGCCACCTTCGATGAGGTAGGCCCGGACCGCGTCGGCTCGGTCCTTGGAGAGCTGCCTGTTGTATTCGGCGCTGCCCTCGTTGTCCGTGTGTCCGACGATCTCGATGCGGATGTCGGGGTAGTCGTCCAGGACCTCGAGAGCGCGGTCGAGGGTCTCTTTGCTCGAGGCCGTGACCTCCGAGGAGTCGTGGTCGAACTCGATACCCTCGATGACGCCGCTGAATACGACGATGTCGTCGGGGAGCTCGTCTGGGCAGCCGTCGTCGTCCTTGTAGCCGTTCACGGTCTCGGGGCGATCGATACAGGCGTCGACGTCGTCGGTGAAGCCGTCGCCATCGGTGTCGCGCTTGGGGCAGCCATCGGGGTCGACTCCGGCCTCGTAGGGGCAGGCGTCGTCGACGTCGAGGAAGCCGTCTTCGTCGGTGTCGCGTGGCGGGCAGCCGTCTGGGCTCACGCCGGGGGTGTCCGGGCAGCTGTCGACCTCATTTTTGAAACCGTCGCCGTCTCGGTCGGGGTTGGGCGGCAGGATCGGCTTGGGCTTGGCCCGGCCGAGCGTGACCGAGAGCCCGGCGAGGATCTCGAAGTGATTCGTGAACGAGCGCTGGGTGGCGGCTCGGGCGGTGAGTGTGTGTCGGCCCTCGACCCGCAGCGCGAGCCAGCGGTTGAGGAAGACCTTGAGGCCCAGACCCCAGTGCATGGCCGGGTCGACGTCGTTGCCCAACAAGATCGGGTTCGAGCGCACGCCGACGGCACCGCCGCCGACGACCAAGAAGGGGACCACGCTCCACATCGGGAGCTGGGCCACGAGGTGACCGCGGGCGGTCCACACCAGCGAGGGGTCGTTGGTGCTGTTGCGGATCCGCACCGGCATCACGCCGCCCTCGGCCTCGATGCCGAGGTACTCGAGAGGAAAGAAGGCCGCGCGCAGACCGACGTCGCCGTTGAGTTTCCACAGCGGCTTTTGAGGCAGGCTGTCGGGACTGTAAAAATCGTGGTTGTCGGCCGGCAGGAACAGGCCGCCGTAGATGCCGATCTCACCCATGTTGCGCTCTGGCGCCCAGCGCCGGAGCCAGGGCACGTCGCCCCGGTTTTGCTCGTGGGAGTCGACGCCCCTCTCGACACCTCGGTCGGGGTCGGGAGGCGCGGTCGCTTTGCTCCGATCGCCGCTGCGCTCCGGCGAGACCGCGATCGGGTCGGCAGCCGCCGCCTCCGTGGTGTCCTCGGGCGGCGCCGCGGCAGCGGGGGCAGCCAAGGCCAAGCTGGCCACGCATGAAGCGAGGCCAAAAGGAGCAAAGTGGACCAGTCGCGCGGGGGAGCGTTTCATCGCGGGTTTTGACGGGGGCGCGGAGTAGGGGGCGGGAGAGTAGGGGGCGGGAGAGTAGGGGGCGGGAGAGTAGGGGG
>CAYVJQ010000043.1:24597-35071 GCA_964451725.1 uncultured Nannocystaceae bacterium | reverse complement strand
AGGGGGCGGGAGAGTAGGGGGCGGGAGAGTAGGGGGCGGGAGAGTAGGGGGCGGGAGAGTAGGGGGCGGGCAGAGTGGGCGCAGTGGCCTACTCGCAGGCTTCGGCTTCGGCGATGCACCCGGGTGGGGCCGGGTCGTTCGCGTTCATAGCGATGCAAACCAGGCACTCTTGGTCCGTAGAGTCGGGCCCACAAGCCCCGGATTCGGCACACTTGGTGCCGATGCAGTCGGCGAGTTTGATCAACAGGTAGGCCTCGTCCTGGCTCAAGCTCTTGTCACACTCGATGAAGCACGAGAGGTCGGGCTCGGGGTCCGGGTCGATGATGGCCAGGGACTGACAGGTGATCAGGCACTCGATCGCGTCGCGACAGGTGGTCTCGAAGGGTCCGGTCTCCTCCGCGGTCCAGTTGTCGTCGCCGACCGTGTCCGTCTCGTCGCTGTACACCACGCCGGTCTCGGTGGTGCCGTTGTCGTCGGCCTCATCGCCGGCGAGCAGTTGATCGGAATTGAAGATGCACCCCTGGAGCCCCAAAAGCGACAGCAACAGCGCGCATCCAGGGGCAAGGGCGATCAAGCGTTTGCTCGTCGGCGCCGTATCCACTGTCGCGACGGTAGCAGTAAAATCGCTGGCGGCCTACCCATGTGCGAGCGCCGAGGGAACCGCGACACCCGTGTCAGGGGGGCGGAGCATCAGGGTGCGAGCACCTGCACAGAGGCCCACCTGGCCGTGTCTCGACCAGGTCGACGCAGCGACAAAAAATCGTCGCTGACCGAGGGGCTGGGGTCGGCGACGGTCGCCTTCCTGGAGCAGATCGAGCGGTGGAGTCGGCGGTGGTCGGGCCGCCGCTTGTGTTGGACGCAAAGGCCCGCCAACATAGGGGCATGGCGTATTGGCGTGATCTTGCGGGTCGACGGTTCGGGGCTGCGGCTTTGTCGGGCGCAGCTTTGGGGCTGGTCGCGGCGAGCGGGGGCTGCCGGGGCCCGGAGGTGTTCCTGGATTGCGAGGAGTCGGCCGAACTCTTCCTCGAGGCCGCCGATGAAGAGGGACGCCTGATGAGCCCGGTGCCCAAGGGCGGCCCCTACCCGGTGGCGATCAAGTTCTCGGAGAAGGGCCTGAACACCCTGCTCGAGGGGGTCGTCGGGCAGGATGTTCCGTTTACGGGTGAGCTGCCCTTCGTGTGGTTTTCGGGCCCGGGCAAGCTTCACTTCGAGGCCACCAGCGACCCGGTGCTCGAGCTCGAGTCGCTCGAGGGCTGCCCGACCTGTGTGCAGTACTCGATGGATTTCAACGCCGTGTTGATCGGCGCCGACCAGAAGCCCCAGGGCGCGGGCATCGGCTCGGTCAAGTTTCGGGTCCCCATGCTGCTGCGCGAGCAGGGCGACTCGGCGACGGTGCTTGTGGCCGACTACAGCAAGCTGCGGATCCAAAATTTGTGGCTGGACGCCTTTGGTCTGAAGTCGGCCGAGCACGAGGCTCTGGTCGGCGCGCTCGGCCAGTTCATGCAGGACGAGATCCAGGCCAGCTACGGTGAGACCGAGCTGCTCAAGCTCGACTCTTGGGAGATCGGCAACAACGACGTCCGTCTCCTGGCCCGCAAGCTGATCGTGTTCCCCGAGGAGGACACCTTGGTCCTGGCCATGCAGAGCAACCTGCCTCTGCCCGCGGGCGGCGGCCTCGAGATCACCGGTGAGATGCCCATGGGTGTGTCGATGGTCGTCGATTTTGATGTCGGCTTGCTCGCATCCATGATCTCGCGCCTGCTCGCCGAGGGCGAGATCGATCGGACCTACGACAAGGACGGCAATCCGGATCCCGAGGGCACCTACGGCCTGACCTTCGACTCGCTCACCGGTCAGCCCAACGGTCAGCTGCTCGAGTCTCAGTTCAGGGTCTGGCGGATCGACGATGGCTACTGCGGCTACGCGGTCGCGCAGATGGACCTGGAGGTCGACCTCGACCCCGAGACCGGGATCATCGAGCTCACCGCCGGGGAGGTCGCTGTGGTCGCCGGGGCGGGCTCGGGAGCGGTCGCCGCAGACGAGAATCAGCTCGTCGAGGACAACCAAGCTGTGGTCGCCAACTTCCGCACCGGCCTCGTGGACAACCTCGGAGCGACCATCAACTACGACGCCCTGGGCATCGAGGGCAGCTCGATCGTGTTCGAGACGGTGGCCCGCGACGTCCACGAGAATCACCTCGAGACTTGGTTCAACTTCTTCGTGGTCGAGAACCCCTGATGCCTGTGATCGGATTCATGATCGGAGTCGAGCGGCCCGCCCTTCGACTGCTGGGTAGTGTCGCGCTGGGTAGTGTCGCGCTGGCGGCGGTGGCCTGCAGCGGCAGCGGAAGCGACGACACGGGCACGAGCATCACGGTCGGCGACGAAGTCGGGGACCTCGACGACAGTGATTCGGCCGACCTCGACGAGGGCCCCGAGATTATCTGCATGCCTGGGCAGACCCGCTGCGCGGCCGCGAACACGCTCGAGACCTGCGCGCCCACGGGCCTCGCCTGGGACCCGAGTTTCTGCCCTACGAACGCCAGCTGCATGCCTTGCTCGGAGGAGGACCCGGAGTGCACGGGGGCCGTTTGTGTGGGGCCCTGCGAACTGGGTGAGGAGCTCCCGTCCTCGGCCGGTTGCTCGTTCTTCGGGGTCGGCATGGTCATCAACACGACCTTGAACGCCGAGGCGGTCGACGCCGTCGTGATCGGCAACCCCAGCGAGACCGAGGTCGCCACGGTCCAGCGCTACCTCATCCCCCTGGGCTCGAATATCGAGGAGGCCGTGGGCGAGCCGGAGACCTTGGACCCGGGCGAGACCCACGTGTTCCTGTTCGACGAGGGCCTGACCGAGAACTCCAACAACGGGGCCGGGACCTCGAAATACCAGTCGGGTGGGCTCTACCACTTCGTCAGCGATCTGCCGGTCATCGCGTATCAGCACACGCCCTATCAGCAGGCCTCGACCAACGAGTCGTCTCTGCTCTTGCCCGAGGACGCAGCCCGCCAAGACTTCGTGATCATGGGCTACGACCCCTACGCCGAGCCCGGCTACTTCACGGTCATCGCCCTCGAGAACCAGACCACGGTCAGCTGGACGCCGACCGCGGCCACGGCGGGCAACAACTTGCCCCTGCCCTTCGTGGAGATCGGCGAGGTCGGCGAATACACCATCAATCGCTTCGACGTGATGCGGATCGCGGCCTCGGCCAACGGTGAGGTCCCCGAGTTCGACCAGGATGTCTCGGGCACCGTGGTGACTTCGGACAAACCCATTTTGGTGATGGCCGGCGTCGTCGGGATCCGGGTGCCCTACTGCACCGACTGTCCGCCGGCCACCGACCACGTCCAGGAGCAGGTCATCCCTCTGGACTACTGGGGCGACAAGTACGTCTGCGCCCACTCCCCGGTGCGCGCCGACGAGGACCACTACTGGCGGGTGTTCGCGGGCAGCGGCGACATCGACGTGACGGCGAGCCCGCCCGTGCCCGGGTCCCCCTTTCACTTCGACGCCCGCGGCGACTACGTCGAGTTTTCGGTCCCGAATGGGACCGACTTCATCCTCGAGGGCAGCGGCGCTTTCATGCCGGTCCAGTACACGGCCAACAACGGGCTCTCGGGTGGGCTCGGCGATCCGGCGATGTACCAGATGATCCCCACGGCGCAGTTCCTCTCGCGCTACTTGTTCGTGACCCCCGCGGACTACGATCAAGACTACGTCCAGGTGATCCGCGCGATCGGCAACGCGGCCGTCTACCTCGATGGGGTCGAGGTCGGGGGCTACACGGACACGGGCGACCACCAGGTGGCGACGGTCGCTATCGTTGCGGGCAGCCACGACATCCGCAGCGAGGAGCCGTTTGGGATCCTGCAGGTCGGGTACAAGGGCAAGCACCTCGATCTCGATCCGGCGATCTTCCCGGCCGCCTACGGCTACCCCGGCGGCATGAAGGTCGAACAGATCTTCATCCCCTGAGCGCAGGGCGACGCGCGTAGGGCAACGCTCGCGGGGTGAGCTCGCTGGGCTACCATGGTCGCCACGATGGCCTCCACGTTAGCGACCGCTCCGACTCGCCTGGCTCTGTCGCTCGCGTTGGTGATGGGGCTCGGCCCCCTCGCTGGGTGTGACGGGGCCAAGTCGAACACAGGGGCGAGCGCGACCCCCAGCTCGGGGTCGAGCGCAGCTCGAGGCGGCGGGGATGGCCAGCCCATTCCGGTCGACGCGGTGGGGGACCTGGAGGGGAGCATCCGCCTGGTGCTCAACGACCCCACGGGCCGAGACGGGCCGGGGGCCGGCTGCGAGGTCGAGCTGTGTACGTCGCTGCTCTCGCTGATCGAAGGCGCGAGCACCAGCATCGACTTCGCCCTCTACGGTCTGCGCAACCAGCCCCTGATCTTGGGGGCCCTGCGGGCGGCCAAAGCCCGAGGGGTCGCGGTCCGGGGGGTGGTCGACCGGGACGTCGAGGGCGACAACTACTATTCGGGGACGGAGGAGCTGGTCGCGCTCGGCCAGGTCCACGACGATCGGCGGGCAGACCAGCAGCTCGAGCGCGAGTTCAAGCGGGACGAGCGGGGCAAGAGGTTCGGCGAGGAGCCCAGCTGTGTGCGCCCCGAGGGTTTCGCCGGATACGTCCAGTGCCTGGCCTACGACCTCGGAGAGCGCTGCTTGCTGGCCACCCACGCCAGCCGGGAGACCTTCGAGACCTCCGAGGACAACACGGGCAAGGCCTTCAACAAGATCATGCACGACAAGTATTTTGTCGTGGATGGGCGCTACCTGTGGACCGGCTCGACCAACATCAGCGACTCGGGCACGGGGGGCTACAACGCGAACCTGGTGCTGGTCCTCGACTCGCCCACGGTCGCCGGCTGGTATACGCGCGAGTTCGAGACCATGTACGGGGGCAAACATCACCAGCAAAAGCCCAAGACCAAGGACATCTACGACGGCCCGCTCGAGACCCGGGTCGGGAACGCGACGGTCCAGGTCCTGTTCTCGCCCCAAGACCGGGCGATCTCCGATGGGGTCCGGCCCCTGCTTCAGGCGGCCCAGGAGCGCATCGATATCGCTGTGTTTTTCCTGACCAGCAAGGCGGTCACCAAGGATCTGATCGCCGCCCACCAGCGTGGCGTGAAGGTGCGCGTGATCCTGGACGCGACGGCAGCCAAGAACGGCTACACCAAACACGAGCTCCTGCGCGAGGTGGGCATCGCCGTGAAGGTCGAGAGCTGGGGCGGCAAGATGCACATGAAATCGGCGGCCATCGACGGCCAGCACCTGATCGCCGGGTCGATGAACTGGACCTCCGCGGGTGAGTGGGACAACGACGAGAACACGCTGCTCATCCACGACCCTGCGCTCGCCGAGCAGTATCACGGGACCTTCGACAAACTGTGGGCGAGCATCCCCGAGCAGTGGGCGCACGCCAACCCGGACCCGGAGTCGCGGGACTCGAAGGGCTCTTGCGAGGACGGCTTCGACAACGACTTCGACCATCGGGCCGACGCCGACGATCCGGGCTGCGGTCCCAACCCTCCGGCCCTGCCCGAGCTGCCGCCGCACTGGGTGATCCCCAAGGACAAGATCACCTGTCAGCACCCGCCCAAGGCCTGAGGACTGAGGACTGAGGACCGAGGACATGGGAGCGAGCTGCCGGAGGTGGACCTTCTCGGGACCAGGTCACGGGCCCGCGGTCCGAGGGCTGCGCGCACGACACTCGCGCGGGGTGTGGGGATCGGTGTTCACATGTCTGAGTCCGCTCGCGCTGAGCGTGGGTATTGGCGTGAGCGCCGATGCACTCGCCGCGGCGCCCCCAGAGTCGCCGCAGGTCGGGGCCCTCGGAGCACCCGCCGAAGCTGGGTCCGAAGAAGCGAGGTTCGCGGGGCCCCCTCGGGTCTCGGGTGTCTACCTCGGCATGGGGATCTGGCCGGCGCTGAGCTGGGCCTTCTCTCCGAACCTGGAGGTCGATCAGCGAGGCGCGCTGGGTGGGGGAGGGGGCTCGCTGCGCCTGGGCCAGGCGGTGTTCCCTTGGATGACCCTGGGTCTCGATGCGGACGGCGGGTTCTACTTTGCGCCTGATCGCGTGTTCATGAACGGAGGCGCGATGATCGAGGCCGGCTTCTACCCGTGGTCGCGGCGACCGCTCTCGCTGCGGGTCGGCTTCGGCTTCGGCGCAGGTCTGATGTTGGACGATCGCAGTGAGCTGCGCGGCGGGGTCGGGGGCCCGAAATTCATGGCCGGGCTGCGCTATGAATTTTTCCCGCGCGCGGCCCAGCGGCGAGCGCGTGAACCCGGCGGTTGGATGCTCGGGCCCGAGATCGGATGGCGGGGATTTACGCCCGCGGCCAAGGGCCGGCCGATGAGCAACACTGTCCTGATTGGTGTCTGCTTTGGCTACTACTGGGGAAAGTAGACTTGCGTCGTAACCACGGCCTGTCCCCATCGTAAGTCGGCGTGCGGCGTAACCGCGCGCGTTTGGCGTATGATGATGATGATGTCCGAAGTCCACACAGTCGCTTCTTCGGGGGGCGCACCGCTGGGGGGCGCACCGCTGGGGGGCGCACCGCTGGAGGATCTCAGCGGCGCGTCGCAACCGCCGAGTGAGACCGCCACCATCTCCGGCCTGCCCTCGGGCGCCGATACCTTCATCGACGAGGGGGGCGGCCGAGGGGGCGCGACGACCCTCGGGGGGCGTGGACAGACCGTGCTGCCAGAGGTCCGCAGCGACGGCGGTGACCTGGTCATCGTTCCCCGGGACGAGGCCCGCTACGAATCCGGGACCGTGCTCGGTCGCGGGGGCATGGGAGAGGTCGCGCTCGCCCACGACCGGGACATCGATCGCAAGGTCGCCGTGAAGCGCCTCTTGGCCGAGGACAACCCGCGCGCGGTGGCCCGCTTCATCGACGAGGTCCGCACGGTCGGCAGCCTCGAGCATCCCAACATCGTGCCCATTCACGACGTGGGTGTGGACGACGACGGGGGCCTGTTCTTCGTCATGAAATACGTGGAGGGCGAGACCCTGGGCGCGGTCATCAAGGCTCTCGCCGCGGGCGACCCCGCCTACCACAGTCGCTACACCTTCGAGCGCCGCTTGGATCTGTTTGCGGGGCTGCTCCGGGCGCTGCACTACGCCCACAGCCGAGGTCTGGTCCACCGTGACATCAAGCCGGACAACATCATGGTCGGGCGCTTCGGCGAGGTCATCTTGATGGACTGGGGCATCGCCCACCGCATGCGTGGGTTCGAGGCCGGCTCGGGGACACAGGGCCAGGCGAGCGTGGGTTCAGGCCTGAACCCGGCACCGGCACCGGCACCGGCACCGGCAGGGGGCGTCTGCTACGAGCGCGCCGCCGACGAGACGGTCGATGGGGAGGTCATGGGCACACCCCAATACATGTCGCCCGAGCAGGCGCTGGGCGAGGCCCAGGAGCTCGACGGCCGCAGCGATATCTACAGCGCCTTCGTGGTCCTCTGGGAGCTGCTTACCCTCCGTCCCTACATCTCAGCGGGGCGCTCGGCGGTCCAGACCCTGTTGGCGGTCCAGGATATGAGCGCGCCCGGGCACGGTGACCCCGCGTATTTCAATCCGCATCAAGACGCGGTCTCCCTCGAGCTGCGCCACTTCCTTCAGCGTGGCCTCCAACCCGAGAAAAACGGGCGCTTCCCCGATGCGGGGCAGGTGCTCGATGAACTCGGCCGGGTGCGCTCGGGGGACTTCGAGGTGGTCTGTCCCATGACCTTCCTCAAGCACAACACCACGGTGATGGACCGCTTTATGGACAACCACCCGCTGGTCTCCATCGCCATGGTGGCGAGCGCGGCGGTCGCCTTTGTGGGCGGTGTGGGCGGCTGGGTGTTCTGGGCCGTGGGCTGAGTCGGTCAGGGTCGCTCGTCCGCGCCGATATCGGGGGTGGCATCCCGCATCTCGAGGTCGATGTCCGTATCGACCGTGTAGCTGAGATCGGCGGCATCGACCGGAGGGATGTCGTCTGCCGAGAGGTGCAGGTCGCCGGCAGCGGCGTCGACGAACCACTCAGAGGGTGCGTCCTGGAGGTTGCCGGCGTCGATGAGCGGCCCGCCGACTCCCCGGTCGCGGACGTTGTGAGACACGAGGTTGTTGGCCACGACGCCGCTCGTGGTCGGGAAGCGGTACTCGATCGACGAGAAGGGCGGGCTCGTGGAGTACACGGTGTTGTGGACCACGGTGGCTTCACAGGCCGACTCGAGGGCGATCCCGACGTCGAAGCCCGCGCCGGATGCAAACAGGGCCGGGTCGTCCGCAAACACGAAGTTGTCGACCACGGTCTCGGCGTAGGACTGGGCGGTGGCGCCCCCACAGGGCTGATCGGGGTAGGCGCGGCCGAGGCTGTCTTCCCCGAGGCCGAGGCCCACGCCGCGGGCGTTGTTGACGAGTATGTTGCGCTCGATCACCGTGTCTCGTCCGCCCCGCCAAAAGTGGACGCCGTGCTCCGAGAGGCCGTTCGCACACCAGAACCCCTCGATGTGGTTGTCGCGGATCTGCCAGCCCCAGGCTTGGTGGGCGTCGATGCCCCCGGTGTAGCAGTTGTTGCGTACGTACCCGCGCCCCTCCTGGGTGAGCTCGAGGTGGGAGCAGGCGATGACACCCTGGTCGGCGAACAGGCTGCCCCCGTCGGCGGTGTTGATCTTGATGGCTTGCTCGGCTGGATCGATGATCCGGATCCGATAGAGCTCGACGCCGGAGATCGAGGCTCCGGCGGCGGGGGTGACGTGGATCGGGTGGTTGTAAAATCGGCGCAGGGTGAGGTCCGTGATGGTGACCTCGCTGGCGTTGATGGACAGGCCGAAGGGCGTCTCCCAGTTCCCGTCGATGATCACGTCTTGGGCGTCACCGGTGGCTCCGCGGACGGTCACACCCTCGGTCTGGAGGGAGATGTAGCTGTTCGGGCCGAGCATGTAGGTTCCGGCCGCGAGCATGGCCGTGTCGCCCGGGCTCAGAGATTCGAGCACCTGCTCGAGATTGTCGGAGGGGTCGACCTCGACCACGTTGCCCTCGGGGGGCGGGAGCATGTCGCAGTGGAGTTCCTCGGGTGGCTCGCCGGTGTCGCTCGAGTCGGAGTCGCTCGAGTCGGAGTCGGAATCGGTCTCACCGGAGCTGGTATCGCCGGAGCTGGTATCGCCGGAGCTGGTATCGCCGGAGCTGGTATCGCCGGAGCTGGTATCGCCCGAGTCGCCCGAATCACTGGTGTCTCCCGAGTCGCCCGAGTCGCTCCCGCCGGTCGGAGTGCAGGCCATGAGCGAGAGGGGGAGGATGACGACGGTCAGGGCTCTCATGGGAGCTGTTGTACCTCAGCGGTCCACTCCAGTTTCAGGGCTCAGAGTTCAGCTTCAGGGCCCAGTTTCAGGGCGGGGCCCTGTCTCAGGGATAGCGGGGGCCCCACTCGCCGCCGGCGAGGCGCTCACGCTTGATCTCCTTGGTCAGGGCGTAGCGCGAGCAGGGATCTGTGGGGGTGCCCGCCAAGAATGAGCGCATGGCGCAGTTGAACTCGTCGGGCGAGGCCATCATGGGGGAGTGGGTGCCGAGGTGCACGAGGTAGCCCTGGCTGTCGGGGATCGCCCGCTCGAGCGCGCGCATGGCCCTGCGGGGGAGCACCGGATCGTCGTCGCCCCACACGATCAAGGTCGGCACCTGGATGCGGGCGAGGTCTCGGTCGGGGATGCGGACGTAGTCGAGGGCCAAGAGGGCGGCGAGGGCCTCCAGGTAGGGGAGCTCCTCCACTGTGCCGGCGAAACTGTGCACAAAATCCTGGCGGGCGCGGCTCATGGAATCGAGGCCGGGGTAGTGGTCGCCCGTGGTCATGTTGGCGACCTGCAGCCAGCCCGGGTTGATGGTGTGCAGGATCGGCCCCGCCTTGCCCAGATAGCGGGTGCCCGTGGAGTCGGCGAGGACCAGGGCGCTGACCCGCTGCGGGTATCGGATCGCCAAGGTCGCCGCGAGTCGGCCGCCGCCCGAGTTGCCGACGACGACCGCCCGCTCGACCTCGAGGGTGTCGAGTAGGGCGAGGGCGACCTCGAGGTGTTGGTCCGCGCTGTAGTCGAGATGGTCCCCGCGCTCCGACCTTCCATGGCCGGGGGCGTCGAATACGATCACCCGGTGGTCGCGGGCGAAGTGCTCGAACTGGGCCCACCAGTTCTGCACGTTGCCGCTCCAACCGTGGATGAACAAGATCGTCTCGGCCGGGGCGGCCTCGGGTTCCGGGGTCTGTGTGGGTCCGGCCTCCAGGTAGCAGATGCGCAGGCCGGCGAGCTGCAAGTAGCGCTCCTGGGCCCAGTAGGCGGGCGGCTCCCAGCTGGCCTCACCGGCCCGAGCGTGGATACAGCCCGGCTGCGCCCAGAGCAGACTCAGCAGCAACATTGCGCCCAGCCGCCTGCGGTGAAACCCCTCGCTACACCATCGTGGGCCCGAACAGGCGGAGGGACCGATCCTCACCATT
>CAYVJQ010000043.1:13375-24497 GCA_964451725.1 uncultured Nannocystaceae bacterium | reverse complement strand
GATCCTCACCATTCGATCTTGGTTCCGATGGAGGGCGCGGTGGGCAGGGACAAGATCGGCAAGGTCGATTGGAAATCGTAGCTGTAGTTCAAGAACTCGGTGTTCTCCGCGTTGTAGACGTTTTGCACGTCCAGGTAGGCGGTGATCTTGATACGTCGGTAGACCCAGGTCTTGTCGACCCGCAGGTCGAGCTGGTGGAAGGCCGGCAGGCGGGCGCCGTTGGCCGGGCCTCGAATGGGAATATAGGTCGCGCCACCGTCGTCGGCGGCGACGACCCCGTTGACCGTCGCCGTGTAGGGGTTGCCCGAGACCAGGCGAAAGCGGGCACCGATGCGCCAGTTGAAGGGGAAGTCGTAGCTGGCGATCAGGGTCAGGATGTGGGTCTGATCAAAGTCGAAGAGCTGGGTGGACCGGCCCGGGGCCGGGGTCCGAGTCGAGCGCATCAGGGTGTAGGACAGCCACCCGTAGAAGTTGTCGCCGAGCGGCTTTTTGATCAGCAGCTCGGCGCCGAAGATGTTCCCCGTGCCGACGTTGGCGAAGTTTTGGGGCGCCGGGTCGGCGCCCGGGCGACGCCTGAGATCGGTGCTCTGGCTGAGCAGGCTCTCGAGTCGCTTGTAGAACCCGGTGAGCTCCACGCTGATATCCCAGGGCAGGGTCTGGGCGACCCCGAAGCTGGTATGCAGCGCACGCTGGGGCAGGGCCAGGGGGTTCCCGAACACGAGGTCGGCCTCGATCAGGCCGGGGCCCTGGCTGTAGAGACCCACGCCGCCTTTGAGGGCCGTGTCCGGGGTCAGCTGGGCGATGAAGCGCAGGCGCGGGTCGACCGTGGTCCGGGCCAGCTGGGCGCCGTCGTTGTAGTGGTTGAGGCGCACGCCGGGCGAGAGGACCAGGCGCTGTGCGACCCGCCAGGTCAGGGTCGAGTACAGGCCCGGGAGCATGCGTCTGTAGGTGGTCTCGCGGGTCTGAGCCTGGGCCAGAGCCGGGCTGGGAGAGCCCGCTCCAGAGCCTGGGAGCTCGGCGCGGCCCTCGTACCAGCTGCCCACAAACTCGGCGCCGACTCGGATCCGCAAGCGAGCGCTGAGCTGGCGGCTGAGCTCGGCTCGAGCGGAGAAGGTGTCGCTCTCGAGGTCGAAGCGCGTGCCCCCGAAGATGGAGCTCGAGAGGAACTCGCGCTTGTAGGAGGGCGTGAGCAGGACCTCCCAGGGCCCGTCTCGCCGGCGGTAAACGAGGTCGGCCCGGTGAAACCACTGGACCGTCTCGAGGCTGTCGCGGGCGTCGGGCTCGATCTCGTTGGCGTCGACGAACAGGAGCTTGGCCCGGTCGTCCGAACCGAACACCCTGACCGAGAGCTCGCCGCCCACGGGCGCGGGCAGGGGATAGTCGAACAGGCCCTGGTAGTCCCAGTAGCGCGGTGCCAAGGTCAGGCCGAGGCCGGCCTCCTCGGGGATCACCAAGGGCAAGATCGCGTCGACGTAGCTGCGCCGGGCCGAGACGATGAAGCTGCCCTCGCCGACCCTGCCCTCGACCAGGGCGCCGGCGTCGAAGAGGTCGGCGTCGACGTAGCCGTGGTAGCCGTCGCGCCTGCCCTTGC
The DNA here is from genome assembly GCA_964451725.1 of uncultured Nannocystaceae bacterium. Classification (GTDB taxonomy): domain Bacteria; phylum Myxococcota_A; class Polyangia; order Nannocystales; family Nannocystaceae; genus Plesiocystis. The sequence goes on along the minus strand of CAYVJQ010000043.1, from coordinate 22,906 downwards.
GCGGGACCACGTTGACGATCCCACCGAGGGCGTCGCCGTAGCGGCTGTCGAAGTTGCCGGGGATGAAGTCGATCTGGGCCAGGATGTCGGAGTTGAAGACCGAGCTCAGGCCTCCAAAGTGAAACAGGGTCGGGATCTCGTGGTAGCCGAGGTAGACCCCCGAGTCCCCGGGGGCGGCCCCCCGGATGCTCAGCTGGCCGGCTCCGAACGCGGCCCGGGCGACCCCAGGGAAGTTCTGCACGGCCTTGAGAGCGTCGCCGTAGGTGCCTGGGATCTCGTTGATCTCCTCGAGCTTGATGGTCCGGACCACGGCCTCGGGCATGAGGTCTCGATCGACCTCGACCTCGGTGCGGAAGGGGGCGCCCGAAGATCGGGTCAGGAAGTACTTGGTCTCGAGTTGGGCGTCCGGGGCGAGGGTGACGACCCACTCGAGGCGCTCGAAGTTTGCCGCGAGGAACACGAGGCGGACGCGGCCATCGGGGACCCCGCGCAGCTCGAAGCCGCCGGTGTCGGTGGTCGTGGTCCGGTACACCCACTCGGGCTCGAGCTCACCTCCGTGTTCGGGAACCAGGCGCCGTTTGACCCGCCCGTCGGGGTACTCGCCGGCCGGCACGGCGAGCACGGCAGCGCCGCCGACTGGAACCCCGCTGCCGGCCCCGAGCAGCGCGCCCGAGATCCGCAGGGGGGCCGCAGCGGGGCTCGGCCCGGGGTCGGCGGCTTCGGGGGTGTCGGAGCCGTCCGAAATCGCCGATCCCGGGTCTAGATCCGGGTCTAGATCCGGGTCTAGATCCGGGGGAGTGGGGGGCACAAAAGTCAGCTCGATCGAGAGCAGGACCTCCACCGCCTGGCCCTCGTAGCGCGCGGCCTCGAAGCGCAGCGCAGCGACGGCCTCCAGGGCGGTCGCGTCGAAACCCGGATCGGCGCTGTCGAGCACCTCGAGCTCCCGGGGCACGCCGTCGACACCGACGACGTACTGAATCACGACCGCGCCGGTCGGTGGGGAGCGACGCTGGAGCAGGGCGGGAGGGTAGGCGAAGTGGACTGGGGCTTCGGCGACGGGAGGTTTGAGGACCGGCGCTGGAGCGGCTGGAGCAGGTGGTGCGATCGGGGGCGCGAGGGCGCGCGCGCTCGGCCCGGGGGCGGCGACAACAGCAGCGAGACCGATCGCCGCCGCCAGGATCGAGCGCTGGGGTGAGCCCTGCACGATGCTCTGGATAACACAGGCCCGGGCCGACACGGATCGCTGCGAGAGGTTCCCTGGGTTGTGTAAGAGGCGGGTAGAAGCCGCCGTTCGCCGCCCCACAAGGCCATGAAACGCTTCTACCGCTGTCCGCAATCGCTGCTCTTGATCGCCGCTCTAGGGTTGTCCGCAACCGCCTGTGACCACCACGACCTCGGCCCCCTCGGGCCCCTCGACCATGAGCAGAGCGTGGAGGTGAAGACGGTCGAGACCCGGGCCTACGTGGCTCCGGTCGACCTCGAGCTCGAGTGGAGCCTGGGCAATGAGCTGGTGCCCGCCGAGCGCAGCAGCGAGATGCTGGCGAGGATCCATATCCAGGCCCCGGAGGCCCTGGACCTGCCCCGGCCGCCGGCGCGCGTGGTCTTGGTGGTCGACACCTCGGCGTCCATGCGCGGCGAGGCCATCGACGGCGCCAAACAGGCCGCCGTCGAGCTGGTCGATACGCTCGCCGACGGCGACAGCTTCTCCCTGGTGGTCTTTCACTCGCGCACCGAGGTGCTCATGGACGCGACGATCATCGGTGATCAGAGCCGAGTCGCGGCCAAGGCCCAGATCGAGAGGATGCAGGCCTGGGGGACCACCGACCTCAGCGGCGGGCTCGCGGCGGCCCTCGCTCAGCTCTCGATGGCGCCCCTATCCATGGACCCGGAGGGACGCGTCGACCTGGGTCGGGGGATCTCGGCGGCGGGGGGCCCGGATCCCCAGGTGCTCGAGCGCGTGGTCTTGCTCGGCGACGGTGTGCCCAACGATCCGAGCCCGATCCCGGCTTTGGCCCAGCAGTTCGCGGCCCGGGGCGCCGAGGTGACGGCCCTGGGCTACGGGTTGGAGTACGACGAGACCATGCTCGCCGGCCTGGCGGAGCAGACCCACGGCGGGTTTCGCTTCATCGACGACCCGGACGCGGTGGCGAGCGTGTTTCGTGACGAGGTCCTGCACATCCAGCGGACCGTGGCTCAGAACTTGGGCCTGGGCCTGGCCTTGGGCCCGGGCGTCGAGATCATCGAGGTCGTCGGTCACGCGGTGACCTGGAACCCCGGCCAACGGCGGATGGAGGTGGCTCTGGGCAGCATCTCCGAGGGCCAGGAGATCGAGCTGATGATCCGCCTGGCCGTGGGCCCGCACCACGACGGGGCCACGGTCGAGCTCAGCGACATCGAGCTCGCCTACGTCGACGTCCACACGGGCACGGGCGCCCGCTTCGAGCGTGACTTTTTGCTCGCCAGGGCCAGCGCCGACGATGCTGCGATCGAGGCGGGGGAAGATCGGGACCTGGCTAGGATCGGGGCCCGGGCCCGAACCAGCGCGGCGACCTTGGTGATCTTGGCGCACGCGCGGGCAGGGCAGGTCAAGGAGGCCAAGCGCCTGCTCGATGAGGCAGTCGAGTGGGCGAGGGCCTCGGCGAAGCGGCTCGGGAGCGAGGATCTGGCGAGCCAAGCAGGGGAGCTGGCGGCCCTGCGCAAGGAGCTCGCGAGTCTGGCACGCACAAAGCAAAAGCAGGCGCCCTTGGCCACAGACGGGCCTTCTATACCACCGTCCGACTACGCGCTGCCGCCTCCGATCACCGCCGAGGGGGCTCGCCAGGTTCGGGAGGCCCACAGTGAGGCCTACAATGATCTACATTGATGTGGGTGAAGCGTACTCGCACTAAAGAACTATGAATCGTTATAGTATTTGAGATCGAACCTGGAGTGTAGCGAATCTACCGTTCTCGATTTTTGCACTGGGCCTCGGCCTTGGTGCATTTGAAACGAACATGAATATGGTCGTCGTGGCCCCGAACATGTCGAATCAAGGGGCTGCCGCTACCTGGAGGTTCAGGGTACTCCATCCACTCGCTCAAGGCCGAGTCGCTGTGGCGATCGGTCTGACGCGCATAGTCATAGAGCAGCTTCTGCAGCTTGCTGTCGATGAAAATGACCTCGATCGACCTGCTCTCACGCAGCAGCTCCAGGAGTGACCAGGTGAGCTCGCGGTCGAGGTTCCTGGCGTCCATCTTGCGCCAATTGAGCTCTTCCTTTTTGTCCCATATTTGTGGGTAGCTCAAGTCGACGTCTCGACCGGACTGATGTGAACTGTGAGGTTTGAGCCGCCCGCCATTGCGCGCACTCATGTTGCCGACCAAGATGGGTTGTCGGCCTGGGAAGCGGCGCGCCCACTCGCGAAGCACCAGATCCAAGGTCGCTACGGTGGTGGTCGTCGCCCACCCTTTCCAGGGGGTGTGCTTGAGGATTCGCCCAGGGCCGTCGACCATGGGCATGGCAGCGGTGACGGAGCCGGCGCCGGCAAAGTTCACAGACTCGCTGCGCTGTCCGGGGGGTCGCCGATAGACGACCAGTCGCGTCGAAGGGGGCAGCTCACGCTCGAGAGAGACCCCAGGGTTGAGCGTCTCCATCTCGTGATGGAAGATTTTATACAGGTTGGCGACTACCTTCATCGAGCCGCCGCGTTTGATCGTGTAGTGCACGACATCGGGTGCGGCGAAGTCCCGTGGCCAGATCTTGCCGGCCAGGAGCGAGCCTTCAGGGGGCCCACGGGGGGCTGCTGGGTCGCCCTCTCCCGTCTCTTGGCCGAGCTCGGGATCATCGATGCCGCCCGTGGCCGCGCCTGCCTCATCGGCGGGTTGCGGGTCTGCGGGCTCCAGGACCTCTCCAGAGAGGGTCCCGCGGTGTTCGATGTCCGGCAGCTCGGCGCTGGTCTGGGCTTGCTCGCTCAGCGCGGCCGAGGGGGCCTCGGTGTCACCCTGGCGGTCGCCGATCTTGAGCAGGGCGACGACGATCCAGATGGCGCCCGCGACCAGCAAGAGCAGGGACAGGACGGAGGGGCTTCGACCTCCGGCCTCCGGGGCGAGCCCGTCGTCGTCGTCTGCGAGCCCGTCGTCGTGAGCGAGGTCGCCATCGAGGTCCTGGTCGGTCCCCGAGTCCACGCCCCTACCGCCGGAGTCCGGCTGCGCTTCCTGAGGGTCGTCGGGACGACCGTTATCGTTGTTCGAAGGGCCCATACCTTCGTGGCCCGCGAGTGTGCGGTCTGGGCCCGCGCGGGTGCAAGGGGGGGGGGCGCGAAGTCGAGAAAATTTCGCGACAGAGCCCCATAGGACCACGCGAGGGCGAGAATCGGGGACCGTGAGAAGTCCTCACCAGGGCCCCGCACGCGGCTACGCTGGGCCCGAATCATCGCCTGCGTTACGGTTCGCGCACTCAGCGAGAGCGCCGAGGCCCGGCTCGGGTCCGTCTATAGAGGAGCGCCTCGCAGACAGCGAAGACAGAGAAATCCCATGGTGCACATCAGCGACAGCTTCGACTCCGGCAACATTGAGGTCATCGACGCCAGCGATCCGGGCGACCTTCAGCTAGCGATCCGCAGGGACCATGAGGCCGAACACCTGCAGTGGTTTCACTTCCGAGTGACCGGGGCCCGTGGCCAAGATCTGCGGATGCGAGTGCGCAACGCGGCCGAGGTCAGCTACCCCAAGGGCTGGGAGAACTACCGGGCCTGCTACAGCTACGACCGGGAGGATTGGCAGCGTATCGAGGGCACGAGTTTTGAGAACGGAATTTTAGAAATCGCTCATAAACCCACCCAAGACAGCGTTTATTACGCCTATTTCGCTCCCTACTCCATGGAGCGGCACCACGATTTGGTGGCCGAGTGTGGGGGCTCGCGCAGGGTCAGGCACGAGCGTCTGGGAGCGACCTTGGACGGGCAGGACCTCGACTTGCTGCACGTGAGCGAGGGCGAGGCCGAAGGCCGAAAACAGTGTTGGATCATCGCCCGCCAGCACCCGGGTGAGAGCATGGCCGAGTGGTTGATGGAGGGTCTGCTGGCCCGGCTCTTGGACGAGGAGGACCCGGTTTCTCGGGCCCTGCTCGCGGTCGCCGAGTTTTGGATCGTGCCGAATATGAACCCCGATGGCAGCCGCCGCGGCCACCTGAGGACCAACGCAGCCGGGGCGAACCTCAACCGGGAGTGGCTCGAGCCGACGATGGCGCGGAGCCCAGAGGTCTATCTCGTGCGCGAGAAGATGGTCGAGACCGGCCTCGACTTCGCCCTCGACGTCCACGGTGACGAGGCGCTGCCCTACAACTTCATCGCCGGGGCCGAGGGCACACCCTCCTTCGGTCCGCGCTTGGCCGGGCTCCAAGCCAGGTTCGAGGCCGAGCTCGAACTCGCCAACCCCGACTTTCAGCGCGTCCACGGGTACCCGGTCCCCGAGCCCGGGCAGGCCAACATGAGCATGGCCACGAACTGGATCACCGAGCGATTCGGCGCCCTGTCCATGACCCTCGAGCAGCCTTTCAAGGACAACGCCAACGCGCCCGATCTCGCACGCGGATGGTCGCCGGAGCGCTGCAGCAAGCTGGGGGAGTCGATCTTGGGGTCGCTCTATCGGATGATCGCCGAGCTCTGAGTGCGGGAACGGGCGCGGCTCGAGGCGCAGGCAGTAGGCGACCAAATCTTCGCGTCGATTCGCCTGCGGCCTCCGCTGGGGCCGCGTCGCCGAAACTCGCAGTAGGCCCGTCGGGGCGGGGTTTCAACGCCAGGCCCGCGATGACAAAATCTGCGCGGGGCGACGCGAGGGGCTCGATCGGGGACTGCACGGGCCCTCCACTCGCGCCGGTGGCAGACTCCCCGCATGGCTGGGCACGACGGGACGCTGATCAAGACCACGGGCGACGGCTGGGTCTACGAACTCGGACAGATGCTCGTTTTTGGTCCGCGCGGCGCCGAGTTGGGCGACAGTGTCCAAGGGTGTGCCCGAGACCTGCGAGAGCGCTTGGGTATGAAGGTGGCCTTGGTGATCTTGGTCGGCGACTACACACCCAGAGCGGTCACCGGTCTCAAGCGCTCGGTCGACGATGCGTTCATGGCGATGCGGGACGACCTCAGCTGCGGATTGGTGTTGGTCCAGTCGCGGGGCTTCGTGGCGAGCGTGTTCCTCAGCGTGGGCAGTCGGATCATGGCGGCGGGATCCGACGGGGTGCCGCGCTCGGTGTTCGGTGATTCGATGAAAGCCACCGAGTTCCTCAACGCCAACGCCAACGCCGACGCCGAGGCGCTGGAAGCGGAGTGGTTGGAGCAGCAACTCGCCGCGATCCGCGACGAGATGCTGGTGCTCAACGTCGAGGCGAGCGCCGCTGGACGGCGTCGTTCTCGTTCAGACATCGGCTGAGCCGAGAGGAAACCATGGTCTGAGCCGTGGGTCTGAGCTCGAGCTGGCTGCGGGCGGCTGGCCTGCTACCTTGCGGACATGCGGCTCCGGACCCCAGCCGAGCAGCCCCACATGGGGATCACCGCGGCCCTGGGCCCCACGAACACGGGCAAGACTCACCGTGCCATCGAGCGCATGTTGGAGCACCGCAGCGGGATGATCGGCCTGCCCCTGCGACTCTTGGCCCGGGAGGTCTACGACCGGGTCACGGCGCGGGTGGGGGAGGCGAGGGTGGCTCTGGTGACGGGCGAGGAGCGGCGGATCCCGGCGCGCCCCGACTACTGGATCTGCACTGTGGAGTCGATGCCGGTCTCGCGGGAGGTCGATTTTCTCGCCGTCGACGAGATTCAGCTGATCGCCCACGACCAGCGCGGACATGTGTTCTCGGACCGGCTGCTGCAGGCTCGCGGGCTGCGCGAGACCTGGTTCATGGGCGCCGCGACGGCCGAGGCGATCATTCGAGAGCTGGTGCCCACGGCACAGATCCACACCTATGGGCGACTCTCCCAGCTGCGCGACGCGGGCAGCCTGTCTCTGGGCGCGCTGCCGCCTCGCACGGTCGTCGTGGCGTTCTCGACCCAGGAGGTCTACGCCCTCGCCGAGCGCCTGCGCCAGCGCAGGGGGGGCGCGGCGGTGGTCTTGGGGGCCCTCTCTCCCAGAACCCGCAACGCTCAGGTCGCCCTGTATCAGGCCGGCGAGGTCGACTACATGGTGGCCACCGACGCCATCGGCATGGGTCTGAACATGGACGTGGACATGGTGGCCTTCGCCTCGCTGCGCAAGTTCGACGGCACCCAAGTCCGGGAGCTGGAGCTCGCCGAGCTCGCCCAGATCGCCGGTCGAGCGGGGCGTGCCGACAACGATGGCCGCTTCTGTACCTTGGCGCCGGTGCCCAAGCTGGCGGCCTCCGTGGTCGAGGCGGTCGAAAACCACCGCTTCCCGACGCTGCGGCGGGCCGTGTGGCGCAACGCCGAGTTGGACTTCAGAGACGTCGACGCCCTGCTCGCCTCGCTGCGCGCGAGGCCGAGCCGCCGCATCCTCGAGTTGGTCCATCGGGCCGAGGACTTCGAGACCTTGGTGCAGCTGGTGGCCCGGGACGCGATTCGGGCCCTGGCCAAGGGCCGGCGCGCGGTCGAGCTGTTGTGGGCGGTGTGCCAGATCCCCGATTTTCGCAAGCTCCTGCTCGACAGGCACGTGGAGTTGCTGGCGGAGATCTACGCTCAGCTCAGTGGCCCCAGCGGACGCATCGATCCCCAGTGGATGGGCGAGCGCATCGCCCGTATCGACGACACGGACGGCGACATCCATGTGCTCATGACCCGGATCGCCTTTGTGCGGACCTGGACCTACGTCAGCAATCACCGGAGCTGGGTGGTCGACGCGGAGCACTGGCAGGCGCAGACCCGAGGCGTGGAAGACCGACTCAGCGACGCCATGCACGAGCGCCTGGTCGCGCGTTTCGTCGAGCGTGAGGGCGGTCGGCGACCCGTGGTGGGCGGCCGCTCGAGCCGACGCTCCCGGCCGGTCGACCCCAGGGCCCAGCGCCGGGCCCGAGCGCGGGTTCTCGATCGGGCGGCCGTCGCCGAGGGGCCGTTCGCCAAGCTCCTCGATCTCGAGTCGGAGATCCTCGGCCGGGCGGGGCCGGACGCGGGGGGAGACGGGGCGTGGGTGCAGGCCTTGGTCGAGGCCCCCCACGCGCGCTTCGAGCTCGACGACGAGGGCTGGATCGTCGATCTCGAGCAGGTCGGCGGGGGCGGGGCGCTCCGGCTCGCGCGCATGATCCGAGGGGTCGACCTGCTGCGGCCTGGCCTGGCCCTGAGTGTCGGCGAGGGCCTGGGTGCGGGCGCCCGCGCTCGGATTCAGCGGCGCTTGGTGGCGTGGACCCGCGACCGGGTGGGCGCCCTGCTCGGACCGCTGCGGGCGCCCGAGGTCGGCGCGCTGTCGAGCGACGCGCGGGGCCTCGTCTACCAACTCGAGCAGGGTCTGGGCACGATCCACAGCGACGCCGCGGCCGATCAGATCCGCCGGCTGCGGGCTCGAGACCGCAAGGTGTTGAAGACCCTGGGTGTGCAGCTCGGGAGCCGCGTGGTGTGGCTGCGCCGGGCGCTGCGACCGGCGGCCCTGCGCGACCGAGCCCTGTTTTGTACGGCTGCGCTGCCGCGCGGTGTGGCCATGGTCCCGCCCCCCGCCGGCGCCGTGTCGCTCGCACCGAACCCAGCGATCGACGCCGATGCCTACACGGCCGCCGGCTTCCCGGTGTTCGGGGGCCGGGCGCTGCGGGCCGACATGCTCGAGCGCCTGCTGGGGGAGCTCGAGCTGCTGGCTGCGCCCGGTCGCTTCGAGCTGTCCATGGGCCTCGCGGGGCTGGTGGGGGTCCGGCGAGAGCAGCTCGAGCCGATCTTGAGGGCGCTGGGCGCCGAGCCCCTCGAAGACCCGTGGTGGCGCATGTAGGATGTCTGCGCGACGCCATGTTTGCTCCCCTCGATGACATCCCCGCCGCGGTCGCGGGCTCCAGCGATCCCGCGATCGGCTGGGCCGCCTTCCGCGACATCGACTTCATCGCGGAGATGGCCCTGGTGCTGGCGGTCTCGGTGCTGCTCGCGGCGCTGATCGCCTACCACCCGACGACCCGGGGCAAGGCCTCGACCATCGAGGAGATCGAGCAGCCCAAGACCTTCATCATGTACTCGATGATCGGGGCGGTGATCGCCATCATCGTCAAGGTCCAGCCCAACATGGCGCTGGTCGTGTTCGGCATCGGCGGACTGATGCGCTTTCGGACCAACGTCGGCCTGGCCAAGGACACGGGGCGGGTGATCTTGGTGACGGTGGTCGGTCTCTCCTGCGGCTTGGGCCTGTATGTGGTCGCCGTGCTCTCGACCGTGTTCGGGTGGGTGATGATCTATGTGCTCGAGAGCCGCTCGGTCGAACGGGTGGTCGTGCAGGGGCTCGAGAAGAGCTCGGTTCAGCCGGCGGCGCTCGCCTACACCCGCGCCCTGACCGAGCTCGGGTGCACGATCATCGGTGAGCAAAAAAATGTGAAGAAGGGGACCGTGGCGATCATCTATCGCGCGCCGCGGGGTCT
>CAYVJQ010000043.1:0-13275 GCA_964451725.1 uncultured Nannocystaceae bacterium | reverse complement strand
TCGGGCGGGCAGTCGAGGCCCGAGGCCGGGTGGGCCAGCAAGGTGGCCTCGAGTGAGGCCTCGATGAGCGCGGTGGCGTCGGGCACGGGGACCTTCCCACCGACGTGGATGTGGCCGGCCGCGGCGCTGTAGTCGGTGATCGAGTCGTAGTAGACGCCGTGCAGGCCCAGGAAGCCCGAGAGGTAGTTGCCGCTGGTCTGGCTGTCGATCACGACATCGGTGAGGGCCAGGGCCTCGGTGGCCTCGACGATGGCGTCGATGGGCAGGGCGCTGGGCAGGGTCTGGCCCTGGCGGTAGGTCGAGATCAGCGCCCAAGAGCGGGCCTCGATGCTGGCCTGGGTCGGGTGGGTGTCTGCGTTGTAGCTGTCGCTGGCCCAGTCGAGGGCGGGGCCATTGGGGTTGTTCTGGCCGTGCCCCCCCTCGAGGGCCTCGACCTCCCAGCCGATGCCGCCGCCGCGGCTGGTGGTGATCATCAGGACCGGCTGGTACTCGTCGACGATCCGCCAAAAGTCGCCCGAGGTCGCCTGGTAGTCGACCTGGAGGTCGTAGTCGGGCGAGCCCACGGAGCCCGGATCGCCGATCTCGTCGTTGGTCGGGTCGCCGTCGGGGGGAAACTCGGGGAAGAAGGCGTAGACGTCGAAGCCGTGGTCACGCCAGTTCTCGCCGGTCCAGCCGCCCGGGTTTTGGTCGGGGTTTGGGCTCCACTGGCGCAGCATTTCGTTGGTCGGCGGCCAGTAGCCCATGAGCACCACGTTCTTGGTGCAGGCGGGTGCCGTGTCGCTGCTGGAGGTCTCGGCGCTGGTGTCCGAGGAGGTGCCGGCGCTGGTGCCCGAAGTGGTGTCTGCGCTGGTGTCTGCGGTCTCGGTCTCGGTCTCGGTAGCTGCGCTCGAGCTCTCGCTCGTCGAAGCATCCTCTTTGGGGTCGCCGGATCCGGGCGTACAGGCGGCTGCGAGAAGCACGAGGGCGCTCGCCCACAACGGGGCAGGGTCGGGAAAGCTGAGTGTCGACATCGGCGAAGTCCATACTACCCCGGGCCGCGTGTCGCCGGGTGGTCACCCCGCGCCGTCACCCGGATGTCACTCGGCGCTGACCTCTGGTGCTCTCGCTTCGCTTCGGGAGGGATCCGACTTGGGGGTGTGGAGGAGCATGAGCGCGAGGTCTCGCCACGCGGCCGCCGGCAGTGGGGGACCGCCGTAGCGGCGCCACGCGAACTCCCCGAGCAGCGCCCGGTAGAACAGGGTCGCCCGGCTGGTCGCCAACGCGGGGGCGAGCCCCGACTCGCACAGCAGACCCTCGACGTAGGCCAGGCGGCGCGCGTCGATCTCTGCGACCGCGCGCGCGACCTGGGGTCGGGTCGCAGCCCAGTCGCGGACGGCCGCGTCGACATGGGTGTACTCGCCCTCGTCGACGAACACGAGCTGTGTGAGCTCCAAGAGGCGGGCCCGGGCGTCGGCGCCGGCGGCCTCCGTGTCGCGGATGACCCGGTCTGTGGCGAGTTGCCTCCACAGCTCGACCATGGCCTCGAGCAGCAGCTCTCGCTTGGCGAAGTGGTGGTAGAAGCTGCCTTTGGTGACCCCGAGTTCGCGGGCGAGGGCCTCGACGCGGACACCCCCGATGCCGTCGCGGGCGAGCGCGCGGAGGGCCGCGAGGGTCCAGTCTTGAGCCTGTAAAATTGCCAATTGTTCGAGCTCCGGTTGTCGAGAGGACCAGCATACGCTAGCGTATGTTCAGCATACTCAACCGTATGTTCGGGAGTTTCTCCATGCCAGTCGCACGTATCGTCGCCGCCTCCTGCCTGTTCCTGCTGGCCGTCGCCCACTCGGCCCTGGGCGAGCGAGAGGTCCTCAGACCGCTGTTTTCGGCGAGCTGGGATCAGCCAGGGCCCCGCTGGGCCATGCAGCGCCTGCTTCGTTTTGCCTGGCACCTGACCAGCATCGCGTGGATTGGGCTGGGTGCGGGGGCGCTCGGGGCATCGGGGGCGCTCGTGGTCGCGCTCGTCGGCCTGAGCTCGGGGGCGCTCGTATTTGTCATGCTCCGGGGTCACTTTGCCTGGCCCCTGTTCCTGCTCGCAGGGTTGGCGGGCCTCCAGCTCGAGGGCTGGCTCGGGGCGCCCGTCTTGGGGGCAGGCGTGGGCTTGGGCGCCGCGGTGGCCGTGGGCGCCGCGGGCGTGCATGTGTATTGGGCGGTCGGCGGTCGGCGTGGGATCGACGTCGCTATCCCGCCGGCCGGGGCCCCCGACTCGAGCGGCGCGGTCGAGCCCGCGTTTGTACCCCCACCTTGGTTGACCGCGCTGGTGGCCGTCGCCCTGTTGGTGTTCGCGGGGTTGAACGCCTGGGTCTACCTCGGCGCGCCGCTGTGGGCCCGGGCCGCCCTCGGGCTCGGGCTCGGGTTGATGTTGCTCCGGGCGATGGGCGACGGACGACGGGTGGGGTTCTCCAAGACCGAGCGAGGAGGGGCGTTCGCGCGCTGGGACGATCTGTTGTTCACGCCTCTGGTCGTCGTCCTCGCCCTGGGCAGCGGAGCCGCGCTCTTGAACGGCGCGGGCTGAAGGGAGGTCGGGAATCGCCCGAGTCGGCGGCGGCGCACCCCTCGAGCCGAGGGTCGGCGGGTGGGGCACGCGGCAAAAGTACTCATCCAGTCCAAGCGGTCCAGATCCGCTCGCCGAGTCGGGTGTGGGCGACGACGAATTCCGGGTGAGACGACTCGATAGGTGACGCCATGGGCTGCTAGGGTCGCATCGGTTCATGCGCGACGACGAAGCCGAGCTTGGGTGTCCGCCCGGGGCCGAACCGACCCTGCCGGCCCCGCACAAGATCGATGTCGATGTCGACATCGGGGCGTTGCTGAGCGCGACTCTCGACCCTCGACCCTCGGACGCCATGTCCGAGGGCGTGATGATGCGGATGGCAGCCGTGACCACAGTGATGGAGTTCATTCGGCTCGTCGGTGTGGCGCCTTTTCACTGGTTGCTGGGCGACGCCGCCGCGGCAAAGGATGACGACGATGATCACGACTTTGCACCTTGAGCCTCCGACCGTCGGCCCGCTGAAGGAGGCGGCGCTCGAGCCCCTCCGGGCGCTGTGGGAGGCCGTGGTCGAGCACGCGCCGGCTGTGCTCAGCGCCCTGGGCCTGCTGCTGGTGATGTGGCTGGGGGCCAAGCTGGTCCGGGCGCTGATCGTCAAGGTCTTGGGTCTCACCAAGCTCGACCAGGCCACGGAGCAGACCTCACTGGGGAAGCTGCTCCAAGCCATCGACGGGGAGCTCAAGACGTCCACGGCGATCGCCTCGCTGGTCTACCTCTCGATCTTGTTGATGGCCCTGGCCAGCGCCGCCGATATGGTCGGACTGGGGGCCGTGAGCGCGGCGCTGGGGGCCGCGTTGGCCTACCTGCCCCGGGTGCTCTCGGCCCTGCTCGTATTTGCGATCGGGGGCTATGTGGGCGGCCTGGCCAAGCGGGCGGTGAGCGCCATGCTGACCCAGATGCGCAGCCCCTTCGCCGGGCCGCTGGCGTCGGCGACCGAGTTCGGGATCTTGATCGTGGTGGTGGCGGTCGCGGTCGACATTCTCGGCGTCGACATCTCGTTCATCACTTCGAACCTCACGGTGGTCGTGAGTGTGGTGTTGGTGACCGTGGCGTTCCTGTTCTCCTGGTCCATGCGCAAGCCGGCCGAGGAGATCATCGCCAACTACTACCTGCGCCGAATGGTCGACATGGGCGACGAGATCAACCTGGGGGAGGTCGAGGGGACCATCGAGCGCTTCACCTCGCTGGGGGTGCTGGTCCGCGACCGAGGTGGGCGCGAACACTTCGTGCCCGCCCGCCATGTGCTCGATGGGATGAGCTGTTCCGGGCGGGCGCGGGCGCAGGGACACAGTGGGAGCGAGGGCGATCGGGCCTGAGCCCGAGCGGCGCAGACAGGGAGCTCGCTGGATCATGTCGTCGGAACCACAAGGGCCGCCGCCGGCCTGGTCCGCGCTCGACTCGAGCGTGGGCAAGGGCCCGGCCACCGTGCAGCTTCAGGCTGATCTCGAGGCCGGTGACGCGAGCTTGATCGGGGCCTACCTCGACGGCAACCCCGCGGCCTACGGCGAGCTCGTGCGCCGCCATCAGATCCCCCTCTTTCGCCTGCTCCTGGGTCTACTGGCGGACGAAGATCTGGCCGAGCGGGCGTGCGGAGAGGTGTTTTTGCTGGCCGATCGGCGCTTGCTCGAGCTCGATGATCGGGACCAATTTTATTGCTGGCTGCTGGCCATCACCCGGGAGGTCGCCCAGGGCTTCGACGAGGCTGCGCGTGCCGAGGCCGAGCTGTCCGGGGGGGTCGAGAGCCCGCGAGAGCGCCTCAAGCGGGAGGTCCACGCGGTGCTTCAGGAGCTGGACCCCGACCAGCGCTTGGTGTTGGTCATGGCCGAGCTGCGCGGGGCCAGCGAAGCCGAGATCGCCGCGGCCCTGGGTTGCTCCGTGGGCGAGGTCGCGGCCCAAGTTGTCGCGGCTCGGGCCGCGTTCACCGAGGTCATGAAGGCGCGGGCGGCCGAGGACACACTCGACGATCCCGAGGTCGGCGCAGACCTGGAGGAGACCCCCAAGCTCAGCGAGGGGCAGGTCGTCGCGGGTCGCTACGAAATCGAGTCCTTGCTCGGCAAGGGGGGCATGGGAGCGGTCTACCTGGCGCGGCGCCTGGACGACGGCCGGCAGGTCGCGCTCAAGACCATGTTGCCGGGGTGGGTGGCGAGCGAGGTCGCGGTGCGTCGCTTCGAGCGTGAGGCCGAGGCCATCGCCCGGGTCCAGCACCCGAATTTCGTGGCGATCCTCGATCACGGTCGCACCGAGGGGGGCATGCCCTATCTGGTCATGGAGTTGCTCAGCGGGAGGGAGCTGCGCGAGGTCTTCGACGACGCGGGCCCCCTCGATCCTCGCCGGGCGCTGACCTTGGTCCAGGCCGTGCTCGCCGGTCTGGCGGCCGCCCACGAGGCCGGGGTCGTGCACCGGGACCTCAAGCCCGCAAACGTGTTCGTCACCGACCCGGAAGGGACCGGGGAGCAGCCCAAGGTCCTCGACCTGGGCCTGGCCAAGCTGGTCTCGAGCACCGATGAAGAGGCTCAGCGCACCCACCTGACCCAGCAGGGGATGGTGTTTGGTACGCCGGCCTACATGGCCCCGGAGCAGGCCCTCGGCAGGGAGGTGGATCCGCGGGTCGACCTCTACGCGGTGACCGTCATGCTCTTCGAGCTGCTCACCGGGAGGTTGCCCTTTCGTGCCGGCAACGCCTCGGCGCTCCTGGTCATGCATGTCTCTCAGGCGGCGCCGACCTTGGCCGAGGTCGCGCCGGCCCTCGCCGGTGTACCGGGACTCCAGGTCTTGCTCGACGGCGGCTTCGCCAAGGCGCGAGAGCGCCGGGTCGCCTCGGCGCGGGACTATCTCAGCGGCATCGAGGCCGTGCTCGAGCAGTCTTTGCCCGGGCCAGCGCCGCGGCCCGAGCTCGGTGTGGCCGCGACACAGAGGCTAGGTGTGGCCTCCGGGAGGGTGCAGGCGACCGAGGTCTTGCCGGTCTCCTCCCAGGGTCGGCCGTCGGCCCGGGCCGATGTCGAGGCCGGTCCCGAGGCCGAGCCGAACCCGCCACAGACGACCCGCGAGGTCGAGCCTGCGGCGTCGGGTCCCTCGATGCTCGTATTGGTGATCGTCGCCTTGTCGGTGGCGGCGCTCGTGATCTGGATTGCCGTCGGCCGCTGAAAAAATGCATCCCCGTCGCTGGCCGGACGGTCACGAGCGGCGAAACACCGCTCTCGATGTCTGTATCGCAAGCGCCCAGGAACCCGTAGCCTCGGCGGCATGCGTGCACACTCGATCCCGCTCACAAACCTCGTCGTGGCGCTCGCCCTGTCTCTCGCCCCGTCCCTCGGTTGCGACGGTGGGGAAAGCAAAGACGCGCCTAAACCCGGTACCGCGGCCGCTGACTCCGAGAAACCAAAGTCCGACGGCAGCCCAAAGCCCGGCGACAGCCCAAAGCCCGGCGACAGCCCAAAGTCCGATGCGGGGACCGTCACGCTCGTGTTCTCGAGCCCCGCGAGTGGGGGGACAAAGACGATCGAGCTCGACGCCGATGGCGAGGTGCGCATCAACGGAGCCGTCGTCGGAGCCCTCGCCGACTCGGGGGCCTTCACCCTCGACGGCGCTCTTGCCGGCACTCTCGACGAGGACGACGGCTCGTTCACCCTCGCGGGCTTCGAGGACGCGGCGTTCAGTGTCGAGCCGGAAGGGTCGCTGGTCACCAAACCTGGTGCCGACCCGGTGGTGCGTTGGGGCGCCGGTGGTGTGATGGAAGGAACACTCATGAAGGAGATGCCGGGCACGTCGGGGACGATCTCTGGCGACCCCGCGTCGTTTCGGAAGATGACGTTCTTGTTCATGGCACTGACGACGGCCCGAGGCCCCGACCTGGGCGCGGCCGAGCCTCAAGAGCTGCCGGAAGATGCCGTCGCGCAGGCCAAGCCAGTCATCGAGGGTTTCTTCAAAGCGGTGGCCAGCGGTGATGGGCCCGGGGCAGTGGCGTTTGTCGAGTTCCCTGTCTTCGTCGAGGGGGAGGCGACCGACGAAGTGAAGTTTCGCGCGCAAGTCGAGAACAACGGCGCCGACAGCAAAGTCGAGATTCAGGTCGAGATCGAGGTGCTGAAGACCAAGACGCAGGTCGCGAAGATCTACAGCGGTGAGGCCGAGAACATCGTGGGCTTCAAAGTGCGGATCCAACCCGGAAAATCCCAGAAAGAGGGATCCAGCGACACGCTCGCCGTAGTGGTTCAGCTCGGGTCCGCAACCAAGCCCGACCCCAAGCTTGTCGGGCTCGGAGAATTCCGAGAGTAGCGACGCTCGATCGGGGCCGGCCGCGGGTCCAGCAGCCACACGCCGGCGGCTTGGGTTCAGCTCACCGAACAACGACAGCGCCCGCGAGCAGCCGTCGACCCACCATGCGCGGGAGTTCGGCTGCAACGCGGGCGCGTCGACGGAGATCGGGTGGTTCTCGGGGCCGAGCGAGCTCAGCGTGCGTACCAGGCGACGATCTTCGGGTGCTCGCCGGCGGCCTTGGCGAGCGCGAGCATCCGCGGGCAGTCGTCGAAGATCTCGGCTGGGATGTGGTCGAGGACGCCCGAGCCCAGCCATTTCACGATCATGAAGATCTTGAGATCGGCGACCTGGATCGTGTCTCCGTCGAGGAAGGGTCCCGGGCCGAGGCGGGTCAAAGCCCGCTCGATGCAGGCACCCCAATTGGGGATGAACTCGGCAGCGAGGGCCTCGCGGGTCGCCTTTTTCTGGGCTTCCTCCATGTGCATGGTGGGGCCGAGCAGACCCCGGAGGTCGCCGACGGCGTGCATGATGGCCTCGTGCTCGGCGGCCCGCCAGTTGTCCTTGGGGTGCAGGTCGTGGCCCCGGCCGATGAACACGAGGATCGCGTTGCTCTGGGCGAGGGGGTGTTCCTTTCCCTCGATCGTCAAGATCGGCACGGAGCCGTAGGGCGTGTTGGGCTTGAGGGCGGCCCAGTCTTTGAGGGCGATGCGCTCATCCTCGAACTCGACTCCGGCCAAGTACAGGGCGAGGCGGCACTCTTCGCCGCGGCTTCCAGGAAAATCGAAGTAGGTGAGCTTGGGCATCGCCGGCCCTTACGCGCCCGTCTCTGGTGTGTTTCGTGGCTCCAGCTTTTGTTTGCTCACCCAGGCTGCGAACCCGGCCATGTAGCGCTCCAGGGCCTCGCGGGTCGGGACGTCACTGAGAACCCCGTCACTGAACTTGGTGTGGGCGGCCCCCACGAGCAGCTCGGGCCAGGGGAACACAGGGGCGATCATCCCCAGCAGGATCTGCTTGGTGTGCTGCTGAGCCCGGGCGCCGCCGACGATGCTCGCCGCCGCCGAGATCAGACCCACGGGCTTGTCTCGGAAGGGGGAGTGGTAGGCGGGGCGGCTGGCCCAGTCGATGGCGTTCTTGAGCACACCCGGGAGGCTGTAGTTGTACTCGGGGACGCTGATCAGGACCGCGTCGGCCTCGGTGATGGCGGTCTTGAGATCAGTGACGCTCGTCGGGATCTCGAGATCGCCGTTGAACAGGGGCAGCGCCGCGTAGTCGTGGATCCTGAGGGTGAGGCCCTCTGGGGCGAGCTCGGCCGCGGCCTGGAGCAGGGCGGTGTTGGTGCTGGCCCGGCGCAGGGAGCCGGAGAGGGCGAGGATATGGAGGGTGGTCATAGCAACACTGGTTTCGCGAGAGTGGGGGGGATTCGGGGATTCGGAGAGTTCAGAGCAGATCGAAGATCAGCGCGTCGACCGGCCCGGCGCAGGAGAGGTCGAGGTGGCCGCTCGCGTCGCTGGGGTGAGTGAGGGCGACCCCGTCGCCAGCGTGCAAGGTCTCGCCGCGGAGGGTGAGTGTGCCGTGGACGACCTGCACCCAGGCGCGAGGGCGACGAAGCGCGAGCCTGTGTTCGCTCGGGCCGGTGCCGAGCAGCCGGTGGAGGTCGAGATCTCGACCGATCTGCAGGCTGTGATCGCGGCCGTCGGGGCTGGCGATCAAAGCGAGCCCGGGCTCGACCCCAAAGTCGAGCTGCTCGTAGCGGGGCGCGGTCTCGGTGCGGGCCGGGTTCACCCAGATCTGCAGAAAGTGCAGGGGGTGGGTCTGGCTACCGTTCATCTCGCTGTGGCGGATGCCCCGACCTGCGGACATGAGCTGGACCTCGCCCGCCCTGACGACGCCGCTGTGGCCCTCGCTGTCCTCGTGGGCGAGCTCGCCGGCGACGACATAGGAGATGATCTCCATGTTGCGGTGGGGGTGAAGGGGGAAGCCGCGACCCGCGATGACCCGGTCATCATTGATCACCCGGAGGTGGCCGAAACCCATGAAGGCGGGGTCTCGGTACTGGCCGAAGCTGAAGGTATGGCGGCTGTCGAGCCAGCCGAAGTCGGCTCGTCCACGGTCGTTGCTGCGTCGAATCTGGAGCATTGGGGCCTCGGTTCGGGAGCACTCTAAGGCTGCCTAATCGCATCGTCGACACCAGAAATTGCGGTCTCATCTTGCATGTGTGCAAGATGATCGTTCATGCTGGGCTCGTGGATGAGCTCAAGTGGGACGACCTGCGGACCTTTTTGTCGGTCGCGCGCACGGGGACCTTGGTGGCCGCGGGAGAGGCGTTGAAGGTCAATGCCTCGACCGTGCACCGACGGATCGCGGCCCTCGAACAGACCCTCGGCGCGGACCTGTTCGAGCGCGACCCTCGGGGCTACTCACTGACGTCTGTGGGCGAGGCGCTGGTGCCCAAGGCGGTGGAGGTGGAGGAGGCCATCTCGGCGCTGCGACGGACGGCGACGGGCCACGACCGGAGCGCGGCGGGCCCCGTGTCGATCACCATGCCGCCGAGCTTGGTGTCGTGGGTGGCGGTGTGTCTGGTCGCGCTCCGGTCGACCTGCCCAGGCTTGCGCCCGACCCTGCTGGCGGACGAACGGATGTTGGATCTGGGCGTCGATACGGACGTGGCCCTGCGCCCGAGCGCGGAGCCGCCGGAGGCCGCGGTGGGCCGCAAGCTGGGCCAGATCGCCCAGGCGGTCTATCGGCCTGTACAGAGAGGGCGGGGAGGACGGCCCCTGCCGTGGGTGGTCTACAGCCCCGGGCGGGGCCCACTCGCGGCCGCTGCCTGGCGCCGCCACGCCCACCCGGATGTCGAGGTCAGCCTGGCTCTGTCCTCGGTGGTCGCCATGGAGCAGGTCCTGGTGCGCACACACGCCCAGGGGATCCTGCCCTGCTACGTGGGGGACTCGAACCCGGCGCTCGAGCGTGTGGGGGAGCCGATCGCCGAGGCGGCGGTCGACCTGTGGCTGTTGATCCACGCCGACCTGCGCCGCTCGGCTCGAGTTCGGGCGCTGATCGACGGGCTGGTCCCGGAGCTCGAGCGCCTGCGGCCCCTGTTCTCGGGCGCCGGGTCTTGAATCTGCGTAGACTCCGGCCGTGGCCCCGCGTGTGTTGATCATCGGTGCGACCTCGGCGATCGCTGGGGAGGTCGCCCACCGCTTCGCGCGGGCGGGGGCGCGCCTGTATCTGATCGCCCGTGACGAGGCCAAGCTGGGCGAGCTGGTGGCGGCGCTCGGGCCGGCGGTGCTCGGCTGGGCGAGCGCGGATCTCGATGAAGTCGAGCGCGCCGAGGACCGGGTCGAGCGGGCGGTCGCGGTGCTCGGAGGGCTGGACCAGGTTCTGATCGCTCATGGGGTCCTCGGGGATCAGCGCCGCTCGGAGCGGGACGTGGAGGAGGCGCTGGCGAGTATCCACACCAACCTGTGCAGCGTGGTCGCGCTGCTGATCCCGCTTGCGAACATCCTCGAGGCTCAGGGGAGCGGGCACCTCGGGGTGATCACCTCGGTGGCCGGCGAGCGTGGGCGGCCGCGAAATTTTACCTATGGAGCCGCGAAGGGCGGGCTGACCCACTACCTCGAGGGGCTGCGCAGCCGCTTGGTCCGAGCCGGGGTGCGGGTGCACAACTTCAAGCTCGGCCCGGTCGATACACCCATGACCCGCGAGCACCCCAAGACGGCCCTGTTCGCCCAGCCGGGGCCGGTCGCCGACGCGATCGTGCGTGGTTTGGATGGGCGCCGCCACAGCATCTACGTGCCCGGCTACTGGCGCTGGATCATGGCTGTGGTCCGGGCGCTGCCCGAGCCTGTGTTTCAGCGCCTCGGGTTTCTGTCGGGGCGCTGAACAGGGGCGTCCGAGCGGTGTCACCCCCGCCGATCGAAATGCCACACCCGCTCGGAGGAATGTGTCCGAAGGACAGCTTCGGAGGCCGGGAGAGGCCGGCTTGACCATAGGATCGAGGGCCTCTGTGGGCTCGTCCGGGACGTGAGGAAATGAGACCCCGGGTCCCGGTTTTTACTGGTCTCGCAATCGGAGTTCGGGCATGAAGATCGTGTAGGTATGAAGATTTTCCATGGACTAATTGTGGTCGTCGCGGCGAGCGTGACGGGGGCCTGTTTCTCGGCGGACGACGGCGGAGTCGCCGACAGTCAGGGCACGGGATCCGAAGACGAGATCGGTTCGGAGACCGAGAGCACGGGCACGGATACGACCGAGACCACGGGCACGACCGAGACCGAGACCGAGACCGCGGACGAGACCGACGAGACTTCGACCACGGGCGGGCCGATGGGCGAGCCGGGCGAGGTCTCGTGGAGCTTCGAGTGGGGGGCGGGCTTTCCCACCATGTCGACGGCGAGCTCGACCGGTGAGATCCTGCTGACGGGCAGCTTCTTCGAACCCCTCGAGCTGAGCACCGGGACGCTCACGCCCATGGACAGCTCGGACATCGTGGTCATGGGCCTGAGCAGCGAGGGCGAGCTCGGCTGGGCCGCGCGTGCGGGAGGGGCGGGGGCCGAGTACGTCACGGCGTCCGTGATCTCACCCAATGATCGGGTCATCGTCGGCGTCATCTACGAGGGCACTCCCGACTTTGGCAGTGGGCCCCTGCCCGAGCCGGGCGGGGGCTTCAACGGCGTCCTGCTCGGCTTCGATGGTCCGGGCATCCAGATGGAGGTGGCCCTGACCGCGCCCAACATTCAGCTGCGCTCGGTCGACGTCAACGGCGGGGGCTTCGTGATCGCCGGGGGCAGCTTCAACGACGCGCTCAGCGTGCTCGGGAGCGACACCGCGAGCGCGGGCGGATCGGACGGGTTCTACACCCGCATCAACACCCAAGAACTCACCCTCTCGAACCTGACCGGGTTCGGGGGCAATGGCGACGACGGCGTGGCTCAGGTGCTCTACGATGGCCTGGGCGGGGTCTACATCCTCGGTCAGTTCGCCGGGATGGCGACCTTCGGGGTGCAGGACATGGTGGCCACGGGCAGCAGCGATGTGTTTGTCATTCGAGCCGACACCTCGGGGACCGTGTCCTGGGTCAAGCAACTCGGCGGCCCGGGCACGGTCCAGATCTGGGCGGCGGCGGTCGGCGACGCCGGTGAGCTGCTGGTGACCGGAAACTTCGATCTCGATCTCGACTTCGAGGGTGAGGCGATCGGGAGCTCGGCCGGTGGATCGGATGCCTACGTGTTGTCCCTGAGCTCGGCCGGGGCCCTGAACTGGGCGCAGCTCATGCCCGGACTGGGCGACACGGTGCCGCGGCACCTCGTGATCGCCGACGATGGCGTGGTCAGCGTGGGTGGCGACGTGGTCGGTCCGGTGGACCTGGGGGCGGGCGAGGGCTGGCTCGACGGGGAGGGCGAGCTCGAGGGCTTCGTGGTCCGCTACACCCCCGAGGGCGAGTTCATGTGGGGCGAGCTGCTCAGCTCGGCCGCCGACGACAGGGTCAACTCGCTGGGCCACGACCACGAAGGTCGACTCTTGGTCGGGGTCTCGTACCTGGGCGATCTGAGCCTCTCGAACGACACGGTGCTCGCCGGCGCGGAGACCTGGCGCAGCGCGCTGATCTCGATCTGGTAGGTGGTCGCATAGGCGGGCGCCCAGTTGCTTCGGCTGGGCGCCCGCCTGTCCAGGATCAGGGGGCGCAGCAGCGAAGGCCGGTATTGCCGTTGCGGAACGATCGGTTCCGGGTCGCATCCACGGCGCAGCGCATGATGTTGCTGGCCGAGAAGTAGGAGCCGCCGCGCCGCCGGCACTGCTGGTCTTCGTCGGCGGTGTCCGGGTCGCTCCCGCAGGCGGAGGTCCACTCCCACGCGTTGCCGCTCAGGTCGAAGACCCCGGGCGAGCCACCCTCGCAGCCGGACATGTCTGCGGCGACGAGCTGGCCGCCTCCAGAGTCGGCGCCGTTGCAGGCCAGAGGATCGTAGGCGTCTCCGTAGGGGTAGGTGTTGATGCCGTCGGCCGAGCAGGCCCGAAACCACTCGTTGGTCACGGCGTCGTCGACCTGGCCGAGGGCCGCGGCCCCGCCCCCTGCGGTCCCACACAGGTGTCCGCCGGTCCAGGTGCAGTAGGCCTGGGCGTCGCACCAGTCGACCCGAACGACCGGCTGCTCCGGGTCGCCGAGCTGGGTGTCCCAGCTGTCGGGGGTGAAGTCGGCCTTCCAGGTGCAGGCCTCGTGGACATCGAAGTCAGGATCGAACTCGATGGCCATGAACATGGCGTAGTCGTCGACCCTGACCTCGATGGGGCTGATGCTGAAGTCACCGAGATCGACGAAGCCCGGGTCTGGACAGGCGCCGCAGCCCAGGGCGCCACAGGGGCCCGCGCACAGGCCCGAACCGGTCTCTGTGGAGCCGGTCTCGGTCTCTGTGGAGCCGGTCTCGGTCTCTGTGGAGCCGGTC
>CAYVJQ010000042.1:38879-51631 GCA_964451725.1 uncultured Nannocystaceae bacterium | reverse complement strand
AAGAGGGCGAGCCGATCGGCCCGCCCTCTTCATCGTCCTCCCCTCGCCTACTAGTTGGAGCTGAGATTGAAGGGGTAGGTGACAATGACGTTGCCGCCACCGCGGGGCTTCGGGAACTTCCAACGCTTGACCGCCTTGGCGATACAGTTGCCGACCGACTTGTCTTTGAGCGTCGACTCCTGGACCACGGCTGAACCGACCTTGCCGGTACCGGTGATGACGAAGTTGATGGCGACCCGACCTTGGAGGTTCGGGTTCTTGGTCAGGCCGGCGTTGTAGCAGGACCGGACCTCGTTGATGTGGGCGCGGACGATGCGGCGGATGATGTCGCGGTCGAGTGCGCCTTGGACCTTGGCTTTGGCCTGACGGACCTTGGGCACACGCTTGCCCTTGCCGCCAAACCCAGCGCCCGAGCCTCGGCCGTAGCCCGAACCCGAACCGCCGCCGCCGCCCTTGCCGATCAGGCCGGTGTTGCCGAGGCCGATGGTGCCCTCGCCCGTGCCACCGCCACCGCGGCCGGTTCCGACCAGGCCGAGGCCGCCGACACCGTAGGCCTCACCGACCTCCGACCCGGTCAGGCCACCCCAGACATCCTCTGCATCATTGCCGACCGCAAACGCGCCGCCGTAGGGTGAGGCCAGGAAGTGGCCACCCTGCTGCTGCATGACACCGAGGATGCCGGCGTTGCGGGCCGCCATGTCGGGGTCGAAGTTGCGGGCCATCTGCGGCACCGCGTTCTGCGGGCCCTTCATGGCGTAGAGACCGGACTTGGACTTGCTCGAGGGCTTGCCCATCTTGCCCTCTTCGCCCTTGTGGCGCTGGCCCGTGCCGCCGGCGGCATCGTCCGAATCCTCGGGTTGCTCCTCGGGGGGCGGCTCTTCCTCTTTGGTCTCGTCCGGCTGGTGCATGTACCGGGCGTAGGCGGGCTCGCCCTCGCCGTCGTCCATGCTGATCGCGAGGAGATCATCGGGGATGGCGCGCATCAACATGTAGAAGGTGACGGCGATGACGGCCGTACCACCGACGTAGGCCCAAAATGACCAGTCGACCTCACCGCGGCCGGCGACGATCGCCCCAGGGTTCACCGTATTGATGTGGAACGAGATGTCCTGGTAGTTGACCTTGCCCTGCACACCGCGGGGCAGGGGGTAGGTGTAGTACGAGCCCGCGCCGCCAGCCCGACCCGAGGACACCAGTTCGTCGAGAGACAAGGTCTGGCCATCGAGGGTGATCTCGCCGGTCATATCCTTGGTGAAGTTCAGGGCGAACTCTCCGCCGCTGCTGCGCACCAGAGGGAAGGCGACCGCGTCGGGAAGACCCGACGGCGGCACGTGGAACACGGCGTTGTGCCCCTCGCCGATCGTGTAGTCGATGACGTGTTTCTCACCGAGGCGCATCGCGCCGGCGACGAAGGGCACCATGCCGAACAGCGCGAGGCCCAGACCCAGCGCACCGGTGCCGTAGCCCGGCCTGGGCGGCTCCTGTTTCTTGGCCTGCTTGGCCTTGCGAAGCTCGGTCGAGTAGTCGTCCCAGGGCTGGGCGACCTCGGTGGCGAACAGTCCGAGGCCACCGACGATCAGCACTCCACCGATAACCATGAAGATCGGCGCGATGGTTTTGCGGCTCTTGGTCTGGCCGACGTGCGCCACATCCAGCGCGGTTCGGCCGTACATTGCGACGACCTCGGCGACCTGCCGGCCGTCTTGGACCTCGACCGCACCGACGTCGATCTGCAGGGGCGGCGCTGTGGCGGCCATCGCCATGGGCGCGGCGACGGCGACGGGTGCGGCGGCGGCGGACGGGATGGTCGCGGCCGAGGCGACGGGTGCGGGCGCGGCTGCCACAGCGTCCACAATTTGGGAGATCTCGACGCGGTAGGGGCCGAAGGTCAGGACGTCGCCCTCGTTGATCGATGCGTTCTTGTCGATCGGGGCGCCGTTGAGGATGGTGCCGGCGGCGCTGCCGAGATCGATCACGCGAACGTCGTTCCCGGAGACCTCGATGACCGCGTGCATACGCGCTACCGCATCGTCTTCGAGACACAGGTGGCTGCTCTTGAGCTTGCCGATCTTGACGACGTCCTGGGTGAGCGTCTTGGTGTCGACGAGCTCGTCGGCGCGGTGGATTTTCAGCGTGAGCGTCTTGCTGGACATCGATGCCTCTAGTGCCTTTGGGCGGGTTCGGTCTCGCGCTCGGCCCCACCTGTAAGAAGGGGCACCGCGGCGAAGCCTCGGAGTAGTTCGGGACGACGGCTAGACTGCGAGCCGCCAGGGAGGTTCCGCGCTTCGAGAGTTCTTTCTCGAAATGCTTGGGGCAGCCGTGACCAATCACACCAGGGCGGCGTGTGGATCTCATGCTGCCGGACGCTGGACCTCAGATGTCGTTGGCCATCTTCACGAGCTCGGCGATGAAGTGCGGCCGAATCGTGATCATGCTGGCGTGCTTGCTGCGACCGCGCGAGCTCAAGTTCGCGCCTTCTGGTGAGAGGACCTCCCCGTCGACGTCGTCATCCTCGAAATCGTACACAGTCACGCCGTTCTTGTTGCCGGACATGGCGGACTCGTCGGCGGAGGGCTGGGCCCAGGCGGTCGCCGAGAGCAAGAAGGCGGCAGAAAAAATGAGCGTCAGCTTGATGAACTTCATTGGGGGCCCGTGCAGTCAGCCATCTCCGAGCAGTCTCGCAGATGGACTTGGTTCGCCATATTAGCGGTGCGAGGAATGTGTGTAAACCGCCGTGTTGGAGACGCGGCAACCTCCAGATCGATCTTCCTCGCATGCGGAGTCGACGCGAGTCGCCTTTCCCGCGGCCTCTGCCTGTCCCTCTATCCCCCACAGAGAAAGGGCGACCCGGGTATCCCGGGCCGCCCTCGCGTCAGTCGGATCCGACCGAGCGCTACTCGCTGGCTTGTCCGGCCGCGGCGGCCTTCTTCTCCAGGTCGAGCAGCTTCTGGATCCGCTCTTGCTCGGCTTTCTTCTCCTGGGCGGCGATCTCGGCGGCCCTCTTCTCGAGGTCCTCCATGACCCGGAAGGTCTGGATCGCATCGTCGATGATGGCGATCCGGTCCAACGAGTCCTTGACCGCAGCGGCGAGCTTCTTGTCGCCCTCGGCCATCTTCAGGAACTTTTGGTAATGCTCCTTGGCCTTGTTGTAGTAGGCCTCGAGCGCAACTTGGTCGACGTCATCTTGGCCGATCAGGTGATCCTGGTTGAGGATGCCGAGGTTGTACCAAGGACGGCCGTCCTTCTTATCGATCTCCATCGCCTTGCGGTACCACTCGTCGGCCTGCTTGAACTTCTTCAAGCCGCGCTTGGCGACCCCCATGGCCAGGTACACCTCGACGTCACGCTTGACGCTGGCATCCTTCATGGCGACGTCGAAGGCCTTCTCGGCCGAGGCGTAGTCGCGGAAGCGGACCGCGATGAAGCCGATGTTTCGGTTCGCATCGGGGTGATTCGGCGCGATCTTGACCGCCATCTTGAACGCCTTGAGAGCGTCGATCTGGTTGTCGGTCTGCATGAACAAGAGCCCCTGCAGGTTGCGGATATCCGCGCTCTGGGCGTTCTCCTTCTCGAGCACCCGCAGCGCCTGGGTCACCACCAAGTTGGAGAGCACCAAGTAGGAGGGATCCTTGAGCCGACCGCGGTCGTAATAGAGGCGCGCGAGGTTCTCGTAGGCCGCCTTGTTGCTGGTGTCGACCGCGAGAACGTTTTGGATCTGCTTCTCGGCTTCTTTGAAGTCCGATTGGCTGACCTTGTCGGCGTAGCGATCACGGTAGGCGGCCGCCAGGTTGTTCCGGGCAGCGAAGGCCTGCTTTTTGTCGGCCGCGACCGACTTCTTGAACAGACCCAAGGCCTTCTTGGTGTCGCCCGCCTGCCAGGCGATCACACCGAGGTTGTTGAGCGCGAGGTGGAAGCCCTTGCTCGCCAGCTCGTCGTAGACCTTGGTGGCCTTGCCCATGTCACCGCACTCCTCCCAGAGCGCGCCGACGTTGAAGCGGGCAATGAGCATGGAGCGCTTGTTGCTCTTGTAGACCTCGTTGAAGCCCTTGGCGATGGAGTCGCACTCGCCAGCCGAGAGCGAGCCGTCGGACTTGGCCTTGATGTACTTGGCGTAAACCTCGGCGAACTGAGCCTTGGCCTGCTCGTCCGGGACCTCGGCGTCCTTGGCCGTGCTCAGCTCCTTGTCCGGGTTGACGGAGCCGCCGTCCTTGTCCTTGCAGCCCACGCCGAGGCTGAGGGCGAAGGTCAGGGACAGCGCGATCGGGGAAATTTTCTCGAACATGGTCATGTCTCCTTTAGTCCGAGCGCTCACTCGCCATCTTTCTCGGCGTCGGAAGCAGCGGCTCCCTCGACCCTACGCTTGACCGGGTTGACGCGTCCGCCCAAGGGGTCCTCGAGCACACCGACATTCTCGATCCTGCTGGCGGTGTAGATGGACACACCGAACAGCTCGTTGGTCGCCGGGTACTTGTCGGCGTCACGCTGCTGCATCTCTTCCTCGCACAGGCGCGAGAACTGGTTGAAGAACTGGAACTCCGTGCTCCGGTCGATGCAGTAGGTGTAGGCGCCCAGCGCCATCTCCTGCAGAGGCTGGGCGTAGTCGGACAGCTGGTCGCAGTATCCCCAGACCTGCTCTTGGGTCTTGAAGTCGCTGGGGACGTCTGCCCGGTAGAGTTGGTCGGCGAAGTTCTGGGTCACCGAGGCGCTCCGGGCCGCAGCGGCGAGGACCCAGTAGGGGCTCGCGGTCGTCTTGACGCCGGCGTACTGCTCGCTGAGCTTGTCCATCAGGCCCTTCTTGTCCTCGAAGAACTTGCCAAACGCCTTTTTGGACGCTTCGGCCTTTTTGACCTGCTCGTCGTACTTGCGCTGCCAGCTCGGGACACCCGAGTCGTTGAGGTAGTCCTCGACCACAAAGTCGAGGTCGGCAGGCATGGAGATGCGCAGGTACTCCTCGTACTGCTGGTCGGCGCGGTAGACCATCGCCATCGCCCAGGCATTCTTGAAGTCGTCGGCGCGCTTGACGTCGTCCTCGGGGATCTTGATCTTGCTGGCGTTACCCACCATTTTCAGGATCTTCTTGAAGCGAGCTTGTGCGGCTTCACGACGCTTCTTCCCACGACGGTGAACCGTGATGATGCCCTGGGTCGGGCTACCGCAGCGTTTGGGGGGACGGAACTTCTTCTTGCTGGTCCCGTCGTCCTTCTCGTCGGCCGCCTTTTGCTTGGCCTCGAGCTTCTTGCGCTTCTCGATCGCCGCCACGCCCGAGAGCACGCGTTTACGCTTGACCGTGATGCAGGAGTCGTAGAGCAGGGGCTCCTCGCAGGAGCGACGCCAGTCGATCTGTCCGATCACA
Source organism: uncultured Nannocystaceae bacterium (assembly GCA_964451725.1). GTDB lineage: Bacteria > Myxococcota_A > Polyangia > Nannocystales > Nannocystaceae > Plesiocystis. The sequence goes on along the minus strand of CAYVJQ010000042.1, from coordinate 46,278 downwards.
GCCTCGGCGACCACCGCACGGTCGACGCCGCCCTTGGTCTTGTAGGTCTTGAGGTACTCCTCGGCGTGTGAACGCTGGGCTCCCGTCGAGCTCAGGAGGCCGTGCTGAGACCAGAAGATCTTCGCGGCCTTCTTGATGTCCTTGCGCTTGTAGACGCTCTCGTACTTGTCGAGGTTCACCTTGGCCTCTTTCTCCTGGCCGAGGCCGAGGCGGAAGAGGTAGGCGTTTTGGAGCGCGTCGTCGGCACGGTCGTCGCCCGAGTGCTCCTCGGCGAACTCCTCGTAGCGCGCGGCCGAATCGGCGTAGTAGGCGACAGCCTGGTAGGACTCGGCGAGGTAGTGGAGCGTGTCCTTGGCGTGCTCGCTGTTCGGAAAGCGATCGAGCAGCGCCTTGCGGATCGAGATCGCCTGGCCGACCTGGTAGGCGGCGTCCGAGCAATCGGCGGCGTTCCACAGCAGGGTCGAAGCCCGGTCGTGGGAGTCGAAGTCGTTGAAGACCGCGATGAACTGGGTGGCGCACTTCTCGAAGCCCTCGGGATCGCCTCCCTCGGTACCCTCGACGTAGGCCTTGCCCGAGTCGCGGTAGGCCATGCCCTTTGTCCAACCGATGCCCGCGAGCAACACGGGGATCGCCTCCATGACCGCCTTGTTCTCGGGGTGGTTCCCGATCTTCATCTTCGGGATTTTGATGGCCCACTCCTCGAGGTTTTCACTGGCCGTGATGACCTCGGTCGGATTGTTGTTCTTGTCGAGCCACTTGATAGTCAACAAGTCGATGAGCATGGCCGAGCACCAAGCGGCGTAGAGCTGCGCCTCTTTGACGTCGTCGAACTTGATGATCATCTCCTCGAGGAGGGGCTTGGCCTCGTCGAATTTGTTATGCATCATCATGAGCTTCGCCCGGTGATACATAATCTTGGGAAGCTCTTTGTCACCTTTCTTCTTTACGTACTTCACGTAAATCGAATAGGAGCCGAGCATCTGCTCCTCCTCATCGGTGTAATCCGACTGGGGGTAATCAGCGGCCGCGTCGACCTCTGAGTCCTTGTCCTTGGGCTTTTTCTTCCTATTCTTGTCGGAGTAGACGCAGACGCCCTCGGTGTTGAGCTTGCACGACTTCTTCTGGCCGCCGGTCTCGTCGTACTCGAGGTAGTTCTTCATCGACAGCATCTGCGCGAAAGCAGCGTCTGCCGTGTATTTCCCCTTCGGGTCGAGCTCGAGGGTCTTGACGAACTGATCGTGGGCGGCCTTGAAGTACTCGAGGCCCCGCTTGCGCTCGTCTTTGTCCTTGCTGTTGTAGGCGTTGGTCGCCAGCGCCCAGAGCAACTCGGCGTAGTAGTACTGGAGCTCGTAGCCGTCCTTGTCACCGGGGAAGGTGTCCAAGAACACGCTGTAGGCGTTCTCGGCGAGCTGGTAGGTACGCTCGAGCTGGGTCTTCTCGGCCTCGTCGTGCCAGACCGTCGCCATCTGCTTCATGGTCGCTAGCGCGTTGTCGCGGCACTTCTTTTTGAGGTTCTTTTTGGCCTTCGAATCCCGGACCTGCACCCAGTATTTGCCCAGGGACTCAGTCTCGTTCCACTGGACCTCTTTGTTGTCCGTGGCCAGGGTGTTGACCACGATCTTGCCCTGCCATTCGCAGGCCATGGCGTCGTTCGGGAACAGGTCCTGGAGCTTCTTGTAGACGAAGGTCGACTCGGTGTACTGACCATCGCCGAAGTACTGGTTGGCCAGCAGCTCCATCATCTTGCGAGAGTCGCTCTCGTCTTTGCCGGGGCCGTCGCCGATCTTGCTGAAGAAGCCCCAGGCCTTCGAGGGCTTGGAGGCGTGCACGTAGGCGCGGATCAAGTCACGACGGGCGTCGCGCCGCAGCTGCTTGCCGTTGGCCTCGGAGCCCGCCCGGCCCTCCTTGGTCGCGTTGATGGTCGCCACGAAGTAGTTGAGCGACTTGTCGTAGCGGGCCTCGAACTCGCCGATGGGGTTGAGGTGACACCAAGCCAGCTTGTACAGAGCGTAGGCGTAGACCGGGCTGTCCTTGAACTGGGTGACCCGCTCATAGAGGCGGACCGCGTTCCCGATCTGTCCCTTGGTGAAGTAGTAGTCGGCGAACGCCAGGTAGGCGTTGGCGATGTAGGGGCTGTTCGGGTGATCGTTGATCAACCGCTGGTAGGCCGCCTGCATCTTGGTCTCTTCGCCCAGCTCACCGAGCTCGAAGGCGTAGTAGTACAGCGCCTCGTCCATGCGCTTGTAGGACGAGAACTGGGAGTTGCTGACCAGCGCCTCGTAGATGCGGGACGCGCTCTGGCTCGAGTCTTTGGCGTCGCGGAGGTGACGTTTTTGCTGCTCTTTGAGCTGCTTGGCCAGCTTCGGCTTTTTGGCGTCCTCGGCGTCGTAGATCTTCTCGAACAAGGTGCCGGCCTGAAGGTCGAAGTAGGCCTTCTTTTCCAGGTAGTGATCGGCGAGGCGGAACAGGTAGTCCGGGTACTCCGCGTCCTTGGAGCTGGACGACTTGATCAAGCGCTTGAGGAACTCGATCTGCTGATCGGCCATCTCCTGCTCGACGGCCTTGCGCTGTGAAGCCGCGAATTGTTGGCCGTCCATCATCTGGACGCCACGCTCACGGCGCCGCTCTTCCTCTTTCTTCTGCTCCTCGAATTTTGTGTTGAGAAGATCCGATTTGGCCTTAGCCTTATTGGACTTGCGGTTGTATCGGACGTTGCTGTCGGGCTCCTGAGCCAGACTGACGTCCGAAACCATGAGCATCGCGACCACGCTGCCCATCGTTAACAAACCGAGAGTGCGGGATTTCTTGAATCCTTTGTTCGACCTCATTTTGGACCTTCTCTATCGCGGCAGGGACGCTGTCGCGTCCCTGCCTGCCGGGTAATTCGTTGAATTCGAGAGCGAGCGAAGCGCCTATTCGGCGCAGACGCTGGTGACGCGGTAATAGTAGTAACCGAGCTCGTCCTGCCAGTATTCGCCGTTGTAGTTGTAACGCTCTTCTTCGGAGCCCGGCTTGATCTTAACTTCGGCGCTGGTGCCCTCGCTGCCGAGCTTCTTGAGCTTCTCGACAATCTCGTACTCGACCTTGATGGCCTCGATCTCGAGCTTCTTGATATCGGCGACCTGCGCGGTGATCCGCTGGCGGGCCTGGGCGCCGGTGCGCTCCTTGGCGATCGACATCGAGAGATCGATGTTCTCGAGCAGGAGCTCTCCGAGTCCGCTGCTCTGGAACGCGTTGCTCTGCTCCTTGAAGAGCACCTCCTCCTCGTACTGCAGCCGGTTCACGTAGTCGTAGTACTTCTCCAGGGTCTTATCCTGGAGCGACTTGCGCGCGACCATCTCCACGAAGGGCTCGAGGTCCGAGCTCCCCTCACGGATCTTCACCGTCAGCTCGAACAGACCGTAGTCCTCGGGCTCGTTCGCCAGCAGGTCCGTGAGGTCCTGTTTGGTCTGGACATAGCGCGAACTGAACTCCTCGATGGCGGCCTTGGCTGACGCGTAGCGACAGTTGAAGTAGTAGGTCACCGCCTTGAGGATCAGCCCCTCGGGGTAGAGGTAGTCGTAGAAGAACGGCGCGTTGAGGGTGTGGATGTACCCGAGCGTGCGCTGGTAGTGGCGGTTGGCATTCTCGGGCTCGACCTCGACCAAGCGAAACTCGGACCACGACGCGGCGAACACCGAGTCGAGCCAGTAGGGCGACTCGATGCTGACCTTGTTGAAGTACTTCAGCGCGGTCGGGAACCTGCCGACTTGGTAGAAGATGTAGCCGAGCGCGATGTTGGCGAGTTCCTCGAAGCGCTTGTTCTGGTCCACGAAGTCGAGCTCCGCGGTCGAGATCCCGAGCCGGCGCTTCTTCTTGTCCGACATCCGGGCCAACTTTTTGGCCGTCCGGTTGTTCTTCTTGCCCTGGAAGTCGCGCAGCTCGATGTTCTTGCGCAGGACGTTCTTGAAGGCCTCGACGGCCTCGGGTCCGTGCCACTCGCGGGTCTCGGAGACACCCAAGAAATACTGGGCCGGGATGAAGTAGTCACTCTCCCGCGGAACCTGGGAGAGCAGCGCGATCGCCTGGCCCAGGTCACCGTTGCGGTAGTGGTAGCGGCCCAACAGGAAATAGAGCTCGTCCCGAACCGAGTCGAAGGCCTCGTTCTCGAGGTCGCGCGCCTGGTAGGAGCCGACCTTCTCGAGCACGCCGGCGCCCTCGGGCAGCTTGCGACTCAGCGACGCCAGCCAGGGCAGGGTCAACTGGTGGTAGGGGTGCCCCGGACCGACCGCGACGATCTCGTCGAACACGGCCAGCGAGCCGGCATAGAAACCGAGCTGGAACAAAGTCTTCCCGAGCCAGAACTGGGCTCGGGTCGCATCCCCAGCTTGACCGTCGTAGGCGACCTTATAGAAGGTCAGCGACGCGGCTTCGTAGTTCTCGGCCTTGTAGGCCTCCTCGGCTTGATTTTGCTCCGCGCTCGGAGCACCGGTTGCACCAGGAGCGGTCGGTGGACCGTCTTCCTGTCCGGGGGGAAGGGGCGGCCCGTCATCTCCTGGGGGTGCCGGCGGTCCACCATCGGGGGCGGCCGGCGGTCCACCGTCAGGCGGGGCCGGCGGCCCTCCACCAGGGGGCGGAGGGGGAGCGGCGTAGGCCGAAACCGACGCGACCCCAAACGCGAGGCCAAGAAGAAGCGGGAGGGACTTGAGCAGGCTGAGCTTTTTCATCGCGAGAGCTGGCGCGTTGGACCCTTGGAAGGGCGATGGGAGCTTACCAGCGGCGCGTTGACGATCGCAAGCAGAGCCGGTGCTCCAAACAGGGGCTTTCTTTCCATCACCCCGAACACTCGTGCCGTGTGACACCAAGTTTTCGTGGGTCCTCCATATCCGCCACATCCGCGAGCCGGGAGACAGGTCGCGAGATCCGAAAGTCTGGCGCCGCCCCATCGGCCGGACCAACGGGGCAGCGCTGGCCCCGATCTATCTCGGTCTTCGTTCCTGGCCAGCGGACACCGTCAGCGCGGGCGATCGGCCCGCTCGCGCGAACGCCGTCGCAGTGCGCTGCGGGCTTGACCCTAGATATGCGACGTGTAGGATGGCGAAGACTGGCGCGCCTCGTCCATGGCGAGACCGAGGCCAGTCGGAATCTTCGCCCAGAGCGGTGTCTACTACCGTACCGACATGGCGACATGTCCGGGCATACCAAACGACCAGAAGACCGGAAGACCGGAAGACCGATCCATGCTGATGACTCGCGTGAAGTCCACACTGTTCGCAACGGCGATGCTCCTCACTGGCGGCCTGACCATGTTCGGCTGCCAACAGGGCGATGTCGGTGCCCCGTGTAACCACGGCACGGTCGACCCCCCGAGCAGCAAACTCGTCACCTTCCCCGCGCTCTCCTGCAGTGACCTGCTGTGTGTGTACGGCGAGGAGCAGACTGTTCCCGAGACCGCCTGTGACTCGGATGCCGACTGCAACCAGTCCGCCGGTGGCGACGCCCGCGTGTTCGAATGCACGAACCCCGGCGAAGACAACAGCGCCTGTCGCCTGAGCCTCGACTACGTCCTCGAGCGCTCCATGTGCTCGAAGACCTGCTCGAGCGACGACGACTGCAACAACACGGCGCTCAACAACCGGCCCACGGTCGACGACGACGAGACCTCTTGCGAGGGTGGCTTCTCCTGCACGGTCCTCCAGCGCCTCGGCCAGTTCTGTTGCCAACAGCTGTGTGTATGCAGGGACGACCTCGACACCCTCCTCGACCTCGAGGAGCAGTGCGAGCCCAACGTCGGTGATGCCTGGAAAGACTGCTACGGCGACGAAGGCATGTAGACACGCCTGCTCGACCTCCTCGAGCCCGAGAGGCCCGGCTTTGAAGCCGGGCCTTTTTCATGTCTGCCGCCCAGTAGCCCTGCCACCCAGCCGCCCGATCTTCCGGTCGTTCAGCGGGGCTCGAAAGCACCGCGGATCCAGCAGATCTCGGGCTCGTCTCGACCGACGAGCCCGACCACATCGAAGCGGACGGCGACCCTTTCCCACAGCCCTCGCCCCGAGAGCCAGGCCTTGGCCGCCCGGATCACTCGCGCCTGTTTGCGTGCGCCCACGGTCTCGAGGGGGTGACCCCGCCGCGCGCTCGCCCGGCTTCGGACCTCGACGAAGACGAGCGTACACAGCCCATCCTCGCCCCGCTCACAGGCCACGAGGTCGAGTTCGGCACCCGCGAGGGTGACGTTGCGATCGAGGATCTCGAGGCCGGCCGCGCTGAGGTGTGCGGCCGCGCGGGTCTCATTTTGTGCGCCCCGGCTGCGGGTGTCGCGGGTGTCGGGTGTGCTCGGGGTGTGGGTACCGAGTTTTTCGGTTGGCATGCCAGGTCTTCGGCCGGCGCGTGGCCTCGCTTGCACATGAACCAACTACCGAGGGCCGGCAGCCGGGAACCAAATACGTGAGAACCAACTGAAAAGGGGACCCCGAGAGGTCCCCTTTTTCGGCTGGGCGCCAGCAAGCCCGTGGTTTCACCACCGACTGTGCGGGGTGGCTCAGGCGTTCTTCTTGGCGCGCTTGACCTTCTTGCGCTCGCGCTTGGCGGCCTGAGACGTCGCTTTGGCCTCGGCCATGGCGGCCGCAGCGGACTTGTAGTCGCCGACCTTGCGCTTGATGCGGGCGGCGTTGCCCTTGCGATCGCGGAGGTAGTAGAGCTTGGCGCGACGCACACGGCCTCGGCTGATGAGCTCGACCTTGGCCACACGGGGCGAGGCGACACACCACACACGCTCGACGCCGACGTTATCGGTGATCTTGCGGACCGTGAACGAACCACGCATGCCCCGGGAGCGGCGGTGGATACAGACGCCCTGGAACACCTGGACGCGCTCCTTGCCACCCTCGGAGATCCGCGCGTGCACGGCGATGGTGTCGCCGGGGCGGAACTCGGGGATGTCGCTGCGAAGGAGACCCTGCTCGAGCTCTTCGATAATCGGGGTGCTTTGGCTCATGGCGGACTTTCGAACTTTGCTTGGAGGGGGTGGGAAGGAACGCCCACCTTCAAGGGAGCAGACCTTCGAGCCTCAGCGCGGAGAGGGCGCTTTGGGCCAGCGACGCGGCTTGCAACCGGGCCGTTGGGGGCTGCGAAATGTCGATCAAACCGGAGGGGATCGCAAGTCGCCGACGTGGATTGGTTCTCACGTCTGCCGCGTCACGATCGCTGGCCTCCGGGTTCAGCGCGAGCCACGCTTCGGGACCCCGCGGCCCGTTTCCGTGTGGCCCCGCGGGGCCACCAATCCACAGCACGAGCGGCCCTGGTGGGCTCTGGCGCATATAGGCGAGAACGTCGAGCGCCAGGCGAGGACCCAGAGCCTGCCCTGGGTCGGCGGCCTCGGCGAGCCCCAGGACCCAGGGCTCGACGCCGTGCCGCTTGCGGA
>CAYVJQ010000042.1:28576-38779 GCA_964451725.1 uncultured Nannocystaceae bacterium | reverse complement strand
TCGGCGGCCTCGGCGAGCCCCAGGACCCAGGGCTCGACGCCGTGCCGCTTGCGGACGGTCCGACGCAGCTGTTTGAGATCTCTCATATTGGATCGACCACGACCGACGAGGAGCAATTCCACCTCGAGCGCGGAGAGATCTGTCTGGAGCTCGGGGGAGATCTCGCTTGGGGCCGCGAGGTAGACGGGGTGGTCCGCGGGCAGGCGCCAGTCGGGGCGCAGGTCTGGACGCAGCGACCAGGTCCGCAGGCAGGCCTCCCGCCGGCGCCAACGCTCGATCTCCCCGTGGTCACCCCCGAGCAGCACGGGCGGGACCTCGCGACCTCGAAAGCTCGCTGGGCGTGTGTAGTGGGGGTGCTCGAGAACCTGGCCCGGGATCCAGCCGGGCTCGTCGACGGCCGGCCCGAGCCAGGGGGTCCCGGGACTCGGGCTCCGGTCGCCGACATCGGTGTCGGTGTCGGTGTCGGTGTCAGGCTCAGGCTCAGGGTTTGGAAGCGCGGCGAAGCTCTCGTGTGTGAACGAGTCCGGGTTGCCCAGGACCCCCTCGCGCAGCCGGGCGACGGCCTCGATGATCAACGCGGCGGCGACCTCTCCACCGTTGAGCACAAAATCCCCGATCGACAGACACTCGTCGACCCAGTGCTCCCGGACCCGGTCGTCGATGCCCTCGTAGCGCCCACACAAGAGCGCGATCCGAGGCTCGAGGGCGAGGCGCTCGGCGACACGCTGATCGAAACGCGGCGCCGAGGGCGTCAACAAGATCGTATGCACCGGGCCACGCTCGGCGATCACGGACTCGAGCGCGGCGACCACCGGCCCGGCCTTGATGACCATGCCCGCGCCCCCGCCAAAGGGGGGGGCGTCGACGCTCCGGTGGCGGTCGTGGGTGAACTCGCGCAGGTCGGTGCAGTGCAGGCGAACGAGATCCCGGGCCAGCGCCTTGCCCATGAGCCCGGTCTCGACAAACCCGGCGACCGCTCCGGGGAAGATCGAGAGAACCTCGAACTCGAGCGCGGCCACCTACGAGGCCCCGTTGAACATGTCCTCGTGGACGTCGACGAGGATGTGCTCATCCTCGATCGCCTCGATGAACACGGGCAGGACCGGCAACAGCCACTCCCGGCCGCGCAGGCGGACCACAAACAGATCTTGAGCGCTGTTGCTGGTCACGCCGACCACCTCACCGAGAGGCTCGAGACTGTCGCTGTCCCCCCCGGCCCCACGCCGACACACGGCCCGCCCGATGAGATCGTTGAGGTAGTACTCGTCGGACTCGAGCTCGGGCAGCTCTCGGCGATCGATATACAGCTCCCGGCTGCGCAGGGCGTCGGCGGCCTCGCGTGTATCGACGCCCTCGAGCCACAGACGCACGATGTCGCTGCCGGGCTTGGGCGCGATGCGGGCGATGGTCACGGTCAGCGGCGGCGCACCGGCTCCATCGCTGTGTTTGGAGCCGGCCCGAAGTTCGAGCACGATGCCCGCGCGCAGCGTGCTCGACTCGACGTTGTGGAGCTTTACACGCAGGGCGCCGCGGACACCGTGGACACCCGCGACGTAGCCCAACAGCACATGCTCCTGTGTGCCTTCACCTGACTGGCGGGCGCTCATTCACTCCAGCGGCGAGAGCCTACTCGAGGATCTCGAGGTCAGCTCGCTTACGGATCTTCGACGATGCGGCGTTGAGGATGGCGCGCATGGCTTTGACCGTGCGCCCCTGCTTGCCGATGACCTTGCCGATGTCACTCTGGGCGACCCTCAGCTCGAGGACGACGGTCTGTTCACCCGAGACCTCTGCGACGTCGACGTCGTCGGGGTTGTCGACGAGGGCTTTGGCGATGAACTCGACGAGCTCTTTGAGCGAGGCGTTGGCGGACATGATGGAGGCTCCGAGGTCGAAGGAAGAGAAGAGAGTAGGCGGAGAGCCGAACTCAGCATCCCACAGCCGGGGCTGTGCGGCCAGCGACCCGAAGCTCCGGAGCGCGCCACGGGCTCTCTGCGACCCAACTCACGAATAGGCCGAAACCGACCTCGCGGGGATCTGCGTGGGACAATTAGCCAACCCGGGCCTGCCCTTTGACATCGCCCGGGTGTCGATATTTTGAAGTCCTGGGCTGGCGCGAACCCGCGCCGGCGCCTCAGCCTTCTTGGGGAGCGGCTTCCTTCTTGCGAAGGAGGCGACGGACGGCGTCGGTCGGCTGTGCGCCCACGCTGAGCCAGTAGTCGACGCGCGGGCGGTTGAGCACCAGCGTGCCCTCTTCCGTCATCGGGTTATAGGTGCCGAGCTTCTCGAGGAAACGTCCGTCGCGAGGCGAACGGACATCCGAAGCAACAATTCGGTAGAAGGGGCGCTTTTTTGCGCCACCACGGGCAAGCCTGATCTTGACGGCCATAATGCTCTCGAAACTCGAAGGCCGCGAACCTGGTCCGCGGCGAGAAGGGTGCGCGAGGCTAGCGGGGGTGTTGGCCCTCGTCAACCGCGACGGCGCACCAAATAGCGCACCCGAGCCGAATCGCCAAGTCGCTGTCAGCGCGAGCCCAGTCGGGCCCGAGCGGTGAATTTGGCCTTCCAACCCATGATCCGGCACGATCACGGCTGATCTTCGTCGAGATCGCGCCGGTCCTCGCACGATCGAGCCATGCATGAGTGATCGCATGAACCAAGCCAAACACGCGTCTCTGGGCGCTCTGTTCATCTTCGCAGCCCTCGGCGTCGCCGGCCTCGGGGTCAGCGCGTGCAGGGGCAAGACCGACCCGGGCAGCTCGGCCAACGCCGACTCGAACTCGGACACCGCACCCACGAGCGAGCGGATCGAGATCGATCTGTTCGCGTTTGGGCGGCAGCTGGGCACGGTCGCCCCCTGTGGATGCACAGCGGACCCGCTCGGGGGGCTCCAGTATGCCTTTGGCTACATCGAGGACGAGTCCCAGGCCGGCCGACGGCTGATCGTCGAGCCCGGGTCGTTCCTGTTCCCGGACCCGGATGGACCCGAGGGCCCGGTCGGGGAGGCCGCCTGGGCGCAGGCCAAAGAGCGGGCCCGCCTGCTCCACACTCGCTTCTCTCAGCTCGACGGTCTGGTCTCGGGCTTGGGTCCGACCGATGTCGCCGCGCCCGAGGCCGGCCTGGCCGCGCTCGAACAGTTCCCACTCCCGCGCGTGTTGGCGAACATCGACGCCGACGCGGCCCCGATCGCCGGGGTCGAGCGTGTCCGGGTGATCCAGCTCGGCCACGGACTCGAGGCGACCGTCACGTCGGTGGTCGACCCGAGCATGGTCGAGGGTGCGCGCACACGTTGGGCGGAGGCCTTCCCGGCGATCACCGATCCCCTGCCCGCGCTCCAGCGCCTCGCCCCCCAGATGGCCGAGGCCGACCTCCAGGTGGTCGTGGTCAACGGCCCCCGCAGCCTGGCCGAGGACATCGCCCGCGAGCTCGAGGGTGTCGACGTGGTGGTCGTCGGTGGCGAGTTTCACAACCCCGATCGGGCCCGCCTGGGCACGGCCCCCACCTTTGTCGGCGGCGCCTGGATACTCGAGCCTGGCGACCGGGCCCAGAGCTTGGCGCACCTGACCCTGTCCCTGGCGGCGACGGTCCCCGAGGGTTCCCTGCCTGCGGAGTGGACCGTGATCCCCCCCCAGTCCCAGCGCGAGGCCGAGCTCGTCCGTGTGGTCGAAAAACTCGCCAAGTTCGCGGGCGACCCGACCGCCGACGCTCGTTTTATCGGGCGCCTGGAGGACGAGCGCGACCAGCTCGCCGCGGCCCTCGAAAACCCGGAGATCGACCCGGCCATCGCGGTCGCGGTCATCCCCGCCCAGACCAAGGTCAGCTGTCGCCTGCCCGAGGATGCCGCCGCGCAGACCGCCCTGCGCGACTACGACGGGTGGGTGGCCGAGAAGAACCGGGGCCTGTTCGCGGGTGTGCACGCGCCGGCGCCGGCCGAGGGCGAGGCCGGCTACGCGGGCATCGACGCCTGCGCCGACTGCCACGAGGAGGCCGTCGCAACCTGGAACAAGAGCGTGCACGCGCGCGCCTACGAGACCTTGGTGACCGCCAACAAGCAGTTCGACCTGTCGTGCGTGAACTGCCACGTGACCGGCTTCCGCCTGCCTGGGGGCAGCGAGGTGGTCGAGAACGAGGGTCTGCAGTCGGTCCAGTGCGAGCAGTGCCACGGGCCCGGGAGCCTGCACGTGGAGGACCCGAGCACGGACAATATTCGGCTCGAGGCCCCGGCCTCGGTGTGCCTGAGCTGCCACACCCCGGAGCACTCGGACACCTTCGACTACGAGCCCTACCTCCGCGACATCCTGGATACGGGACACGGCGCGACGGCCCGGGCGGCGCTCGGCGAGGGGGAGACCGCGGCGATCCTGCGCGCGGCCGCCGTCGAGGCCGCCGGCGGGGGCTGCAAAAAAATGTGAACGAGCCTGAACGATGTGAGTGGAGCCGGAGTCCGATCGCCCCCGGCGCGGGCGGGCACAACTGGCGGAGCCGAAATCACGGGCTTTGCGGTCGCCCGTGGTTTTGGCTACACGTCCAGCCATGAGCATCAGCCTCCCCGTGATCGGCAGCGACGGTACCGCCAGTTCCGGGGCCGGCGATGGCGTGGCCAAAAAAGTCTACTTCGTCAGTCTCGGCTGCCCCAAGAACCAAGTCGACACCGAGGTCATGCTCGGCCTCGTCCGCGCGGGCGGCCACGAGCTGGTCCAAGACCCGGAGGCCGCGGATATGTTGGTGGTCAACACCTGCGGCTTCATCGACGCGGCCAAGGAGGAGTCGGTGGACACGATCCTCGAGCTCGCGGCGATCAAGAGCGACGCGCGCGAGGCGGGCATCGACAAGCGCCTGGTGGTCACGGGTTGCCTGAGCCAGCGCTACCCCACCGAGCTCGCCGACGAGATGCCGGAGGTCGACCACTTCTTGGGCAGCGCCGACATGCTCGGGCTGCGCAAGGTCCTGGGGGGCACGGCGGCGCGTATGGGTGTGACCAGCCTCGACCGACGCTCGTGGCTCTACGACCACGACACGCCCCGCCAGACCTTCGGGGTCGGACACAGCAACTATCTCAAGATCGCCGAGGGCTGCGACCGCCCCTGCGGGTTCTGCATCATCCCCAAACTGCGTGGCCCCCAGCGCTCCAGGCCCGTGTTCGACATCGTGCAAGAGGCCCACGCCCTGGTCGCCCAGGGCACCAAAGAGGTCTGTCTGGTCGCCCAAGATCTAACCACCTACGGGACCGACTTCGGCGCTCGGGGGCTGGCCCCGGCCAAGCTCGAGGGGCTGCTCGACGCCCTGGGCGAGATCGAGGGTCTCGAGTGGATCCGCCTGCACTACGCCTATCCGACCGCCGTCACCGACGGGCTCATCGAGCGCATCGCCCAGCACCCCAAGGTCGCCACCTACCTCGACGTGCCGATCCAACATGTCGACACGGGGGTGCTCAAAAAGATGCGCCGGGGCTACACGGAGAAAGTGGTGCATGAGCTGGTCGAGCGGCTCCGGGCCCAGCGCGCCCACATCTGGCTGCGAACCACGATGTTGGTGGGTCACCCGGGCGAGGACGAGGCCGCCTACCGCCGCCTCTACGACTTCATCGCCCAGGGCGAGGTCGACCACCTGGGTGTGTTCCCCTGGTCTCGGGAGCAGGGCACGACCTCGGCCATGCACCCCCAGCGGGTCAGCGAGGCCGAGGCCGACGCCCGGGCGAGCGAGCTGATGGCGCTCCAAGCCGAGATTCGCCAGCGCAAGTTCGACGCCCTGCGCGGCGAGGTCATGCGGGTCATGGTCGACGGGCTCTCGGACGAGAGCGACCTGCTCTTGGATGGGCGCCACGAGGGCCAGGCCCCCGAGATCGACGGCAAGGTGATCTTGTGTGACGGCACCGCGCAGCCGGGCGAGATCGTGGAGGCCCGGATCATGCGGGCGAGCGCCCACGATCTGATCGCGTCCCTCGACCTCGATCGGGACCCGGACGAGTTCGCGGACGACGACGACGACTTCGACGAGGACTGAAGGCGCGTCGTCAGGTTGGTCTGGGCCGCTAGCCCGGACCGGCCCGCCACCGGACCAGCCGGGGCTTGGGATCCCGACGCAGGACCCGGGCGAGCTTGAGGGCTTCGGCGGAGATCCACGCGGGGGCGGGGGCCTGGCCCTGGACCTCCTCGAGGGTCGCCCCTTCGTCGCCCCATCGCAGCTGTGCGCGCCATCCAGCGCTCTCGCCAGTGCCCCCGCCATCCGGCAGGTAGGCCGCCACCGCGTAGCTGAACGGGACACCCTCGCCGTCGCCGTCGCGCTCGAACACGAAGCGGGCCCCGGTGCTGGGATGGAGATCTCGACTCGATGGTTGCATGACGATGACGATCAAAAACGCAGGACTACGGTGCCTGGGCCCGTCGCTCCACCCGCGGGCGGGAGTCGTCCGATGGTGCCCAGCTCGGGTTGAAACCCGCGCTTGCGCCCACCCAGGATCACCCCGGCGCTCACACCTCCAGCGATGACCGCGACGCCGCCAATGACCGCGACCCAAAACCAGGCTTTGCGGTGGACGGGCTTTTGCTCGCGCACGTCGTCCTTGTCCCGCTCCTGCGCCGCGAGCCGATCGGCCTCTTCCTGTTCATGCAGGCCGATGCGCCGATCGACCTCGATGATGCGGCGCTGGGCGTCGGCGCTGCCCTGGGCCTGGGCGGCCTCGTCGAGGTTCGTATCCCCGATATTGAGGACGTAGTTCTCGTACAGACGACGCGCCTTCTTGAGATCGTCGACGTTGTCGGTGATGTCGTACCAGCGCGTGTAGGCCTGGCCGAGGTTGAAGAGCAGGGCGGGCTCCCGGCTCAGGGAGTAGGCACGCTCGAACTCCTGGATGGCCCGCTCGTAGTTGCCCAGGGCGTAGGCCTCCCCGCCGGCTCCATAGGCCGCCTGGGCCTCCGCGATGCTCGGGTCGAGCGCGCCCGCGTTCGGCTCGCCGGACTCGGGGTCGACCTCGGGGTCGACCTCGGAGCCGCTCGGCGCGAGGTGGGGGTGCAGCATCCCCGAGCCTACAGGGGCACCCGCCTGCGCGCTCAGGGGTGAGAGACTCAGCGGCCCGACCAGGGCGAGGGCGAGGACACGCGCGAGTCGAACTCGCCCTGGTCGGTCACAGCGGCTCAGCCGGCGCATTCGAAATACCCCTCCGCGGTCTCGAAGCAGGCGGGACAGTCCCCGCTGACCACGCTGCCCCCGGCGCACAGCAGCACCTCGTCTTCGGCACAGCCCAGGGTGACGTCTGCACAGGCTGGGGCATCGTCGGCCAGGCACAGGCAGTAGTCGCTCGAGCCGCTGCCGGCACAAAACTCGATCGCGCTCGAGCCGGGCTCACAAAATTCCTCGCAGGCGAAGCTGTACTGACCGGCCTCGACCGCGGCCAGCACGAGGTCTTCGGTGCACAGCAGGGGAGTCCCGGCCTCGGCCATGGGCCCGGGGGCACACACGAAGTCGAAGGCGTCGGCGCAGGGCTCTCCGACCTCCGGCACACCACCGCTGTCGCCCTCGGTCTCCGTGTCCTCGCCGGTCTCTGTGTCCGTCTCGGTTCCGGTGTCCTCGCCGGTCTCGGTCCCAGTCTCCCCACCAGTCTCCCCACCGGTCTCCTCGCCGGTTTCCGTATCGAGCTCCGAGCAGTCCGTGACCCCGGCGCCCAAAACCATGACCTCACCGACAGCGGGCACACCGACGTCGGTGTAGACGGCGATCGCCTCGGCCTCATCGATGGCCCCAGCGGTGGGTGTGGAGAACCACCCGAGTCGGACCTGGGCCCAGACCACGGCGGGGTCCTTGCGGTAGCCCACGCTCGCGTAGCCGTCGGCGAAGGTCGCAGCGCTGATGTCCTCGAAGCTCTCTTCGAAGGTCTCGACCAAGTCGCCCGCGGCGTCGTAGCCGGAGATCTCGACGACTACGGCCCGGGGTTCGACACCCTCGAACTCGCAGGGAAACAGGCGCAGCTCGACCTGGTCGGGGCTCGTGCACCCGCCGAGGGCCGCGACTACGGCGAGTGTGAGCAACATGCGCGAGGCGAGGCGAGCCATCCCCCCCATCCCCATTGTCATCGCTGGGCCTCACCGAGGGCCCGGAGCTCGAGCAGGCCCGGACCAAACTCGGCCTTGATCATGTAGGGGTGCGCCCAGCCCAGGGTGATCGCCCGCTCGGAGCTACCGTCGAAGATCTCGACCACCCACTGGCACCAACCCGGGTGTGGCGGCGGGGTCTGGCCGGCGCGCACGGGCTCGAAACGGACCCACATCCAGGGCAGCTGGTGGCGCTTGGTCCAGCGCCGAGCGAAGGCCCGCATGTGGCGGCCCGCGGCCCGCTGGTTGACGTCGCTCAGGTAACCGGTGACGTAGGTGTTGAAGCAGAGCACCCCGGCCTCGGGATCTCGGGGGACCGCTCCGGCCAGGAATTCGGGGAGGTCGTCGGGCAGGGTCAAGCCGCGGACCGAGGCCTTGGCGAGGCCGTCTCTCTCCGCATGCATGTGGATGTCGATGCCCTCGCGCAGGCGATCGAGGCGCCGGCGCTGGTCGCCCCACACGCTGGCCTCGAGCCCCCGATCGGCGTCGGTCGCCTCGAGGTCGAAGGGCGAGGGGTCGTCGCCCCCGACCCGGCTGAGGATCTCTGGGCCCAGGCGCTCGGTCTCGCTGTAGTCACCGAGCGGACCGGGCTTGGCGCCGCTGCACAAGGTCAGAAACTGACCGCGCTTGGCGCGACCCAAAACCAGGCGCTCGCGGCCGCTCCAGGCCACATCGTAGCGACGCTGCTCGGCATAGAGGTTCAGGCCTGCCGAGCACCCGGCTTCGATCAGGTGCGCAGCCTCGACGCCGAGCACGGTCGCGGGCAACAGCCAGACCAGGCCGCGCGAGGTCTCGTTGCTGATCACCCGCCAGCGGCTGGCCTGCTCGAAGAGGTCGGCGCCGAGCGCCGTCACGGTCGTCAGCAAGTGCCGACCGAAGTCGGGGTCACTGGGCGAGCGGGCCTCGGGGCCCTCACCCTCGGGGACGGTCTTGTAGTAGGGCCGGAGCTCGGCCACACGCGGGTCGTCGCCGAGCACGAACCAGTGCAGGGCGGCATTGAGGCGCAGGGCCGGATCGAGGTCGTTGATCCACTCGGTCTCGCCGACCTCGGGGTCGCTGGCGTCCAAGAGCGCAGCGAGGCGGTCGCAGGTGGCGCGAACACCAGCCACATCACCCAGCTGGGCGCCCGCCCGATCGGGATCGGCGAGCCACGTGACAGCCTGGTCGAGCAGCGCGGCAGTCAGCGGCGAGTAGGCCCGAACGAAGCTGGCCTGCTTGGCCAGATTCTCGCAATGGCGGTGATGCCCCGTGTCCTTCGCCATGGCCCTCCTCTACCATCTCTCCCCCCGACGCCCAAGCTGTGCAGGGCCTGCGCTCGGGCGGCTGGAGGCCGACACGGGGGGCTCCAAATTGGCCGTCCTGCGCGACGACCGCGAGCCGAGACCCCCCTGGACCGGCCTCCACACGGGTTGCGAGGGGGGTCGAGTTCTGAAACGATCCCCGAACGTGAGGGGCCAGCTACGACCTGTCGAGTATCTGGCCTGGGCCCAGTCCGTGCCGGTCGAGGCCCGCTGGGACCTGACCGCGAGCGGTGTGCCCGACACCTGTGGCCCGGCCGATCCCGATGCCGATCCCGATGCCGATCCCGATGCCGATCCCGATGCCGATCCCGCGCAGGGCTGGCGCTGGGAACCCGAGCTGGACCTCACTCGACTCTGCCGTCGAGATGCTCGCGCCGAGGTCCTGGATAGTTTCCTCCAGACCATCGGCGCGCGCTACGAGCTGCCCCCCGCCTGCGTGGTCCCGACCCTGGGCGCGAGCCAGGCGGTGAGCCAGCTCCTGGTCGCGCTGGCCCGCCCCGGCGACCACGTGATCGTGGAGCGCCCGACCTACGAGCCCCTGCACCGGGTCCCCGAGATGCTCGGCCTGAGCGTGTCCCGGCTCGAGCGGCGCTTCGAGGAGCGCTGGGAGCCGCTCCCCGATCGCCTCGCCCGCCTGCTCACGCCCAAGACCCGGGCCGTGTTCCTCTCCAACCTCCACAACCCCTCCGGGGTCGCGCTCGAGGCCGAGACCCTCGAGGCGATCAGCGAGATGGCGGCCCGAGTCGGCGCGCTGGTGGTCGTCGACGAGGTCTACCTGGACTTCGCCTTCGACTCCCCGGCGTCCCCCGCTCCCG
>CAYVJQ010000042.1:26585-28476 GCA_964451725.1 uncultured Nannocystaceae bacterium | reverse complement strand
CCGGCGGCGGCGGCCATCCCCAACGGAGTCAGCTGGTCCTCGACCACCAAGTGCTTCGGGTTCGCGGCGCTGCGGACGGGCTGGGCAGTGGCCAGGGACCCGGAGGTCGCCGAGGCCCTGCGCGCGGCCAGTCACTACTTCCACGTCGACCCGCCCCTGCCCTCTCTGGCGTTGGCGACCCAGGTCATGCGCCAGGCCGAGGCCCTCACCGCCCGAGCACAACGGGTCATCGCCCCGGCCCGCGCTCAGATCGACGCCTGGCTCGAGTCCGAGCCGCGTCTGAGATGGGTCCCGCCGACCGCGGGACAGACCGGGCTGATCCGACTCCCGGATCTGATGCAGGATCTCACCTTCGCCGCCCACCTGCGCGAGCACTACGCCACCCAGGTCGTCCCCGGGACCATGTTCGAGGCCCCGGGCTCAATCCGGGTGAGCTTCAACCTGCCCGCGGCCAGGCTCGGCGAGGCCCTGAGCCACATCTCGGCCACGCTCGACGATCTGCTCTGAGACCGACCCGGCCCCGCTCTGGCTTGCCGGGCCATCCGGCAACGCAAAACGCGATGCCTGCGGTTCGCAGACATCGCGCGGGCTCGGCTGCCGGTGCCGAGTGATCAGATCAGATCTGATCTGATCTGGTCGGCCTCAGATGCTGGCCTTGAGAGCCTCGGCCCTGTCGGTGCGCTCCCAGGTGAACTCGCTGCGTCCAAAGTGACCGTAGGCCGCCGTGTTGGCGTAGATCGGCTTGAGCAGGTCGAGCTCGTCGATGAGCTTGGCCGGGCGCGCATCGAAATGCTCGCGGACGAGCGCGGAGAGCTTGCTGTCGGTGACCTTGCCGGTGCCGAAGCTCTCGACCCGGATGCTGACCGGCTCGGCCACACCGATGGCGTAGGCGAGCTGGACCTCGCAGCGATCACAGAGCTCGGCGGCGACCAGGTTCTTGGCGATGTAGCGCGCGTAGTAGGCGGCGCTGCGGTCGACCTTGGAGGGGTCCTTGCCCGAGAACGCCCCGCCGCCGTGCCGGCCCATGCCGCCGTAGGTGTCGACGATGATCTTGCGCCCGGTGAGCCCGGCGTCGCCCATGGGACCGCCGATGACAAAGCGGCCGGTGGGGTTGATGTGATAGGTGGGGTTCTTGAGCAGGGCCGCGGGGACGACCGGCTTGATCACCTCTTCGATGATGTACTCGCGCAGCTGGGCCTGGCTGACGGCCTCGGAGTGCTGGGTCGAGACCACCACGGTGTCGACGGCCACGGGCTTGTCGCCCTCGTAGACCACGGACACCTGGCTCTTGCCGTCGGGGCGCAGGAACGAATCGGCGGTCTGCTTGCGGACCTGGCTGAGCTGCGCGGTCAGCTTGTGGGCCAGAAAGATCGGCAGCGGCATGAGCACGTCGGTCTCGCGACAGGCGTAGCCGAACATCATGCCCTGGTCGCCGGCGCCCTGCTCCCCCTCGCTGCGGTCGACACCCTGGTTGATGTCCGGGCTCTGGGCCTCGATGGCCACGAGCACGCCGCAGGAGTAGCCGTCGAAACCCATATCCGAGCTGACGTAGCCGATGTCGATGATCGTATCGCGCACGATCTTGGGCATGTTGACGTAGGTCGAGGTCGTGATCTCGCCGCCGATGACGACGAAGCCCGTCTTCACCATGGTCTCGCAGGCGACTCGGCAGGTCGGGTCGTCCGCGATGATCGCGTCGAGGATCGAATCGCTGATCTTGTCGCAGATCTTGTCGGGGTGACCTTCGGTAACGGACTCGCTGGTGAACAAGGTTTGAGACATGGTGTGCTCTTGCGTCGCGGCCCCGGGCCGGCGGTAAAGGGCAGGCAGAATAGGAGTGAGGCAATCCGGCAGTCAACGCGAGATCGCTCGCGTCCACTCACGCCAGCCG
>CAYVJQ010000042.1:25150-26485 GCA_964451725.1 uncultured Nannocystaceae bacterium | reverse complement strand
GCCACCCAGGTCCGAGTTGGGCGAAAACCTCGGGCTCCCCTGCTGCTAAGGTCCCGCCGCGATGACCCGCGCCGAGCTGGAAACAGGCGAATTCTCAGGGCTGTCCGTCCTCGATCTCCGGGGCCCCGACAACCACGTCGCCGAACGCCGGTGGCGGGCCCTGTGTGGGCGCGCCTTTGGGCTCGACGGGGAGGCGGACGAGGCCGCCCGGGCGATCGTGGCTCAGGTTCGCCGCGAGGGTGACGCGGCGATCGTCGAGCTCACGGCCCGCTTCGAGTCTCGAAACCTGGTCCCCTCCGAGTTCGAGATCCCCATGGCCGAGGCCCGGCGGGCGCTCGCCGCCCTCGACCCCGAGCTGCGCGCCGCGTTGACCCTGGCCGCCGATCGGGTTCGCCGTTTTCATACGATCCAGGCCCGGGCCCTGGTGACCACGGGCATCGACGAGCCCGGGGAGCAGCTCTATAGCCGGGTCGGCCCCCTGGCGCGGGTCGCCGTCTATGCGCCCGGAGGAACCGCGGCCTACCCCTCCTCCGTACTGCACACGGCGATCCCCGCCAAGGTCGTGGGGGTGGGCGAGATCCTGCTCCTGACCCCCCGGCCGAGCCCTGTGGTGCTCGCCGCGGCCGCGATCGCCGGGGTCGACCGGGTGTTTCAGATCGGCGGGGCCCAGGCCATCGCCGCGGCCGCGTTCGGGACCGCGACCGTGCCTCGTGTGGACAAGATCGTCGGCCCGGGCAACGCCTACGTCACGGCCGCGAAGCGGCTCGTATTCGGGCGCTGCGACATCGACTCGATCGCCGGGCCCTCGGAGATCCTGGTCGCAGCCGACGCCAGCGCCGACCCGGAGCTGATCGCCGCCGACCTGATCAGCCAGGCCGAGCACGATGTCCAGGCCTCGCCCGTGCTCGTGTGTACCTCGCTCGAGATCGCCCGGGCCGTCGACGCCGCCCTGCTCCGTCAGCTCGCCGACCTGCCCCGTCGCAAGATCGCCCGCGCGGCGCTCCGGGATCAGGGCGCAGCCGTGATCGTCGCCGATCGCGAGGGCCTGACCCGCGAGGCCAACGCCTACGCCCCCGAGCACCTCGTGCTGCTGGTCGCCAACCCGGAGGCCGCGGCTGCGCAGGTCTCCCGGGCCGGGGCGATCTTCATGGGCCCACACACCCCCGAGGCCGCCGGCGACTACAGCGCCGGCCCCAGCCACGTGCTCCCGACCGCGGGCGGAGCCGGGTTTTCCTCGCCCCTGGGCTGCTGGGACTTCGTCCGCTACACGAGCACCCTGGCCCTGAGCCGGGCCCAGCTCGAGGCTCAGGCCCCCACGATCACGCGCCTGGCCCG
>CAYVJQ010000042.1:19538-25050 GCA_964451725.1 uncultured Nannocystaceae bacterium | reverse complement strand
CCCAGCCGCATGCACGCCAACGAGTGCCCCGAGCCCTGGCCCGAGGTCGTGCGCGAGGCCATGGCCCAGACCCTGCGGGGGATCGAGTTCAACCGCTACCCGGACACCTCGGGGCGGAGCCTGCGGGCCGTGCTCGCCGAGCGCTACGGCTGTGACCCGGGCCAGGTCGTGCTCGGCAACGGCAGCGACGAGATCATCTCCGTGCTGCTGACCGCGCTCTCGGGCGGCCCCGACTCCGGGCACCTGGTCATCCCTGCGCCGACCTTCGTCATGTACGCCCACTTCGCCCAGGTCCTGGGCGTCGAGATCGAGGAGGTCCCGCTCACCGACGCGGACCTGAGCCTCGACGACGCGGCCATGCGGGCGGCCCTCGGCCGGGACGGGGGCGCCGCGATCTGCTTTTTGGCCCGCCCCAACAACCCGACCTCCGGGCTGTGGCCCGCCGCCCAGGTCGTCGCGTTGGTCCGCGATTTCCCGGGCACCATCTTTGTGGTCGACGAGGCCTACGCCGCCTACGAGCCCGGATGCTCGCTGTGGGACAGCCCGCTCTGGACCGGCGGGCCCCCGCCCAACTACGTGCACATGGCGACCCTGTCCAAGGTCGGGCTCGCGGCTCTGCGGATCGGCTACTGCCTCGCCCACCCAGATCTCGCCCTGGCCCTCGACAAGGTCCGCCACCCCTACAACGTCTCCCAGACCAGCATCGCCCTGGCCGAGCTGATCCTGACCCGCTTCGCCGATGTCCAAGCTCGGCTCATCGCCACGACGATCGCCAATCGAGCCCGCCTGATCGCGTCGCTCGAGCGCCTCCCCGACGCCGAGCTGTTCCCGGCCCACGCCAACTTGGTGCTCGTGCGCTTCCCCAGCGACGCCCAGGCCCGGGCCCTGTGGGCCGCCCTGGCCGAGGGCGGTGTGTTGGTCAAGGACCTCACCCGCGTCCCCAAGCTCGCCGGATGCCTGCGGATCAGCGTGGGCACGAGCGAGGATCTCGATCGTCTCGACGCGGTGCTCGAGCGTGTCGGAACCGAACCGGGCTAGACCGGGCTGGAGACGGGGCTGGAGACCGGGCTGTATCAGGCTGGACATCCCGTCCCGATGCAGGCCGGGGCTTGCGACCCGGCCGTCGCTCCGCCGACACCGCGGCCCGACCCCTCCAAACTGAAACGCTATACTCGCGGGACGATGGCGATCGTCAAACTGGTGTGCCAAGGCTGCGGTGCGAACCTCGACGCGGACTCGAGTTCGCGGGTCGTGGAGTGCACCTACTGCCACAGCCGAAATGCGATCGGCAAGCCGGCCCCAGCGGCCCCACCACCTCGGCCCCGGTCCCAGTACCAACAGCCGCCGAGCATTCAGATCCACCTCCCCAGCAGCAGCAGCGGCGGCGCGTCCTCCGGTCGGCGGGGTAAGTTCGCCCTGCTCTTCGCGCTGATCCCCATAGTCGTCATCGGCGTGGTCGGCATCAGCGTGTTCTCGTTTGTCAAGACGGTCACCGATCAGGTCGTCGCCCCCCTGAAAGAGGCGTTTGGAGGCCGGGCTCCCGGGGCCGCCGGCGAGGGAGCGAACTACAGCTGGGTGGGCGCGCGCCCCTTCCTGGTCGACGTCGATGGCGACGGCACCCGCGACCTGCTCGGTATCGTCCACCCCCTGCCCGGCGACCACCTGGAACTGCAGGCGATCTCGGGCAGAGACTGGACACCGCTGTGGCACGCAGACCTCGGCACCCAGGGCACCATCCCCGGCCAACCCCGGCTGCGCTTCGCCGACCAAGGCGGCGGCCCAGGGCTGGCGTTGTTCACCATGGGGGCCTCTCTCCACGCCTACAATGTCGCCACCGGCGAGAAGGCCTGGATCGCCAGTTTGCCCGACATGCTCAGCCTCATCACCCTCGACGGTGACGGCCTGTGGATCAAGACCCTCGACGGCGACGGCCATCGGGTCGCTCTCGGCGACGGCTCGATCACCCCGGCCAGCGCCGAGCCCCCGGCCAGCGCCAAACCCATGCGCACCGACGGCGGCTACTCGCTGATCCCCGCTGAGCGCAACTTGGACCTCAGCTCCAACCAGTTCGAGGGGCTGCGTATCGAGGTCGGTTTTTGTCCCATCGAAGACCAGGGTGTCGCACCCAAGGCCCTCAAAAAGCGGCGCTGCGACCGGCCGGGTGGGCTCGCCTTCGCAACCCGAGCCAAGGGCACGCAGATCCCCTACCTCGTGGCCTACGAGCGCGAGAGCAAGGCCGAGCGCTGGCGTGTGCAGCTGACCACCCCGGGCAGCCTCGAGACCGTGGACAGCGGCTTCGGCCAGCCCCGGGCCGAGTTCCAGGGCGACGAGGACGGGGACGTGTTTGTCTCCTTTGTCCCGGACAACGAAGACAACGCCCGAATCCGAAGGGTCTCCATGGTCGACGGTGCGACCCGCTGGGAGGCGGTCCTGACTCGCCGCTCGACCGAGAACGTCAACGGCATGATCGCTGGGGAACACCACCTCTACGTGGTCTATGGCCCGAGCTTGATCGTGCTGGATATCGAGAGCGGCGAGCGGCTCAGGAAACTCGGCGGGATATTTTAGTCGCCCTCTGCGCCCCGCGCAGCCCCTGCGTCAGGGAAATCAGGGAGCTTCGACGATGATGCTCGCGCGGGGCTCGAGATCCTCGAGCTCGCGGACCAGGCCGGTCTCGGGCCAGGTCACCCGGACCCGGGCCACGGGGGCGTCCCCGGGCCCGAGGCCGAAGTGAGCCCGGTGCTCCCCCTGACCCAAGAAGTGGGCACCCACACCGATGACCCGGACCTGCCTGGGCGAGCCGGGGCTCCGCCACAGCTCGATCCTGGCTCCGATCGCGTCGAGGTTGCCGCCGCCGGGAGCCCCGCGAACCTCGATGTCGAGCCAGCCGTTCTCCGCCCCGCTGTCGTTGCGCCACAGGCGGGTATCCCCGCCGTTGTCGATCACCAGCAGGTCCTCGTCCCCGTCGCGGTCGTAGTCCAGGGTGATCAGGCCCCGGCCTTGCCCGACGTGCGCGAGCCCTGCGACGGCCGCCTGGTCCTCGAACACGCTCTCCCCCCCCGCCTCCGAGAGGTTGCGCCACAGGTGAATCGGATCGCCGAGAAAGAAGCTCCCGGGTGGGCCGTGGGGCACGCGGAATCCGTTGGTCTCGACCAGGTCGATGTCCCCGTCGTTGTCCGGGTCCCAGGTCGCCACGCCCCAGCCCCAGCCCCCCGCGTGGACCCGGTAGTCGCGGCCGACCTCCTCGAAGCAGCGGGGCCCGACGCTGCGGTACAGGCGATTGCCCCCGGCCCCGCAGATCGGGTTGCCACAGTCGACCTCCGGGTCGTCGTCGGGTGAGAAGATCGCACTCACGTACCAGTCGAGGTGCCCGTCGCCATCGAGGTCGCCGAAGGTCGAGCCCATGCCGTTGCGCTCGAGCCCGACGCCGGCCGTGGGGGTGCCGTCGACAAACCCACCGAAGCCGTCATCCCCATCCCCCCCATCCCCGTCGCCCCCGGCCCCTCCGTTCCATAGCAGCCGGCTGGTGCCGTTGTCGGCGACCACCGCGAGATCGAGCCAGCCGTCCTCGTCGAGGTCCACAAACGCGGGCGCAAACGCGTAGACCCCAGCCGGGTTGAGGGCGAGCACGGAGGCCCCCGCCGCCTCGGTGCGGTCTTCAAAAGATCCAGGGTCGGCCGGGCCGAGGTTGTGCAACAGGCGCGCGTGCCCACCTTGCTCGAGCACGGCCGGGCCCGGGCGCCACTCGCTGGTGAACAGGTCGAGCCAACCGTCGCGGTCGTAGTCGCCCACGGCGATCGAGAACCCCCAGTGTTCGAGCCCGTCGTCGAGGGCCAGGCCGCGCTCGTGGGCCCGCTCGTCGAAGCCCGGGGCGCCGTCCTCCGCGAGTCGGTTGCGGAACAGGTAGAAGCGGGCCGGATCCCCCATCGCGCTGACGTAGAGGTCGAGGTCGCCGTCGCCGTCGAGGTCGGCCCAGACCGCGCCATTGCCATCGAAGACCAGGCCCATGCCCAGCTCGAGCCCGACCTCGACGAAACGGCGGCCGCCCTGGCCATCCGCCCGGTTGTGCAGCAGGGCGCCCCGACGCCCGATACGGGAGATGTAGAGGTCGGGCCAACCGTCGCTATCGAAGTCCCCCGCGGCCACACCACCACCTTGGAGCAGCTCCTTGCAGGGCGTCTGGACCACGCCCCCACCGTCGGGATCACAGCCGGGCGGCCAGTCGCCCTGGACGTAGGCGACGTCCGTGAGCCCGACCTCGGTGGTGACGTCGACAAAGCTCAGCGTCTGTGTCTCGCCCATGCCCAGGGCGTTGGGCTGCTCGGGCCAGGCTGGGCAGCTCTGGGTCTCCCCGGTCTGGGTGTCGCTCCCGGTGCCCACCGACTCGCCCTCGGCGCCCACCGACTCGCCCTCGGACGAGCCCGGACCACAGGCGGGTAGGCCACAGGTGAGCGGGCCCAACGCGAGCAGGCACCGCGCGCGTGCTCGAAGGCCCGCGCCGAGCCTGCTCGCCGACGGGTCCTCCCAGGCTCTCGAACGCCCTCGCCCTCGCACTCGCACCCGCACTGTCTCCGACAGTAGCCTGCCTGTGCGCCCGCCCCCACATGTCCGGGCACACGCGAGCGCGCGCTATGCTGCGCCCGCATGAGCGCCCCTGAGCCGGCCCCTCGCAGCCTCCTGCGCAGCTTCCTCCGCTGGTCGCTGATCGCGGCCGGGCTCGGCCTCGGGTCGGTGTTTGCGATCTTGGTGGTTCGCCCCGAGGTGCTCTTGTTCCACCCGAGCCCAGACCTGGCCCGGACCCCCGACGCGATCGGCTGGGCCTACGAGGCGCTCACGCTGGAGACCGAAGATGGGGAGCAGATCTCGGCCTGGTACCTGGAGGGACCCGCCGCCTCGGGCGACGACCCTGGCGGTGGTCTCGGCGATGGTCGGCCCTCGGGGCTGGTCGCCCTGTACCTGCACGGCAACGCCGGCAACATGGGTGGTCGACTGGCCGTGCTCGAGGGCCTGCGCGCGCTCGGGCTCTCGGTGTTGATCATCGACTACCGTGGGTTTGGGGACAGCAGCGGCCGGCCGACGGTCCCGGGCACCCACCTCGATGCACGCGCGGCCTGGGATCACCTGGTCGAGGTCCGGGGCTATGCGCCCGGGCAGATCGTGGTCTGGGGGCGCTCCTTGGGTGGCGCCGTCGCCATCGAGCGCGCGGCCGCGGCCAGCGAGGCCGGCACGCCGCCCGCGGCCTTGGTGGTCGAGTCGACCTTCACCTCGACTATCGACATTGGCCTCTCTGTGTACCCCTGGCTGCCCATCCGCCGCCTGGGTGCGAAGATCGACTATCCATCGCTCGCCAGGATCGCGGCGGTCGCCGCCCCCCTGCTCCTGGCCCACTCGCCCGATGACGACCTGATCCCCCCGAGCCACGGCGACGCCCTGTTCGAGGCAGCCCGGTCCACGCCGAGCGCGACCTTCGAGGCCCTCGACGGTGGACACAACGACGGACGGCTGACCGACC
>CAYVJQ010000042.1:15221-19438 GCA_964451725.1 uncultured Nannocystaceae bacterium | reverse complement strand
GCCGTCTACCAGCCGTCTACCAGCCGTCTACCAGCCGTCTAGGGTCGGCACAAAAGCGGGGTCGTTCGTGAGCACGAGGCGCGAGAGTCGGGCCGCCTGTTCGAAGCCGGCCGCCGGCTCCCGGTTGCGAATCGTGATGAAGTGCGGGCCCGGCTCGAGCGCGTAGACGACCTCCTCGAGCTCGCAGCCCTCGTTCGGCTTGTGGCTGATCCGCGAGTAGCTCCACTGCTGGTTGCTGGCGTTGGCGCAACCGAAGTGCCACTGGACCTCGCCATCGCCCTCACCCTCACCCTCACCATCACCATCACCATCACCATCACCATCAATGGTCACATAAAAGGAGTCCGCGTCGCCCACGGATCCACCCGGCTGGAGCTCGCGCGCCGCCCCCCAGAGCATGTAGGGGCCCTCGCAGGCGGGGGGAATCTCGAAGGCCATGGTCACCAGGCCCTGCTCCTTGACACCCGACCACACGACCTTGCCCATCTCGGGATCGATGACCGCCTCCATCGGTGGGATGACCAGCACACCCTCGAGCACCAACAGCTGGGGCAGGCTGCACTCGAGCGGCCCGGTCTCGGTCTCACCCGCGGACTCGGACTCACTCTCCGACTCGGACTCACTCTCCGACTCGGACTCACTCTCGGACTCGGACTCACTCTCCGACTCGGACTCACTCTCCGACTCGGACTCCGACTCCGACTCCGACTCGGACTCGCCCTCGGTTCCGTCACCAGCCTCGCCGAGTTCATCCCCCTCCGCACTGAGCACCGGCCGATCTGCGCAGGCCGGCGCGGCAGCCACCACCAGGACCGACAACAGGGGCACACCGAGACGGCGCAGGGTCGTTAAATTATCCAAGCTCATCATCAAACCACCTCCAAGCTGATGATAGACCAACGATCTCGACCGGCGATTGCTTTGAAGGCACCTCGCCAGGCGCGCCTGGGCTCGCTCTGGGTTCTGCCACGGGGCGGGCTGTCAGGCGTAGCGCTGTTCAGTCCACGGATCGCCGTGCTCGTGGTACCCGCGCCGCTCCCAGTAGCCCTGCTCGTCACGAACCACAAAGCGGATCCCTGTGAGCCATTTGGCGCTCTTCCAAAAATACAGATCGGGGATCACGGCGCGGACCGGCGCCCCGTGCTCATTGGCCAGGGGCGCGCCGTCGAGCTTGTGGGCGATCATGACGTTGTCGGCGAGCGCGTCGGCCAAGGGCACGTTGGCCGTGTAGCCGTGGGCCCCCTCGAAGATCACGTAGCGGGCGGTCTTCGCCACGCCCGCGAGCTTGGCCAGCTCCTGGAGCTGGACCCCCGTCCAGCGCGCGTCGAACACGGTCCAGCCGGTCACGCAGTGCACATCTTCGCTGCGCGTCACCTGGGTCATCTTCAGGAGGGCCCGAAAATCGAGGTCGAGGGTGTTCGCTACCTCGCCGTGAACACGCAGGCGATACTTGGCTTTGGAGGGCTCGCCGGGTGTGCCGCCCATGGGCCGGAGCGCGGTGAGCAGGCGCTGACCCGGGGGCAGACGGGGCGCGCCGCCGGCCAGGGTCTGGGCTCGAGCGCGCGCCACCAGGCCGTCTCCCGCGACCGCATAGGTCCCGCCGAACGCGGCCACGCTCGCGCCGGCACCGAGACGGCGGATGAATTCGCGCCGGGCCATGGACTCGCGGACCGCTGGCCGCGGAGCCCCGGAGGCCGACCCCTGAAGAAATTGATTTCGCTTGTGCGCCATGGCAGCACAGATCCTACGGGCTCGCCCCGAGCGTGGTTACCGGCGCGATGCGGGCGGCTCTCGGTGTAGGATCTGGACCAACGTGGCCCGCAGACGAAAGCTGCGGCCCGGCGCCCCTGGGCCCGAGCCGCCTCGAGCCGGACTCGCCGGTGCCGACACCGAGGTGGGAGGGGCCCGGCTCGAGGCCCTGCTCGGAGACCTGCGCGCCACCTTGCCCGAGCCGCCTCCGCCGCCTCCTCTGTCGCCACCACCGCCTCCTCCGCTGGTCCGTCTCGACGAGAGGGAGCTGATGGCCTTGATCTTCGAGAACCTCGACGAGACCAATCTTCGGATCTGTGAGGTGGACTTCGATCGTTTCGCGATTTTGGTCGAGCCGGAGTCCGAGTCCGAGTCCGAGTCTGGGCCGCAGACCACTCCGACCGCCCCTGTCCCCGGCGCCCCCCCTGCGCCCGAGCTGCCCGAGCTGCCCGAGCTGGCCCCGACCCACCCGGACGATCCCCTCGCCGCGCTCCGCGAGAGCGCCCACAACTGGATCGGGGGCGACTGGAGCGACGACGTCCGTGCGATCGAGCCCGAGGTCATCGACCGGCCCGCGCTCCAACCCGAAGACCGAGACCTCCTGCAGCGCGCGAGCGGCCGCCCACTGCACAGCTGCACGCTCCGGCACATGACCCGCGGACCCGCCGAGACCACGCTCGACGCCTTCCTCCGGGCCTGCCGTCGCCGCGGCCTCCGCTACTGCCGGGTCATCCCCGGCAAGGGCATCGAGAGCCGCGCGACCCCCGTGCTCAAGCCGCTCGTGCTGCGTGTGTGTCGACGCCCCGACCAGCGCGACGTCCTGGCGTGGGCGCCCGAGCTCGACACCCACGGAGAGTGGGGCAGCTTGATCATCGAGCTGCGCAGCCCCAAACAAGGCTGAGCCCGGCGCGAGCACATCCCGACACGGCCCTAGACCGACCCTAGACCCGGCCCTAGACCCGGCCCTGGAACACCCGGTTCTCGAGTACTCCGGCGGCCCCGGGTTTCTCGCCCGAGCGCGGGGCGCTATACAGCCGCGCCATGGCTTTTCGACACGCCTACCTGCACGGCTTCGCGTCCTCCCCCCTGTCCACCAAGGGCCAGGCCATGCGCCGCTTCTATGCCTCGCGCGGCGTCGAGATGCTGACTCCCGACCTCAACACGCCGAGTTTCGGCGAGCTGACCTACTCGGGCATGCTCGGGGCTGTCGACGCCCTCGACGTCGCCCCCGACCTCAGCGAGCGCCACCCTTGGCGGCTGATGGGATCGAGCATGGGTGGATTCGTGGCCGCGCGCTGGGCCGAGCTCAACCCGACCCGCGTCGATCGATTGATCCTCCTGTGCCCGGCCTTCGGCTTCGCCGAGCGCTGGCCGGAGCTGATCGGGGCCACGGCCTTCGAGCGCTGGCGCGAGACCGGCAGCATGCTCATGCCCGGCCCAGGCGGCGCCCCGGTCGACCTCCACTACGCCCTGGTCGAGGACGCGGCCACCCACCCGGCCGAGCCCGTCGTCCCCTGCCCCACCCTCATCATCCACGGGCGCGCCGACACGGTCGTCCCGATCGACCTATCCCGGGCCTACGCGGCCGCCCACCCCGAGCGCGTGACCTTGCTCGAGGTCGACGACGACCACCTCCTGGGCAGCTCCCACGCCCAGATCCAGGCCAAGGCCGTCGAGTTTCTGCTCGACCCGGACCACACCCTGTACTGGGACCACTTCGGAGCCACGGCCAAGGGCACGGCCGAGCACTTCAAGATCCACCTCGACGAGTTCCTGGTTAGCGAGGGCCTCGAGGGCTGCTCCACCGGCGTCGAGATCATCGAGCCCGAGCGTCACGCCGCCGCGTGGTGCCGCTGCCCCGAACACCTGGTCTCGGTCATCGGTCGGGCCCTGCGACCCCGGCGGGTCGATTGAGGCCCAGGCTCAAACAGCGATCTGGCTGGCGTTGAAGGCGTGTTGAAACGCGGCCTCGTCGCGATACGAGGTCACAATACGACTGAGGACGATGTCCGCCGTCTTGACGGCCATGGAGATCAGCAACGAGTTGGTCAGCGCGTGCAGGCTGCCCAGCGTCTTTCGGTTGCTGCCCAAGCTCGCGATGCAGACCTTGCGAAAATCGTCGGAGAAAGACTCGAGCCTGTACATGTCCCAATACAGGTCGACGCCCTCGATCGCCGTGAGCTGTCCGAGCGCCTCCTCTGCCATCTCGACTGCGTCGTCCGACATCCGACCCACGAGGACCACGAGGACCCGCGTCGGTCCCACCAATCGGTACGTCGCAGAGCCACACTCCGATGACCATCGCCATTCTTTGCCCGCTTGAGCAGCCATAGCGCACCCTATCAAATGTGGGTCGTTGTGCACGCGATTGCATGTGCTCGCTAAGCGGGGTGCCACCGCCTGTCCTCTCGAACAGCGGCCCCCCAGCCGCGTGTGAACCCGCGCCGCGCTGTCATGAAGACCGTTCG
>CAYVJQ010000042.1:4244-15121 GCA_964451725.1 uncultured Nannocystaceae bacterium | reverse complement strand
CCCACAGGCCCAGTCACCGCCCACAGGCCCAGTCACCGCCCACAGGCCCGCTCACCGCCCACAGGCCCGCTCACCCTCTCGCTGCCCGGCTCACGACTTTGCTGACTGGCTCGGCTCTCCGCAGATCGACCTCTGAACCCACGCCCGAGGACGAGGTCTGCGCCAAAGCGAGAGCAGACACGCCCGGGTCACTCGGGAGCCCTCACATCCCTCGGTCGGGATGGCCAGCGGGCCAGCGGTTCCCACGGGCCATCCCGACCGCGGGCGGGGCCATCCCGACCGCGGGCGGGGCATCGCCTCGTCTACAGGGGCAGCCCGGTGTCCCCGAGCTTCTTGTACGCGCCCCCATTCTTGAGCGCGCGCGTGGCCGCAAACACATCGGCGGCCGTATCCATGGGTGCGTCGGGCATGGCCTCGCCCACGGCCGCCCTCAGGGTCTGCGAATCGCAGCGCAGGAAGGGGTTGGTCGCGCGCTCCTCGGCGACCGTCGAGGGCACACTCGACTCGCCCCGCGCCCGGAGGGCCCACACCGACTGGATCCGCTCCGCCAGAGCCTGGTTGTCGGGCTCGAGCGACCACGCGAAGCGCAGGTTGTCCTCCGTGTACTCGTGGGCACAACACACCCGGACGCCCCCATCGAGGCCCGCCAGGCGGCTCAAGCTGGCGTGCATCTTCGCGGGCGGACCGTCGAAGAGGTAGCCGCAGCCGCCGGCGAACAGGGTGTCGCCCGGGAACATGACATCACCAAAGACATAGGTCAGGTGGCCGTCGATGTGGCCCTCGGTGAGCAGCACGTCGCCCTCGACGGCGCCCAGCTTCACGCGCGAGCCCTCGCCCACACCCTCCCCCCGCTCGAGGCCGGGGATGACGCTGCTGAGCGCCTCATTGCCGACCACGCGCAGGGCGTCAAGCTTGCCGAGCTCGGCCAGCTCCCGGTGCAGACCGATGTGGTCGCCGTGGGTGTGGGTGGTCAAGATCGTGGTCAGGTTCAGGCTCTCTCGAGCCACATAGTCGAGCACCGGGGCCGCCTCGCCCCCGTCGACCGCCGCGGTCTCACCGGTCGTCTTGCAGACCAGCAGCCAGGTGAAGTTGTCGACGTCGAAGGGGACCTGGTGGACCTCGATCGCGCCGCCTTCGGCGGCCCCGGAAAACGGCGCGGTGGGCTTGGAGACGACGTGGGACATCGCCGGAGCCTATCAGCGAGACGCGGCCCCCGCGACCGCTGGTTCCAGCTCTCGCGCCTTCAGCCTCGCTCGGGCGCGCCGCCCGAGCGACCCTCGAGCTCCCGCCCACGCCGGGGCCCGACCACCACGTTCACGACCAGATAGATCACGAACCGGAACACGGCCAGCGCGACCAGCGTCTCGACGGCCCCCGCGATCCCACGGCCGGGGATCAGCAGCAGCGACGCGACCACCGAGAACACGAGTACGACCGCGTTGATCACCAGCTGGGTCCGAAACCGAGACTGGGCCGTGAGCGTCTGCGAGAGCATGTTCGCCAGCCCCACGATCACCGCCGCGACCGCCGTGAGCATGAGCTGGGGGAAATACACGACGTAGGCGGGCGTGTAGGCCAGGCGCAGGTAGAGCTCGCCGAAGGCGGCGACCCCGAGCACACCCAGGCCATTGAGCGCCGCCGCCAGGACCAGGAGCTCGGCCAGGAGCACCCAAAATCCGCGCGCGTCGCTGACCGCGAGCTTGGCCAGACGTGGGACCGCGGCGTTGCCCAGCGCCATGTTGACCACACCGCTGGCCTGCATGATCGAGAGCACCGCCGCGAAGAAGCCGACCTCCACCAGACCGTGACTGGACTCGAGCACGTAGGCGGGCATGTTCCCCGTGACCCCGAGCAGGCCGGCCGCGAGCCCGATCGGCAGGGCCGTCCACGCCAAGCCGGCCAGCGCCCTGGGGTCGAAGCTCGGACGGATCCCCCCCGCACGACCGACACCGCTCTCTCCGGTACCCAAGGCCGCGGCCTTGGGTTTGTCGTAGAGCAGGGTGAACAAGGCCAGAGCCGTGGCGACCAGAGCCAGGGCCACGACCTCGTCGGCGATCGCCATGCCGAGGGCCAAAAGTCCGATCCACAGCAGCCCCCGGGCCGCCCGCGAGATCCCGATCGAGGCCATCTTTTCGGCCCGTTGGGCGCGCGCGTAGAGGATGTCGGCGGCGCTCCCGGAGGCCCGGATGGCCCCGAGCAACAAGACCACGGCCGCCGTCTGCCAGGGCCAGCCGCGGACCAGGCAGATCCCCGCCGTGACCGCCAGGGCCAGGGGGATCATGACCATGCGCAGACCCAGGTAATGCTCGAAGCGCCAGCGCTCGCGGACCTCGACCACGTAGACCCCGCGCAGATGCAGGTTCGCCAGGATGATCACCGGGGTGGCCACAGCCAGGCCGAGCGCGTAGCGACCCAGGGCCTCGGGCGAGCCGAGCTTGGCGACGACCATCAGCGAGAACCACTGGCAGGCCGCGAACACCAGCTCCCCCACCAAGGTCCACATCAGACTGCGGTGGATGGTGTCGCCCTCAGGATCAATCTCAGGATCAGTCTCAGGCTCGGAACCCTGTACTTCGAGATCCCGCTCGGAACCCGGCGCTTCGAGATCCCGCTCGGAACCCGGCGCTCGTGGCTCGTCGATACTCATCGGCCCCTCGCCTGCACCCGCTCGACCAACACCTGACGGCGACGGCGAACCGGAGCCTCGGCCCGGCGGGTCGAGAGCTCCCGTGCGAGCGCCTCGGCCCGGTCGAGGGCCTCCGGCTCCCCCGACCAGAGCAGACAGTGGACGAGGTACTCCTCGACGACCCCAGGGTCGTCGACGCCGGCCTCGAGGGCCGCCTCGAGCTCCTCGATCGCGCGTGCGAGCTGCTCTCGATCTTGGCGACCTTGGTTTTGATGGTTTCGATTATCTTGATGATCGCGATGGGAGACCCGGGCCAAGGCCCGAAGCTGGATCGCCGCGGCCGACTCGGGCTCGAGGGCGACCAAGAGCCGAGCGTGGTGCAGGGCCAGGCCCGGGTTCTCTCGGGCCAGCGCGACCCGGACCAGGAGGCGCAGGGGCTCGGGCTCCTCGGGGTGGGCCGCGGCCCGGGCGGCCCCCAGCGCGCGGGCGTGTTCGGGCGCGGGCTCGACCAGCGCCCAGGCCAGCGCCGTCCAGGCTTCGGCCTGCTCGGGGGCGACCGCCGCGAGCTGCCGGGGCTCGGGCATGGCCGTGAGCAGGAACGCGATCAGGGGTTTCGGCACGGGCGCCCGGACCTGCTCGAGGGCCGCGCGCAGGTGTTCGATGGCGACCAGGGGCTGATCGGCCCCGTGGGCGGCGACCGCCGCGAGCAGCTGGATATCGACCGAGGTCGGGCGCAGCCTCGCGGCGACCTCTGCCCGGACCAGGGCGGCCTCGGGATCGCCCGAGCGCAGCTGGGCCTGCGCGATCGCCCGGTGGACCAGCGGGTCCAAGGGGGTGCTCTCTAGCGCCGCCCGGGCCCGGGCCGGCTCGTAGGTGGCGGCGTCCAAAAGCGCCAGATCGCGAGCTCGACGCCGAGACCAGCTGCCCTCGAGCGAACTCAGGGCCAGACCCTCGGCACAGATCAGGCCGACAAACGCGGCGACCATGGTCGGGCGAACCGGGAAGGCCGAGATCCGCGGGCGTCGAAACCACCCAGACCCAGACCCGGACTTTCGCCTGCCCCCCCCCGCCGAGAACCCGAGCGCGCCCGCGAGCGCGAGCGCGGGCGCGGCGACGCCGAGAAACTCGAGCGAGAAGTCGGCCCAAGACTGGATCCCCAGGGCCAGCAGCCCACACATCGCCACGCGCCGGGCCGGGCTCGGGTTGACCTGAAAGCTGCGCAGCCACCACAGCCCCAGCGCGATCACGAAGCCCCCGCCGACGAGCGGACCCCACTCGACCACAACGGCCACCGGGGTCGACTCGAGGTGGGTGAAGACTCGGGGTCCGGGCGCGCTGTCGACCAGGGGGAAGAGATCGACGAAGGTCCCGCGCCCCGTGCCCAAGACCGGCGACCAGGCGACCAAGCCCAGGCCCTCACGCGCGATCCGGAGCTTGGCGGAGAAACTCGAGAACTCCCGCAGGCTCGCCAGCTGGCCCCAGGCGCCCTGGGTGACCGCCAGCCCGACCATGAGCGCGAGCACGGCCGCGAGCCCCAGCTTGCGGCGTCGGCCCCCTCCCTGCTGACGCTGGGCGTGGCCGGGCCCGGGCCGAAAGCTCGAGAAGCCCGAGAAGCCGACCGCCCACGCGGCCAGGGGCGCCGCCAGCAGCCCGGCCGCCAGCGCGCCTCGAGACATAGACAAGACCAGCGCCGTGACCTGGATCGCCAGGGCCCCGCCGGCGAGCACGGCCCGGTCGTTGAGCCGGTCGCCGCCGCGATGGTCGAGGGCCTCGCCCGCGCGCCCACGCAGGTCGACGACCATCGCCGCGGTCGAGAACACCCCCAGCAGCAGCAGCCCCGACTGGTGGTTGGCGTTGACGAAACTGGTCAGCAGGGGAGAGCCGAGCTCCTGGCCCAGGCTGAACAGGGCCTGGCGCGGGGCGTAGAGCCCGTAGATCGCCGTGGCCCCGGCCAGCTTTTGGATCAGGCCGAGGATCGAGACCAGCGTCGCCGCGACCCCGACGTAGGTCGCCACCAGGCGCCAGCTGAGCTGGGCGGCGGCGATGAACAGGCCCGTCAGCGCCAGCACCCGCGCACACTCGAGCCCGGTCTGGGCGGGGTCCACCGACAGGCGGCGCCAGCCCAGGCCAGTGTCGACCAGGGCCTCCCCGACCACCCCCTGCAGACGCGGGGCGAGCAGCTCGAGCAGGGCCGGGGGCAGGGGCATCCACTGCAGGGCGGTGAGACCGGCCAGGACCAGCCCCATCCACCACAGGGCCGGGACCCGCAGCGGCTCGTCGCCACGCAGGCAGCGACGCAGGAGCAGACCGAACACGACCACCGCGAAGCAGGGGATCGTCCACGGCTTGACCCCGCCCAGCCACAGCGCCGGGCCGGCGACGGCCAGCAACAGCAAGCTGCGCGACCAGGGCGGGCGCCACCCTCGACCCTCCCCGCCGCGACCCTCGGCCCGCGCTGTGTTCTCCGTGGTCAAAGCTGCCCGCGGACCCGGTCCGCGACCCGAACCTAGCAGCCCATGGTGAGCGTCGTGATGGGTTTCAGCGTGAGCGGCTCGCAGCCCGTCCGGGCCGCTGTGAACACGCCCCACCCAGATGCATGAACCAGCTACCCTCGATGCATGGGGACCGAGGCCGAGGGCGAGGGTGAGCGAGGCTGGGCGATCCGTGACTACCAGCGCGGCGACGAGGCCGCGATCGTCGACCTGCACAGCCGCGTCTTTGCCGAGCCCTCCGGGGCCCGGCCGGCCCACGACCCACGCCCCGCGTGTGGCCCCCTCCACTGGCGCTGGGAGTTCGCGGACAACCCGGTCGGGCCCCAGACCATCAAGCTCGTGTGGCGCGAGCCGAGCTCCGGCGACCCCCACTCCGATCTGGTCGGGCAGTACGCCGTGTCTCCTCGGCGCCTGCGCTGCCTGGGCGAGACCCGCCTCGCGGGCCTCTCCATCGACGCGATGACCGACCCGGCCTTCAAGCGCCAGGGCATCTTCTCGGCCAGCGCCGAGGCCTGCTACACGACCATGCGCGAGCGTGACTTCTGCGTGGTGTTCGGGTTCCCCAACGCGGACTCGATCCGCGGGTTCGAGAAGAACCTGGGCTGGAGATCGGTCATGCCCCTGCCGGTGCTGATCAAGCCCCTGGACCTCGGCGAGCTCCTGGGTAGTCAGGTCGAGCGCCCCCAGCTGCGCTCCCTGCTCTCGATCGCCACCCGCCAGCTGTCCCGGGCCCCGGGCATCGTCGACGAGCTCAGCACCCAGCTTCAGCGCGCCGGGCCGAGGCCCCCAGTGCGGACCTTCGATCGCTTCGGCGACTGGGTCGATCCCCTGTGGCGGCGCTGCCAGAGCCAGCACGAGATCTGGGTGATCCGAGACCAGGAGTACCTCGAGTGGCGCTACGACCAGCGCCCGGGCTCCGACTACCTGCGCCTGCGGGTCGACGGAGCAGAGGGGATCAGTGGCTACGCCGTGCTCGCGTTCTCGACCGGCGCGCAGGGCCCCGGCGCGTTCATCATGGAGTTGGTCGTGGACCTCGAGCAGGACGGGGCCCTGCGCGCCCTCCTGCGCAGCATCGAAGAGCAGGCCCGCGCTCGCAGCTGCGCGTTCCTCAGCGCCATGTCGGGCCCGGGCTCACGCTACCGCAGCGCCCTCTTGCGCCAGGCTTACCTGCCCCTGCCCGAGCGCCTGTTCCCACGTGAACTCTATTTTGGCGCGCGCCCGCTGGACACCCTCGAGGGAATGGACGCGGCCATGCTCATGCACCCCACGAGCTGGGAACTCAGCTGGGGCGACACCGATCTGGTCTGAGATCTCGGTACCGAGACACCTGCGAGGCACCTGGTGCCCAATGATGTCCCGATAGAGTGAAACCTCGATTCAGCCCCGACTCAGAAATATGGGTTTTGGCAGCAGTAAGTGTCGTTTTTGCCGGTACAGTGGAGACGCCATGACGCTCTCGAAAGTCTTGACTCCTCTCTTTGGGCTGGCCCTCACCGTGGGCCTCGGTGCCTGCGAATCGAAGGATGACGGCGATTATTACGTACATGGCGACGCCACCGGGGCCGAGACGAGCGGCGGGGACACGGCCGAGGACACCGGCGAAGATACCGGCGAGGGCACCGGCGAAGACACGAGCGAGGGCACCGGCGAAGACACGGCCGAAGCCTCTGCCGAAGACTCTCTCGATACCGGCGATACGGCCGATACGGCCGAAGACGTCGGCGACGATACGGGCGATACGGGCGATACGGGCGATACGGGCGAAGCCGCCTGTGACAACGATCCCGGCTGGGGCAACTTCGCCGTCGGCGAGCCGATCAAACACATCGCCGCCATGGATGCCTTCGGCGAGGCCAGGAACATCTGCGAGTGGGGCGGGACGCCCATGGCCCTCGACCTCTCCGGGGTCTGGTGCCCGCCCTGCAACGACGCCTCGGCCTTCCTCGCCGGCGGCGGCAACGACCCCTTCAGCGGCCTGGGCTCCGCGCTCAAGCAGATGATCGCCGACGAGACCATCGTCTGGCTGACCTTCCTCGCCGAGGACGTCAACGGTCAGCCCGCGAGTGTGGCCGACGGTATGGCCTGGGACGCCATGTACCCCAACGAGAACATCCCCGTGCTCACCGAGGGCGACATCGCCATGTCGGTGAACTACCTCCAGCTCAACTGCTGGCCATCGGTGTACATCGTCGACGAGAACATGGACTTCCTCGCCCTCGAGGACTGCGTGACCTGGAACCAGCTCGAGACCCTGGTCCAGACCTACGGCGATTGAGCAGGGGCCCCGGACCTGAGCCAGACCTGAATTGAAGACACCCGGGCGCGTCGCGCTCGGGTGTCTTGGCTTTGGCCAGTTCCTGTTTTTTTGGTCAGTTCGCGTTCTCGACCGCCGCGACGATCGCCGGGGCGACCTTCCAGCGCTCGAGAAAAGCGGTCCGCTCGCGCTTCATCTTCGCGACCCACTGGGCGTAGTCGTCACCGCGTGAGCGGGCCGAGAAGAACACGCTCGGCCGGAGGATCTCCGTTGGCACCTTGGCGAGCAGGGCGGCGTTGGCCGGGTCCTGGATGTCGACCACCTCGTAGCCGAAGTCGGGATCGATGGTCCACACGATCCGGTCCTCGACCATGGCCTCGAGCATGGCGGAGGAGTGCCGGATCTTGACCTTGAGGGCCGCCCCCGTTTTCACGCCGGCCGCATCGCCGCCGACGTAGCCCGTGTTCATGAGCCACATGGTGGTCCCGCTGAAGGTCGCGGCGAGCTCCGAGAAGCGCTCGGCCTGGTTGCCGTGGGCGAGGGGGAAAAACGGCTGGGTGAAGGGCGAGCGGGTCTTGCCCCGGTCCTTGCCGGCCGCCGAGGTCTTGCTGGTCTCGCCGAGCATGAGGTAGCCCGCCGCCTGCTCGGGGCTGGTGAAGCGGACCAGACCCGGGGTCGCGGCCTCGTCGCCCTCGTCGCGGTTGAGGATGCCCAGCGAGTACACGGCCGGCAGGGTGTCGAGGTCGGCGGCGTCCTCCACCGAGCTCATGGGGATGATCGAGCGGCCGTTCTCGGACCACATGACGAAGTCCCAGCCGTCCTTGGGGATCCCGTCCTCGACCACGCTCTCCCGGGTCACGGCCCCGGAGATGTAGGCGTCGACGTTGGCCTCGGGTGCCCCGGTGCCGATCAGGACCTCGCGCATGCGGGCGACGTCGGCGGGCTCGAGCGTGCGCTTGAAGAAGTCGGGCTCGTCTTTGTCGTCGAGATAGACGTTCTCGACCCAGGCCTCGGGCGAGAGCGTGCCCCGATAGATCACCGGCTCGGCGGCCTCGGCCAGGCCGAAGGTCTTGGCGAAGCAGCCGTTCTCGGTCACCGAGATCTCGCCGCCGGGCCAGAGCGTGATCATGTCGTCTTGCACGGGCTTGGTGGAGTTGCCCTGCTTGCTGAAGGTGGTGGTCGTCTTGCCCGTGCCCGAGAGCCCGAGGATGCCCATGGTCAGGTGTTTGTCCCCGATGTGGATCACCTTGGCGCCGGCGTGCATGACCAGCCCGCCGTTGCGGTAGTGAAACTCCGCCAGCATCCGCAGGGCGCCCTTTTTGCTCTCCCCGAAGTAGTCGGGGCCCATGATGTAGGTGACGTAGTTGTCGAGGTCGACGACGATCGCCTGGCGCCCGGGCATGTCCACAAAATAGTCGGGTGTGTAGACCAGACGAAAGGCCGGCACGAAGGGCTGTTTGGCGGCGGCCTCGCCCTCGACCCGCGCACGCGGGAAGGACAAGATCTGCTGCATGCCCGCGATGTTCGCCCCCTCGAGCGTGTAACACCACTGCACCGGCACCGCCCGCGGGCCCAGGCCGACGTAGCCGTCGATCAACAGGAGCGTGCCCCTGTCCTCGATGTAGGCCCGCTGACCGTCGATCAGCACCTGCGCGTCGGCGGGGCTGATGGTCTTGTGCGAGTACAGCTCCGGCTCCCCGCGCCGGTCGATGATGTAGGTGAAGGCCGCCATCCGGGCCTTGTTGCGGGCGACCTTGTTGAGGCTTCCGCGCGCCGTCCGAACGCAGTGCGGCGTGTGCTCGAGGGCCAGCGCGCGCAACTCGTCTTGGCTGGGGTTGGCCAGGACCTCGACGGGATAAGGGAGGGCAGGCTGCTTGGGGAGTTCGAGGTGGCGCGTCATGGCGGCTTTCCGAACCGAGGGCGAGCCCTCGAATGGGCGAAGCGATAGCACGCCGCCCCAGCCCTGACCACCGTGTACGCCAGGCCGCGCCCGACCCACCGGGAGGCGCGCCAGTGCCCACAAGCGGTTGAAATCAAAGGGACGTGACACACCAAATCAGCGCACGTAAGTTGACCGGACATGTCCTCCGCGCGCGATGTCTTCCTGGCTCACGTCCACGCGGACACGGACGACCCGCCCGACGAGGACGTCTCTGAAGCTCGGCGCTCGCTCACGCGCGCCAAGCTCGAGGCCCTCGATCAGGCCGAGGGGCTGGACGAGGGTGGCATGCGCCTGGTCATGCCGGGCCTGTATCGACAGATCGTCGCGACCACCATCCAGATCGCGGCCCGGGTCGGCGTGGCCGTGGGGCTCGCCCTCGAGGCCGTCGACGAGGCCCGCAGCGAGGTCGCTATCGGCAGCTTCTCCAGGCCCGTGCGCGACCTGATGACCGAGACCGGCGTCGCCATGAAGCGCCGCCACGGCAGCCCGATCGCCAAGCTGGTCGCCGAGATCGACGCCCAGCGCCTGGCCTGGCGCCACAACCACGAGTTTCTCAGCTGGCTGGCCTTTCGTCGCGACGACCCCCGCTACCCGCCCGCCGATCGGCGCGCGCGCCTCGAGGCCTTCAAGATCGTCGAGCGCCTCCTGCGTAGCCGCGAGATCGTCTCGGGTCTCCTGGGCGCCCCGCTCGCGGCCGCGCTCGAGGCTCACGACCGCTTCATGCTCGCCAACCGCTGGCGCCTCGATCCGGCCGTCCCCGAGCACGCCGTCGAGGCCTTCGCCTGGCCCCTGCTCAGCTACCAATCGGGATCCATCGTCGAGCTCGAGCTCGCCCGGCATCACTTCGATGCCCTGGTCGGCGCGGGCATGGACGCCCACGGCCGAGGCGAGCGCCGCGAGGCCCTCGGGCGCCTGCTCATCGACCAGCTCGCCGACGCCCTCGCCCAGATCCCCGAGCACGCGGGCACCGGCCTGGTCTGAGTCTGGGTCTGGGTCTGGGTCTGGGTCTGGGGACGCTGCGGTACACTTGCGCCGCCCGCGGACCGGATCCATGCCCCTTCACCGACCTCACCCGCGTCGCCACTGGAGCCACCCGTGAACAAGGGGCCGATCTCCATCGTCGGCTGGCGCGAGCGCATCGACATCCCCGATCTCGGCCTGACTCAGGTCCGGGCCAAGGTCGACACGGGCGCACGAACCTCGAGCCTGCACGCCCAGGACCTCGAGCTGGTCCGGGTCTCAGGCCGGCCCCGGGTCCGCTTCAGCCTCGACCGGGACACCGACAAACCCGAGGTCTTCGATCTCAGCGTTCGGGAGATGCGCTGGGTCAAGAGCTCCAACGGCGCGCGCCAGCATCGACCGGTGATCCGCGTGCAGCTGGTCTTGGGTGGCCTGCGCTGGCGGGCCGACCTGACCCTGACCACACGGGACACCATGGGGTTCCCGATGCTCCTGGGTCGCGAGGCCCTGCGGGGGCGGTTCTTGATCGATCCGAACCGCTCGTTCTTGCAAAAGCCCCCCGAGACCAAAACGTGAGCGCGACCCAGACC
The DNA here is from genome assembly GCA_964451725.1 of uncultured Nannocystaceae bacterium. Lineage (GTDB taxonomy): Bacteria > Myxococcota_A > Polyangia > Nannocystales > Nannocystaceae > Plesiocystis. The sequence continues at coordinate 4,257 of CAYVJQ010000042.1, read as the reverse complement.
CCCACCCAAACCC
>CAYVJQ010000042.1:0-4144 GCA_964451725.1 uncultured Nannocystaceae bacterium | reverse complement strand
GCAAAAGCCCCCCGAGACCAAAACGTGAGCGCGACCCAGACCCCCACCCAAACCCCCACCCAAACCCAAGCCCAGACCCAAGCCCAAGCCCGAGCCCCTTACACCCTCGCCCAGACCCGGGTCGAAGCCGGCGCCCGGGCCCTGGTCCGCCTGCCCGTCGCCCGCCTGCCCACCGGTCAGCTGCTCGACATCCCCGTCCACGTGCTCCATGGGACCCGGCCGGGCCCGACCATGTTCGTGAGCGCCGCGCTGCACGGGGACGAGCTCGGTGGGATCGCCTCGCTGCGAGCCCTGCTCCAGATCCTCGATCCCCAGACCATGTCGGGCACCCTGCTCGCGGTCTCGGTCATCAACGGATTCGGGGTCATCAACGCCTCGCGCTACCTCCCCGATCGCCGGGACCTCAACCGCTCCTTCCCCGGCTCCAAGCGCGGCTCGCTGACCGCCCGCCTCGCCAAGCTCCTGCTCGAGAGCGTGGTCGCGCGCTGCGAGTTCGGGATCGACCTGCACTCGGGCTCGGCCGGCCGCGCCAACCTCCCGCAGATCCGCTGCAACCTCGAAGACCCGCGCACCCGAGCCCTGGCCGAGGCCTTCTCCGGCCCGCTCCTGCTCCACGCCCGCGTCCGCCCGGGCACCCTGCGGGGCGCGGGCGCGAAGCGGGGCATCCCCGTGCTCCTGCACGAGGGCGGGGAGGCCCACCGCCTCAACCGTATCCCCGTGCAGGCGGCCGTCGACGGTGTGCTGAGGGTGATGAGCAGCGAGGGTCTCTGGGACGGACCGGCCCCGACCTTCGCGGGCACCTGCCGGAGCGCAGGGCGCAGCCGCTGGCTCCGGGCGACCCAGAGCGGCCTGTGTGAAGTCCTCCCCCAGCTCGGCGACGAGATCGAGAAGGGTCAGCCCCTGGCCCGGATCTACGACCCCAGCACCATGGTCCAGCGGACCGTCACCAGCGCGAGCACCGGGCTCGTGATCGGCGTCCAGCGCCAGGCCCTCGTCTACCAGGGTGACGCCCTGGTCCACGTCGCCCTCGATGACGAATGACTGACTGACAGCTTTGGGGGACTGGGCCTTCCCCTGCCGCGACGACCTGGCGACTGCTCAAACGAGTGCCCCCCAACAGCCTGAGTGCCTACTAAACAGCACGAAGAAACAAGATGAAAGACACTGTCAACTCTAGTTCTGACCTTCTCGCTACTGTTGAGCGTTGGTGCTTGCGGGGGACCCTTGCCCTGCGAGGATTGCGACGTTGCAGAGGAAGACGACGACAATGTAGAGGACTTGCCTTGCGGAGGGGCCGATCTGCAGACGGACAACAACAATTGTGGCGAGTGTGGGAACGAGTGCGCTGTTTTGTACGGGGGGACGGATTGGGAAGCCGGTGGATGTATCGAGGGCCAATGTGGGCCGCTCTGGACCGACTGCAGTTCCGGCTTTGAGACCTGTGCGAAACGATGTGAGGCGACCAGCCGAACCTGCAATGAGGGGGGCTGCGCCGGAGTGTCCGGGATCGTCATCGACGTGCCGGGCTTCGAGGTCTGTAGTGTTCTCATGCACTCCAAGACCCTGATCGCAGGATGTGACGACCCCATTCCATGGGAACCTTCCGATCCCAGCGACATCCGCGAAGCGAGCTGCTGCTGCGACTTGCCCTGAGCGTCAGGCTGGGCCGACTTCGGCCCAGCTGACGAGGTGTTTGCCGTCAGCCGAAGTTGGACCCCGAGACCCCCATAGACCCCTAAGTTTAGAGAACCGACTTTCAAATCTGGTGACAAACTCCAGCGCAACCGTCACTCGAGCGCAACGACCAGATGCGGGATCGGGGGCAGGCTGCGCCGACGATCGAGCTCCGTGACCAGCTCGCGCAGCGACTCGAGCGGGCCCAGACACAGCAGCCGGTCCCCCGCCCGCAACACCGAGTCCGCCCCCGGGTTCGGGGTCGGCCCGCCCTGGCCACGGTCGAGCGCCAGCACCTCGATGTCCTGCTCGGCCAGGCCGGCATCGGCGATCGTCCCCCCGATCACCGCCGCCTCTGCCGGGATCTGCACTTCCACCACTTCGTAGCCGGCCCGCGCGGTCAGGCGCTGGCGAATGTCGACCTCGGGCAGGCCCTGGAGCGAGGCCACGCAGTCGATCATCAGGCCGGCGATGTCGAGCCTGCTCGCGGCCTCGATCCCCTCGAGGCCCGGCGACGAGTTGACCTCCACGACCTGCGGCCCGTGCTCACCCTCGAGCATGTCGACCCCCGCGATGCGCAGGCCCATGACCTGGGCGGCCCGGATCGCCGTGTTCCGGTAGGCGTCGTCGAGCACCACGGCCTCGGTCTTGCCGCCCCGGTGCACGTTGCTGCGAAACTCGTCGCCCGCGGCGACCCGGCGCATGGCCGCGACCACCCGCGAACCGACGACGATCGCCCGCAGATCCCGGCCCCGGCTCTCGGCGACGAAGGCCTGGATCAAGACGTCCTGCTTGGCGCTGTGCAGGGTCTCGACCATGGCCTCGGCCGTGTTCTGTGTGTCCGCGAGGATCACCCCCACGCCCTGTGTGCCCTCGACCAGCTTGACGATCACCGGCGCCCCGCCGACCCGGGCGATCGCCGACGGTACATCGCGCGGATCGAGGACGAAGCTCGTGGCCGGGATCCCGATCTGGTGGCTGCTGAGCAGCTGGAGCGAGCGCAGCTTGTCGCGCGAGTTGGCCAGCCCGGTCGAGGAGTTGGCGCAGGGCACCCCCATCTGCTCGAACTGGCGGAGCACGGCCGCCCCGAAGTACGACACGGAGGCCCCGATCCGCGGGAGCACAACGTCGAAAGTCCCCAGCTCGGCGCCCCGGTAGTGGAGCCGGGGCCGGCCCGCCTCGATGTCGATGGACATCTTGAGGATGTCCAAGACCTCGACCGTGTGGCCCCTCGCCCGGGCCGCCTCGACCAGCCTCGAGGTGCTGTACGAGCTCGCGGAGCGCGACAAAATCGCGAGCTTCATGGTCCAGCTCCGCGGGGGCACGGCCAGGGTGTCGCCTGGAGGATCAGGACCTGGGTGAAGCGCTGAAACGCCGCTTTGGCGAGCGAGGCGTCGGGGGGGGATTCAGCGCGGGCTACCAGGGGATCCAACCCCAAAACGGTAGCACAGCCCGGTCACCCGACTTTGGCCCCTGTTTGTGCAGGTCGACAAATTTCTGACCAGGGCGGCGACCGGGCGACTCGAGACCGATCGCCGGTCGATTGCGAACCGAGCGCCCTCGATTGCGCGCCGTCGCGCCCGATAATTTGACCTCGCTCGCAAGTTCCAGCAGCTCTAGAGAGGGCATGTCGCACTACCCCAACGTCGAGCAGCACTACCTCCCCTTCGTCGAGATCGGGAGGGCCCGCGGACACGCAGATCTGCGTGTCCGAGCCCTGCTCTCACCCGCGGCCGGCCGCGGGGAGCTGCTGCCTTTTCTGCTCGAATTTTGTGCCCTGGGTGTACGCATGATGCGGCCGGTCCAGGGCTGGATGGAGCGCAGTGCTCGAGCCTGCGTGAGCGCCGGCTTCATCGACCTCGGCGTCGCCCTGCGGGCCGCCGCCCGGGGTGAAGACCAGCGCCACCTCCTGTTGATCGACGATCTCGTCCAGCTCGCCGAGCTGTGGCGCTCACCCGCCGACCCCGGGGCCAGACCCGGGCCCCGGCTCGACCTCGGCGCGCTCGTCCGCCGCGAGCCACCCGAATCGGTGCGCTCGCACGCCCGGATCCGCCTGGCCGCCTGCGCCCTCGAGCGTCCCTACCTCGCCGTGGGTGTCGAGCTCGAGCTCGCGGTCTTGTCTCGCTACCTGGGCCCACAGCTGATCCGGGCCTGCGAGCGCGCGCTCGGCAGCGACGTGCTTCGAGGCCTGCGCTTCATCCAGGCCCGCAGCGAACACGGGGCCCTGAGCGAGCACACCTGGCTCACCCAGCTCGAGGCCCTCCTGCGGGTGTTCCCCGAGTACGGCGAGCCGATCGCCGCGCTCGGATCGGCGGCGAGCGACGCCATGCTCGACTTCGTGGGCGACTGTTTCAGCAGCGCGAGCGTCGGTGGAGAGATCGACCGGGGCGCGGCGATCGGTCTGGCGATCGGTCTAGCTAGCTAGCTCCCGCCCTCGAGCCGATCGAGAAAGTCTCGCGGATTGGCCTTG
>CAYVJQ010000041.1:51648-53216 GCA_964451725.1 uncultured Nannocystaceae bacterium | reverse complement strand
CTAGGTCAAGTGCACAATGCATATTTCGACTAAAAATCACATCACCTAAAATAGACCTTCTCTCGATCCGCCAATTGTGACCCCGTGCTCAATGTTCATAGGTCGAGTCTGAGATCGCGCGAGCTCTCGCTCGCCCCGTCACCATCCCGCAATAACCACGGGGTGGGCGCAAGCCAGGCTTGTCCATCGAGGAGCACATCCAGGCGCAGGCGCTCACGCCGACGTCCAAGCGCTATTGTCGTGATGCCCGCGCCCATGAACAAGAGCGCAGAGGCCCCGCCAGCGATCGCCGAGCCTGCCCCCAGGTCGACCCGGCGGGTCTGCTCGGCCACGCGCTCAGCTCGCAGCGACCCGTTGGCGAAGTGCGTCGTTTCACAGGCCCAATCCAGCCAGCGAGGAGCACGCGAAGACAGACGCGATGAGGAGGCGAGCGCAGCAGGCTGGTTTGGAGCGTCGCTCCTCTGGTCGGGCTTCGGCCAGGGCTCGGACTCCTGGTGCGATGGGGACGCACTCGCGCGCGCTGCGGGAGCGGCTTCGGAGGGCCCGGCCTCGCTCCGCTTGTCATTGTGCTTTTGGTCTTTGGGATCGGCGTCGGGGCTGGAGTCGGTGGCCTGCGCACAACCGAGTGGGGTGAGGGCGATGCCGCGCGCCGAGGCCATCGAGTGGCGATGGCGATGACGATGGCGATGACGAGGTGTGGACATCTGGCGGATGAGTGGATCGCAAGCCGGCTCGATCGGGAGCTGTGTGCCCGGTGTGAGGCCCCACAGCGTCGAGGGCATGGAATCACAGCGCCCGACGGCGGTAGGGCGTAGAATCAATCGGAATCGACGTGTCGCCGCGCGGTTTGGAGATCATCGAAATGCAGCAGCCAGGCAACGGACAGTCGAGCACACCCGGCAACTACTACGGAAACCCGGACAATCACGGGAATCCAGGGGGCTACGGCCCGGGGCCACAGTCGGGATTTCAGCCGCCGCCCCAGTACGGACAGACCGCCGCTGGCGGTCCCCAAGCCGGTCCGGCTGGCGGTTCCCAAGCCGGTCCGGCTGGCGGTTCCCAAGCCGGTCCGGCTGGCGGGCCCGGGCAGCCCCAATACGGGGAGCCCTACCCAGGTCAGCCCCAATACGCGTACGCGGCCTCGAACCTGCCGCCCCACGCACGGGAGTTGGAGAAGCTCAGCGACGACGCGAACTTGTGGCTGATGATCGTCGCGGCGGGGTTTTGGATCGGCTTTGGATGGATCGCGGGCCCGCTCGGTTGGTACTTCGGGGCTCAGATCCGCGGGAAGTACCGGGCGATGGGCCACCACCCCTGCGCAGCGGCAAACTGGGCCTGGGGGCTCGGGATAGCGAGCACAGTGATCACCGGGCTCGGCGTGCTCATGGTCGTCGCTGTCATCTTGTTCATGGTGATCGGGGTCGGGGCCTTCGCGGTCGCTGGCGTCTGAGCAGTCTCGAGAGTCGAGCGGCGGTCGCTTTGAAGGGTGAGTTCAAAGCGACCGCCGCTCTAGACATTGGGCGAGGCCGGCGCGGTAGTCTGGGTAGCGAAGGGCAGTGTCGGCGCGG
>CAYVJQ010000041.1:0-51548 GCA_964451725.1 uncultured Nannocystaceae bacterium | reverse complement strand
ACATTGGGCGAGGCCGGCGCGGTAGTCTGGGTAGCGAAGGGCAGTGTCGGCGCGGCCGAGCAGCGCCAGGAGCCTAGCGTTGTCGACGCGGACGTCGCAGCGCCAGAAGCTCCGCGCCATGGGAGACATCTCGGCGTGTTCAAACTCGACCTCGGGCGGGGCGGCGACCCTGAGGAGCTCGGCGGCGTGGGTCAGGACCTCGGCGCTGCTCGCCGGGTGGCCGTCGGCGACGTTGAACACCCGACCCGCGGAAGGGGCCCCACGCTCGAGTTCGGGATCGAAGATGGCCGCCTCGAGGGCGGCTGCGGCGTCATCGACGTGGATCCGGTTGAAGACCTTCCCGGGTTTGACGATCCGACGGGCCCGACCCGAGCACACACGCTCGAGGGCGCTGCGGCCCGGGCCGTAGATACCCGCGAGTCGAAATACGTCGGCGCCACGCTCGAGCCATCGGTCCTCGGCGCTGACTCGGCGCAGGGTCCGTGGGCTGTCGGCGCGGCGGGGCCCGGCCTCGTCGATCCAGGCTCCCCCGTGGTCGCCGTAGACCCCCGTGGTCGACAGGTAGCCTGTCCAGCGCAGGCCGGTGAGCGCGTCGATCTGAGCGCCGCAGCGCTGGAGCACGAGGTCGCCGTCGGCGTCGGGCATGATCGAGTGCAGGAGATGGGTGGTCCCTTCGAGGGCCCGCTCGAGTTCGGCCGACCCGGGGGCGCTCCGGTCCTCATCGCCGCCGAAGCGGACCAGGGTCCAGCTGGCGCAGTTGGTCCAGTTGGTCCAGTTGGTCCCCTGGCCGGCCTCGGCCAGCGTCGCTCGGCGTCGCTCGGGATCGCGGGTGGTCCCGGCGATGGTGAAGCCGCGGGCGGCGAGGCGCGAGGCGAGGCGAGCGGCCGTGTAGCCGAGACCAAAACAAAACAGGCGGGGCATGGGCGGTCGAGCGCCCGGGGAGCGGGCTCGTGGCTCATGGTAGGCGAGCGCTCGGGGGACGGGGGGAGGCGCGGGGGCGCAGCCGCACCCGCATGCCTGCGGCGGGCCGCAGGGTCACGGAGGCCTCGGGGCGCAGATCTTGACCGGGCACGAGCTCCACGGCGTAGCGCTGGAGCAGGGTCGCCATGACCAGCTTGGCCTCGTAGAGCGCGAAATTGGTGCCGATGCACTGACGCGGCCCACCGCCGAAGGGCAGGTAGGTGTAGCGGGCGCGCTCGGTCACATTCTCCGGGCTGAAGCGCTCCGGGTCGAAACCCTCGGGGTTTTGCCAGTGCTCCGGGTGTCGGTGCAGGGTCCACGGGCACACGGCGACCAAGGTCCCCGCCGGGATGAAGAACTCGCCGAGCTGGATGTCGACCAAGGCCTGACGCTCGAACAGCCAGGCCGGGGGATACAGGCGCAGGGACTCGCTGATGACCTGCCCCGTATAGGTGAGGGCCTCGAGGTCACCCATGTTCGGGGTCCGGGATCCACAGACCTCGAGGATCTCCGCGACCACGCGCCGCTCGACCTCGGGGTGTCGGGACAGGAGCATGAAGGTCCAAGTCAGGGTCTGGGCGGTGGTCTCGTGGCCCGCCAACACCAAGGTCGTGACCTCGTCCCGGAGCTCGGCGTCGCTCATGCGCTCGGTCCCGCTCTCGTCGGTGGCGCTCATCAACATGGTCAGGAGGTCGCCGGGGCCCTCTCCGGGCTCGCCCTCGGTCTCGCGGCGGCGGGCGATGATCCCCAAGACGATGTCGTCGACCACCTTCATGGCCCGCCTGAAGCGGAGGTTTCGAGGCGTGGGTACCCAGGGGGCGGGAGCCAGGCCCAGGGAGGTAGCGATGAAGTTGGCGTGTTCGAGCACGGTGCTCAGGGCCGGGCCCATGTCGCTGGCGCGACCTGTGAGCTCGGTGCTGAACAGGGTCAGGCCGACGATGCGAAAGGTCAGCCGCATCATCTCTTCGTGCAGGTCGATCGCCGGACTGGGGCCTGGACCGGCACAGGCTCGGTCCCACTCGTCGGCCTGATCGCTGGCGCAGCGGACCATGGTCTCGCACAGGCCCAGGAGTTGCCGGTGGTGAAAAGCCGGCGTCATCAGCTTGCGCTGCCGCTTCCAAAACTCGCCCTCGCTGGTCAGCAGGCCGTTGCCCAAGATCAGGGCGAGGCCCTGGTAGGTGGGGCTTTTGTGAAAGTCGGCGGCGCGGGTGAGCAGGACGGTGCGGATGTCCTCCGGCCTGTGGACGAGCACAAAGTCGTAGGGGCCGAAGGCGAAGCGGACGGTGTCGCCGTAGTCGCGCCGACCCGACTCGAACAGACCCAAGACGTCCGCGCGCACATCCAGGGTGCTGCCGAGCAGGGGCAGGCCCTCGGGGCCAGGTGCGAGGCGCCGACGATCGGGGCCTCGCCGGCGGCGCAGGGCGTCGACGATGGCTGTAGCGAAGGTCGCTTGAAAAGCTGAGGCGTCGCTCACGTTTGACATGATGCGAGGAATTCCTCAGCTTTGCCACAGGCGTGCCGAAAACATCGAACAAGGGTAGGGAGAGGCCCGCAGACGAACCTGCGGGTGGGAGCGGCCCGTCGAGGAGCGGCCCATCGAGGAGCGTTCCCCAACAGGCGCGGAGCAGGCGCCGCTATGCCTCGATCGTCGACTCAGCCGCCCAGCTGTTCGCAACCACGGGCTTCGACGGCACGACCATGGACGCCATCGCGGCGGGGGCCGAGACCTCGATCGGCAGCGTCTATCGCTTCTTCCCAGACAAGCGAGCGATCTTCCGGGCCGTGGCCGACCTGGCCATGGCCACGGTCGACCAAGCGTTTCGAGCGCGGATCGTGGCCGCGGCCCCGGGCGCCCAGTGGCACGAGCTCTTGGATCTCGCTGTCGATGTGTTCACGGAGATCCACGAGCGCGAGATGGCGGCGCGGGCCCTGCTGGCGAACATCCAGCTCTACGACGAGTACGCCGAGGCCGACCGGGCTCAGCAGCGCCAGATCGCGGCGGTCACGGAGGGCCTGCTCGGGGTGTGGGCGCCCGAGCTCGAGCCCGAGGCCCGGGCCGTGGTCGCCGCGATGATCGTCCAGACCGTGTTCGGCATGATCGTCCTGAGTCAGCGCGAGCCGCCGGCGCGGCGGGCCGCGATGGTCGAGCACTGCAAATTGATGCTGCGCCGCTACCTGAGCCCATGGATCGAAACGCCGGGTACCATCCCGCCGTGAGCAGCGAGCGATCATGGAGCACCAAGACCCCCGAGGGGGCACTCGACTACATCGTGATCGGGTCGGGCATGGGCGGGATGACGAGCGCGGCCATGCTCGCCAAGCTCGGCAAGCGGGTGCTGGTGCTCGAGCAGCACTACGAGCCCGGCGGCTTCACACACACCTTCAAGCGCAAGGGCTGGCGCTGGGATGTGGGGGTGCACGCCGTGGGCGAGGTCAGCGAGCACACCATGCCCGGTCGGCTGCTGGCGCACCTCAGCGGCGGTCGGCTGCGCTGGGCCAGCCTGGGCGAGGTCTACGACGAGTTCTACTGGCCCGAGGGCTTTCGCATCGATTTTCCGGACACGCCGGAGAAGTTCAAGGCCAACCTCTACGCGGCCTTCCCCGACGAACACGCGGCCATCGACCGGTGGTTCGAGCTCGCGCGGGAGGTCTCGGGGGCCATGCGCAGCTACTATTTAGGCCGCGCCCTGCCGGCCAAGGTCGGGCCGCTCGCCGACCGGATCTTCGCGCGCACCGCCAAGAAATACTTCGAGCGCCGGACCGCCGACGTGCTCGCCGAGATCACCGACGACCCCAAGCTCCGGGCGGTGTTGGTCTCGCAGTGGGGGTACTACGGATCTCCGCCGAGCCGCTCGTCCTTCGCCATGCAGGCGCTGGTGACCCGGCACTTTCAGTGGGGTGCCTACTACCCGGAGGGTGGCTCTCAGGAGATCGCCCGCTGCCTGCTCCGGACCGTGGCCGAGGCCGGCGGCTGGACCAAGATCCGGGCCGACGTGGACGAGATCCTGATCGCCGACGGGGCCGTCCAAGGCGTGCGCCTGGTCGGCCGTGACGGGGCTCCGGGAGAGGTCATCCATGCGCCCAAGGTGATCAGTGCCGCCGGGGTGTGGTCGACGGTGGAGCGCCTGTTGCCCCAGTCGGTCAAAGACCAATCCTGGGCCCGCTCTGTGGTCGAGCTCGACCCGGCCCCGGCCCACGTCTGTGTGTATGTGGGTTTCAAGGGCGACATCACCAAGGCGGGCGCGGGCGCGGCCAACAAGTGGTTCTACGAGAGCTGGGATACGGAGCTCGCAGCCTGGGAGGTCGAGGCTGGCCGAGAGGTCCAGCCCAAGGTCGATGTCCTGTACTGCTCCTTTCCCTCGCTCAAGGATCCCCACCACGACCCTGGTCCCGAGCAGCTGCACACCGGCGAGATCGTGACCTTTGTGCCCTGGGACGCCTTCGAGCGCTGGCGGGGGAGTCGGTGGATGAAGCGGGGGGAGGACTACGAGGCCTTCAAGGCGTCCATGACCAAGGTGATCATGGATCAGTACCTGGCGCACCTGCCCGAGCTCGCCCCCATGGTTGCGCATGTCGAGCTCTCGACGCCGCTGAGCACCGACCACTTTTCGCGTCCCTATGCCGGCTCGATCTACGGCCTCGAGCCCACACCCGAGCGGTTCCGAAACGCCTCGTTGCGGCCGCGCTCCCCCGTCGACGGTCTCTACTTCGCAGGCAGCGAGGTGACCACGGTGGGGGTCATGGGCGCGATGATGGGGGGCGTGCTGGCGGTGGTCTCGGCCGAGCCGGTCGCTGGCCTGCGCATGGTCAAGTCGGTCGCCTGAACCGAAGGCGGCCGAACCAACGCAGAGCGGCCACCGGATCCACAGTGCGGGGATCTGGTGGCCGTATCCATGTGGCCACAGCCGTGGTCGCGCTCGGCTCAGACGCCGGTGACGGTCGCGTCGAGGGCGATCTTCTTCATCTGGCACGAGTCTGCGTTGCAGACACTGAACCGGATCTCACCGCTGACCTTGGCCTTGCCGGCTTTGGTCGGGGTGACCTCGACGCTGTAGGACACGCTGGTGCCGTCGACCCGACCGGGCACGGTGTCTTTGCTGACCTTGGCGCCCGCGGTCGCGGTGATGTCCTTGATCTTGTTGGGGTACGCGTCGTTCGCGTGATAGCCGTTGGCGGCCTCGACCGTGACTTTGATGGTCGCGGCCTCGCCCACGGATGCGCGGGCGTTCGTGACCTTGATGGTGAACGAATCCTCGTCGACGTTGGTCGCGGGCGTAGGCTGGTCGGCCGCGGTCGCGCTGGAGGAGATGGTCAGCGCGGCGGCCAGGCAGAGCAGTCCGCCGAGCTGTCGAAGAGGGCGTCGGGTTGCGTTCGTCTTCATCATTGGGGAGGCCTCGGCGCCCGGGCGGGGCGACCCCTCAAACCTACCATCAGGTCCCTCGCTTCCGAACGCGGGCTCGGGTGAGTTCGGGTTCGAGATCTGGTTGAATCAAACCCGGCGGCGCGCGAGCGCCGGAACACGGTGATCCTGGGCGCGATTGCGGCGCTAGCGGCGATGGGATAAGCCCTCCCACCCATGGTCAGGCACGCCCTCGAGCACGAGATCCACTGCACCCCCGAGCGCATGTGGACACTGTTTTTCGACGACGAGTTCAACTACGAGATGTATCTCCAGGGGCTCGGCTTTCCCAAGTGCGAGATTCCAGAGAAGCGGGACGACGGCGAGGTCTTGTTTCGGCGCATGGTCTGTACGCCCAAGGTCGACATGCCCAAGGTCGTGGCCAAGATCGTCGGAGACAAGACGGCCTACGTGGAGGAGGGGGAGTGGGTGCGCAGCGCCAACGAGTGGCGCTGGAGCCTCCAGCTGGCGGCCTTCGGGGACAAGGTCTCGGTCGGCGGCACGATGCGCCTCGAGCCCTTTGGCGACGGCCACTGCAAACGCATCACGCCCTTCCAGGTCGAGGCGAAGATCTTCGGGATCGCCAAGATCATCGAGAAGACCTCGGCCGACAACGTGATCGCAGGCTGGAATGCCAGCGCCGCGTGGATCAACGGCTGGCTCGCCCGCAACCCAGCCTAGTTTCTCAGCTCCTCAGGTTGCCGAGCCGAGCCGAGCCGAGCTGAGCCGAGCTCAGGCCCAGCTCAGCTTCGGGTGGCCTGGAGCTGGTACATGCTGCAGGTCTGGTCGTTGGTGAAGCGGAACACGCGGACCCATACGGTGGTCGGCCAAAACACCATCTCCATGTACTCGAGCTGCTCGAGATCGCCCGGGTCGAGGTCGTCGAAGGTCCACTCTTGGAGTGGAGGGGACTCGACCCCGAAGTCGGCCGCGAGGCCCTGGCCGTAGACGTCGGCGCCACAGTCCCGGTAGACCTCGAAGCGGTAGTCTTCGCCTTCGTTGACGGCGAAGCTGATGGTCGCGGTCCCGGCGAAGGGGCGGGGTTGGCCGCCGTCGACTGGGAAATTAAAGCGGTACCAGTCCTCCTCGCCGTTCTCGAGCCCGTTGTCGGCGTTGAAGATCACGCCCATGGGCAGGTCGGCGGCACTCTGGCCGTTGGCGAGCGAGCCGTAGTCGGCCGTGTCCTGTCCGCAGGTCTTGCCGACCAGCTCGTCGGGGGTCGCACACTCCCCCCCGGTGGTCGCAGTGGTCTCGGCGTCCGTGTCGGTCTCGCCGTCGGTGCTGCCGTCGGTGCTTCCATCGGTGCTCCCGTCGGTCTCGCTGTCGTCCGTACCGATCTCGGACTCGCCCGAGTCTCCGACCTCGTCCCCCGTGCCCGAGTCTCCCGACTCGCCGGAGGTGGAGTTGGTGCCGGTGGTGAACAGAGGCGCGTCATCGCCCGATCCGTCGTCGCTACAGGCGAGGGCCAGGGTCATCGGAAGAAGGAGGGCGGGGAGGAGGCGGCGCGCGGTCGTCATACTCATGTCCAAAACCAGGTGACCGAACGGTATCACGACTCTTCGAGGAGCAGCAGATCACGCAGCGCGCGGGCGGCGGGAGGCAGGCGATCGAGACCGCGGTGGGCGAGCACCAGCGTGTAGTAAATCGGAGTCAGCGGATGCTCGAGCCGGCGCAGTGCGCCTAACTCCAGGTCGCGCTCGATCGCGGATCGACTGAGCAGGGCGAGGCCGATGCCCGCGCGCACGTTGCCCTTGATCGCCGCGAGGCTGCCCAACTCCATGATCCGCTCGGCGTCGGGAAAGCTGCGGTCGAGCAGCGCGCGTGTGGTCCCGACTCGAAAGGTGACGAAGGGCGCGGCTGCGATCGCCTTTGGATCGTTGGCGCTGTCACCGGCAGCGTCGATCCAAGCGGGCGCCGCGACCAGTTCCATGGCGTCGTCTCGCCAGCGCTCGAAGTGGGTGGTGGGGTGCCGGCGATGAAGGGCGTGGGCCGGGCCCAGCTCGGCCTGGGTGACGACACAAAGATCGAGTTCCCCCGCTTCGAGCGCGTCGAGGTTGTCGTCGGTGGTGCCCTCGCGCAGGTGCATGCGGATGCCGGGGTGGCGGGCGTGAAAGTCGACCAGGAACGCGGGGAGAATATAGGTGCAGGTGGTCGCGCCGCCGCCGACTCGGACCTGGCCGGCCTCGAGGGCGGTGAGCTCGGCGACCGCCCGGCGCCCGTCTTCGATCGCGGACAGGGCTGAGCGCGCGAACGGCAAGAGCGTGCGTCCGGCTGCGGTCAAGGTCGCGCCGCTCCGGCCGCGATCGAAGAGCCGCGCACCCATCTGGTCTTCGAGGCGCGCGATGGCCATGGACAGGGCGGGCTGGGAGAGATGGGCGAGCTTGGCAGCCTTGGTGAAGCTGCCGTGCTCGTGGATCAGCAGGAGGTGGCCAAACTCGGCGAGCATAAGTAGAACTTATGATAACGGTAAAAAGAATCGATTCGACGAAATCATGGCCCGCGGCCAGCGTATCCACATGGAGATCGTCGATTGGCTGGTGTTGGCGCTGCTTGGGTTGGTCTCCGGCACGGTCGCCACGATCGCAGGCATAAGCGGAGGCCTGCTCTTCATCGCCATTTCGGCCTGTTTTGGGCCGCATTTCACCCTCGCTGTGACCGCCCCCGCGTTGATCATCGGGAACACACATCGCGTATTCCTGCTGCGCTCTGCGCTGATTCCGCGAGCGGTGATCCCCTTCGCCGCCGCGGTCGCGCTCGCCTGTCTCCTGCTCAGCTCGGTGGCGCTCCGACTCGACGCGACGACCCTGCGCTGGGTCGCCGTTTCGGCGCCGGTGCTGGCCCTCGTCGAGCTGTGGATGTCGCGTCCGGGTGGGTCGGCGGTCGCCGAGGGTGACGAGTCGCCCGTCCCCAACGGACAGGGACAGGGACAGGGACAGGGACAGGCGAGCGGGGGAGCTCAGCGCGGACTGTTGGCGGTCGGTGGTCTGGCGGTCGGCGGTCTGTTGGCGACGGGCGCCGGGGCGAGCGTGGTCGCGGCATCCCTGCTGCGGCGAAGTGGTCTGCGTCGAGACGCGTTTGTGGTCGCGCTGACGGCGGGGGCGCTCGCGGGGCACGGAGCCCGCTGTGTCGCCTATGGCCTCACCGGGAGCCTCGACGCGTCGGTGTTGATCGCGGCCTCGGGTCTCGCCGCTGGGGTCGTCGCTGGAAACCTCAGCGGACATGCGCTGGCCGAGCGCTGTGGTGAGCGGGGTCGAGATCGGATGCTCGCGGTGGTCGTCGGTCTGTCCCTAGTCCTGGCGGTCGGCCAGCTGGTGCTCGATCGACCCTCGACGCAGCCCGCCGACTCGCCCACGACAGACATCGGGTCGAGCTCCCCACCAGGCGGGGAGACCGGGTCTGGCCACCGTCTCGATCCGTCGATCTCGAAGTGGGGCGCGGTCCCGAGCCAGGGGGCCGAAAAGGCTGGTCTTCGAAGCGGACGGATGCCTATCCTTGCCGCCACCGAAGTGGGTTGACCATGGCGACTGTGACCATTCGAAAAGGCGACTGCGTGACCTCGATCGCGCACGCGCGTGGCTTTGATCCGAAGATTCTCTGGGATCACCCGGACAACGCGGATCTCAAAGAGCAGCGCCACACACCTCAGGCCCTCGCCCCCGGGGACCTGCTCGCGGTGCCCGATCTGGAGGAGAGCGAGGAGCCGGTGTCGACCGGGAGCGTCGGGCGTTTCAAGCTCAGCGTGGGGCCCGTGCACCTGCGACTTCGCCTGACCCTGCTGGGCGAGCCCCGGGCAGAGGAGACCTACGAGCTCTCGATCCAGGGCGAGGATGCCATCGATGGGTGCACTGACGGTGACGGCTGGCTCGACGAGCCCATTCCCCCGACCGCGTCCACGGCCACCCTCTCGCTGCGCGACGGCAAAGAGCTGTACACGCTGCATCTGGGTCATCTGGATCCACACGATTCAGATACCGGTGTGCAGCACCGGCTGGGCGCGCTGGGGTTCTACTTCGGCAAGCTCGACGGCAAGCACGACGTTCACACCGAGGCCGCGCTGCGCCGCTTTCAGACCAAGAACGGCCTGAGCGTCACCGGTCGGGCGGACGACGCCACTGTCGGTGCGCTCCGCGACGCCTACGGGTGTTGAGCGGTCAGGTCAGGTCAGGGTCAGGTCAGGTTAGGGTCAGGAACCTGGGCGGGGTCTCGCCGTGGGCTCGGCACCCCGGTGCGGGGACCAAGCCGTAGCGGAGGCGGGGCATGGAAGACACCCACGAGAGGGAGCGCGGCGTGTAGCATGAGCCCCCATGCGCGTGCGTGTCGACGATGTCTCCTTTGAGCGCCCCGCAGGTCTCGCAGACCTGACCTCCTACTCGTACAAGGGCTCGAGCCCCCGCACCGAATTCAGCATCGAGTGCGAGGCGCCCGTCGGTGGGGCCACGGCCGCCGCCGAGGTGCTCGTCGATCGGCGAAGCAAGTTCGAGGGCTACTTCGCGGCCGCGTTCAGCGTCGAAGAAGAGGGGGATGTTCAACTCGGGGGCGCGCCGGCCAAGTTCATGCGCTACAGCATCGACGACAAGGGTCAGCCGATCTCGGGCTACATCGCGGTCGCCAACCTCGGCGCTGGAGACTGGACCATGTTGGCGTGGCAGGTGGGAGCGGCCTCCGATCAGGTCGCGGCGATCGTGGACCCGATGCTGGCCAGCTTTGGAGCCGCCGACGCTCCGGCTCCCAAGCCGGCCGGGCCCGGATACACGCGCCGGGAGGCGGGGGACTGGGCCTTCGATGTTCCCGACGGCCACACCTACCCGCGGATCCGCATCTACGAGGATCCCGACGCCGAGCTGCGCCACGAGGTCGAGGTCCATGTCCTCGACGTCGACGCCCGAGACCTCGATGACCGAGTGAAGATCTATGAGGGGCGCGGGTGGACCCTGGTCGATCGCGAGGACGTGCCTATCCCCAATGGCGAGCTGCTGCGCCTCCAGTTCGAGGATCCTTTGGGGGACAGGTGGTTCGCCTGTTGCTCCGCGCAGCGCCACGAGGTCGGTAACCCCATCCAGAACCGATGGGTGGAGGTTCGCATCACGGGTCCCGCGGCGATCACCGCCCGGCTCCGGGCGGTCATGGATGCGACGCTGGCGAGCATCGCAGTGGGAGGGGGACGCTGATGGCTCGCACGAGGACACCCACCCCCTCATCCACACCCACACCCATCGATGCCCAGGTCTGCCGCGTCGACGACAACACCTTGGATACGGGAACCATCCCGATCATTTTTGTGCCTGGAGTCATGGGGTCCCGGCTTCATTTTCCAGGTCTCGACCAAAGCTGGGACCCCGACTCGAGCTGGGCGATGGTTCACTGGGTGACCGTGGGAGCCGAGACGGCCCGGGTCGAGCTGGGCGTGGGCACCCCGGCCGAGGTCATGACCGACGGCTCGAGCCTGACCCAGGCTCAGCGAGATCGGGGCTGGGGCAACGTCGCGTGGAGCTTCTATGGGACCTTCGTCCGGGATCTCGAAGGTCAGACCTTTGGGCGCTACACCACCCCCGTCTATGTGATCGGCTACGACTGGCGGCAGAGCAACCGGGACAGTGGCCGCGCGGTGGCGACCCGGATCAACGAGATCCTCGAGATCGAGGAGACCGAAAAATTCATCATGATCAGCCACAGCATGGGCGGCCTGGTCACCCGTGCGTGCCTGCACGACACGGCCAACAACCACGGCGTCCACGACAAGTGCATGGGCATCGTGCATATCGCCCAACCGGTGCACGGCGGCGTGGTCTTGGTGCGGCGCATGTTCTCGGGTTCGACCAGTGAGCTCGACGGTGGGTACCTGTTCTCGACCATCCTGGGCGATACACGCGAAAAATCCCTGACCATCAGCGCCAACATGGCGGGCCCGCTCCAACTTTTGGTGACCCCGAACTACCTCAACCCGGCCGGCCAAGACTGGTACTCACGCCGGACCTTTGAAGACCCTGCGGCGGGCTTCACGGCGTGGACTGGGCGGACGTGGGACCACTACCTCTCGCCCGTGTCTCCGCCGGGTCTGCTGCCACCCGCGACCGAGCCCTACTCGCCGTCGGTGGCGGCGCGCACCCAGCTCACCCGCAACATTCGGCTCGCGGCCGCATTTCACGACTGGATCGGGGTCTGGAAGCACCCCCAGACCTGGTCGATCTATGCGACCGGTGGGACGGTGGATACCAGCGTCCGTTTCGGCCTGCCTCCGCTGAGCGTACGGACGGAGGGTTGGGTCTTCAAAGACTACTTTGGCATGCGCGCCGACGGCACGGAGGTCGAGGTCGAGGATCCGAACCCGGCGGACCGAGGCGTGATCGTGACCCGAACCACCGACAGCGACGGAACCGTACCCGTACCGAGTGCCCAGGGTCTGTTTCCTGGCGAGGCCCACACGATCGCCCTGGGCTCCGACTACAGCGTGCGCCACCAGTTCGAGATCGTCGATGCCACGGAGGCCGCGGCCCACGATGCGATCTGTCACCACCCCATTGCGGAGGTGGCGACTTTCGACATCCTCCGCCACATCTTAGGGATCTGAGCGGGGGGATCTGAGCGGGGGGATCTGAGCGGGGGGATCTGAGCGGGTGGACGACGGGGCCTGCTGGCGAGCAGCGGCCCCGTTCGTTCGGTTCTTCAGGTCGGTTCGAATTCAGGCCGGGGCCCACACGCTGGCGTCGCGCTTGTGGAAGCAGACCTGGCAGGTGCCGGCCTCGGCGATGCCCGTGATTCGATCGCGGCCGTGTTTGTCCAATGCCCGGGTCTGTAGCCGGCCGCCTGGAAGCTTGATCCGGTAGGGCTCGAAGGGCACCGGATTGTCCTCGGCGTCGACCAACTCGATCACGACCGTGTGGGTGTCGGGCGGGGCGATGGGCGGCGGACCGTCTTCACTCTCGCCGGGTTCGGTGGGCGTGGGGCGGGAGCCTCCCCCGCCGCGTGCATCGAGAACCCAG
The DNA here is from genome assembly GCA_964451725.1 of uncultured Nannocystaceae bacterium. GTDB lineage: Bacteria > Myxococcota_A > Polyangia > Nannocystales > Nannocystaceae > Plesiocystis. Next base: position 39,209 of record CAYVJQ010000041.1, on the reverse strand, counting down.
ACTTCGAGTCGACCCGCCTCGAGGTTGGCGATCGCCTGTTGGCTGGCCGTCAGACGATGGCGGCCGCGAGAGGTGAACGCGACCCGCCGGAGCGTCGACTGTTCCTGGGAGCTGTGCAGGCTGCGGATGAACGCGATCGCCTCGCGGGTGCTCAGCCGCCGCCCACCGCTCACGTCTCCGCGCCGCGCACGACCTCGAAAGTAGTAATCGCGCCCGCCTTTCTTAATTCGCTCGGTCATGTCGCTCGGTCACGTCGCAGGGTCAATGGTTGGATTTCCAGATCGGACTCGATCCGACTCAAAAGGTCTCGTCGAAGGCTTCGCGGTAGAGGACCCGGGGACCGACCACTGCGCCGGCCGCCATGCCGCTCAAGGTCGTGAACATCACGATGATGAACGCGAGCTGTGGAGCCATGGCAACGAGCACGAGGGCCACGGCGATACCCAGCACGGAGCCGAGGAACATGCCGGAGCTGGCGCCCAGGACCAGCCCCAGAGCGCAGATGACGGCCCGGGCGATCGGTCGATCGCGAGAGCGCCCCGCCAGCGCACCCTGCCATCCGAGCGCCAGGACCGAGGGGTCGTGGCGTCGAAGCATGGATCTCGTGGGCGCCCGCACATGCACATGATAGCGGAAGCAGGCCCGGGCAGCGCCGCAAAAACGGCCCAGAGGAAATCGGGGCCAGAGGAAATCGAGGCTCAGGAGAGAGAGCTCAGGGGCTAGGCCGATCGCCGCCCCCGACCGTCAGGTCTTCCCTCAGGTCTTGGGGAGCGTGCGGAACACCCAATCCCACAGCGGGGTCGAGACCCCAAAGTAGAGATCGTGATCTTTGAAGTGGTGGAGCATGTGGTGCTTTCGCACCCGCCGCCCCCAGCTGGTCCGAGCCTTGCCCGCGTGGGTCCACCAGTGGGTCATGTCGTACCAGAGGTAACCGATGACGAAACCCGCGAACGCGGGCAGGGCCATGTCGTAGCCGAGCACCAGCCAGGCCAGTCCCCAGAACAGCACGGCAGGTATGGCGCTGGCTCCCGGGGGCATGACCAGGCGGTACTTGTCGTTGGGGTAGACGTGGTGGATGCCGTGCAGGAAGTAGTGGAGTTTGGGCAGGCTGTGCAGGTGAAACACCGTGCGGTGCAGCCAGTACTCGGCGAAGGTCCAGACGAACACGCCGGCGGCGGTCAGACCCACGATCGTAGCGACGCCCAGCGTTGTGGTCGACGCCGCCAGGTAGAGCACCCAGGCCACGAGCGGGCCATAGATGATCAGTGGGACGCTGCCGTGACAGCGCGAGAAGAACTCCAAGAAGTCGCTCTCGAACTGCCGCCCGGTCTGCTTGCGCTCGATCTCGTAGCCGCCGGGGTAGTCGCTGATCTGGCCTTCGGTCTGCATGGCTCAGGGGAAGAACATCACCGAAGCGAGGGCAGGGCAAGCGTTCGCCAGTTTTGCGCGTACCCGGGCAGCTGGGTCAGACTCGCGGCGACTACCGCTGTCGGCGCCCGCCGTCGGCCACTGCGCCCGACGCAGTGAAGGCTGTGCCCATGCTCACGATTCTCGACGTCAACAACTTTTGGAGCCCGGTGGGTGGGGGCGTGCGTCGCTACCACCTCGAGAAGTTGGCGTTCATGCGCGCGCGCGCGGATGTCCGCTACATATTTGTACAACCAGACACCCACACCTGGACCGAGGCCAGCGAAGGCAACGTGGTCATCGAGCACCTCGCGGCTCCCAACCAGCCGCGGACCAAGGACTACCGGATGATCGTCGAGCCCCGGGATCTGCGGGCTCTGGTCCAACTCCACCGCCCGCACGTGATCGAGTGTGGCTCGCCGGCCGTGTTGCCCCTGCTGGTCCAACTCGCCGGGTACCGCCTGCACCCGCGGCCGACCCTGGTCGGATTTTGGCACGCCGACTTTCCGCGGACCTATATCGCGCGCAAGCTCGGAGAGCTCGATCCGCGGCTCGCGGATCCGGGCGAGCGGGCCGCCTGGTGGTGGGCCCGGCGCGGCTACGGGAACTTCGACGCCGTGTTTGTGGCCAGCCGGCGGGTCGCTGACAACCTCATGGTTCACGGGCTCGACCGCCTGTTCTATACGCCGCTGGGGGTCGACTGCGAGCGCTTCTCGCCAGCGCACCGGGACCTCGAGGAGGTCGAGCGGCTCCGCGCAGGCCGCCCGGATCGCCCGGTGATCTTCTTTCCCCATCGGCTCCAAGACGAGAAGGGGCTGAGCTGGCTGATCGCCGCCTACGATCAGCTGTGTCGGCGCCTGCCCCACGACCCGGCGCTGGTGTTCGCCGGCACCGGCCCGGACGCGCCGCGGGTGCAGGCCATGGCCGAGCGGCGCGAACACGTCCACTACCTGGGTTACATCGACACGCCCGAGGCCATGGCCCGCTGGTACGCGAGCTGCGATCTGGCGCTGGGGCTCTCGGCCTTCGAGACTTTTGGGCTCAGCTGTGCCGAGGCGATGGCCTCGGGGCTGGCCCTGGTGGCCGCAGACCAGGGCGGGGCCGCGGAGTTGGTCGAGGACTCGGGCTGCGGTCTGACGGTCCCCTACAACGATGTCCAGGCGCTGACCGACGCGATCGTCGAGTTGATCGACGAGCGGGCGCTGGGGGAGCGGGGCCAGCGGGGCCGTCGCCACGTCGAGCGCCTGACCTGGGACCGCTGCTTCGAGCGCCAGCTGCTGTGTTACGAGGAGCTCGTGGCGCTGCGCAGCGCGGGCCGGCGTCTGACCCCCGGCGTCCACGAGCGGCTCATGCCCGCGAAGCTGGGCGAGACCCCCTGAGTATCGACAGAGGGCCAGTGGAAGGCCAGGGGAGCTTTCAGGGGGCGCGCTCGGGCGCGGCGAACCAGTGTTCGAAGAACTCGATCCGCTCGCGCCACAGGGCGACCTCGCCCCGGTCGCCGGTGCCCAGGGCGTCGGCCTCGAGCAGATCGAGGAGCTCGCGGGCCTCGTCCCAGCGACGGGTCTGGACAGATGCGGAGACCAGGGCCCAGCGGGTCGCGCCGAGCAGGTCTGAGGTCCACAGACCGACGTTTTGGGGGCCGGGAGCCCGCGCTTGATGGGCGCGGGAGAGGACCTCGTAGGCCGGCCCGGGGCTCGACGCGATCAGGAACTGGCGGCCGACGAGATAGTCGCCCAGGGCCGCGTAGCCCGGGAGCGCGCGGATCTGGAGGGCGGTCCACATGGGCGCCAGGACGTCGGCGCGGGTCTTGGTGCCCGGGGTGAAGGGGCGAAAGTAGTCGGCCACCAAGGGGGCGAGGTTGGGGTCTTCGGCGGCGGCGAGCTTGATCTGGAGCCTGCGGCGGCGTGCCGCCGAGAGCCCGAAGTCGAGCGCGGTTTGATAGTGGTTGGCCGCGAGCTCGAGCTGGCGGCCAGCGACCTGTCCGAGCTGTCGGCCAGCGACTAGGGCTGTGTCGCCGCGCTGCTCTTCGATGCGGGCCGAGTAGGTCGCGCTGAGGTCGTCGCGGGCGGCGAGTGTGTCGAGGACTTCGGCGGCGTCGTCGAACTCCCCCCACTGCGCCAGCATATGGGCCAGACCGATGAAGTGGGCGGGCTGGTCGGGCTCGATGCGGCAGAGGGTCTGGCGGGCCTCGAGGGCCTCCTCGCGCTGGTCCAGGAGGGTCGCAATACTGGCCTCCCGGTTGAGTTCGGCGGCCCGGTGCGCACAGGGCCGCCGAAACACGGACTGACGTTGGAAGCGCTGAGCCTGCGCTTCGATGTCGGCCTCGCGCAGGGGCAGGGCGCGCAAGAAGGTGACCCACTCTTGTTCCAGGTCCTCGAGATCGCGGCCGTAGACGGCGTCGAGATCCCCGGCGTTGTCGTAGAGGTCGGTCGGCCCAGCCCATCCACGGGCAGGGTCGTGGACCTCGGCGAGCCACAGCACGAAGGAGCCCGCGGCCGTGTAGGCCCGGCTCGCAGAGGCGCTCCAAAAACCCGCACCCATGATGGTTTGGAGCGGGGGCCGCTTGTCGAGGCGGTCGAGGATCGCGGCTTGCTCGTGCAGACCCAGGTGGTCCTGGGGGCGGGGAGCGAGGGCCGTGGGCAGGCCCTCGATCAGCCCACCGTTGAAGCGCCGGGCGGTCATGGGCAGGCCGAGCAGGGGATCGCCGAAGTCACCCAAAAAGGCGTGGGCGAGCTCGTGGGGCATGACATCGTGAGGCCAGCTTCGCCGGCTCAGGTACATCTGTTGGCGCCAAGGTGGGGAGACCTCGACCCGGTCGGCCCCGACCGCCCGCTGGCGCAGCTTGCCGTTGGCGAAGATGAAGCTGTGGACCTTGCGATCGGGAGATCGGCCGAGGCGAGCTTCGAGGCGGTGCCAGGCAAATTCGTGGTCGGCCGCGACCATGTCGATCTCGAGCGCTGTGGCCGAGGCAGGCGCGTAGTGGATGACGAAGTGCTCGGTCTCCCGGGTCGCCCCGAGCACCTTCGAGATGCTCTCGACAGTCGCTGTGAACCCCCAGCGATCGGCGGTCAGCCCGATGCCCGACGCACCGACCAGCAAGATCGCGGCCGTCAGCGTGCGCAGGCGGTTGGGGCCGTCGGCGATCGCCCGGCGCAGGCCTGTTGTCCACGGTTCTCCCTCCGGATGGGCGAAGAGGGCGAGCTCGGCCCCGGCGCTCGCACGCAGGAGCAGCCAGACCCCGGCCGCGGCGCTGAAGTTGTAGGCCCTGAACAGGAGGTAGCGGGGGCCGATGGCGACGCCCTCGTCGTAGATGGGCCCGGAGAACCAGCCCCAAAAGGGATCGTAGGCGTAGACCACCGGATCGGCGTAGAGCCGGCGTACGCCGACACCCAGACAAAAGAGAAAGGGCGCCCATGCGGCGAGCAGCTGGACCAGGCGGTGGCGCGCGCCCACGACGATCGCGGCGCTGACCCCCGCGATCCAGCCGAGCACGGTAGAGCACACCGGGCCCATGAAAAAGTAGAGCGCCCCGCCCCAGGGATCGCAGTTGGTGGTCCAGAGCTGGCCTAGGATCAGCAGGCCCAGGCTCAGGCCGAGCAGCCAGGCGAGATCTCGGGCGCCGCTCGAGACGACGGTCCACAGCGGGCCCCGGGTTTCTGGTCCGGGCCGGGCCCTGGCTGGGGTGGTGGCAGGGGCGGGTGCATCGAGGGCCGCGCTCGCCCGCCCCTCGGCGACCGCGTCGACCCCGGCTGCGGCCGCGAGCAAACTCAGCAGTGGGGCCAGGATGAAGCTGGAGAAGTAGCCCAAGGTCCCGACCATGGGCACGAAGCTCAGACCGAAGACGAACAGGCCCAGGGCCAGCCGGCGCCGCAGGGGGGGCTCGGTGAGCAGGCGGCGCGGCCACGTCGGGAAGCCCGGCACGGGGTCGAGTATGCCCGGGAGCGGGGGGCGGCGCACCCCTGAGCCCCCCACTCAGGTCACTGCGGATCCGGCCTCGCCGGCTCCCAAGCCTGCGCTCGGGGGGCTATGCTGCGGCCGCGAGTCGAGCATGGCCGAGACCAAGCAAGATATCTGGAACCAGGCGATCGAGGCGCTCGAGGGTGGGGCCCACAGCGTGCTCGAGCTGCACTGTCGGGCGTACCTCGAGCACGAGCCCGAGAACTTTCCTGCGCGCATGTTGTTGGCCCACGCGCAGCTCAAGATGAAGCGCTTCTGTGCGGCCTCGGAGATCCTCGAGGGAGCCGACCCGATCGACGAGCGCAGTTTGGTGCTGTGGCACCGGACCGCCGGTGACTACTACAGCGAGCGTGGCGACTACGAGGCCGCACAGGACGAGTACGCCTCGGCCCTCGCGCTCGTCGATCACCAGACCAGCGACCTGGTCTTGGATCTGGTCGATGCCATGATCGCCCAAGGTGACAACGAGAACGCGGTCGAGGCCATCGACACCTTCGTCGATCGTCAGGCCCGGGAGGTCGAGCTCGAGGACCTGGAGCTGCTCATACACGCCCGGGCTCGGGCGCTGCGAAACTTGGGTCGCTACGACGAGGCGGCGAAGGCCGTCGGGGACGCACTCGAGCGCAGCAGCGCCGGCTTCCCGGCGGCCGAGGCCCTCGCCCAGGAACTCGAGCAGCTCCGCTCGCTGGGTTGAGACCACGGTTTCAGGCGAGACCGAAAACAGCTCGAGCTCCCAGTCCCACGAGGGAAGCTGGGAGCTCGAGCTGTTCTCGGCTTCGAGGACCGCTGCTCAGGAGCAGGGGATCAGGCCGTCGAGCAGCACGGCGGCGGCCTCGATGTCTTCGCTGGTCGGCGCATCGAGCTCGAGGATCGCGCTGAGGGCGTCTGCATTTGCAGGATCGCGGAGCTGGGCCTCCCGGTCGATGACCCCGCCCAGGATCTGGACGAAGGCCCAGTTGGCGGCGCTCGCCTCACTGCACTGGTCGTCGTCTTGGGCCAGGAGGTGCTGGCGAAGGGCGACCGCGAGGCCCCGCTGGAGGGCGGTGTCGACCTGAGCCCAGGCGTCGTCGAAGGTCTGCTTGCCGTCTTCGGGCAGATCGTCGTAGGTCGCGTAGGTCTCGATGGGATAGAGATCCCGAAAGCAGCGCACGGCCAGGATGCCGTCGAAGATCCGCTGGTGGGTGCCGGGGCTGTAGGCCTCGACCAGGGCGGCGAAGCCGAGCAGGGCGCCGTCGACCTGGGCGCCGCCGGTGTAGTAGGCCCAGGCTGAGTCGCAGTCCTTCGCCTTGGCGAGGCAGGTGGAGGCCTCCTTGTAGACCGAGAGGGCGGCGAACCACACGAATCCGGCCTCGATGGTCGCGGCCGCGGTGTTGGGGTCACCAGTGCCCGACATGCCGTCGATAAAGGCGCCGTTGATGAGCGGGCGGAGTTTGGCCGGTCCGACGCAGCGATCGGGGTGGTTGGTGGCGTTGGTCTCGTTTGCGCACTGCTTGTCCGGGTCGAGGCCCGGGTCCCACTCGGCCTCGGGGATCGGCGGGTAGTGAAGATCTTCGCGACGATCGACGCGCGAGCCGAGGCCTTGGTCGGCCTCGTAGATCGTCCGTGCAGTGGTGAAATCGTCTGCGGAGGGTGCGTCTGCGCGCCGCCACAGAATCTCCGCGATCTCGTCGTAAGCCTCGATGCGGCCGATGCTTCCTGGCGGGTCGGCGATCAACTCGTAGACACCCGCATCGGAGACGCAGGCCCCGTAGGGGTCGTCGTCTGGGGTTGCCGGGGTGTAGTCGGAGGCGAGGGGGACGCAGCTCGATTCGTCCACAGCGTCGGCAGCGGGGTCGCAGGGGGCGCCGGCTTCGGACCCGGTCTCACCGGTGTCGCCGACCTCGTCGTCGTTGCTGGGGTCGTCGGTGGTGGTGCAAGCCACCACCGCGAGGCTGAGGCAGGCGAAAGTCAAGGTTCGTCGCAGGACCATGGGCAGAGTCTGGCGTGAATACCCGGGGGTTTACAATCGGGGATGCCCTTTAGGGCTGCACTATGAGCACAGGTGTAAATGCTCTAGTGATTAGGGGTTATTACCTGTGCGCATTTTTCGCGATGGGATCCCTGGAAACCCGGCTCAGAAGCCGAATTCCACCGACAGGCTGATCGAGCGGGCCGCACCGTTCACGCTCGACCCGTGATAGCGGTAGGGCGAATCGATCAGGTTCTCGAGCACGGCCGAGATCAATACGAAGGGATCGAAGCGGTAGCCGGCCCGCAGGTCCACGACCGCAAATCCGGGAGTGCCGCCCGTGGGGATGCGTTGGTCGGCCTCGTCGGAGAGCGCGAGGCGAGTCTGGGGAGCGGCCCAGCGCAGGGCCGTGCCCAGCCACAGACCGACGTCCGCGTACCAGCTGAACTCGACGCTGCCGTTGATGGGGGGCACGCGAGACAGGGGCAGGCGGGACCTGTAGCTGTTGGCGACGACGTCGCCGCTGGGCGGGGGCAGGGGATTTTGGCCCTCGCCCCAGGCCCAGGACAGGGTCGTTCCGAGTACGAAACCATGGGGGATGAACACGCGCGCCGATGCGTCGATGCCCCGGAGCAGGGCCCAGCCGTCCAGGTTGACGAGTTGAAAGCGGGTCCGCGAGCTGGCGCAGCCGCTCGGATCGTCGATGCTCTCCTCGGGGCACTCGTCGGTCTCCCGGGGTGCCCGGGCGATGAGCTGGCGGATGAAGGTCTGCCAAAAAAACAGGCTGGCCTCGACCTTCGCGTGCCGGACCCGAAAACCCGTGTCGAGGGACAGGGCGCGCTCGGGATCGAGGCGTGCGTTCTCGAACTGGAAGCCCGGGCCGGTCTGTTGGCGGCTGGTGAGGTCGTCGAGGTTCGGGGCCCGGAAGCCCTGGTCGAGGTCGAGGTGCCAGCTCAGCCAGTCTGTGGCCAGGACCATGACACCGAGGTTGCCCACGGCGGTGGTCCAGCTTCGATCGACGGCCGCGGTCTCGCTGGCCTCGTCACCGTCGGAGCGGGCGTACACAAAGGCGACCCGCCCGCCCCCGCGCAGGCGTACGCGCCGACCGATCCACAGCTGCGGCTGGACCCAGGCCCCCGAGTTCAGGTAGCGGGACCCGTCGATGTACTGGCCGCGATCGAGGATCCGGGTGATGGTCGGATCGAGGTCCGTGAAGTCGATCCAGGCCAGGCTCTGGACCAGGTCGAGGTAGGCCTCCGCGCCGTACTCCACGGCGATCGCCATCCTCGGCCCGAGGTCGATGGTCGAGGTCGAGAGGGCGGTCCGCAGCCCGATGGTGTGGACGTCGTCCCGGCCGTTGCTCTCGGTCCCACCATCGATCTCGGGGATGCCGTTGTCGCGGGTCAGCTGGGTGCGCTCGTGCTGCTTTTGGTAGCTGAGGCTGACCCGTGTCCGGCTCGCGGCGATCGGCCCGTCCTCGAGGTCGAGGGCGAGATAGGTGAGCGTGCGGAACTGGTCGAGGTAGACCAGGCACTCGCTCTGCGGGGCCTCGGCCGGGGGGCAGCGATCGGTACGCGGCGCGTCTTTTTGGCGGTAGTCGTAGTAGGCGGCGGTGATCCGGGCGTGGCTGTTGGCCTGCCAGACCAGGCGCGTGTCGGCGGTCAGCTCGCGAAAGCCCGTGCCGAGCTGGGTGCGCTCGTCGTGGGCGAAGCGGGGCTCCCTCCAGGGCTGGCCCGTGGCCGGAGAGAGGACCGGACCGGCGGTCTCTAGCTGACCGACGTGGCGGTAGCCGACGCCCCCGAACAGGCCGATCTTGCCGCCCCAGCCGAGGTCGATCTGGGCCCGGCCGCCGACTTCACCATCGGCGCTGCGTGTGCCCAGCTGGAGCTTGGGATGGACGATCCACCGTGAACCGCCGGGCCCCGGGTGCTCGGGGGTCCGCCGGCCCAGGGTCGGATCGATGGGCGTGGTCAACAGGGCGCCACCGAGGGCGTCCGAGCCCCACTTGGTCGAGGCCGAGCCCCGGACCACTTCCAGCCTGGCGATGCTCCGCGAGTCGACCGTGAAAAAGTACTGGTTTGGACCCTGGCGGAAGGTCGAGGTGTTGAGGCGGATGCCGTCGAAGGCGATCAGGGTCTGCTGCCCAGTGAGCCCGCGGACGTAGGGTGAGGCCTGGGCGTGGGCACTCTGTTGGACGAACACGCCGGGCTCGTAGCGCAGGGCGTCGGGGGCCGAGCGTGGCAGCCGTTCTTGCATCTCCCGGCGGGTCACCACGCTGGCGTCACGGTGGTCGTTGTCTGGCGCCTCCCCTGAGACCACGATCTCCCGGGGCTCGGGCGTGGCGCGGGGTCGTCGATAGGGAGTCGGTGGTGTCTCGGAACCGGTGGCGGTCTCAGGACCGGTATCGGTCTCAGGAGGAGGAACGGTCGGCGAGCCGACGCCGGGCGGAGTCGACGCCGGAACCGCCGGAGCTCCGGCGGTCTCGCCAGGCGGACTCGCGGCCGCAGTGATCGGGAGACCAGCGAGCAGGGTAGCGAGGACCAGCCCAAGGCCGCGCGCTCGAGCATCGTGGCCTCGCTCGGGCACCCCACTAGGGCGCGCCCAAGCCCGTGAACCGAGCGCCATCGGCCTCAGTCTCGGTGGGCGCTGGGCCCCCAAATAGGGGGGATCCACCCTATCGTTAGGAGAAATCCCCCGGGTCTACGGGCGTGGAAATGCCGCTGCGCGATCTGCTCATAGACACAGATCGCGAACGAGCCCGCGCCGACACTCGAGGTGTCGGCGCGGGCCATGTGGATGTGGATGTGGATGAGCTCAGGCCGGGAGTTCGGCCTCGCGGGAGACCTCGTCTCGTCCCCGCCAGTCGATGCTCTGGGCGGCCAGGGCCACGGCCGGCTCACTCTCGTGTTTGGGCTCGAAGCTCGCGCTCGCGCTGGCCTCGGGGGAGGCGCTCGAGCTCGCCTGGCTGTCGTCGGCGATCCCGGATCGGATCAGAGCCATGCTCTGGCGGACCAGGGCGCGCCATTGGCCCTCGTCGTGGGCCTGGACCAACTCGGGGTTGGCGAGGAAGCCGTGGACATCGACACCCATGCTGGCCAACACGGCGTCGGGCAGGCCGCGGTAGATCATGGCCATGAGCATGTGGGCCAGGGCTCGGGCGTCGAGGTCTGTCCTGACTTCGCCCTGCTGCTGCGCCGAGCCGACGTGAGCGGTCAGTGCATCCAGCTTCTCGGTTCGGAGCCGACTGTGGAGGGCGCTGAGCTCGGGGTCGCCCGTGGGCTCCATCGCGGAGACGGCGAGGCGGGCGAGGCGGGGGTGCGCCAACAAGAACCCGACGTTGGCCACGGCCTGATGCTCGAGCACCTCGAACAGCCCTTGGGGGCTCTGCTCACCGCGAGCGTCGAGCCACTGTCGACGCCGGCTGTCGAGTTCGTCCACGACGAGCCACTGGTAGAGGTCCAGCTTGTTCTCGAAGTACTGGTACATGCTCCCCTTGGCGATACCGGCGCGGGCGACGATGCGCGACAGGGAGGCTTGTCGATACGGGTGGCTCGAGAACTCGTCGATGGCGAGCTCGGTGATGCGCAGGCGTTTTTCGTCGGGGAGGTTCAGGAAGGTTGGCTTGGGCATGACGGCGGTGGGGCCTTCGAGTTGCGTGAATACCGACAGTCTGAGGGGAAGAGGGGATGTCGGCGCGGTTGAGACGGAAGCGAGAGCGAATCACTCATTCGGTTCGAATGAATTTCAAATTGTGGGTGCAGGCCAGCATCGAGACACGGTCACAACGAGGGCGCTGGCCTAGCTGCAAACAAAATGCACACAGCACTGCATGAATGCAAGCGCATAAATTATTGTTCCGTACCAGGTTATCGGGCGGTTCAAATGGTGAGAGCGCTCACCGAATGGCGGTACTCTCGCTCGGGAAAATAACGCCGTCTGCACCACAAAATAGGGCCTCGACGTCGGCACTCCGGCGGTTCAAGACGGCGCGCTGGTTGATGTAACCCTTGTCTGTAATCTCGTTATCGTCGATGGAGGGCGGTTCTACGAGGATCTGGGCACGGGAGAAGCGGACGCTGGTACCTGGGTTTTTTCGGTTGTGCGCGGCCAGAGCAACAGCGACCGCAGCGCGGACAGGTGCAGAAGTGAGAACCATAACGGGACTGGTATCCGTATCGACACCAGCCACGGCTCGACAGGCCGCGAGGTTGGGAAACAGGAGCAGGCCGAGCTCCCCGCGGTCGTGCCCAGCCACAACGCAGTCCGAGATCAGAGGCTCGAGGGCGGCGATCGCCTCCAGTGTCAGTTTGCCGACGTGAACCCAGGTCCCGGAGCTGAGCTTGAAATCTTCGGCCACGCGGCCATCGAAGATGATCCCGCGTTCCGGCTGCTGAGGGTCGGCGAGATACCCGGCGTCACCGATTCGGTAGAACCCGTGCTCATCGAAGGCGGCGGCGCTCAGGGTGGGGGCACGCCAGTACCCGGGAGTGACATTTGGACCGCGAACCCGGAGCTCGAGTTTGTCTTCATTGGGGACCAGGGCGACCTCGGTCCCGGGTACGGGATTGCCGATCACGCCGGCCCGCTCGATGGGCCAATGAACGACGGTGGCACAGGGGGCCGTCTCGGTCGAACCCCAGGCCGAGACCATGAGCACGCGCTGGCCCCGGGAGGCCAGGGCGAGGGCCTCGAGGCGGCGCCAGAGGTTCTGGGGGAGGGCTGCGCCAGCGTAGAAAATGAGCTCGAGCTTCGAGAAAAACCGGTCCCGGAGGTCCCCGTCTCGCTCGAGAGCATGGATGAGCAGCTCGAAGCCCCGCGGCACGTTGAAGTACAGGCTGGGGGGCCGATCCCGGAGGTTGATCAAGGTCGTATCGAACAGACCCGGGGCCGGTTTGCCGCCATCGATCCACAGCGTGCCGCCGTGCATGAGGACCATGTTGAAATTGAAGTTGGCCCCAAAGGTGTGGTTCCACGGGAGCCAGTCACAGATCTGGGGGGGCTGTCCGGCGGCCGCCCCCTGAGCCAAGAATGGCCACAGCTGGGAGAGGGCGGCCTGGTTGCTGCACAGCATGCGGTGGGTGTTGACGACCCCCTTGGGCTGGCCGGTCGACCCCGAAGTGAACAGAATCTTCGCGACGGTGTCGGGGGAGAGAGCGGTGAAGGCCTCGCTCACGGCCGGGCTCGGCACGGTCTGGAGCAGGGCCGAGAACAGGTGGCGCTGGCTCGGGGCGACCCCGGGTTCGTGGGGGCCTTCGTCGGGTTCGTCGGGTTCCGCGGGACCGCCATGGATGACCGGGAGCGCGGCGAGCCCAGCGGCCTCGATCGCGGCCGCGAAGGGGGCGAGTCGATCCGCGTAGACGACACCTGGAGTCAGGGTTCGAACGATGCGCTCGAGTTTGGCGAAGTCGGTCGACTGGAGGGAGTAGGCTACCGAGATCGGCGCGGCCGGGACACCGACGTGCATGGCCGCGAGAGTCAGGAGGGCATGGGCGACACTGTTGCCCGAGAGCAGGATCAGCGGTCGCTGCGGACCGGCGCCGAGATCCAGCAGAGCCTGGCCGAGACTCTCCACTGCGGTCAGGGCGTCGGCCCATGTCAGCTCTCGCCACGGGCTCTGGGGACCGGCCCGGCGCTCGCCCAAGAACACGCGCGGACCGTGGGCGTGGGCCCCGGCCACGAGCAGGTCGCCCAGGCAGCGGGGATAGGGGTCCAAGGGCACAGCGCTGCGCAGGATCAGGGCCCCATCGGTGTCGCGGCGGCGGGACTCGACGCGGGGCACGGCCAGAGCGGGCACAGACCAGGGAGCTTCGGCCGTCGACACGCGCCGAGCGTATCAGCCTGTCGACGGTCCCAGTCTCGGGAGGGGATGTCTCGGGGATGGCGAGCGCTCGGCTGGGCCTGGACTCGGTCCGGCGCCCCGGGTCGAGGATCGAAGTATGCTGCCGACATGCGCCGCCTCTCGATCGCCGGCTTGGGCCTGGGCTCACTGCTGACTGCGTGTACGCCAGAGGCTGCCGAGCAGTCCCGGGAGCTGGCGGAGGCCGCCGGTCAGCGCGCCCACCGGGGTGCCAAGCGGGCGGCGAGTGGGGCGCAAGAGGAGTTCGCCGACGTCCGTGAGCGCTTCGAGATCGATGCCCGGGTGGAGCGGGCCCGCGAGCAGCTCGAGTTCGAACTGGGCAGGGTGGCCACGGAGCTCGGGCAGCTCACCGAGGCTGGGATGGAGCAGGGGGCCGAGCTCGGCAAACGTGTGCGCTACGAGCCGATCGCGGGCGCGGCCGAGGCGATCAGGTGTCGGGAGCTGCGCTGCGAGATGTCGGCGGCCTTCGTCGACATCCTCGCCGCCAACCCGCGCCAGCTCGTCCGCGAGATGATGCTCGCGCCGAGCGAAGGGGAGACCGGGCCGGGTCTGCGCCTGAGCCGGGTCCGGGAGGGCGGGGTTCCCATGTTGTTGGGGCTGCGCGACGGCGATCTGCTGCTCGAGATCAACGGCACGCCGCTGCGCTCTCTCGACGCCCTGCGAGTGCTCGGCGATGCCCTCCACGGGCGAGAGCAGGCCGAGCTCTTGTTCGAGCGCGACGGGGTTCGCAAGACCCTGGTGATCGTCCGTGTGGGCGCCTAGCAGCGCGTCGAGGTCGCCGAGCGTCGTGCGGTTGCCGGGGCGTGGAGCCTCATTTCGCGGCCTCTTCCCCGGCCAGCCGGCCCCGCAGCGAGCCGTAGACCAGCAGCCCCACCGGGCCGAACATCAGCGTGAGGATGAAGATCGGGCTGAGCTTGTAGCCGGCCTCGGGCGCGTCGCGGATGATCCAGCGGGCTACGAACAGGTCGAAGCACAGATAGTGCGTCCAGCCGGCGAGGGTGGCCCACTCACTGTCGAACAGCGCCATGACGCCAGCGAGGGTCGAGAAGTCGCCGCTGGTGCCGGGCGAGGTCAGGGCGTAGGCGATCAGGGTGAAGTAGATGGCCGCGAGGATCAGCCATGGCCACAGGGCGTCGGCGAAGTAGCGCGCGAGCTTGGACTTGGGCGCGAACACCCAGGTCAGCCAGATCGGCATGGGCAGGGCATTGACGATGGAGAAGACGAGCTCGGGGTCCATGGGGATCTCAAAGGGGGTGTGTCTGTCGAGGAGCGGGCGACTCGGGCAGCGAGCACGCCCAGACTCCATATCAGAGGGGTGTGGGCTCGCAGAAAGAAATCGCGTGAGCCACGCAGAGACGCTGGTCAAAACGCCCAGTCAGGGTTTGGCCGAGCTTCTCGCCGCCAACCCGCGCGACGAGCTTTCGGCATCCAGCCGACACAGGGGTGGGAAGGCCGGCCTGCCGCTCGGGGGGGCAGGTCTCTCCGTCGACCGCGCCTGTATGCTCCGGGTCATGGATCGCCTACTGGGTACGGGGCTGTGTTTTGGAGCGCTGATCGGCTGTAGCACTCCGGAGATGGGAGACGCCGAGACGCTCGCCCTCGGCACCACCGAGGAGCTCAGCGACGAGTCCGAGTCGATGGGCGAGTCGATGGGCGAGCCCTCCGAGACCGACTCGACCAGCGACTCCACCGAGGGCCGCGGCAGAGAAACGGGCGACGACGACAGCAGCGAGAGCGAGGGGCCGAACCTGAAGCCCGCCGATGCCCCCGACTGGGTCGTGATCTCGGTCTCGGGGCACTGCATCCCCCCAGCCTGTGACGTCCCAGGCACCAACCACGAATACCTCCAGGCCAACGGCACCTCCGCGCGCTTCGCCGACGCCCTCGAGGCCTGGGGCTACAGCACGCAGCAGTGGGCCTACGCCGACGAGTTCTACAACCGCGACACCGAGACCAACGAGCTGCTCCCCGGCGAGGGCGAGCCCTACGTCTACGGCTTCCTACAGCTCCACGAGGATCTAAAGTTCATCCGCGACACCTGGGTCGCCGACTTTGAAGACCCGACCAAGGTCCTCGTGCTCGCCCACTCTCACGGCGTCGTCTGGGCGCACACGGCCCTGCACGTCGTCGACGACCTCTCCGTCGAGGTCGCCATCGACTTCGACGGCAAGTCGCTGGGCTGGGAGGGCGAGAACATCCTGTTCGACTTTGGGGACGACTGGGCTGGGACCATCGCGGCCTACAACGACGCCTACGGCGTGACCTGGCCGTTCGATATCGGCGATGCCGAGGCTGCCTGGTTGGTCCCGGGAGTCGATGGTGCGCAGGACGTCGAGGATGTGATCCCCGACTCGCTGACCTACAACCTCGAGCTCCAGGCGATGCCCGGAATCCTCCTCCCCGTCCCCGACGACGACGACAACCATCGCCTCGACGGGAGCAGCGAGGGCATCATCCGCTTCGAGTCTCAGAGCGAGGATCACACCGAGATCCACCGCCCCGACAGCGAGGGCGTCGACTGGGCCCTCACCCAGCTCGCGGCCTTGGTCGTCCCCTGAGCCCTCCCAGACCCTGGCATCCGAGGCTCAGGCGGAGGCGCAGAAACGCTGTCCTGGGCGTACTGCGAGTTTCAGCTACGCGGCCCTCGGATGCCAGGGTCGAGCGGGGCGCCGTGAGGTCTTTTGCCGCCGGCTGCGAGGATGGTGACCGGGCCCCCGGGAGTGGGGATAGGCCAGCCGCGAGTGGACCCGCGGTTCGGCCGCGAGCGACCAGACGCCCGGGGAAGGCCCTGGACGAGAGTTGCGAGTTCGGGGCCCCGGAGCCGGCGAGACTCGGTAGCCTGGGTCGATGATAGCGACGGAGTACGGTTGGGGGCAGACGGGCGGAGTCTGCCTTCCGCGCGGGCTGGCAGCCGTACGCGGGCGGGTGTTCATCCTCTATCACCCCTGTCCGCCGACGGTCGAGCGGGCGCGGCGCGAGGGCCAGGCCTACGTCCGCATGTGTGAGCACTTCGAGTCGATGGTGCTGCTGCTGTGGCTCGGCCAGCCGTTTCCACCGCTGTCCGAGCCCGTGCGGGCGGTGTACGCGGACCACTTCGGCCGTGGTCCCCGGGTCGAGGCGGCCGCCTGGGTGATGGATTGCCAGCGCAGTCAGCTGAGTTTCGGGCGCTCGTTGGTCACGTCCATGTCGACCCAGATCTTGGGCGCGGCGGCGACCTGCCGAGTGTTCACCGAGCCCTTCGAGGCGACGACCTGGCTGAGCGGTCTCGACGGTGTCGACGCCGACCTCGAGAGCATTTTGGATGGGCTCGACACTTTGGACAGAGCGCCGCCCGAGACCGAATAGCCACAAAAAAGCCCCCGCAAGCGGGGGCTTTTGCAAACGTCGCTCGCTGCGAGGCTGCTAGCGCTTGTCCATGGGGACGTAGGCACGCTCGTCTGCGCCGATGTAGATCTGCCGTGGACGAGCGATCTTCTGCTCGGGATCGGAGAGCATCTCTTGCCACTGGGCGAGCCAGCCGGCCGCGCGCGGGATGGCGAACAGGACCGGGAAGAACTCGACCGGGAAGCCGATCGACTGGTAGATGAGCCCCGAGTAAAAGTCGACGTTCGGGTAGAGCTTGCGGCTGACGAAGAACTCGTCGTCGAGCGCGATCTTCTCGAGCTCCATGGCGATCTCGAGCAGCGGGTTCTTGCCGGTGACAGCGAACACGTCGTGGGCGAGGCCCTTGATGATGCGCGCGCGCGGGTCGTAGTTTTTGTACACCCGGTGGCCGAAGCCCATGAGCCGGCGCTCCCGGTTCTTCACGCCCTTGATGAACTCGGGCACCCGGTCGAGGCTACCGATCTCCCGGAGCATGCGGAGCACGGCCTCGTTGGCGCCGCCGTGGAGCGGGCCGTAGAGGGCCGCGGAGGCCGCGGCCATCGAACAGTAGGGATCGGTCTCGGCCGATCCGACCGCACGCGCCGCGCTGGCGGAGCAGTTCTGCTCGTGGTCGGCGTGCAGGATGAACAGCACGTCGAGGGCCTTCTCGATGACCGGGTCCGGCGTGTAGGCCGGCTCTGCCATGCGGAACAACATGTTCATGAAGTTGCCGGCGTAGCTGAGCTCGTTGTCCGGGTAGATGTAGGGCCGGCCGTTCATGTGCCGGAAGCACCAGGCGGCGATCGTCGGCATCTTGGCGATGATCTTGACGATGTGCTCGCGGCGGACCTGCGGATTACGGACCTGCTTGCTGTCGCCGTAGAAGGTCGAGAGCGTGCCGAGCATGGAGACCATCTTGCCCATGGCGTGGGCGTCCCACTTGAAGCCCTCCATGCCTCGGATGAGGTACTGGTGCACGTAGGTGTGGTGGGTGATCTCGTCGACCCACTCGTCGAGCTCGTCCTTGGTGGGGAGCTCGCCCCAGAGCAAGAGGTAGGAGACCTCGAGGAAACTCGAGTGCTCTGCGAGCTGCTCGATCGGGTAGCCCCGATAGCGGAGGATCCCCTTGTCGCCATCGATCAAGGTGATCGCCGATCGGCATGAAGCCGTGTTCTTGTAGGCCGGGTCGTAGACCATCAGCCCAAAGTCGTCGTCGTTGACCTTGATGTTCCGGAACGCATCCGCGCGCACGGTGCCGTCCGTGATCGGGAATTCGTAATCTTTGCCAGTTCGGTTGTCTTTGACAGTGAGCGTGTCCGCCATTCGCAGCTCCGTGGTCGCGACCCCAGGTGGGGTGTCGGGGGGGTTGTAGTCGGGTTGGCCAGCGCTGGCCGACGTGCAGAGGGAAGGTCTCCAGTGACGTCGGTGGGCCGAGGCCCCGCCGGAAGATTCAGGGCTCGAGGGCAGGGGTGAAGACCTGCCAACGATCCAGGGAAGCGCCTTCAGTGTCGACGCCGCCGACCTGGAAGGTAACACCTGTAGCCAGGGAAACTAAATGTCCTCCCCGGCCCCGGAGGGCGGAGGATTCCGGTTCATCCAGCTCGCCGCTGGCCCGGTCGACCCGCAGCCACCGCCCCTCGCCTTGCGCATACACCGCGACAGGATCGGCGAACATCAGGGGCTCAGGGATCGGCACGGGCGAGAGATCCTCTTGGATCTCGACCGTGGGTGTGTCGGCGGAGCTGCGGATGGTCAGGCCGGCGCGGGTCGGCGCCCCGTCGCGTGTGCCACCGAGGCAGCGGACGACGGAGTCTGGTGCGAAGCCCGGGCTCTCGTCGGCGAAACTCGGGCCCTGCAACAGAGCGCAACCCATGCCTGTCCATGGCGCGGTGGGTTCGCCGATGCTCGCCCCGGTGCTGGCGAGGACGGCGATCGGGGCGAGCGCGTCCGGGTCGTCTCCCCCGCCCACGACGAGCGCGTCGGCGCTCGGATCGTCGGCGCTCGCCAGCCACAGGGCGCGGCCGCCTGGGCGCGGGCGGTCGAGATTGAAGCCGAGCACGGAGGCCGCGCCCAGGCGACCGTCGACGGCCTCCAGGTCGATGGCGATCGCGTCGGTGTAGAGGCCGCCGCCGAGGATGTAGAGGCGGCTCCCATCCGGGTCGACGAGCGTGGCGGCCCCCGGCCGCAGACCGATGTCTCCGGCGCCGTCGACGGTCAGGGTGGTCCAGGCGTCGGTGCTCGGATCGTAGCGCCAGGCGGCGGGCTCGACGGTCTCGTAGACCAGGCGGATCACGCTGCCGCCGGGGCTCGAGAACAGGCCGCCGTCTTCGCTTCCGGCCGCGAGCGCGGCGTCTGGAGCCCTGGCACCGGACTCGAGCTCGAGCGTGAACTGGTTGAGCAAAAACGCGTCGCCGTTGGTCTCCAGCAGGAGCATGCCGCGACCGAGGGCCCGGGTAGCGAGCAGGTCGGGGTCGGCAGCCTCGATCGCCGACGGCCAGGTCGAGAGTCGGCCGGGGCGCCCGAGGAACAGGGCCAGGCCGATGTCGGCGCCGGCCGTGACCAGGCCGGAGGTCGAGCCCCAGGCGAGCAGGGTGTCGCCCTCGGCGAGGTAGAGCTCGAGCTGCTGGACCTCGGTGCTGGGTTCACCCTCGAGCTGGAGGGCGAAGTCGAGGCCGTCGACCGCGAAGGTGTAGGTGGTCCCGCTCGGGCGCAGCACGATGCTCGCGTTGTCGGCCCGCTCGAGATCGCTGCTGTCTGCCGGCAAGAGCACGGTGACCGGCAGCTCCCGGGGCTCCGTGCAACCGAGACTCAGGAGACCGCCCAGAGCGGCGACGGCCAGAGCGAGGGGCTTCGCATCGCCCGCGGACGACGGCTCGGGCCCGAGGCCCAGGCGCGCCCGGACCTGATCGACGTCGAGGCCCCGCACACTCACGCATTTTCGTTTGCCGCTGTGCCCACGCACCAACGCGAGATCCCCCTGTCGCAGGCCGAGCTGCTTGGCCAAAAATTTGATCAGCGCGGCGTTGGCCTGGCCGTCGACGGGGGCCGCCCGCAGGTGGATCTTCAGGCGGTCGCCGTGGCGCCCGGCGATTGCGTCTTTCGAAGCGCGGGGGGCGGCGTGGATGTCGATCTCGACGCCGTCTGCTCGGGCACGAAGCACGGCCCAGACCGTAGAGGTCCCTGACTCGGCTCGCAAGCGCAGGGCCTGCGGGGGTCTCGGTCAGGCCCGTCGAAGCGCCTCGAGGTGAGCTGGAAGTCGAGCCAAGCCGCTCTTCAGGGCACCATCGACGACAGCGCGCAGGACCCAGCCAATGCCCCAGATCGTCGCTTCGAACTCGACCTCCCAGGTCAGCTCCACGGTGCCTGAGCGCAGTGGACGCACATTGATCACGCCGAGGTGGCGGCGCATCGGGAGGCCCTTGATGACCCGGTAGTGCAACAGGTCGGGGTGCTCGTATCGGACGACCTCCTCGTGGCCCACAAACGGCCCATTTCCGATCTCACGGATCGCACCGAGGCCGTTCCTGTCGCCGTCGCCGGTTTTGATCAGGGTGACGCGGGCCCGCGGGAGGAACCAGGCGGAGAGTCCCTCGTGGTCGGCGATGGCGTCGAAGATCTCCTCTTGGGTCCCCTGGATCTCGATGCGGTGGGCGATGCGAATGAGGGGTCGGTCTTGGGAGGGCATGTCGGATCGGCCGATGGCGCCCACGCTAGCAGCGGTGAGGGGGTCCTGCACGCGCTCGCGCGGTCAGGGGCCAGCGGGTACAAGAGAGCGCCCCTATGCCCGACACAGCACTCGATCTTCAGCCCTTCGTCGCGCCCAGGCGCGTGCTCATGGGCCCGGGCCCGAGCGACGTCCACCCTCGGGTGCTGGCGGCCATGGCCCAGCCCACGATCGGCCACCTCGACCCGGCCTTCATCGCGCTCATGGATCGGGTCAAGGCCCTGCTCCAGTACGCGATGCGGACCGAGAACGACCTGACCTTCCCGATCTCGGCGCCCGGGTCGGCGGGCATGGAGGCCTGCCTGGTCAACCTCATCGAGCCGGGGGACACGGCGATCGTGTGTCGCAACGGGGTGTTTGGTGGGCGCATGCACGCGATCGTCGAGCGGGCGGGGGGCAGGGCGATCGCAGTGGACGATCCCTGGGGCGACCCTGTGAGCCCAGAGAAGGTCGAGGCCGCGCTCCGGGCCCACCCCGAGGCCAAGGTCTTGGCCTTTGTCCACGCCGAGACCTCGACCGGGGCCCTGAGCGACGCGGCGAGCTTGGCCGCCCTGGCCCGGGCGCACGCGGAGGACTGTCTCGTGGTCGTCGACGCCGTGACCTCCCTGGGCGGGGTGCCGCTCGAGGTCGATGCGTGGGGTCTGGACGCGGTCTACTCGGGCTCGCAAAAGTGTCTGTCCTGCCCGCCCGGTCTGTCGCCCGTGTCGTTCTCGACTCGGGCGGTCGAGGCCGTTCAGGCCCGGGGTGTGCCGGTCCAGAGCTGGTTCCTCGATCTGAGCTTGGTCATGGGCTACTGGGCTGGGGGCGCCAAGCGGGCCTACCATCACACGGCCCCGGTCAACGCGATCTACGGCCTCTTCGAGTCCCTGCGCATGCTCGCCGAGGAGGGTCTGGAGCAGGCCTGGGCGCGGCACCGGACCCACCACGAGGCGCTCGCGGCCGGGCTCGAGGCTCTGGGTCTCCCGCTCCGGGTCGCTCCGGCCCACCGCCTGCCCCAACTCAACGTGGTCGGACTGCCCGAGGGTCTCGACGAGGCCGCGCTCCGGCGCCGCCTGTTGGGGGTCCACGGGATCGAGATTGGTGGTGGACTCGGGGTGCTCGCCGGCGAGGTCTGGCGGATCGGGCTGATGGGGGCGGCGTGCACCCGGGACAACGTGTCTAAACTACTGGGCGCCCTCGAAGTCGAGCTCGGGGTCAGCGGGGATGGGGTCGGCCAGGCTGCGGCCGACGCCACCTACTCGGGGCCCGAGGGCCGAGGGGGGGTGATCGAATGAGGGGGCGAGAGCGGGTGACACCGGCGGGCCGTCGGCTCCGCGCTGGCTGCCCCGATCGCCCTCTGGGTCTGTCGCTAGGCCTGGCGCTGGGTTTGTCGCTGGGGGGCTGCGCGACCTCCGAGCAGGACGGGGTCGGCCGGGCGCAGCGATCCTCGCAGGTGCACCCGGAGGCGGGGGGACCGGGCGGATTATCCGTCGATTCCGAGCGGGCAGGGGGAACCCCGGACGACCGGCTCCGGGTCCTGGTCACGGGCTTCAACGACTGGCGCGAGCTCGGGGATCCGCCCGAGCTGTGGCGCTGCCGGGACAACCCCAGCTGTCGCCTGTTGGTCGGCCCGGCCTACACGGGTCGGCCGGAGGACTACAGGGGTCCACTGGTCGGGGCCCTGCGGGACGTGGCGCCCGAGATCGACTGGCAGTTCGAGACCTTCCCGGTGACCTGGGGCGAGTTCGAGGCGTTTCCCAAACACGACTTCGATGTGGTCGTGAACCTGGGCCTGGGGATCTACGACCGCCGCGACACGCTCCAGGTCGAGGTCGGCGCCTTCAACCTGAACACAGGAGACGACGCGCGCGGGCAGGCGCGCACAGGCCCGATCTCCGAGGGGGACCCGGACCAGCTGTGGGCGCCCGCAGACAGCCCGGTCGCCGCTCGGATCGCGGCGGCCGTGAGCCGGCCGGCCGCGGAGTTCACAGTCCGGTCTGCGGAGGCCCGGGCGGAGAACAGCTACATCTGCAACGAGACCCACTACGCGGCGCTGCGGGCCCTGTCCGACGGCGGGCACCCGAATCTCGAGGCCGTCTACTTTCTCCACCTGCCCTACGCGGCGGAGGACGACGACGACCACGCGAAGCTGGCCGGGGGGGTCGCCGTGTTGATCTCGAGGCTGGTCGACCCGGACGCTGGCTGAGCCTTGCTGTACCCTCCGGCGTGACCTGGCGACTGATCACGATTCGCATCTCGCACTACAACGAGCGCGCGAGATGGGCCCTCGATCGCTGCGGGCTCGCGTATAGCGAGCAGCCCTACATGCCCCTGCTCCACTTTCCGGGGGTCATGGCTGCGACCGCCCTGCGCGGCGGGGGAGCGGCAGACAGGAATTCGACCCGCTTCAGCACGCCCGTGTTGATCACCGAGACCCAAACCATCGCGGACTCGGCGGAGATCCTTCGTTTTGCCAGCGCTCAGCTCGAGCCCGGGGACCCGCGGGCGATCGACGGTCGGCCCGAGGCCTGGGCCCTGGCCGAGTCCCTGTCGGCCAAACTCGGCGCGCACTCCCGGCGCTGGGTCTACTTTCACCTCTTGCCCAGCGACTCGCTCATGCGGGACATCGCCACACACGCGGTCGGCCGAGTCCAAGCCGCGATCTTCTACCGGGCCCGACGTCCGATCTCTGCGGGTTTGCGCCGGGCGTTGGGGGTCGACGCGGCCCGCAGCGAACGCTCCCGGATCCGCCTGCTCGAGACCTTCGCCGAGGTCGACGAGCTGCTCGCCGATGGTCGCCCGTTTCTGTGTGGTGATCAGTTCTCGGTCGCGGACTTGAGCTTTGCGGCCCTGGCCTCGATCGTCCTCTTGGTCGGATCGGGGGAGGGCTACGGGGCGTGGATTCCGAGTATCGAGGAGGTCGATGACCAGGCTCCGGTTCTCGGTGAGTTTGCGAAGCGCCTGCGTGAGACACCCGCGGGGGCCTTCGTGCTGCGTATGTTCGCCGAGCAGCGTGGACAGCGGACGCTGGCCTGTGAGCACGGCCTCGATCACGCTTGACCGGCGTTTCGACGGGTCCCAGTCGCGGTGACGCTGGACCCCAAGCACGACCCCAGGCACGACCCCAGGCACGATAAAGGGCGCCTCGATCGAGGCGCCCTGGTGGTGTCGAGTCTGTCCGTGGACTCGCGCTCAGAGGCAGTCGCCACCCAAAATAGTGGCGATCAAGAGCTTCTGTCCGTCGCCCGATGCCTCGAGGTTCTTGTCGGCCTCGTATACCAATAGGTCGAGGTTGCCGTAGAAGACCTGGTTCTGGACGAAGGTCAGGACCAGCTCGTCCTGGTGGCGCTGCTCGTCGGTGGACGTACCGCCGATGTCGATCTTGCCCATGTAGACATGGTTCTCGAGCACGGTGTAGAGCACCTCCTGGGTCGCCGAGGAGGTGACGGCGATGCCCGAGAGGTAGCTCGCGGACACGGAGCAGGTCAGGACACCCTCGGCGTTGTAGATGTCGGTCCCCTCGATGGTCATGAGCAGGTTGCCGTCGGAGGCCTCGCCTGCGTACACACCGGCCTCGAGGATCTCCCAGATGACGGTCCCGTCGTCGCCACCGCCCTCCTCGGTCTTCATGAGCCTGATGTTGGTATTGAGTTGCATTTCACCCTCGCGAAACCCATCGAGGGGCTCCTCCTCACCTGCGTTGCAGGCGGGGGTCAGAGCGAGGGCGGGCAGAAGGGCGACAGAAAGGAGGGCACGGCGCATGGGGGGACTCCGGTTCAGAAGGAGCCATATTGATATTTCGAAACACACATATATTGCAAGCGAAAAGCCCTACTTTGGGCCGGTAATTTTGATGGGAACACCGTACAGGTGATAAAACGTCCCGGTTTTGCGCCTCAGTGCAGGCTGAGAGATCCGTCGAGGGCGCCGCTTCGATGCTGTTTTCATCATCTCGACAGCAGGAAAGTGCGTTAAACCTGTTAAGCGGGTTATCGAAAAAACTCGTCTCACCGGCCGATTCTGGTCTCCCCCGAGCAGGTACAATCTCGCGTGCACAGCCGTGTCTAGGATCGACACAGGAGAGCCGGTCTCAGCGAGGACGGTCGCGGACACGGACGGGGCTCCTGGGACCGGGGGGTCGCGGCCCTCGAATATCGGTCGCTACGTCATCCTCGACGCGATCGGCATGGGTGGGATGGGCCTGGTGTGTGCGGCCTACGACCCGAACCTCGACCGCAAGGTCGCCCTCAAGCTGCTGCGCACGGCGTCGACGGACGAGGCCAGCCAGGCGGGGCGTCAGCGCTTGTTTCGCGAAGCCCAGGCCCTGGCCAAGCTGAGCCACCCCAACGTCGTCACGGTCCACGACGTCGACGTGTTCGAAGACCAAGTCTACATCGCGATGGAGTTCGTCGAGGGCACGAACCTCCGCGACTGGATCCGGGCGGAGGTCCGTCCGTGGCCGGAGATCCTCGATCGTTTCATCCGTGCCGGCCGGGGGGTGGCGGCGGCCCACGCCGCCGGCATCATTCACCGCGACTTCAAGCCGGCCAACGTCCTGCTCAGCAAAGAGGGGGATGTGCGGGTGGCGGACTTCGGGGTCGCCAAGTCTCGGGGCCAGGGGGATTGGTCGCGCGAGGTCGGGGAGGTGTGGGCGTCGCTCGAGGACAGCGGAGAGGCCTCCTCTTTTTCAGAGTCAGAGTCAGGCGCTACGGGTACACAGCCCGGGCCAGGGTCCGGACAGGACTCGGGGAAGGACCGCTTGATGGCGTTGATCGCCAGCGGGATCCCGGCTCGGGCGGCGCTCATCGAGGAGCTCCAGTCGAACGCCGGCCTCGAGTTGACCAAGGTCGGGCGGATGGTTGGAACTCCGGCTTACATGGCGCCCGAGCAGCACATGGGAGAGCGGGTTGGGCCATTCACGGATCAGTTCTCGTTTTGCGTGAGCCTCTACGAGGCGCTCTACGGGCGCATGCCCTACAAGGCCAGCAACCAAGAGGAGCTGCTCGCCAAGATGCGGGTCGGCAAGCTGCTCCCGCCGCCCAAAGAGGGGGTCGGGCGCAACGTGCCCTCGCATATTCACAAGGTGCTCGAGCGCGGCCTCAACCCCAACCCCGGGCACCGCTGGCCGTCGATGAACGCGCTCTTGGCCGCGCTGGCGCGGGACCCGGCCAAACGTCGCCGACGGTGGATCATGGGGGCCGCGGGGGTGTGCGCGATCGCGGGGGGCCTCGGGCTGGCCTTCTGGAGCGGCGAGGACCTCGGCGCGAGCGAGCGAGACCTGTGTGAGGGCGTGGGGATGGTCATCCACGAGCACTGGAACGAGGATCGCAAGGCTGCGCTCGCGGCCTCCTTCGCGCGCTCGGGCAAGCCCTTCGCCGACGACGCCGCGCGTGGGGTGAGCGAGACCTTGGATCGCTGGACCGACTCGTGGCAGGAGCAGCGCGGGAGGATCTGCCGGGCGACCCACATCGAGGGCGACCAGTCGGAGCGGCTCATGGACCTGCGCATTCGATGTCTGGACGAGCGCAAGCGGGACGTCGTGGCG
This sequence comes from uncultured Nannocystaceae bacterium, assembly GCA_964451725.1. Classification (GTDB taxonomy): domain Bacteria; phylum Myxococcota_A; class Polyangia; order Nannocystales; family Nannocystaceae; genus Plesiocystis. The sequence continues at coordinate 13,429 of CAYVJQ010000041.1, read as the reverse complement.
CTGCTCGAACTCCTGGAGGAGGCCGACGCGGAGATGGTCGAGCGCTCCGTGGGCGCAGCCTACTCGCTGCGGGATCCGGCCGGCTGCAGCACGATCTTACCCGCGGACCGGAACCGATACGACGAGCTCGACCCGGAGACCAGTCGCCTGGTCGCCGATCTGGAGGCCGACCTGGCCCGGGCTGAGGCGCTCGCCCTGCTCAGCAAGTTCGACGAGAGCCTGCCGATCCGCGCGCGCGTGGTCGCGGAGGCGAGGGCCGTGGATCACCGACCGACGATCATGCGTGCGCTCCACGACCTGGCCCAGTCTCAGACCGAGACCCGGGACAAGGCGGGGGCCGAAGCCAGCTTGCGCGAGGCCCTGGCGCTGGCCGCTGAACTCGACGATCCCGAGCAAGAGGCGCGGACCTGGGCTCGGCTCCTGCACCACGTGGGCTACCGCCAAGACCGGGCCACCGAAGGGGTGGCCTGGGCGCTCGCCGCCGAGGGAGCCCTGATCCGCGCGGGTGACCTGCCGGAGCTGCGGCTCCGCTACGAGAGCGCCTATGGGGCGATTCTGCATCGTGCCGGCAACTACGGGGAGGCCGTAAAACACTACGCCGCGGGCCACGAGATCGCGGCGGAGGAGCTCGGGCCCAACGATCCGCTGACCTTGAACCTGCTCGTGAACCTGGGCATCGGTCGGGCCACTCAGGGCAGGAACAGGGAGGCCTGCACCCTGATCTCGACCGCCGCCGAGCGCTTCGAGGTCGTCTATGGCCCCTCGCACCCGCGCAGCGCCAACGTCTACTACAACCTCGGGAACGTCTGTCGGGTCAGCGATCGGGGCAAGGCCGAGGCCGCGCTGCGGACCGCCCTGAGGATCCGCGAGGGGGTGTTTGGACCCGAGGCGCCCGAGGTTGCGAATGTCCTCCAGGCGCTCGGGAACCTGACCCTGTCTAAGGATCCGGCGGGCGCGCTTGTCAACTTCGATCGCGCCGCGGCGATCTTCGTGGCCTCGGACAGCGTCAAATCCAACGGCCTGGCGGTGACCATGACCAACATCGGCCGGGCCCAGACCCAGCTCGGTCGCTACGAGGAGGCCCGGGCCTCCTACGACGAAGCCTGGCGGGTCTACGATCTGCTCTATCCCGAGGCCCACTCGCGCCGGGTCTCGCTGCACAACTGGCGCTGTGATCTGTTCGTGACCGCGGAGCTCTGGCCCGAGGCGATCACGGCCTGCAAGCTGGGCCTGGCTGAGGCCGACCGCCTCGACAAGCGCAGCCCAGCGGAGCGAGGGTTGCTGGAGAAGTTGGTCCAAGCCGGCGACGCCGCGGGCCGCCTGCCCGGGGGCGAGGCCTACCGCCAACGGCTCGCGGCGCTCTCCGCCAAGAAGGACCCGGGTGACTGAAAAACCAGCCGGCAGAGTGGCCGACCGCTGACCGAGCCGCCGACTTGAGTGGGCGCGCTGTCGCTTCGAGTTCAGCCGATGATCATGTCTTCGCGACGCAGCTCGCGTCCATCTCGGAATCGGCAGGGATCCCAGCGTTCGAGCATGGGGTGGGCCTCCCCGTGGACCAGCCAGCGCGCGACCAGCCGACCCACGGCCGGGGCCATCATGAAGCCGTGGCCCGTGAACCCGCAGACCTGGATGAGGTCCGGGTGGCCGGGGCTCGGCCCGACCATGGCGTCGCCGTCGGGCGAGATGTCGTAGGGGCCCGACCACTGGCGCAGGGGCTGGAGGTGACGGGCGATGGGCAGCACGCGGATCAGGGCCCGGGAGACGTTGGAGAGGAAGCGCAGGCTCGAACCCAGGCGGACCTCCCGGTCTTCGGGGAGCCCGGGGGGGTCGGGCAAGGTGATGCCCGTGACGATCTCGCCGCGTGTGCTCTGGGAGAAGTAGAGGCCGGTCTCGAGGTCGACGACCAGGGGGTCGAGGAAGGGCTTGAGGGGCTCGCTCGAGAGGATCTCGTGGCGGTGGGGGTGGTTGGGGAGGTCGATGCCCAGGTCGCGGTTGATCCCCACGCTCCAGGCCCCGGTCGCGTTGATGACCCGGGCTGCCCAGACTCTCTCGCCGGTAGACAGGTGCAGATCGAAGCCCCCACGGGGGCTTGGCGTGAGCGACTCGACGCCGGTGTGGGTGCGAATGGCGACGCCCTGGGCCGCCGCCTGGGCTGCGTAGCCCCACACGAAGGGCCAGGGAAACACGACCCCGTCGTCTGGGTTGTAGGCGGCCACACGGACCTCGGAGACGTCGAGCTGGGGGACGAGCTCGAGGGCCTCGCGCGGAGCCAATAGCCGGGTTTTGACTCCGACCTGCTCGTGCACGGCGACGTTGCGGTGGAGGCGGCGAGCGCCCGATTCGGTGCGGGCCAGGAACAGGTAGCCGCCCTGGCGAAACCACAGGTTGATGCCGAGCTCCTGCGCGAGATGACGGCAGATCTCGATGCTCTCACGCATGAGCGCGACGTTACCCGCGTCGCCCCACTGCATGCGCAGGCCACCGCCGTTGCGGCCCGACGCGCCCGAGACCAGGTAGGCGCGCTCGATGATGGCGATCTTGTCGAGGCGCGGGGACCCGGTCGAGCTGCGACCCCGCCCGGTCCTTCGTCGACGCGCGTTGAGCTGGGCCAGGTTGTAGGCGATGGCCAGACCCATGATGCCGCCGCCGATGATCGCGAGGTCGAGCTCTGGGGCGAGCTCGGCCCGGGCGCTGCCCATGTGGACCTTCACGGCAACTCCCGGTCCTGGTCCCGGTCCCGGTCCCGGTCCCGGGCTGGCGCCTGGGGTGTCGGCGGTGGGGGAGGATCGGTGAACGGATCGGGGACCGTCGCCAGGGCTCCGAAGGACACGGGCGCGGCCGGCGGTCGAGCAGTGAAGGGGTGCAGCGACTCGGGCCGTACACCCAGGCGGCGAACGAGCTCTCGGGCGACCGTGGCCAGGCACTCCTTGCCCTGGCAGGGCCCGGTCCCGAACCCAGTGTAACGCTTGATCTCCTCGATGGTCTCGAGCCCGGCGTCGAGGGCATGCTCGAGCTCGGACATGGTCACGTCCTCGCAGCGGCACAGAAAAATTCGGTCGCTCATGGTTCCAGGTCCTCGTCGGCGAACGCATCACCGACCACGGCGCGCTCGCGCAGGGGCGGCGGCGCGGGCGGGTCGACCGGGGCGTAGCGACGGCTCTCGCCGTGGTCTTCGGGCCCGGTGGCCAAGGCTGCGATCACGCGCTCGGCCACGGCCGCGCCGTCGGGCCCAGCGGCCTCGCCCAGCCACCCGCACAGGTCCCCGGCGGCCCACAGCTGCGTGCCTCCGAGGACACCGCAGTGGCCTCCATGTTCGCCGTCGCTGGGGACCACAAAGCCCTCTCCGTCGAAGTCGATCCGGAGGCCGGCCTGGCCGGCGAGGTCGTGGGCGGCGGTCGGTGGCCCCGCGAGCGCCACCAGGGCGCAGCTGATCCGTTCGCCCCGACAGATCAGAGCCTCGACTCGATCGCTGCCCACGGCACGCTCGACATCGGCAGGGGAGATGCGCGCGACCTTGGGGGCCGCGGAGGATCGCAGTTGGTCGAGGGCGGCGCGCAGGGTCTCGGCGCGCTCCCCATCTCCCACGACGACGCAGCGACCGGCCAGGAGGGCATCGCTGCGACGCAGGGACGCCAACAGCCCGCGCGCCGAGACCACGCCGGGGAGGTCGTTGTTGGGGAAGGGGAGCATCGAGTCGCGCGAGCCCGTGGCCAGGATCAGGTGCAGGGGCCTCAGGGTGTGCAGGCGCTCGACGTCCCCGTGTCCCTCGCTGACCCCAGGTCGCTCGCTGACTGCGAGCAGGGCCCGATCGAGGGGCTCGCCCGGACCCTCGAGGCGAGCCAGGGGCCCCGGGTACAGGCCAAAGGCACCGGCGTGGGTGAGCAGCCGAGTCGGGAGTTCGTGGGCCGCGTCGGCGCTGGCGCGACGGTCGGCCTCGAGGTGGACGCGGGCGTGACGATCGAGGAGCAGGTGATCGACACCCGCGGCCTCGAGGGCTCGGGAGGCCGCGCGACCGGCTGGCCCGGCCCCGAGCACGACCACAGGAAGCTCGTGGTCGAGGTGCTCACAAGCTCGCTCGTCGATGCCCTCTGGGAGCTCGCCGAAGCCGGTGAGGTTGCGGGCCAGCTCCTGCATGACCTGGTTGGCGATCCGGGGCCGAACCATCAGGTGGTGGTGGTCGATGCCGCCGGGAAAGATCGTATCGACCAGGGCGGTCGGGTCGAGGCGCTTGGGTTGGTAGCTGTTTTGAGCGGTGACCCGCATGCCCTCACGGACCGGGATCATGCACGCGCGGACGTTGGGGCGGCCGTCGACCCGGACCAGACAGGTCCCACAGTCACCGCTGAGACAGGAGGGGCCCCGGGGTCGCCGATATTTTGGGGAGCGGCTGGTCATGAGCACGCCCGCGGCGATCAGCGCGCTGGCGAGGGTGTCGCTCGGTCGGGCCTCGACCAGCGCCTCGTCGAAGCGGAGGTTGACCGCCCGCCCCTGGGTGCGGGCGGGGACCAAGAGCGGGCGCACGCGGCTCACGGCCCGGTGGTAACAGATCGAGCAGCCGGTGGTGGGCCCCATCGGACCGGCTTGGGCTGGATTTCTGGTCGCGGGCGAGGGGCTCAACGGTCGCTGTACCCGGTATTTTTCAACTCTTGACGGCGGGTTACGGGAGCCACGAGGGGGGTCGTGTATCCGGATGTAACCTACTGTTTTCACCTATGTTTCCGAGAATTGTTTAGGCGATCGCCCAACCCTGAGTGTCGTCCCCGGCCACGGGATTCGGCACCCCGACAGCACGCGACTCCAGATCCGAGAGGCCTGGATCTCACGTACGGCGAGGCCGGGTTTTGCGATGCCGCGTCGGAAGCCCGGCGGTGCTCTTGGCTTCGGCCCCAAATCGGCCCCGGGGAGAGTCAGAGGGTCGCCAGGTGGGCGACGACCTGCGCGAGGGGGAGGCCGACGACGGCCGTGTAGCTGCCCTCGATCCGGGTGACCAAGGCCGCGGCCTGGCCCTGGATCGCGTAGGCCCCGGCCTTGTCCGTCCAGGCTGCGCGCTCGAGGTAGGGCCCGATGAAGGCCTCAAACTCGGCTGTATTCAGCGCTCGCATGTGGACCGCGGTGGTCTCGACCACCTCGCTGTGCTCGGCTATGGCGGGGTCCTCTCCAGGGCCGAAACGCAGGATGACGCAGGCGGTGGTCACCCAGTGTTGGCGACCCTCGGTCAGGGCGCGGAGCATGCGACGTGCGTGCTCCCGGTCTCGGGGTTTGCCCAGGGGGGCGCCGCTGGGGTCGAGCCAGACTGTCGTATCGGCAGCGAGGATGATCAGGCCGCGCTCGTCGACGGGCGCTTCACATAGAATGAGCTCGGCCGCAGCCGAGGCCTTGGCTGCCGCGACCCGCCGGGCGTAGTCGACGGGCGGCTCCCCGGGCCGCCAGCTCTCGTCGCAGTCGACGGGGCGAGCTTCAAAGTCGAGGCCCGCCCGGGCCAGGAGCTCGGCCCGGCGGGGAGAGGCCGAGGCCAGGACATATCGGGGCTCGGGGAGGGGCGAGGGCAGCTCAGCGGGCACCCAGGGATGCTCGCTCGCGGACCGGGAGGGCGCAATCTCGACGCTCGGCGGGCCGGGCCCGGCGGGGGTGGGTTGGAGGGGTACACTCGGGCCATGCCTCGATGTGCCCCCAGCAACTTGGGCTCGCCCTGCGTCCTCGCCGGCGCCTCCCTCTTGGCGGCGATGGCCCTGTGCTCCTGGGTCGAGGGGCTGCCCGGAACCCCAGGGCAGGGCCGAGCGCAGAGCCAGGCGAGCGCGTGCAGGGATTGTGCGCCTGTTTCGGTGGCCCCGGTCGGGACCGAGGCGCCGCGGGTCTCCGCGCGCGAGGGGGAGAATGCAGACACGGATCAGCTGCGCGGGCTGTGGGCTCGCTACGAGCGCGGCGGCGAGGGCTCAGCGCTCCGGTTCTGGTACTTCCACGGCGACGGCAAGGGCCTGTATCGCTACGGCAAGGTCGGCCTCACCCACACCCACAGCTTCGACTACAGGGTCGACGGGGATGAGCTCGAGCTGCGCTTTCGCAAGTCGGGCGAGGTCCACACCACCCGGGTGAGTATCGAGGAAGACGGGAGCGGGGCGAGCTGGCTGAGCATGACGAGGGACCCGCGAGAGTCGGGGGCCCGCTACCGTCGGGCCACCTCCGACATCGACGTGGCCGCAACGGCGGCTCGGTGGTGGGCGGCCGCCGCCGAGAGCCAGGCAGAGGTCTCGCCCCAGGCTCAGCCGGGGATCGGCGACCGGATGTGGATCGACTATCGCAACTATGCGACCGGTGGCTCGGGTTTCCACATGTATCAGCTCGCAGCGACCGCCCTCGACGGGCGCGGCGTGGGTTGGTTCCACCGCGGGGACTTCGACGACTGGAGCACCGAGTCGCTGACCTACCGGATCACCGGCGACGAGATCGAGCTGTTCTTCGATCTGCGGGAGGAGCCGACCAGCACCGAGTTTTGGCTCAGTGAAGAGGGGGGCGGACGAGCCCTGTGGCTCCGAGACGACCCGCGAGACTTTTGGGCGACCCACCGCTACCTCGATGGGGGGCGCTCCTTCGGGGGCGCCGAGGGCCGCAGCCAGGCCCTCGATCGGGTGATCGGTCTTCAGTCGCGGCCCCAATAATTCGCGGCTCCAATAATTCGCGGCCCTAATAATTCGTGGCCCAAATAAGTGGGCACACCCCTGTAGGAGGGTGTGCCCGGCAGAAGGCGAGAATCGAACTCGCGGTCTCCATCTTGTGAGGGTGGCGGCCTACCACTGGCCAACTTCTACTGGACCTGGGAGCTCATGGCCCGAGGGGGCACGTGAAGATCGAGTGATCACGGTGTCCTACCGCTGGACTACCGACTTACAATCGGGGGAGATTCGAACTCCCGCTTCCGTGTGATCTCCGAAAAGGTCCTCGTGCATGCGGAGCAGGTCCGGGGTTGAGACTACGGGTGTCAGCCTTATGTCCGTCGATCCGCCGGAGAGGCGGGCGGCGTCTGGTCAGTCTGAGAATCAGGATGAATCAGAGCCTAGACCCGTAACTCTTTGATGGTAGCACCATCAAACTCGTGTGTGCTCGCTCAGTCCTGGAGCGGGGCGAGCAGGAATTCGCGCAGGACTTTCGACGCCCTGTGGCTGGGATCCGTCCGCACGGTGTTGGCTCGCGAGCGGGCCTGCTTGACGGCGGAGAGCAGGTTGTCGAGCTGCTCGAGCAGCGCGCTCTTCTTGCGCGTGGACAGCATGCCGGTCCACTCGTAGGAGCGGATTTCGCCGACCGGCTCGTCGATCTCGACGATGTCGACCTGGGCCGGATGTTCTTTGGTCGCCTCGACCATGACGTTGTACTTGCGGGTCCGCTGCTTGCGGATCGTGGTCACGGGCTCGGCCCGGAGCACGTGCTCCAGGTCGGCGCCGGGGTCGACGCTCCAGACCCGAACCGGGTCGAAGGTCGGGGCTTCTTTGAACACGGCCCGGAGCTCCCGGAGGCGGCGCTCGAACTGAAGCAGGAAGGTCGCAGGGACGTCGGCGAGCAGGACCTCACCATCGACGATGATGTCGGCCTTGGCCCGGGTGTTGGCCTCGTCGACCTGAAAGCCGACGTCGATGGCCTTGCCGACCTCGCGCAGGGCCTGGTCGAGCTCGTGGGTGACGGTCTTCGCAAGTCGGGTCTCGGCCTCGAGGCGCTCGCCGGCGTCGCTGTTGGTGTGCTCGTCGACGGCGAAGGGGCGGAAGGTCCGACGGATCCCCGTGAAGTGGCTCTGCTTGCTGCGAAAGGTCTCGATCAGCAGGGTCCGGGTCCGCTCGGCGCCGGCCTTGAGCTCTTGTTCGATGGCCAGGATCTCGTGCAGAAGTGGGTCTTTGTTGGTCATGGCGGCTCGACTCGACTTTCTAGACCCCGTGTCCTGACATGGAACTCGCGGCCGGACAAGCGAGATTCTGGGTGTCCCTGCGGGGGGCGTGCAAGGCCTAGGGGGCCCGGGCCGAAGAGGAGGGTGTGCGACCCACCGACTCTCGTCCCTCCATGTCTGCCATGCCCGCCGTAACTGGTGCTGTATCCGATGGGCGGCGGCCCGCTCGACCCCTCCTTAAAACTGCGCTCGGCTGTTCGCCTGGGAGGCGCGTCACTGAAGCTCCCCGCGGGCGGCGAGGTCGGAGCCTCGGCCGTGGGTTGGGCGTCGGGTTGCTCCCGCTGGCGCTCGCCTGTTCGTGCCTGGAGGTCGCGGAGGCCGACCTCGAGGGTCCGCGCGTGGTCCAGGCCGCGCTGCCCGGGAGCCGGGTGGAGGTCACCGTGGTCCCGACCTTGCGCGTTCAGTTCAGCGAGCCCCTCGATCCGGACAGCGTCGGACCGGGGACCGTCGGGCTGGTCCCGTGGGAGGTCGTCGGAGACTGTCGGCGGACGCCAGTGTGTGAACCGGGGGTGTGCGCGCGCGGGCGCTGTTGGGAGGACCCCCTGTCGGCGACCGACTGGCGTGCGCTCGAGCGCGGGGAGTTTCATGGTGGGGCGGCCCTCGAACTCGGGACCGGGATCGGGATCGGGGGCGGGCTCGAGCAGGAGCTCGGCGAGCTCGTCGTTCAGCCGCTCCGCCCCCTGTCCGCACACACGCGCTACAGCCTGGTGCTCGGGGGTCTGCGGGACAGGAGCGGGGCGCCTGTGGTCGACGAGTCGGGGGCGGTCCAGGCATGGGGCGAGACCTTCGTGACGGCCGGGCGGGGGAGCGCGGGTCCCGAGCCCGCGCTCGTCTCTCCGTCGTCGGGGGCGAGCGCCGTGCCCACCAACCTCGCCTTTGTCGAGCTCTCCGTCTCGCCCCCCGTGCCGCTGCCCCAGCCCGACGCATGTCTGTGGCTCGAGCCCGACGACGGAGGGCCGGTCGGGTTGCTCACCGACGCGCGGGCCTGCCCCGGCTGGGTACGGGGCACCTGTGTCCGCATGTCGCCGGTCTCGGGCAGCCTGCGCGCTGGCCAGCGCTACCGGCCGCGGGGACCTGTGGTCGGGGTTCCCGAGGGGCGGCCAGGTAGCGAGCGGGCCGCCAGCGCTGGATTCGATGCCTGTGTCCCGCTCGTCGACCGGCTCGGTCGGCCCGCGCGCCTGCCCAGCCTCGTGGGCGAGACCTCGTTCGCTACCGGGCCCGGGGCCGACCTGGCGCCCCCACGCGCGACCCTCGACGCCTGGACCTCGGGCCGCTGTGTGGTCTTGGCCGTGCGCGCCGACGGGCCCACCCAGGCCTCGCTGCAGGTCGAGGAGAGGACGCGCGAGCGCAGCCTCGAGCCGGGTCTGGACTGGATTGGGGTCCGTGCCGAGGCCCGCGAACCGGGGGCGGTCCTGGCCTGGTCGCTCTCGCTGCGCGATTGGGCCGGCAACGAGAGCACCTATGTCGGGGAGCTCCCCGCTGGCGAGGCCTTCGATCCGGCGCTGCCCGAGCTCGCTATCACGGAGGTCCTCGCCAACCCGCTGGGTCCGGAGCCGGGCGCCGAGTTCGTCGAGTTCAGGGTCGGGGGCGAGGACGGTCGCTCGGGGACATCCGGGCAGCTCATCCTCGAGGGCCTCTGGCTCTCGGACCTCAGCCCCGCGGTCCTGCTCGAGCGTTGGGCTTCGGGGGATGGCCCGCCCGGAGATCCCCTGCCCGAGCTGAGCCTCGAGATCGGCGCGCTGGTGGTCGTCGTGGGCGGCTCCTGGGTGCCGAGCACCGACCCCGGGGGAGACAGCCCCCCGGCTGCGAACGCCACCATCGTCCGGCTCTCCGCGGCCAGCTTGGGCAGCTCCGGGCTCAAGAACGCGGGCGAGCCGGTGACCCTGTGGACCGCGGATCCACAGGACGGCCGCCCGATCCCCCTGGCCACCTACGGAAACTGGATCGACACCCACGCCGCGGCCCACGGCGGGCGGAGCGTGGTCAGCGATGGCAGCGGCTGTGACCTCGCCGCTCGCTGGCGCGCCCACCCGGAGGGGCGCTCGAGTCCAGGGGCGCTGCCCTGAGCGACCTGGTTCGCAGACCGAGCGGGGCAAATGCGCAGAGGGAGCTGGGCCAACGCGCCCTGTGATCGAGCTTTGCCTTGCGGCCGGGCTTGCTGGATGCTTGCGGTCCATGTCCGAGCGCGACAGGGCGGCCGGCGGTCGCAAGTTCGCCGACCTCGAGCTGCTCGAGGGGGTGGTCGAGCGCGTGGTGTTCCACGCGGCCGAGTCACGCTGGACCGTGCTCAAGGCCCACGTCCAGGGCGAGCCGGCGCTGATCACCTTCGTGGGCCGGACGATGGGGGTGGAGGAGGGGGCGGAGGTCAGCGTGCATGGGCGCTGGACCACACACCCCACCCACGGTCGCCAGTTTCAGTTCGAGCACCTCAAGCTGCGCCAACCCACGACCACCGTACAGATCGTGGCCCGCCTCAAGACCTACCCGGGCATCAAAGAGGTCATGGCCGAGCGGATCGTCAAGCGCTTCGGCCTCGACACCCTGGAGATCCTCGATCGTCAGCCCCGGCGCCTGCTCGAGGTCGCCGGACTCGGGAAAAAGACCCTCGACAACGTGACCGCCTACCACGAGGAGCGCCGCGGGCCGATGGCCGAGCTCGAGAACCGCCTGCTCGAGCTCGAGGTCACCCCGCGCCTGAGCCAGGCCCTCCACAAGCGCTACGGCGACCGGGCCATGGCCATGCTCGAGCACCACCCCTACCGGCTCGCCCGCGAGGTCAGGGGCATCGGCTTCACCACCGCAGACAAGATAGCGAGAGCGCTGGGCGTGGACATGGACAGCGACGAGCGTGTCGACGCCGGCATCCTCTACGCCCTGGAGAAGGCCGAGGGCGAGGGTCACTGCGCCCTCCCGCCCCAGCAGCTCCTGGACTTCGCCCGGGGTGTGTTGTCCCTGCCCATGGCCCGCATCGAGGCGGGTCTCGATCGTCTCATCGAGGACGGCGATCTGGTTCCGCGCCTGCGACCCACGGATCACACGAATCAGGGCGGCCCCGACGAACTCTACTTCCTGCGTCGCTTCGACGAGGCCGAGACCAACCTGGTCGAGCATCTGTTCGAGCTCGCTACCAGCCCCTGCGTCGCCTGGGACGTGGGCGAGCTGCCCGACAACCTGTCTCCCGGCCAGCGCGACGCGGTCGAGGCGGTCGCCGGCAACGGCGTGGTGATCCTGACTGGCGGTCCGGGCACGGGCAAGAGCACGGTCGTCGCCAACGTCATCGCCGTGGCTGCGGCCGCCGGCGAAGCTCTGCTCTTGGCCGCACCCACGGGCCGGGCCGCCAAGCGCCTCGAGCAGACCACGGGCGAGTCTGCGCGCACGGTCCACCGCCTGCTCGAGGTCCAGCCCGAGACCAAGACCTTCAAGTACTGCGCGAACAATCCGCTGCCCTCGGGCCTGGTGGTCATCGACGAGAGCTCCATGCTCGACCTCGAGCTGGCCGAGTCTCTGATCACGGCCCTGACCCCACAAAATCGTCTGCTCCTGGTCGGCGACGCCGATCAGCTGCCCTCGGTGGGGCCGGGCAACGTGCTCCGAGATCTCATTCGGGCCAGCTTGGCGCCGGGCATGCCGATCCCGGTGGTCCGCCTCAACACCATCTTTCGTCAACAGGAGGGGTCGAGCATCGTCACCAACGCACACCGGGTGTTGCACGGGGAGGGCCTGGTCTCGGACGAGCCCAGCCGCGGCAGCGCGGGCGAGTTCTTCTTCCTGCGGGCCGGCGATGCCGAGCGCACCCACGACAAGATCGTGGAAATGGCCGCCGAGCGCATCCCCTCGGCCTTCGGCTTCGCCAGTGTCGGCGAGATTCAGGTCTTGTGTCCCATGCACAAGGGGGCGGCGGGAACCGAGGCCTTCAACCGTTCGCTCCAGGCTCGCTACACGGGCGAGCGCGAGGGCATGCAGGCTCCGGGTCCCCGGGGTACCGAGGGGCGTTGCTTTCGGCTCGGCGACCGGGTCATGCAGATCCGAAACGACTACGAGCGCGGGGTGTTCAACGGGGACATCGGTGAGGTCCTGCGCATCAACGCCGGCGCCGGCAACCTGACCGTCGACTTCGAGGGCACGGCGGCGACCTACGAGACCAAAGACCTCGGCTCACTGCGCCTGGCCTACGCGATATCCATCCACAAGAGCCAGGGCAGCGAGTTCCCGGCCGTGCTCATCCCCATGCTGCCCGAGCACTACGTCATGCTCAGGCGCAACCTGCTGTACACGGCCATGACCCGGGCGCGGAAGCTGTGCATCATCGTCGGCGACCCGCGGGCGATCGAGAGGGCCATTCGGCGCTCGGACGCCGCCCATCGGTGGACGGGCCTTGCCGAGCGGACGCTGGCCGTATTCGACACCCAGCGCGAGACCATCGAGGTTGTCGAGACCAGCGGCGAGGTTGTCGAGACCAGCGGCGAGATTGTCGAGACCAGCAACGAGACCATCGAGACCAGCACGGACTGAGGCAGTCGATTCGACGGCTGCGCTCAGTCTCGTGAGAGCCGCCGTTTGACTGCCTCGGCGTCGATATCCCCGGGGCCCCACTGGACCCGCCCCTCCATGCCGCCGGCCACGGTCAGGGCCTCGCCGCTAACGTGCCGCGAGAGGTGCGGGGAGCTCAGCACGAGGACGGCGCGGGCGATGTCCTCGGGGCGGGCGAGCTGGCGCAGGGGCATGGTTCGCAGCACACCCTCGATGCTGCCGGGTCGGTCGAGGGCCGCTCGGGCCATGGGGGTCACGGTCCAGCCGGGTTCGACCAGGTTGACCCGCCCATAGGGGTCGAGGGCGACGATCTCGTTCTTGAGGGTCCGCAGCAGCCCGTACATCCCGGCCTTGGCGACCGCGTAGGTGCAGTGTCCCGCCTCGCCGAAGCGCCCGGCGGTCGAGCCCGTCATACACAGGCTCGCCCCGACCTCGGGGCGCACGTCGCTGCGCCGCGAGAGCCCCGCCAAGAACGCGCGGGCCGTCCACATCGTGCCCAGGAGGTTGACCTCGAGCACCTCCCGGATCCGGTCGTCGTCGAGCTCGGCCAGGGGGACCTCGGCCTCGGGCCATTCTCCGGCGTTGGCGATACAGACATCGACGCCCCCGAATCGCTCGATCCCGAGATCGATCATGGCGTCCGCGGTCGTCGGATCACGGAGGTCGCCACTGCCCACACAAGCGGTCCACGATTCAGCCTCGGCGCGCTCACGCAGTGGTTGTTCCCGGGTCCCGGCGTGCAAGATCAGCTCGCAGCCCTCGGCGGCGAAAGCGGCGGCCATCGCCCCGCCGATGCCGCCCGACGCTCCGGTGATCAAAACTCGCAACCCTTGGAGACCTGTCTCGAGTGCCATGGAAAGTCCGTTCGGTCCGCGCAGAAGGAACCCGCGCTAGACCTTCAATAGGCATGTATACTACATACTAGGGATTTCGTTGACCGCCCTCCCATATCCATGATACAGAGCGATC
>CAYVJQ010000040.1:41336-54064 GCA_964451725.1 uncultured Nannocystaceae bacterium | reverse complement strand
ATTCCGGCACAGGCTCCGATTCCGGCACAGGCTCCGATTCCGGCACAGGCTCCGAATCTGAATCCGAGGACAGCACGGAGTCCAGCTCCAGCTCGGGGTCCTCGGCGGGAGACGAGCAGGACGAGAGCGACACGGAGGGCCCCACCTACGGACTCCCCTACGACACGACCTGCGGGTGCTCCAGCGCCGATGGCCGCAACGAGGCGCCGGTCGGGATCGCGCTGGGTCTGCTCGTGCTCGGGCTGTGCGCCCCATGGCGGCGACGCCGGCAACATTGAGGCTCGCCACAACAGCCCTTCACGCGTCGCCGCGAGCGAGGGTGTTGGTGAGGATCGCGTCGACGACTCGAGCGTAGACCCTACAGGGATGCTCGGCTCATGAGGTGGGCGGTCGCGTTCGCGGTCGGATGAGGCAGACCCGGGCGGGCGGGGCGACCCAGGAAATAGCCCTGCAAGAGCTCGCAGCCGAGCTCCTGCACGACCTCGAGCTCGCGGGCGGTCTCGATGCCCTCGGCGACGACCTTGGTCCCCTCGCCCACACAGAAGCTCACGATCGCCCGGACCAGGCGCTGCTGCCGAGGCGACTCGCCGATGTCTCGGACCAGGGACATGTCGAGCTTGACGATCTCGGGCTGAAAAGCCGCGACCGCGCTGAGGCTGGCGTAGCCGGCCCCGAGGTCGTCGATGGCGAAGCGAAACCCCAGCGCGCGCAGATAGGTGATCATGGAGCACGCCTCGTCCTGGTCGAGCTTGGTGCGCTCGGTGAGCTCCAAGACCGTGCGGTGGGCGATCGCGGCCAGCGCACCCCCGTTGCGCAGGAGCTCCGAGTCTTGGAGGTCGAGGGGATGGATATTGACGAACAAGAGCCCGGGAATTTTCTTGGCCGCCTGGGCCACGAGCGCGCGCACGCGTCGACCGAGATGATGAACCCGGTCGAGGGACTCGGCGGCCACCAACACCGCTCCCGCGTTGGGCAGGTTCGGCTCGACGCTGCGCATGAGGAACTCGTGGCCCTCGACCTTGCCGTCCGCGGTCAGGATTGGTTGGGCCGCCATCCACAGCCCTTCGAGGGCGCGGTCGAAGGACTCGTCGAGCTCCCGGAGCTCACGCTCACGCGCGAGTTCGGCCGAGCGGGCCCGCAGGCTCTCGCCGGCCCGCTCGGCCCGGATGATCGCCCGCTCGATCGCGCGCAAGAGCTCACGCTTGCGCAGTGGTTTCGCCAGATAGCCGGCGGCCCCGAGGTCGAGGGCCGCGGCCGCGCTCTCGACACTGGGCGCGGCGGTCATGAGGATCACCGGCAGATTCGGGTAGCACTCCCGGACCCGGGCCAGAACCTCCATCCCCGGCTGAAAGGGAAGATTCCGGTCACAGAGCACGAGGTCGTAAGGCTGAGCCGCGAGTTGATCGAGGGCGGCTTCGCCCGTTTCCACGATCTCGAGCTCGTAGCCGGCGCTGGCCAGAAACAGCTGCGCTATCGAAGCGCAGCCTGGATCATCCTCGACGATGAGGATGTACTTGTTCGAGCCGGCTTGGGTCCACATACCCGCCCACGTAGCAAGACAGATGCCAGCACCTCGAGCAGCGAAAGCCGAACGGACTCGCGCGAGCGCTCGCCCAGACAGACCACCAAAATCTCGCGGCCTGACTCAAATTGGAACCGACTGTCTCAGAACCGAACGGGCTGCGCGCGGACGCCCGGGTCACCGCGCAGCTTACGCGTGAATCGAGCTTGCGCTAAACTCCGTGCCTCGTGAGCTCGACCGGCCACACCTCCACCCCCGAAGTGTTCGTGGTCGACGACGACCCGAGCGTCCAGCTCTTGATCCGCGCGTGGCTCGAGTCCGCCGGCTACCAGGTCCGGAGCTTCAGCACGGGCGCGTCGGTGCTCCGGGCCCTGGCCGAGTCTGAACCTGCGGCCTTGTGCCTGGACGTGAGCATGCCTGGGATGGACGGGATCGAGGTCCTGAGCCAGCTCAGGAGACAGGGGCGGGACACCCCCGTAGTCATGCTCACCGCCCTCGACGCCCTCGAGACCGCCGTCGAATGTATGCGCTTGGGGGCCCGCGACTACATGCTCAAGCCCCTCGACCGGGCGACCTTCCTGGCCAATATCAAGAGGGTCTGCGGTGCGCCCACAGCCACGCTCCCGGATCTGAGCGACAGCCGGACCGAGGCCGCCCCCGGCATGATCGGGGGCTCGGCGCCCATGACCGAGCTCTACCGCCAGATCGAGAGGGTCGCCGGCAGCCGGATCTCCGTGTTCATCGGGGGCGAGAGCGGGACCGGCAAAGAGCTGGTCGCCCGAGCCATCCACGCGCTCGGCCGCGCCGACGCTGGACCCTTCGTCGCCATCAACTGCGGGGCCATCCCCGAGTCCCTGCAAGAGAGCGAGCTCTTCGGCCATGAGAAGGGCGCGTTCACGGGGGCCCTCTCCACTCGCCCGGGCCGCTTCGAACAGGCCCAAGGCGGCACCCTGTTGCTCGACGAGGTCGGCGAGCTCTCGCCAGCGGCCCAGGTCGGGCTGCTGCGTGTACTCCAAGAGCGCTGTGTCGAGCGGGTGGGTGGGACGAGAACCATCGATCTCGACGTCCGGGTGGTCTCGGCGACCCACCGAGACCTGCGCGCGGCCGTCTCCACCGGCAGCTTCCGCGAGGACCTCTACTACCGCCTGGTCGTCTACCCGATCGAGGTCCCCCCCCTGCGCGATCGCGTCGAGGACATCCCCCTGCTCGCAGCCCACTTCCTGGCCAAGCACCGCGCCGACCTCGACCGCCAGCTCTCGGGCCTGCGCCCCGACGCCCTCGACCGGCTCTGCCTCCACAGCTGGCCGGGCAACGTCCGCGAGCTCGAGAACGTGATCCACGGCGCCATGGTCCGCTCCGACGGCCCCTGGATCAGCGCCCGAGACCTCCCTCTCCCGAGCGGCCCGAGACCCGTACAGCACCCAAACCCAAACCTGAACCCAAACCCGGGTCTAAACCTGAATCCAAGCTCGAGCCCGAATCCAGGCTCGGGTTCAGGACCCGTCCCAGGCCCGGTCGAGCCCCGCCTCGAGCCCGAGAACCCAGCCCGAACCCAGCCCGAACCCAGGACGCCCGTGTCCATCCAAGACATGGAGCGGCGCACGATTCTGGCAGCGATCGAGGCCTGTGACGGCAACATCACGCAGACCGCCAAGCGCCTGGGCATCGGCCGGGCGACCCTCTACCGCAAGCTCGACCGCTACAAGCTGCGCTAGCAGCCCCTGACCCAGCGGCGGTCGTGGTTCGAGAAATACCGGTCATCTTCCGGCTCGGAATAGAGTCGAAACCTATGGACGACACGCAAAAATGGACGACGCAGAAAGAGGAGCATCCCCTTGGATCCCTTGTGCAGGGAAAGGTCCTGAAGCTCGCACCATTTGGCGTTTTTCTAGCACTCGATGGAGTTGATTTTCCGGCGGTGCTGCTTGTCACCCATTTCGAGGACAACGGTAGGGGCAGGGAGCTCGATGAGTATCCTCGAGTTGGTGAAGTCGTCTCTGCGGTGATCGTTGGTTTTGTCGACGACAACAGACAAGTTCGCGTCAGTACACGCATCTCGGACATGGAGCGCTCAATCTGAAAAGGGGGCGTCCCTCCCGATCAGCAGCCTTCCCCCCAGTCAGAACGAGAAAAGGTCGCCGTCAGTCCAGGCCGTAGCGATCGAGACAAGCGGAGAACTGGCGGGGATCGAGGGGTGCGCAGAGCGACTCGGCGACCATGCGGACCACCGCCACAGGACCTCGCCGGGGCTCGCCGAGGCCGATCAGCGCCCGGTATGGAGCCCGCTCGCGCAGGCAGAGATGAAGCTCGGTGAGGCCTGGGCAATGGAGGTCGCTCAGCAACAGGTGCGGGATCGACTCGGTGATCAGCGCCGCCGCCTCGGCGGCGTCGCTCGCAAACGCGACCCGGAAGCGACCATCCCGGATCACGTAGTGGCGCAGGAGGGCCCGAATCGCCGGCCTCGGGCTGAGCACGAGCAAACCCGGCGCTTCGAAGACCCAGTGGTCGACCATCTCGACCAGGCGCCGCCCCTGGATGGGCTTGGTCCGGTAGTCGTTCATCCCAGCCCGCTTGCAGCGTTCACGCACCTCTTGGACCGCGTGGGCAGTGAGCGCGACGATCGGCGTCATCGGGGCCCCGAGTTCCGACTCCCGAGCGCGGATCTTGGCCGTCGCCTCGAGCCCGTCACAGCCAGGCATCTCGACATCCATGACGATCATCTCGGGCTCGGCTCCAGCCCGAACGCGCTCGACGGCCTCGAGTCCGTCGAGCGCATGCTCGACCGTGTACCCGGCCTTCTCGAGCGAATAGATCGCCAGCTTCGCGTTGTCGGGGTTGTCCTCGGCCAACAAGATGGTGCGGCCGGCCCGGTCTGCGGCGCTCCGGCCTTGGGTCGGGGCGCCGTCGGTCGAGCTCACCCGCGCCAGACCCAGACCCTCGGCCACCGCCGCCAACAGGACCGTGGGCACCATCGGCTCGGCCATCGACACCGAGTCGCTCCCGGGTCGGGCCCGACCGAGGTGAATCACCGTCCTCTCCCTCTCCCCTTCCCTCTCCCTCTCCCTCTCCCCTTCCCCCGCCTGTCCGTCCGTGAGCGTGAGCCCCGACCCCGCTCCACAGTCGACACACACACCCGCCGCCTCGAGCCAACTCGAGACCAGGGCCTCGCGCATGGGCTCGGCGATCGCCAGACGCACCCGGGCCCCCGACAAGGGCGCGCGCGCGTAGATGCTCGACACCTCCGAGGCGGTCTCGGCTGGGATCTCCATGGAGAAGGTGCTCCCGACCCCTGGCTCGCTCTTGCACAAGATCGTCCCTCCGAGGCCCATACACAGACCCTGAGCCACGCTCAAGCCCAGCCCCGCCCCGCCCCGGTTCGCGCCCAGCCGGGTCTCGCCTCGATAAAACTTCTCGAACACACGAGCCTGGACCTCCGCGTCCATACCCATGCCCGTGTCCTCGACCTCGACCCGGATCCCGGCTCGCGCCTCCGAGATCGTCGGCCGCATCCGCAGGGTCACGCTGCCCGCATCGGTGAATCGAATCGCGTTGCTGAGCAGCTTGTTCATGGTCCGGCCGAGCTTGCGCGCGTCGCCGAACAGGCGCTGGGGAACCTCGGGATCAAAGTCCAACCACAGGTGGAGGCCCTTGGCCTCCGCCTCGGCCCCAGCACGCTCGATCAGGCGCTCACACAGGGCCAGCGGCTCGAAGGGCGCCCGACGGATCTCCAGCTCTCCCGACTCGATCTGGGCGAGCATGAGCACATCGCGGAGCATCTCGAGCAGGCGGTCACCGTTGGAGCGGATCCTCTGAAGGTGGGCACGGATCTCCTCGGGTGAACGGGCCTCGAGGGCGAGGTCGGTCATGCCCAAGATCGCGTTGAGCGGGGTCCGGACCTCGTGGCTGACCGTGGCCATGAACTCGCTCTTCGCGGCGCTGGCCTGCTCGGCCGAGAGCCGGGCCCGCTCGAGCGCGACCTGGGTCCGGTGGGCGGCCGTGACATCGCTGAGCACCACGCTGTACAGGGGCGCCCCCTCTGTCGGCACCCGGCGGACACAGGCCTCGGCAAAGGCCGGCTCCCCACCCTCCCGGGGAAGGGCGAGCAGCTCCCGGGTCGCCTCGCCCGCTTCGAGCGAGGAGATCCGTGAGTGCATGGGCTCGAGCAGCGTATCCAGGAGCGCCAGGCAGCGGGTCGGGTCGGCCCCGGGTGCGCCCGCGACCAGGTCGCAGGCAGCACGGTTGAGCTCCATGGTCTCGAGCTCCGTATTGGCGACGGCGATCCCGACCTCGGCGTCTTGAAACACGGCCTGGAGCTGGGACTCCCGCTCGTCCAGGGCGGCCCGAGTCTGGAGGTGAGCGATCTCTGCGGTCTGCTCTCGGGTCACGTCGCGGCTCGTGCCGACGAGCTCCCAGGTCGCGTCGACCCGGCGCAGCTCGTCCTCCCGCCATCGTCGCCCGCGCCCCGGGATGTCCACGGCGTAGCGACAGGTGGCCACGCCCTCGCTCGTCGCCCGCAGGTGGGCGCTGACCCAGCGGGGCCGGTGCTCCGCGGCCATGTGGCGCAGCCAGGTGTGGAGGTCCGCGCTCAGCTCCTCGGCCGTGATCCCCAGCTGCTCGAAGCTCCCATCGGAGATGAAGGTCAGGCGCGCGTCGGGGCGGGGCGAGATCGTAAACAAGAGCGTGTCTGTGGTCCGCGTGACCCGGCGCAGCGCGACCTGAGTGCGCTCGAGGTCACGCTGGATCTCCCGCCGAACGATGAAGCTCTCCAGGCCCGCGGCGACCCGGTCGAGGGCCGCGCCAAAACCGGCCACGTCCCCCCCTAGGGCCGCTCGGCTCCCGAACAAGAGCAGGGCCCGAACGCAGCCAGCGACCGGGACCGGGGAGATCAGAGCGTGGTTGATTCCCCGGGCCGTGAGCAGGGGAAAGCGCGCGGGCTCCCTGCCGACCTGGACCACCGTGCTCCCGCTCGCGCGGACGCCCAGTCCCACCACCCCCGCTTCGGGCTCGAGGGTCAGGCCCTCGGCCGGCGGCGCCACCCCACCCTCGAACACCGCAACCGTGAACGGCTCGAGATCCGCGTCCCGAACCATGGCCACGCCCGCGTCCGCCCCCAGTACCCGCCGCCCGGCGACGACAATCTCCTCGAGCGCCTGTTCGAGGGTCTCGGCGTTCGCCATGGCCCGGGCCGCGGTCTCTGAAAACTCCACCAACTCGGCGGCCGAGCGCGCCGCGTCGCGCTCCTCGGCCAGACCCTGGAGCGCCCGGCGCAGCTCGGCGAGCGTGGTCTCCCGCAGCTCGAGCATCATCTGAAGATCGAGCGAGGTGTCGTGAGCCGCGAAGTCGGAAGCTCCCAGCCCAGCCTCGCTCGCCTCGCCCGAACAGGTGAAGGCGGGCACCCCCACGAACACCCACAGGCCCCCCGGTTGGCGCACGAGCTGGCCACGCAGACTCGGACCGCTCGGACCAGCCTGAGCCTCGAGCACCACCAGCCGCCCGTGGCGTTCCTCGAGCGTCGCTCTACTCCACGCGGCGCTCGGCCGGACGATGCGAAGGTAGTCCCCGACCGGACGACCACGCTCGAGCCCCGGGATCACGAGCGGCAGCGACGGCCCGAAGTCGACGACCTCGAGCTGCGCATCGACGACAATGTGAAAGGGAAAGGCCGCGCTCAGACCCGCGGCATCGAGCCCGGTTTCGGTCATCGGATGACCACCGAGAACACCTCGTGATCGTGGCCCTGGTCCCGGGACTCGACCAGCTCGACGTCGGCGGGGGTCTCGAAGTGCTCGGACAACGCGCAGAGTAGACCGAGCACAAAGGGAGCCAAGCCGGCGCGCTCGGAGTGATAGTGGATCCTGATCTCCCCGTCCTCGACCCGCTCCGAGCGGAAGGAGGGTGGCCGCAGATCGGGGAAACTCAGCGCCACTCGGCTGTTCATTTCATCGAGACGCTTGATGAACTCGGACAGGGAGCTCCCGTAGAGTTTGAACAGCTCGCCGTAGCCATCCTGCGCCGTGTACTCGACCCAGTAGCGACCGAAAGCCTCGAGCAGGGTCGCCGTCGGAGTCCCGAGGTGCTCGCTGGCTGCGCCCACGAGCGCGTAGGTGAGCTCGTCGTTGTAGGGGTGCATCGTGATGAAGTCCTCGACGTCGACCCCGGCCTTGGTGCGCACTGCCAACCATGCAGCGTCTCCTCGCTCAGCCCGAATCATGCTCTCGATGGCGTTGTTGACCAGCCCGTACATGCGTGGGGTAAACAGGAAGCAACCGCCGTGCCAACAAAAGTGTCTCAGTTGGAGACAGGCGAGCAGACTCCGCCCCGGTCTCCAGCAACCTGTGACACACACCCTGAGGCCCCTGCCACGACCAACCGGGAACCCGAGACCGAGTCGAGCGCCGTCACCGGATAGCCACAGCGCCCCGACCTGTCTCGGGCTCCGCCTCGAAACGAGACAGGCCAGAGGGCACGACAACGCCCCGGAACCGAGGCTCAGGCCGAAGCCTGCGCACTCTCGCCGGGCCCGAGCGCGACCTGAATCTGAAGCAGGAGCGCATCGAGGCGCTCGCTCACTTCACGCTCGTCCTCCCCGTCCGCAATTCCGCGCTCACAGGCCCGAGCGCAGCGCGTCAAGCTCGGGAAGCCGTAGCTCGACCCGGATCCGGCGAGCCGATGACAGACCTCCCGGACCGTACCCCAAGCGGCGTTCGAGGCCTGTCCAGGGAGCTCGGTGGCGTAGGTCCGGAGCGAGGCGAGGTAGATCTCGACCAACCACGGAGGCAGCGGCTCCTCGTCCTCGTACTCGTACTCGTCTCCCGATTCGGACGCGTAGTCGGCCGGTCCACGCAGTTCGACCTCGAGCCTCCCCCCATCCAGAGCCACCGGATTCATATTGGCGGCGACGGCCTTGCCCTGGGTCAGCGAGTCGCTCGGGGCACCGCCCCGTGTCTCGGCCTGGCTTCCGCCGTCGACCAGGGCCCGGAGCCGCGTGGTCAACAGCGCCGGCGTCACCGGCTTGGTGAGGTAGGCGTCGGCCCCCGCGGCCGTGCACTGTGAGACCGTCTCCGGGGTCGCGTCCGCCGACAGGATGACCACCGGGATGTCGACCTGCATGGCTCGCAGGCGACGCAGCGTCTCGATCCCATCGAGGCCCACCATCTGCAGGTCGAGGAGCACGACATCGGGCCGCTCCTCCCCCGACCGCCCCATGTACTCGAGGGCCTCGATCCCCGACTCGAGGGTCTCGACCTCCGCCCCCGCCCGCTCCAGCATGAGCCTGAGGATCCGGCGGTTGTCGATCGCGTCATCGACCACCAGCACCCGCAGATCGAGGAGTCCCGACCACACCCCCGAGTCGGCGCAACCCTGCTCGTCCTCGACGCCCTGCTCCCAACCGAGCTCCAGCGGGAGTTCGAGGCGAAAGCAGCTGCCCTCCCCGGGCGTCGACTCGGCGACCAGCGAGCCCCCGAGCATGCCCATCAACCGACGGCTGATATCCAAGCCCAGACCCGTCCCGAGGCGACGGTCGAGCTCGCTCGGGTCGACCTGCTGATAGGGCTCGAAGGCCCGCCGAAGCTGAACCTCGTCCATGCCCCGCCCCGTGTCTGCGACCTCGATGCGCAGGCGCTCCCCCACCACTTCGAGTTTGATGCGAACCCCGCCCTGGTCCGTGAACTTGATGGCGTTCGAACCCAGGTTCAAGAGGATCTGGCGCAGACGCAGCGGATCGGTCTGGATGATCTTCGGGAGCCCCCCGTCGCTGAGCTCGAGCTCGAGGCTGAGGCCCTTGGCCCGGGCGCGCTGCTCGAGGATGCTCACCACCTCGCGGACCTCGGCCTCGATGTCGGTGGGCTGCCGATCGACGCGCAGCTCCCCAGCCTCGATCTTGGACATGTCCAGGACCTCGCCGACCAGGGTCAGCAGGTGCTGCGCGCTCAGACGCAGCGACTCGGTCCAGGCGCTGACCTCCGGGTCGAGGTTCTCTCGACTACCGAGCAGCTCCGCGTAGCCCAACACCGCCGCCAGCGGGGTCCGAATCTCGTGGCTCATGTGGGCGAGGAAGCGAGACTTGGCCTCACTCTTGCGCTCGGCCAGCTCTTTCGCCACCCGCAGCCGGTCCTCGGCCTCGAGGCCCTTGTCCCTGACCTCGCGCAGCTCGACGGTGCGCAGCTCGATCTGGATGCGGAGGTCGGCCGAACTGTCGAGCAACACCTGGTTGGCACTCGACAGCTCCCGGGCCTTGTCCGCGAGCTCGCGCTCGGCCTTGGTGCGCGCACGCTCGGCCTGCTCGACCTTTTCTACGAGTACGTCGATCCAGTTCATGAGTCGAAGCTCAGGATGAAGCCCAAGATGAAGCTCAAGCTCTGGTGATCTGTACTGAAGCCCAGCGCGTCGCGACCTGCCGCGGCACCTGCCGCGGCACCTGCCGCCGGCGAGGCGACAACCCGGCGCGACGCCGGCCTCGACGAAGCTCCAAACCCAGCTCTTGGAAAAGGTCGGATTTCCCGGCCAGGGAGTATGCGGACTCGACCCAATCGATCGTTCATAGTTTTCGCCAACACGTTGTGAACACTTCCGAGCATCGTGACCTCGAGAACGCTATCACATGTGCCGCCAATTCAATGTATCGACACCCCGGTCGACACGGCAAGCCGCCACGACTCGCTGCATGAGGCGGGCGAGATTGAGCGGTTTCTCGAGCGCCGCGACCACGTTGGGAGGGCGATTTTGACGGACGTCGGCGACCGCCGACAAATCACCGGAGATGATCAGGAAGGGCGGGGCCCCCGGCGTGCTCGCCAACTCCGCGCCATCTCGCTCCCCGAGACGAATGTCGCAGATCACGAGGTCCCAGGACTCTGTGGTGATACGCCGCGCAGCTTCGGCGGCGCTATGTTCGACTTCGACCCACAGGCCGTCGTGGCGCGCCAAGTGCCGCGCGATTACGAAGCCTTGAAAGGGGTCGTCCTCCACCAGCAAGATCCGGCTGTAGAGCCGGATATGGTGAACCTTGGGGAGCACTGGAGAAGTCGCTGCGTGGACCATGCCCCTATACAAAGCAAGGCATATGCCATTTTGATTGCGTATTTCCGCGCACCACGAAGTACCTTTCCTATCGTGTGAGGATCAAGCCCGCGCCCGGGGGAGCACTATCAATAGGACACCCGCCTCATGTTGGATCACCTGACTCGCACAGAGACACTCGTCACGCGACGAGACACCCGCCTCGGCGCCCGCTCGCTTTTGTCGGGGCGGGGCGAAGTGACCCAGCACGAGCACGGTGATCGAGCGGCCCCGCGCTAGCTGGTCGTCGACCCCAGCGCCGCCAGCTGCTGCGCCGCCCACCCCCGCGTGCTCGGCCAGCGCGCACCTCCGCTGCGCATGGCGAGCAGTACCGCGAGGGTGTGTCGGCGGCGCAGGGGCTGCTCTCGCATCGCACGCTCGAGGCTGTCCTCGGTCCACGCCTGCCCCGCGATCATTCGCGCGCCGACATCGAGCGTCGACCTGCGCTGTGCCCACCACGCAGCGGCCGCCTCGGGCTCTGGATGGAGTAGCGCTTCGCGCGGGTCTTCCCTGAGATCTTCGTCCAGTGTGTCGGCCTCGAACTCGGGCAGACCCTCCTCTTCCTGCGCGGCTTCGTCGACCACCGGGTCCCGCCAGAGGGGATCTTCGTCGGTAGGCATGCCCGCGATCGCCGTCATCACCTCGCCGGCCAGCTGCCCCTGCTCCGGGTCGTCGAGGTGGGGGAGCACGGCGTCGACCGCCGTCGCCCAGCCACAAAATCCGAGCGCCCAGAGCCCGTCGGCGCGGGTCTGCGGGTCCGCGAGCAGACCCCCGAGGCGCGTGTGGTCGCCGTGCTCGTCGCCGAGCGCCAACCATGTGAGCGCCCGGGCCCGAAACCCGCACTCGGGAGCCTCGAAGGCCCAGTAGCGCACGACTTCCCAGGCCCCCTGCAGACCGCGGACAACCGCAGACTCGAGCGCCGCAGCCACGACCTCGGGCGAGTCGTGTCTGCCCAGCCCCGCCGCGTGTTCGAGTTGGGCGGCGCTGCCGTAGCGGGCCAGGGTCGCCGCCGCCCGCAGGACCGCCGGATCCTCGCTGCCCAAGAACGGATCGAGACCCGCGCCGAGCTGCGTCCGGCGCTCGACCGAGGCCGCGAGCAGACCGGCCACGCAGGGGCCCCCCGTCTCCCCCACAGCTGCACGGCGAGACAGCTGGGCCAGCATCCAGGTGTCCAGGCCCTCGCGCGAGGCCAGGGTCAGGGCGTCGACCAGGCCGATCCAGCGCTCGTCGTCGGCCTCGCTCTCACCCAGGATCTCGAGCAGGTGCGCGCAGTCCTCCTCGGTCCCCCGATCGAGGATCGTCAGCCCGGCCGCCGCGGCCAGGCCCTGCTCCAGCTCCTCCTCCTCCTCCAAGGCGGGCCAGCACAGCCGCGGCAGGACCGCGGGTCCGGCGATCGCCAGCCCATCGAGGTGCGCCGAGAGCCGGGCGTCGAGGCCCTCGGCCAGCTCTGCGAGGGTGTAGTCGGGCTGGTCCAGGGCGTCGCGCCGAGACTCGGCGAGGAAATCGGCCTCCTCGAGGTGACGCTCGACGATCGGCCACAAGATCTCGTTGGAAGCCATGAGCTCCCGATCATATCTGACCTGCGCGGCTGCGCTCACCCGAGCGCCCGCGCTCCAGACAGCTCCACTCAGAACTTGTAGGCGAAGCCCCACCCGGCCCGGAACGAGAACCCCGCCCGGACATCGTTGAAATCGGGGTTGTTCGGGTTTTGGCCGTTGTACTCGTAGGCCCGGACGTGCCAGCCCACGGCCCCGGGCTCGAAGTACACGACCCAGTGTTGGTTGATGTAGAGGCGCGCGACGGGGCCGAAGGTCTGGGCGAAGCGAAAATAGTTGCGGGCGAAGTGGAAGTCGTTGTGGACGACCGGGGCGAAGGTCAGGGCCAGGTTCGTCCAGGGGTCGAACTCGTAGCCGAGCTCGAGGCCCGTGGTCCCGCTCAGGCCACCGCCGAAGTCGACCGCCGGGCCCGCGTCGAGCCCGAGGTAGAGCCCGCTGAGCTGGCCCATGCGCGCCGTGCTCGCAAAGTGGTAGCGCCAGTTGGCCAGGGGCATGAACACATCGGGGCTGAGCATGAGGTTGAGGCTCAGACCGAGCTCGTGTCCCGTGTTGGTCTGGCCGGGCCGGAGCGCCGCCGGGGGATTCGCCAG
>CAYVJQ010000040.1:17882-41236 GCA_964451725.1 uncultured Nannocystaceae bacterium | reverse complement strand
GGTCCGGAGAGGAAGTCCTCGGCGATCACGGCCGCTGCCAGGGGGCCGCCCCCTGTGAAGATCGGTGTGCAGTCGATGCCCGTCGCGGGCTCGAAATAACGGCGGAGCAGACCGAGCTCGACCTCCACCGAGTACGCCTCCACAAAGCGCATGCGCTTTGCGAGGTCCTCCATCGAGCGCAGCTGACCCCGAAACACATGGACCCGCTCGCCCCCCAAGGCCGCAACCACCTCCTCGTGACGATGGAGGACCAAGCTCAGATAGTCATCCAGGAGGTCCTCGGGCGGCTCGTGGGCGATCATCGTCGAGGGGTCGTCCTCCAGCAGCTCGGCCATCATCAAGGGCAGCGCCCCGATCTCAGGGGCGGTCCGATAGGGGCCCTTCTTCAGTCGCAGCGTCAGGTACTGATCCAAGATCACCGGGACGACGTCCAGCCGGCCCCAGAGGGTGAATCCCTGACAGTAGGCCAAGACGAGCTCTCGGAAATCGTAGTTGTAGCCCTCGCGCCTGGTCTCGGGGTGAGCCTCGAGTTCCTCACGCATGTCGATGAACACGGCCGGCGATCCGACGTGACCCAGAAACTCGGCAGCGACCGCCCGAAGGCCCTCGCTGGCGCCCTCGGCTCGCGCGCAAGCCAACAGGCGATCGACAGGAGAGAAGTCGCCGCCCTCGAGCGCGCGGATGATGTCTTGAAGTTCGAACCATCCCTCGGCCCGGGCTTGCTCGGTGGCGCCGGGGTCACGGGGGTCCTGGACCACCGGACTCGCAAAATAGCCGGCCCCGTAGACGGCGATGCGGTCATCTCTGAAGGTCGGACGAGAGGAATCACTGATCATGGTGCAGCTCCTTCCGGCTACCACCAGCTCATTGGGCTGGAGCTGCCGACCGTCTTGCGCTTGATGCCCGTCTTTGCGAACGCCTTGCGCCACTTCGCCCGCCATTCGGGGTTGTTGCCCTGCCAATCACCGTAGGCGTCGTCGATCGTCTTGCAGGTCTGGCAGAGGAGATCGTGAGGCTGAAGATTCCCTGGACCAGCGGGGCAGCCGCCCGCGCTTTTGGGCGTCTTGTGATCGACCTTGCCGAAACGGTCACCGGTGCTGGGCTTCGGCTGTCCGGGGTTCGCCGCGATGAAGCGCTCGACGATCCCCGCGTTTTTTGCGTCGAAACCGGCCTTGAACTTCGTGGACAAATTCGTCCACCTGCCCTCGATGGCTATTGTGCGATCCGAGTTCGGGGCCCGAAAGACATCGCAGGGCGGCTTGGGAAACACCTCTCCCTCACAGCTGCAGTGCTTCTCCTTCATCTCCAGGTGCATACGGTACTTCGCCTGACGATCGAGGGCCTCGGGCGTGGGTGCCCCCGCCTTATCGGTTTCGTTGAGACCATAGAAGTCCTCGGCACTCTGGGCCTCGTCGTCAGACCCAAATGCGGCTGGACAACCGCTCAATACCACGCTGGAGACCTCCCCAGGTGGCGGAGGGGGAGGCAGCCCTTTGCCACAACAGGGGCAAAGACGGGCGGAAATCCGGGCCTCGGCGAGCGAGGTCATCCCCTCCATGCCCGGGAAGGGGGGCGTACTGCCGGGGTAGCTGGCGTGGTTGCTGGTCGTCAGGTCGAGGTGACGGCACACTTTTTTGCCCTCGAACACCACGTCCATCGAGTAGGCCCCAAAATAGGTCTTCCCTGCGTTTGTATGTGACAGCAGGCTGGCCCCGAAGCTCTTGGTCGCCGCCTCGTCGCCCAGCGGCGCGGTTTTGAAGAAGCTCTGGTCTTGCAGGGCTACCGGCTTCCCACCGACTTTGACCTTCTTACTGCCCTTCTTGAGATCTTTGGAGAACGAGCTGTCGGGGTAGGGAATCGGCAGCGGACCCGCCGGCGGAGCAGGGGGGCTGTTACAGACATCGGGAAACGCTGCGATCACCTTTGCGCCACCGAACTTCCCGGCGATCGCATTTCCGTTTGCATAGACGTTCTTGGCCATACTCCCCCTGACTCAGATCGCGCTGAGCACGACTGCGCTTCGCTCTCCGCCTTGGTCCCCCGCACAGACGATCGCTCTCGCACCTGGAGCGTACCCCTTGACGAGGCCGACGACACCCATCACCAATCCGCACAGGCCACCGGCGGCCCCCGTGTCGCCGAGCTCCGCCGCGCTGAGCCACAGCGGAAATTCGGATTTCCGACGCCGCAGCAACCTAGACATCAGCAAGATCTGCTCTTTGAACTCGAAGCTCTCGCCCGCCGCGTCCGAGATTCGGAAATCAATCTCGTCGAACTCGATCCGAGCCTCTGCCAAGGCCGTCGAGACGGCCTCGACCATGCCCTCCGCACGCAGCGGGACGTCGTTGTCCAAGGTCGCCGGCTCACGCCCAAAGCCCGGTCGCTGCACGGACGCGAGCGCCCCAGTCCGGCGCGTGCTCAACAACAGGGCGGCGGCCGCCTCCCCTGGCGTAACCCCGTCAGAGTTGGTCGAACTCAACAATCGCCGCGAGTTCACCAGCCCGCGGAGCGCTCGGGCGTGGATCAGCGAGTCCGCGCCACAGACGATGCAGGCCTCGAAGTCCTCACGCTCGAGGTGTTCACTGGCGACCGAGAGCGCTCGAAACCCCGCCGAGGCCTGCCCCCAAACCACCTGAACACGGGCTGGGTCGAGGGTGATCCCCAGCCGCTCCGAGAGCTGAGCCGCCAAGAGACGGACCCCCGCCTCGCTGTACAGACGTTGATCGGGGACCACCATCACGAGCGCCGCCCGATCGAGGGAGAGCCCCCCCTGACCCACACCGAGGTCCGAGAGCGCCATCGCGGCGAGCGCCAGCCAGCGCTCGGCGCCCGACATGTCGTCTCCCAGCTCGAGCAGCGCCGACCCGATGATCGCTCGATTGTGGGCATCGACGTAGCGCAGCTCTTCACGCCGATCCACCCCGGCGCGAACGGCCGCACAGGCGGCGGCGGCGGAGGTCCCGACGGGGCACGCCATCCCGACCCCATGGATATACAGCGTCACGGCTGACCAGCCTCGAGTTTTCGAACCCAGCGCACCGCCGCCGCGAGACTGCGGAACACCGGCCGTCCGTCACGGTACCCGACGAGCAGGCGCTCATCTGGTACCTGTGGTCCGACCCAGACCTCGCGCAGGTCCGTCAGTTTCTTGCCGAGCGGGACGCTGGCTCGCCAGACCAGCTGGGCACGCCGCAGGTGCGGCTCCAAGATCACCGTATCCAGCGTCCCCCTGCGCTCCACATCACGATTGAAGAAGCGAAATCGCAGCATCATTGAAATGCTGGGCATCACGTAGTCGACGATCGGATCTGGGCCCATGTTGACGCAACAGATCCGTTCCCCGCCCCGGAAATGAGGGAAACGTTGGTCGACGGGGGCGCACTGATAATAGAGGGGATCGAAGTCCCTGGGCAGGTAGGGGGCCTGGCCCCTGCGCCAAGCGTCGTCGTAGGTGCCGACGAAGCGAGCGCGCTGTTCCCAGCTTCGCCCGATCACCCCGTAGCCCACCGGCGTCGGCCTGTCTCTCGCGCTGGTGATGAGTTGTCGAGGATCCTCGAGGTTCGGCAACGCAGACCCCGCGACCGCCGACGCGTCGCGGTGCTGATGAAAGCCGACTCCACACAGATTTCGGTGCTCGACGGCCACCTGCTCCGGCCCGCGGCTGTCGTCGCTCCCTCCAAAGGCCCTGGCGAAGCTCAGGGGCATCTCCACAAAGGGAAGGGCCGCAGAAGGGTAGACGTGACCGAGGCCCTGAACCCAGCGGCGCTCACCGACGACCCGGACATCCTTCGCCCGGCCCTCGACCTCGAGTCGCACGGTCAGCATCTCGACGGGCACGGCCTTTGGTGCGACCGCACGACCGACTACGAGGACGTCGGTGAGAGGTTTTTGGGGTGCAAACTCGCACTCGAGCCGAACAGGTGTCGTCTCCGGGTCACCATAGTGTTCGTCCGCGAACACGAGCGGCTGCTGCTCCGCTGCGAGCGCGAGTTTGCCTGCGTCGTCGATCTCGAAGGTTCCCTTGACCACGACGACACCGTGATCCCGAGCGTCGCAGTCTGCGACGACGGTGATCGCCGCCTTCATCCCGGAAGTATTCCTCGAGATCTGCATGCCCTGGGCGGGGTTATACCGTCCTCAGCGCGGATCGACACCCGACTCGACCGGCCCGACTCGGGCCAAACGAGGAGCCAATTGTCGAGGTGACACCTCCCCCCTCAGGCCGCAGAGATCCCGTAGCGCTCGCGCAGGACCTCGACCGACTCCTCGCAGACCTCCCAAAAGTCCCAGTCTCCAAACAGGTCGACCGTCATCTTGCTACCGCGGATCAGCGCTCGCATGAACAGCTCCGGGTCGAGGTTGCCCAGCTGTGGTGCGGCGACCGGCACCATCGTCACCCCGAGGTCGAACTGGCACAGCACAAAGAGCATGATGTACAGGCTCTGCTCGCGGCGAAATCCCGCCGTGAACGCAGCGACTTGGAGCTCGCCCTCGGCGTCCGTGCCGTAACCGCCGAGGACATGGGCGATGTCGTGGGTGGTGATCGCCTCGGGCGCAGCGAAGCGCTCCCCAGGGAGCGCAAATCCACCCGCTCGACAGTGGTCGAAGTAGGTCCGGCCCAGAGACCCCAGCGCAAGGTCGCCCAAAGCCTGGTAGCGGGCCGCGACCTCGGGTTCCTCGTGCCAACCTTTGAACCCGCCCACGACCTTGTAGAGACCCTTGAAGCCCTCGTCCTCCCACAGCTGGCCGAGCCCCTCGCCGATGTACATGTGCCTCAAAATATCGAAGCGCAGGGCCGCGAGCCGCCTGTGGACCAGCAGGCGCAGATCTTCGACCGCGGGCTGCTCGACGTCGAGGGCCGCCGCGTACTCTTCGATCCACTGGATCTGCACATCGCTCGCGTCGCCGCTGGCGAACGAACAGACGATCATGGCGGTGATGATCTGCTCGCGCAGGGCCGACCCCTGGATGCGTTCGGCCAGCTCCGCCGGCTCGATGGGCGGCAGCGCATCGATGTCGAAGTGACGGCGCAAGATGTGGGTCTGCCCAGCCTCGAGCAGGCGGGTCTCGATGGGGTTGAGGGGCGCCTGACAGGTGAGCACCGACTTCAGCGCGCGCAACCCTGCCTGGGCCTCGGACTCCGAGGGGAAAATGAGCTCCATGGCCCCTCTAGTCTGGACGACGACGCGCCCCGATACCCATGACAATTTGGGCCAAAACACTGGCCTTTCGAGCCAGGGTCGCGGGGCGCTGGATCTGGGCAGAGCCCTGCTAGAGCAGCGCGTCGAGGGCCGTGTACTCGACCCCGACGGCGCTGGCGACCGCGGAGACCGTGCAGGCGCCGTCCCAGGTGTTGACGCCCGCAGCCAGGTGGCCGTCGCCCCGGGCCGAATTAGCGACCGCGGTCGCTACCCCCTTGTTGGCGATCTGCAGTGCGTAGCGCAAGGTCGCGTTGGTCAGGGCGTAGGTGCTGGTCCGGGGAACCGCTCCAGGCATGTTGGCCACGCAGTAGTGGACCACCCCGTGGACCGTGTAGATCGGGTCTTGGTGGGTGGTCGCCTTGCACGTCGCTATACAGCCGCCCTGATCCACGGCCACATCGACGACCACGGCTCCGGTCTTCATGGCCTTGACCAGGTCCTCGCTGACCAACTTGGGCGCGGCGGCCCCCGGGACGAGCACGGCCCCGATCACCATGTCGGCGCCGCGGACCTGCTTCTCGATGTTCGCCGGGTTCGAGTACAGAGTCTCGATATTCGTACCGAACACGTCCTCGAGGTAGGCCATGCGGTGCTGGCTGATGTCGAGCACGGTCACCTGAGCGCCGAGGCCGATCGCTATGCGGGCCGCGGCCGTGCCCACGATGCCTCCGCCGATCACGGTCACGCGACCGCGCCGGGTCCCCGGCACGCCGCCGAGCAGCAGGCCCCGGCCACCGTTGGCGCGCTCGAGCGACCAGGCGCCGACCTGCGGTGCCATGCGACCGGCGATCTCGCTCATGGGTCGAAGCAGGGGCAGCCCGCCCTGATCGTCGGTGATGGTCTCGTAGGCGATACTCCGCACCTTCGCGTCCATCAGGGCCTTGGTCAGGTCGGGGACCGCGGCCAGATGGAGGTAGGTGTAGATGATCTGGCCGGCGCGAAAGAACGCGTATTCGCTGGTCAAGGGCTCTTTGACCTTGACGACCATCTCGGCACGCCAGGCCTCGGCGGCCGTGTCGACCAAGGTCGCGCCGACGGCCGTGAATGCCTCGTCGGGGAACCCACTGCCCTCGCCGGCGCGGCGCTCGACCACGACCTCGTGACCCGCCTCGACCAGCGCGCGGACGCCCGCAGGCTGCATGCCGACCCGATACTCGTGGTTCTTGATCTCCTTCGGGACTCCGATTTTCATCGCGCGCGCACTATAGGGCCAAGCGAGCCAGGGGCGATACAAGACCCGACGCGGCGAGTCAGTGCGGCGACCGTGTGATCCCCCTTGCGCGGGTCGAGGTCACTCGACGCCCCTGGCTCTCCCTCCTCGCTTTGGTCTCCCTCAACCGGTCCGCGCCAGGAGCCGCCGCGCGAGTTCGAGGAAACCCTCGACCTCGCGCGCTCGGGTGACGCAGTCGGGCAGGTGGGGGAAGTCCCCGCGCTGGGCGAGCACGTCGGCCGTGCCGACCGTCAATCCAAAGCGCCCCGGCGTGAACAGGCCGGCGTCGTTGGGGGCGTCGCCGACGGTGACCACCGACCGGGGATCGAGGCCGCGCTCACCCAACAGCTGGAGCAGACCCTCACCTTTGTCGGGTCGGCGGGCCGCGAGATGCACATGCACGCTCGACCAGACCAAGTGGACGCCCCGGGCCTCCGCGGCGGTGCGCAGGCGCTCGAGTTCTGGGACTTCGCGGCCCGCGCGCTCATAGGCGACATCCCCGATACGACAAAACGCGTCGCCGGTGAGGACCAGCTGCGCCGCGTGGTCCCGGTTCAGGTGTTCACCGACCGCGAGCAGCTCGGCCCGGTCCGAGGGCGGCCCCAGCCACCGCGGTGCCCGGTCGGGAACGATCTCGAACAGACCGTTCTCGGCGACGCCGAAGGTCACCCCTGGCAGGTAGCGACACAGGCCCAAGACTTCGCCCGCAGGGCGCCCGCTGATCGGGATCAAAGTCAGCCCGGCCTCGGCCAGCGCGGCGAAGCTCGACAGCAGCGCGGCGCTCAGCTTGCCCGCCCGAGTCAGGGTCCCGTCGACGTCTGTGGCGACCACGCGGATCCCCGCCAGCGCGCTCGCGTCGAGCGCGGACAGGGCAGTGGGGCCGCTCGCTTGTCGTGGGCTTGGCATCGGACTCGTGATACCTTCCGCGAGTACCACGATGGCCCTTGAGCTGCAGCCTGGCGACACCTACGGTGGAAACATCCAGATCCTCGAAGTCCTGGGTTCCGGCGCCTTCGCCCGCGTCTACAAGGTCGATGTCCCCGGCTACGACGCGCCCCTGGCTCTGAAGCTCACCAAAGAGCCGGTCACCGCGGGCGACCAGGCCCAGCGAGCGCTGCGCGAGATCACGATCTTGCGGTCGCTGACCAACCCCCACGTGGTCAAAACCTTCGACTGTGGCCTCCGCCCGGACGGCCACATCTACATCTTGATGGAGTTCCTCGCCGGCTCCGCGCTCGACGAGTGGCACAAGTTCGACACCCGCCTCGAGCCCGCGCGGGCGGTGGCCATCGTCCACCAGATCTGTCTGGGCCTGGCGGAGGCCCACGCCAAGGGCATCGTCCACCGGGACGTCAAACCCGAGAACGTATTTGTCGAGCGCAACGGCCACATCCGTCTGCTCGACTTTGGGCTCGCCCGATCTTGGGACGGCTCGCCGGTGGTCGGGGTCAACGCGACCCAGACCCACATGGTCGTGGGCACGCCCCACTACGCCCAGCCCGAGCAGCTCGAGACCCGCGAGCTGTCCCCGGCCAGCGACGTCTACAGCCTCGGCATGATCCTCTACGAGCTGCTCAGCGCCTGCTCGCCCTTCCACGCCGAGCGCACCCTCGTCGACGTCAAAGAAGAGTTCAGCGCCCAGCCCCTGTATTGGCTGCGCTGTCACTCGAGCTCAGCGGTGGTCCCGATCACCCAGCAGCCCGGCTGCGCGGACCTGCCCGAGGCGCTGGTCCGCGGCATCGAGCGCTGTCTCGACAAGGACCCGAGCAAGCGCCCGCCCGACGCCGGCGCGCTCGCCAACATCTTGGGTCATGTGCTCCACCGCGACATGGATGTACCTGTCGCCGGTAACCTACGGATCCTGCGTCCGGGCGAGACCCGCCCCGAGGACCGCCTGTTCCTGCCGGGCTCCTACCGGATCGGGAGCGGCGAGCGCTGTGAGATCAGCTTGCGCCACGACAGCGTGCTGAGGGTCCACGCCGTGCTCGAGTGGGCCGGCAGGCCCAACCTTCCTCAGCTGCGCCCGATCACCGGAGACGGCAGCGTGAGGCTCAACGACGAGCCCGTCCACAAGCCCATCCAACTCCGGACCCACGACGAATTTTGTGTGGGCGCCTTCCGTATGAGCCTCACCTTCCGCGACGCGGACTGACCGCTCGGGACACGGCCGCACCGGAACGGCCTCGACACGACCGGACCGGCCTCGACACGACCGGACCGCTCGGGCCCCGGCGCGACCGGACCGCTCGGAAGTTCGAGTTCAGGCCCGCGAAAGCGGGAAGGGCGGGGTTTACATGGGGTCCAGGACCACGAGACGTGTGCCCACGCACCCCTGGGCAACATGGCTTTGACAACCTACCCGAGCTTTGCTACCTACGCGCTCCCCTCGGGGCGTAGCGCAGCTTGGTAGCGCGTTCGGTTCGGGACCGAAAGGTCGGAGGTTCAAATCCTCTCGCCCCGACACAACTCTACAAAACTCGAAAAAGGGAGGCTCGCAGTGCGGGCCTCCCTTTTTCATGTCCAGCGCTCGGGATCGAGCGCTGGTCGAGCTCCCCCGCCGCCGCTTTTCTAGTTGCCAAAACCTGGCATGATTGGCCCGTGTCCAGCCTCCGCGTCCTGATCATCGACGACGACGCCAAGGTCTGTGAGTACCTCCAAGAGCTGCTCACACCCGACGGTTGTGAGGTCTTGTCGATCAACGACCCCAACGAGGGGCTCGCCAAGCTCAAGACCAAGGAGACCTTCCACATCTTGATCCTCGATCTCAAGATGCCGGGGGTCAACGGCATCGACCTGCTGGCCCAGATCCGCAAGGTCGACAAGGACATCGCGGCCATCATCTTGACCGCTTACCCGAGCCTCGAGTCGGCCACCGACGCCATCAACCTCGACGTCTCGGCCTACATGCAAAAACCCTTCAGCGGCGAGGAGATGCGCGAGACCATCGCTCGGGTCGCCCGCAAGAAGGGCATCGTCGTCCGCCGCGAGGACGAGCTCCACATCACCATCGGCCGGCGGATCCGAGAGGTCCGCAAGCAGCGAGAGCTGACCCTCAAACAGATGGGTCGTCGGACCAATCTCTCGGTCTCGCTGCTCAGTCAGATCGAGCGCGCCGAGTCCTCGGCCTCGGTGTCGTCGCTGTACAAGATCGCCAACGCCCTCGATGTCCGCATCGTCGAGTTGTTCGGCGACTTTTGAAGCTCTGTGATCATTCCTGATCATTCCTGATCATCCTGATCATTCCTGATCATCCTGATCATCCTGATCATTCCCTGTCCCGTCGGCCCACGTCGACCCGCAACTTCGGCCCATGGGCCTCGAATCAGCGTTCAAGTGGCCGGCTTTGGGAACGAGAGTGCGGCCCTGCATTGAGCACGGGGCTCCAAAAGCTGGCATGATCGCCGCGTGTCCCGACTTCGCGTTCTGATCATCGACGACGACGCCAAGGTCTGTGAGTACCTCCAGGAGTTGCTGACGCCCGACGGTTGCGACGTGGTGAGCATCAACGATCCTGACAAGGGTCTGGCCAAGCTCAAGACCAAAGAGGCCTTCCACATCTTGATCCTCGATCTCAAGATGCCGAACATCAACGGCCTCCAGCTGCTCGAGAAGATCCGCAAGGTCGACAAGGACATCGCGGCCATCATCCTGACGGCCTACCCCAGCCTCGAGACCGCGACCGACGCGATCAACCTCGACGTCTCGGCCTACATGCAAAAGCCCTTCAGCGGCGAGGACATGCGCGCGACCATCGCTCGTGTCGCCCGCAAGAAGGGCATCGTCGTCCGCCGCGAGGACGAGCTCCACATCACCATCGGCAAGCGGATCCGGGAGATCAGGCGCGAGAAGAGCCTGACCCTCAAGCAGATGGGTCGGCGCACGAACCTGTCCGTGTCGCTGCTCAGCCAGATCGAGCGCGCCGAGTCCTCGGCCTCGGTGTCGTCCCTGTTCAAGGTCGCAAACGCCCTCGACGTGCGCATCGCCCACCTGTTCGGCGATTTTTGAGCGTCCGCCGCTCCAGCGGGTTCGAAAAGCACAAACGGTCAAAGCTACGCCGGCCGGCTCGCATAGCGTGGATCCACGAGGACCACCATGACCGACATGACCGACACGACCGACACCGACCGACGACAGACCTGGGAACGCTACGCCGCTATCTGGAAGGCCGAGGGAGCGACCGAAAAACGCGCCCTGTGTGACGCCTGCCTCAGCCCCGAGTGTGTCTACACCGATCCCCGCACCCAGGCCCGGGGTGTCGACGAGCTGATCACCTACATGGTCGAGTTTCACGGCCAGGTCCCCGGTGGACACTTCGTCACGACCGAGTTTTTCACCCACCACCAGCGCTCGCTCGCAAAGTGGAACATGGTCGGCGCCGACGGGGAGGTGCTCGGCGACGGGGTCAGCTACGGGGAGTACGACGCCGACGGCAAGCTGACCGCGATGACCGGCTTCTTTGCGCCCCCGGCCTGAGCCGGCCTATCCACCTGATCCGGCTGATCCGGCACCACCATGGACTACCTGCGACAGGTCCAACGCGGCATCGACCACATCGAGGCCAACCTCGAGCGCACGCTCGAACTCCGGGACGTGTCGCGGGTGGCCGGTATCAGCCACTGGCACTTTCAACGCATCTTCAAGGCCCTCACGGGCGAGACCCTCAAGACCTATGTCCGCTCTCGCCGGCTGGCGAACGCCCTGGACCTGCTCTTGACCACCGATACCCGGATCTTGGACATCGCCCTGCGTTCGGGCTTCGAGTCTCAAGAGAGCTTCACACGCGCCTTCAAGCGCAGCTTCGGCGTGACCCCGAACCGCTATCGCAAGCTCGGCGACCGCAGCCTGTTCTTGAAAAAGGTCCGCTTCGACGCCGACTACCTGCGCCACATCAACCACAACGTGTCGCTCGTCCCCGAGTTGGTCGAGCGCCCGGCCATGGTGCTCGTGGGTGTGTGCACCCGCGTCTATGGGGTCGACTCGGACAAAAACAACATCGGCGCCGAGCTCCCTGCGCTGTGGGCTTCGTTTTTGCCGCGCCTCGCCGAGATCGAAGGGTGCATCCCAGGGGTGTGCTACGGCGTGATCCAGCCCGCTCAGTCCGAGGGTGAGCTGCTCGAGTACGACGCCGCGGTGCAGGTCCCTGCCGACATGGACCTGCCCCCCCCAGCGGGCATGCGCCGCATCGAGCTGCCTGCGCGCCGGGTTGCGACTTTCACCCACACCGGCTTCGCCCGGGACATCGACCGCACCGTCAACTACATCTACTCGACCTGGCTGGCCCAGGCCGAGCTCCGGCACACCTACGGCCCGGACCTGGAGATCTACGGATCACGGTGGCGGGCCGACGCCGAGGACTCGGTCATGCACTACGCGATCCCGGTCGCCTGAAGTCGACCTGGTCGAGCTTGGTCAGGCCTGGTCGAGCTTGGTCAGACCTGATCAGGCGCAGCCCAAGGATCGTAGCTCCCGAAGCTCCAGATGTTGTCCTCGAGGTCGCGGCAACTGTAGAGACGACCGCCGTAGCCCTGGTCCTCCGGCTCCATACAGATCTTCGCTCCCGCGGCGCGGGCCTTGGCGCAGTGGCCATCGACATCGTCCACGATCACGAAGATGCTGCTCGGCCCGGCCTCGCTGAACAGATCGTCCCTCCGACTGCCGACCATGACCATGCCCAGGTCGCCCTCGCGCTCGGCGAAGCGGAGCTGGGCGTGGGTGATCGTCCCCTCCTGTTCACCGGGGACCACGAGCTGGCGGGTGAAGCCGAGGGCCCCGCAGAGCCAGTCGATGGCCGCTGGAGCGTCGCGGTAGCGAATCGTGGGGATGACAGTTGCGCGCTTCATGGTCCGACCGTAGCGGCGCTGCGGCCCGCCGTCTTGAACAAATTTGACTGGACTTCAACCCTCGCCGAAGGGCTCGAGCAGCGCCGGAAGCCGCGAGGGCGTCACCCCTGCAAAGCGACGGACATCTCGGTTGAGGTGAGACTGATCTGCGTAGCCCAGCGCCGCCGCGAGCTCGGCCCAGGCCGGGCGCGATGTCGGCCCAGCCCGCAGCGCGGTCAGCAGGGCCTCGAAGCGCGCCAGACGGGCGAAGCGCTTCGGCGTCAGCCCGACCTGATCACGAAACAGGGCGATAAAGTGGCGGTGACTGCTGCCCCCCGCCGCGACCAACGAGGCGATGTCGACCGCCCCGCCCGAGCCCGCGATCCGGGCGCAGGCTCGTGCGACCACGGGCCCGGCCGCCACCGTCGAGCGCGGCCCTGCATCGGTGTGAACGCCGATCCCACGAGCGCATGTTTCCGAGCTGCTCGCTCAGCCGGCGCAGCTGCAGATCGTCGAGGTCGGTGAGCGACACGACCTCGCCGGCCAACAGCGCCATGGGCATCCTCAGTAGACGGCGCGCGCCGATCGGGCTGAGGTTGAGCTGAATACCGCGCTGCTCACCGTCGTGGGCGGTGAGCGTGAAGCGATCGTGGACCCCGGCGACAAAGCCCCCCGGTGGTGTGTCGAGCGGGTCTCGCTCCCGGCGGCGAACACCGCGATCGGCGGACCAAACTCGAGGATGAGCTGCGCGGCCGGGAACTCTCGCCGGCGCAGGGGCGCCGCGGTGTGCTCCTCGTAGCCCGCCAAACTGCGCACGTAGGGCTGGAGGCGACGCGGGAGCGGGCGCGTGGCCCGTCACCAGCCGCAGCCGCCGATGTGCCCACGCTGAACTGTCGCTCGCCGAGGCGCCCCACCCACGGAGCGAACTTACAAACTCGGAGCGATGCCGTCATCCATGCTGCGCACCGCAAGACGGTACCGGGAGGGATATCTGTGTGCTTCTGCGTGTCTCACGCGACCATGGCGGCGGCGGCCCACAAAAATCTTCGATTTCAGCGACACCTCCGCGGCCCCAGCTGACAGTTACCCTTGGACGCCTGACACCGGCGTCCTGGAGACGATGTGCAGACACAGAGTGACCAGCGCCAGCATCAGGCCGCACAACTAAAACGGGCGCGTGCGGGGGATTCAGAGGCCCTCGCCGCGATCTACGAAGACCACGTCGACGGATTGTGGGCGTTTGTGTTCTATCGGGTCGGCCGCGATCCGGTGCTCTGCGAGGACGTGGTCTCCGAGACCTTCCTCAGCGCCGTGGAGCTACGCGACGCTGCGGTCGACTACGACCCCGCCCGCGGATCGCTGCGGACCTGGCTGTGCCAGCGCTCCCGCAACCTGATCCGCAAGCACCGTCGAGCGCTCCGGCGGGCCCACGCGCTCGCCCACGAGCAGGCCTGGGAGCGCATCGACTCGTCCTTGCTGGCTCGTTTTCAAGACCTCGACCAGGCCCCGCTCTCGGACGAGATCCTGGTCCGCGAACAGACCCGCGAGCTGGTCACCATGACCGTCGCCAACCTGCCCGACGACTATCGGGACGCGCTCGAGCGCAAGTACCTCCAGGGCCAGAGCACGCGTGAGCTCGCGGCCCAGTTCGAGCTCTCCGAGGCCGCCGCCAAGTCGCTCTTGGCGCGGGCCCGGCGGGCGTTCCGAGACGCGTTCACGACCCTCGCCGAAGCGTTCAGCGCGGCGCCCGACTCCAACCCGGCCACAACCCCCACTTCCCCTCTAGACCCGGAGCGAGACCATGTCCGAGCGTGAATCCAACACCGACGAAACCGTGCTCGAGACCAACATCGAGCGCCTGCTCGCCCAGATGCAGGTCCGCCCCGAGGTCCCCGAGACGGCGCGAGCCCGTATGCTCGCGCGGCTCCACAGCCACCGAGACCGGCCTGCGGTCGCCCTTCGAGCCGACAGCAAACCGAAACCGGCAGCCGCGACCCATCAGTCATTTTCTGACCTGGAGTCATCTCCCGACGACCCAGGGTCATCCGATCCTGCTCCGGACCCAATAATGACCCATCGGTCGTTTGCCGACCCAGGGTCATCTCCTGACGACCCAGGGTCATCTGAGCCAGCCGACCCAGGGTCATCTACAGGACCGACGGACCCAGGACCGGCCCAAATCGGGCAACCCAGCCCACGCGCGGTCCCCCCCACCTCGCGCCCAGCCAGCGGGCGCTTCGGAGGGCGCTCGAAGGCCGACCCGGCCGCAGCCTCCTCCGAACACCGGCCACCACGCAAGCGGCGCTGGGCCCCGCTCGCGCTCACCAGCTTGGCCGCGGTCCTCATCCTGGCGTTTGTGTTCGGTGTCGGCGACAAGCTCAAGCAGGGCCTGTCCGGCGACTCCGGCGAACGCCTGGCGCTGCACGAGCACACCGAGCTCGGCGCCCGCGAGCTCACCCTGGCCGACGGTACCCGAGCCCTGCTGCGCTCGGGCACCACCCTCGAGGAACTCAGCCCAGGACACCTGCGCCTGATCGCCGGCGAGATCGTGCTCGAGGTCGCCGAGCGGGCCGAGCCCCTGATCGTCGAGACCCCGCAGGGCCGCGCCCTGGTCACGGGCACCCGCCTGCTGCTGCGCGCCGAGGGCGACGAGACCCTCGCCGCCGTACTCCGCGGCCGCGCCACCCTGCAGCAAGGACAGGCCACCGAGCTCCTCCTGCGCGCCGGAGAGCGGGCCGTCATCGATGCGGAAGGTGAGATCGAGCGCCGTCTCGGCAGGCGCTTGAGCTACGAGCTCGACTGGGCCCGCGAGCTCCTCGCCCCCGCCGAGCGCCCCACCCCGATCCGCCGCGGCAACCTCCTGGCTCGGGTCCCGCGCTGGACCGGGCAGATCCAGGCCAGCGCCGAGTGGCCGCTCGCCATCCGCCGCATGGTCGTCGACGTCCACATCGAGGACGGCCACATCCGCACGACCATCGATCAGACCTTCTTCAACCACGTCGAGCGCAACCTCGAAGGCATCTACCAATTTCCCTTGCCCGCCGACGCGGCCGTCTCTCGCCTGGCCATGTACGTGGACGGCAAGCGCATGGAAGCCGGGGTCGTCGAGCGCGACCGAGGCCGCGACATCTACGAACAGATCGTCCACCGGCGCCGCGACCCCGCCCTGCTCGAATGGGTGCAGGGCAACCTGTTTCAGATCCGCGTGTTCCCCCTGCCCGCGCGCACCGAGAAGCGCATCGTCCTCTCCTACACGCAGAGTCTCGATTCTCTCTACGGCGACGCGAACTTGCGTGTGCCCATCCCCGAGATCGACCTCCCAGTGGGCGAGATCGAGTACCGCATCCGGGTGGTCGGCGGGGCCGGGCAGCTGCTCGAGTCGCGCAACCACCCCTTCGAGCTCAGCGAGGACGGCGACGACCTGACCGCCCGGTTCGTCGACCGAGACCACAGGATCGGCGCCGACATCGTGGCCCGCCTGTCTGCGGGTCACGATGCCGAGGATCCCGATCGTTTCGTCGCCCGGATCACCTACAGCCACGCTCTCCACCCCGACGGCAGCCGACACCTCGCCGTGCGTGTGCGCCCGGACCTCTCGGCCCTGGCCCCGGACGCCACCGACGCGCCGGCCCGCGACGTCGTCGTGCTCTTCGACAGCTCGGCCTCCCGCGACGCCGCCGGGCTCGAGGCCCAGCGCCGCTTCCTCGTAGCCTTGCGTGAGCACCTCGACGACGACGACCGGCTCGCGGTCCAGGTCTTCGACAGTCGCGTGCGGTGGTTCAGCCCCGACTTGCTCCCAGTCTCGGCCCTCGATCACGAGGCTCTCGATCGTTTCGTCGCCCGCCAATCGCGGACCGGCCTGGGCGCGACCGACCTCGGCACGGCGATCGACGCCGGGCTCGAGAGCCTCGCCAGCGCCCCCCCCTTGCCCGGCGACGGACGCCCCCGCGTGCCCCTGCTGCTCTACCTCGGCGACGGTCTGAACAGCGACCTCGGAGCCCTCGGGTCCAACCCCCTGAGCGCCAGCGCGCGACTGCAGGCCAAGCTCAGCGGCGACGCTCGCTTCGCCGCAGTGAGCTTCGGCGACCGCCACGACGACGCCCTGCTCGAGGCTCTGGTCAGCGCCGGTGCCGGTCTGCACCTGCACGTGGCCGCCGACGACTCGATCCCTTGGCGGGCCTTCGAGCTGCTCTCGACCCTGTCCACTCCGCGCGTGCTCGAGCTCGAGGCCCTGCTCCTGGACACCCAGGGTCAGCCCGTGGGTCGAGCCAACGCCCACCTCGACATCCACGCCATCGCCGACGGCGAGCGTGTCACCCTGCTCACCAAGCTCGACCCCGACAGCCCCGAGCCCGCGACCATCGAGCTGCGTGGTCGGGCCGCCCACACCTTGGCGAGCCAGCCCAGCGACTGGTCCCAGCGCTACGACCTGCCCAGCGTCCCTGAGCGCGACAGCCTATGGCTACCCAGGGCCTGGGCCCGAGCCCAGGTCGCTGCTTGGATCGCCGACGATCCCGAGGCTCACGCCGCCGAGATCACTGTGCTGGGCCTCGCCCACTTCTTGGTCACCCCGACCACCTCTTTGTTGGTGCTCGAGAGCGAAAAAATGTACCGGGACTTCGACGTCCACCGACCGAGCAAGGACGCCTGGGCCCGCTACGAAACCCCCGATCGGATCGAGGTCGTGCGCGACTCGAACCCAGCCGGACACGCGGACCGCGGCCAATACGTCGTCCGAACACCGATCCCCACCCTCGTCCAACACAACTACAACGCGAACGCCTTCTCCCAGCAGTTCCGCATAACGACGAGGACGACCGCCGGCAGTCTCGGCCTCGGCGGTGCCGGCCGCGGCGGCGGCGGTGGTGGGTTCGGCCCCGGCTTCGGCATCGGTCTGAACACGGCGTGGAAGGAGCGGCCACCTACCGAGGCCCAGAATATCGCCGGGGCCTCGACGGTCTTCGGGGGCTTCACGACCCGCCAAAGTGGCCCCGGTCCAACCTGGCGACGCCCGTCGAGCGGGGCCACCACGGCGTGGAACGATCCACGCCGTGGAACCAGCCATCTCGACAACTTCAGGGCTGGGGGCAAGCGTGCCGAGTTCAACTCGGGCTTCGGCAGCCTCGCCGAGGACGCAGCCGGCGAATTCATCACGCCTGCCTCCCGCCCCTGGCCTCAGGCCCTGCATTACGCAGACGACATGCGCCTCGACGACCTCGGCGAGCTCGCCCCGGCCCTGTTCGAAGACGGCTTCGACCTCGAGCGTGAGCGGCTCCTGCTCACGGGCCTCGACGGTGCCCGCGGGAGCGTCAGCCCTGCCGCACGCACGCTCATCGAGGCTGCCCGCGCCGCCCAGGCCAACGCCAGCTTCTCGCTCCCCGACGGCGCGAACTTGCACATCGACGCCGACGGTGGGTTCAGTGTGGAGACCCGACGTTGGGGCTTCCTCGACGAGCGGGTCGTCTACGATGGCGCGCAGCTGCGGGCCGACTACCCAGCCCTGGGACTCTCTGTGGTCCGGGAAGTCGGTGAGACCTCACCCGCGCTGCTCGGTCAGTGGGTGCCCTGGATGATCCCCCCGGCCGACCACCTCGCCGTGTTTTATACGGTCGAACGCAGCGC
Organism: uncultured Nannocystaceae bacterium; assembly: GCA_964451725.1. Taxonomy (GTDB): domain Bacteria; phylum Myxococcota_A; class Polyangia; order Nannocystales; family Nannocystaceae; genus Plesiocystis. Next base: position 23,384 of record CAYVJQ010000040.1, on the reverse strand, counting down.
TCCTCTGGCGCTCACCCTCACGCCCTTCGCCGACGAAAGTGACAGCCATGACAGCCATGACAGCCGTGACAGCCACAGTCTGGTCGTCGAATTCGATGCCGACAGCCGGGTGGTCGCGCTGCGCGTGATCGAGGCGGACATCGAGCGCAGCCGGGTCGAGTTCCAGTGGTCCGAAGCCGGCGTCGTCATCGTCCGCGAGGGTGACGAGCGCGAGGTCGAGCGCCTCGTCTCCAAGCCTGTGTCGAGCTTCACACCTGGCGCCCAGGCGACCCTAGTCAGCCTTCCGCTTCCCAGTCCTCTCGACCTCGAGGATGCCCTCGCGCAGACCGAGCCCGGCAGTACGGCGTGGACCGCCATGCAACACCAGCGCCTGGCCGCGCTCGTGGCCCTCGCCCGGACTGGCGAGCTGCCGCCCGTGCTCACAGCGCTCCACGACCAGCGGGGCTCACTGCTCCCCGGTGAGCTCGCACTCGCTGGGGCCGGCCTGCGCCACGCAGATCCCAAACTGCGGGCCAAGCTGCTCGGCGGCGACTCCAAGGCGGAGCCCGTGGTCGCCTACCTGCGGGCCGCGTTCCTGAGTCACAGGAGGCGGCCCGCGGCTCTACGCGCCATCGTCGAGAACGACGCTCTGTTCGGGACACCTGTCCACTTCATGGCCAGCTACCGCGCCCTCTTGCACGCGGCCGAGGGCCGACACAAAGCCAGCTCTCTCTCCGCGCTCCAGAGTTTCTTGGGTCGCTATCAGCACCCCGAGTTCAGCTACATCGCCACGACCCAGCTCACCAGTCGGTGGTGGTCCTACTCCTCTGCGGTGAGCCAGCGAAAGGCCGAGGCCTGGCTCGCGCTCGCCGATCAGGGTCCCACCTGGCGCCAGTTCGCCCTCCATGAAGCGGGTGCCGCCTACCAGCAGTATGGGAAGTACGCAGCTGCGACCGAGATCTTCCGCCGGGCGTTCAAGACCGCGCGCGAGGCCGAGGTCATGCCCGTCGTCGACTGGACTGTTCAGTACGCCCTCACCCAGAGCCAGGGCGAGGCCGGATGGCAGCTGGCTTGGGCACGTCTGCGTAGGCGGGTCGCCAAATCCGAGGACCCGCGGCTGGCGGTCGCGTTTTTGCAGACCGCCCAACAGCTCGGTCGCCTCGAGGATGCCCGTCGGGCCATCGAGGGCCTCGAGCCCGAGACCATGTCTCTGGGCCTGACCCTGCAGGTCTTCGACACACTCGTAGCCTACGATCTGACCAGCGAGGCGGCGCCCTTTCTCGAGGCCGCGCTCGAGCGCAGTCCCGACGATCCGGCCGTCCTCGGCCGGGCATCGGTCTTCGCCCAACAGCAGGGCGACCTCCCCGAAGCCGCGCGTCTGCTCGAGCAGGGCATACAGATCCAGCTCGATACCGAGGAGCTGAGTCTCGACGATCTACGCCTCGATTTCACCGCGCTCTTCGACCTCCGGGCTCGGCTCGCGCGGCCCCTGGGCGCCACCGACGAGACCAAAGAGTCCGCGCGTCAGCGGGCCCTTGCGGTCGCCGACCGGTGGCGACACGAGGATCCGGACAACCCACAGATCGACCAGCTCTGCGCCGAGCTCATGTGGGCGCTGGGGGACGACGACGAGGCCTGGCGACAGCTCTCCAGCCACCTCGACCGCCACCCCGCCAACGGCGCAGCTTTGGCCTACGTCGCCGACATCCTCGAGCGAAATGGTGAACTCGAGCGAGCGAGCGCGCTCTGGGCTCGGGCTGTCGCGGTGGAACCGACCGACGCGACCCTGCGCATGCGACGGGCGCAGTCCCTGCTCGCCAGCGACCGGGAGGAGGAGGCGCGGGGTGTGCTGGATGAGTTGATCGAGGGGGATTGGCAGCCTCGCTTCGAGTGGACCGTACGCGAAGCGAAACGCCTCCGAAGCGCCCTCGACTGACCTGTCCCTGACCTTCCCCTGACGCTGGGTCATGCGATGCATTCTGCTTGCCTCAGTTGTGACTTGGACTCGCTGACTTGGACTCGCTGACTTGGACTCGCTGACTGGGGGTCCCCTTGTTGCCAACTGTGATTCGTTCGCTCGGGTCCCCTCTAACCGACCCATTCTCCACCATTGACTGCAACTTGGAGCACAAAAAGGAGAAAAGACCGTACGCCGGCATTCTCTTCAACGACACCCATCGCCCTAAACCAACACAAATGGACGGAACACTGTCCGCCCCCACATCAACTCGCTAGAATTTCAAGTTTCTATCAAACAGACCCTCACACCCCCAAACACTCTCATCCAGTAGGTCCCAAAAGGAAACACAACATCCCTCACTCCACCCCTGAAGGCATCCCGAGCCGCAGCGTACGTCGCCTCCCATGCCCGGTCACGTCTTACCTGAGCGATCCTTGCCCATTTATTCATTGAGGCAAAGGTCGGATTCAGCCCAGATTTCCGTGAACTCATTTGGGGCACCCGGTCCCACCGCTGCCGAAACAAGCGTGACTTCCCTATGAAGCGATGATTCGCCATGCGCATCTCTCTCTGTTTCTCGAGCTCGCGTCGCCGGACAGCCGCCATCAGCCGGCGATGCACATGCTCGTCAGAGCACCCCTGGTCGACTGCCGGACGAACGAGGCACAGTTCCACCACCCGCGGAAGATCACTGTTGTGTGGGTCAAAAAATCGCCCAGGCTTTTCGAACCCCATCGTGTCCCCAAACGCCATCGAATAGGTCGTGAATCCAGGCCAGCGACTCCCCCACTTGACCAGGCCCGCAGCTGTCGGATTGGCCAGCGTATAGGCCATTTTCTCGATCACATCGTCATCCTCGAGCAGCCGGACGTCTGACGGCCGGTCCTCCGCCCAGAACTTGTCAGAACGACCCAGATGAGAGTTGATAAGCCGTGCAAGGGTAGCATTGAAGTGGTTTTTGAACGCAGGCAGGTTGCCGTCGACATCTGTAACATCCAGGTGGTAGTGATTTGACATAAAGCATGCCGCATGAAGTTGAATATTATGTTCCTTGAGACATACTGCCAGCCAGTAGCCAATAAGGTGGTTGAGCACTGGGGATGGCGTAAGGAAGAAACGGCGTTCAAGACATCGACGCGTGATTTTGTAGCGGGTGCCAGGATAGATCGGTCGAGCTCGAACTCTCAGCTGGGGAGAATGGTGTCCTGAATCCGGGCCAGGTATGATCTTGGGTGGCGCTGAAGAACTCATCGCAGGGGTTGTCGGCCCGGGAGAGTCGTCCTTACATCTCTGGTTACAGCGGGTAGCCGCGGTTTTACAAGCCGATGACGCCGAGGGAGAGCACCTGGAACCTGACTCACGAGCAGTTGCTAAATCTCGGGTGTTGGGGACCCTGAGACGGCATCACTCGGGCAGTTGCTAAATCTCGGGTGTTGGGGACCCTGAGACGGCAACACTGGAGACGGCAACACTGAGACAGCGTCTCGGACGGCGAAAAGGGCGCGGTTGAGATGACGCGCAAACGAAGACGGGTAAATTCCAGGTGTTGGAGACCCCGAGACGGCGCGAGCGGAGACGGCGCGAGCGGAAATGGCGTGAGCGGAGCGGACAGGGACATCGAGGCAGCGCGGTCAACGCCCTACAGGGAGACCGCATGCAGCGCCAAGAACCATGCCCCAGGGTCGTCCAGCCGGATCCGGGTCCGAAACAACAACTCGTCCCCCCGCCGCCGAAACCCGACCTCCCGGTGCTCATACCCGTCATCCATCCACACCGTGAGCGCCCCTGCCTCACCACCCTTTTCAGGCAACCTGACAATCCCCACATCCACCCCCTCATCGCCGTCATAGGTCAACGCCACCCGGCCCCCTCGAGCATCGATATCCAACCCACGAACATGCGCTGGCGTGGCAAACACAGCCGTCCACGTCAGCAGCTCCGGCGAAAGCCGCGAACCACCGAGGTCCAAGACCCCCCCGTCATCCTCGTCATCTTCATCGTCATCATCCTGCCCCTCGAGCGCCTCGACTTCCGCCAGCGCCGCCCAGGGCCGGTCGAAATCCAAACGTGAGAGTTTGTAGGTCCCCACCTCGCTGGTCCAACGCAACAATAGAGCCGGATCCTCCCCCGGGATCCGCAGCAGTTCCCGCCCCCGCAGCGAGTTCCCAGCGGGGTCCCGCAGCGCGAGCACCCCTGTCCAGCCCGGGCGCCCGCGATCCACAAACACCAGCGCCGTCCCCCCCTCCTCGAGCTCGACCAGCGCCACGACACGATCGCCGTCCAGCCAAATCAGCGACGAGCTCCGGTCGACCTCGATATGTCCCAAGCTCAGCCGCTTTCCCCCGAGATCCACCAACTCCATATGCAGCTGTCCATCGTCGAGATAGCGAGCTGCGACGCCCCCGGCTTGGACGGCAAAGTGGGCGTCGGCATGCTCGAAAAAATCGATCTCCGCGGCCTTGCGCAGGCCGCAGGGGCCAGCGTTCGCGTCGAACACATAGAGCTCACCGTCCCCCTCCGCGGACAACACAAACACCGCGTCGCCGGCAGGCGAGACAGCCAACTCCGCGAGCCGCCCCCAACGATCCTCGTCCGCGAGCAGGTCGGGACAAGAGACCCGAGCCTCGAGACTCGCGGGGACCCTCGCGGGGATGACCTCCCAGCGATGCCGGGGCGCGGTTCGATAGCTCAACTCCGAGTCCACGAACAACCGGCCGCCCCGAGCACGAACGACGACCCGCCCATCGACCAAGGGCAGGGCCGTCGCCCCCTCGAGCGGCCTGAGGATCCGCCTGACCTCTCGGCCCGACTCCGGACTCTCGAAGCCATCCACCCGCCGCTGGAGCTGCGCGTGAGCAGCCAGGGCCTCACGTTGGAGACGCTGGCTGCGCTCGTATCCATCGGTGAGTTCACGAAGCTGGAGCCGGCGGGTCTGAACCTCGTTCGAGGCGTGGTGCTCATCCAAGATCTCAGCCAGGCGTGGCTGTGCAAACAGGGCCGAGGCCAAGCGTGGTCCCGGGCCCATATCCAGGCCCCCCGTCGGTCCCGGCTCGTCCACCGTCACGACCACCGGCGCCCCAAAATCACCCACGCTGAGCACGGCGATCGTCGTCGACTCCTCGAAATCGGTGTCTCCTTCGAGCTCCACCTCGAGCTCCCTGAAATCAAAGCGCTGGGGCTGCTCCAACACCACATATCCGAAGCCGTGACGGTCGGCGTAACGCAGGATCGCGTCGAGATCGACCTCGCTGTCCTCCTCGATCTCTTCATCGTCCTCGCTCACCTCCGTGCGCCAGGCCTCGAGCGTGCCTCCGACGGCCACAAACCCGAGTACCTCGGCGTGTCCGAGGAGCGCGTGCGATTCGCCTTCGACCACCAACACACGCGCGTCGTCTTCGGGATCACCGATACCCCGAGGTCGGTAGAAGAGGACAGCGAGGACGACCAGAGCCACGCACACCGCCGCGAGTAGGGCCAGCGCATAGCGCCGCTTGCTGGTCTCGAGTTCTTCAATCTCGTGCACGTTTCACCACCTCGGCAGATGGCTACCACGCCCTGAACCC
>CAYVJQ010000040.1:14798-17782 GCA_964451725.1 uncultured Nannocystaceae bacterium | reverse complement strand
TTCAATCTCGTGCACGTTTCACCACCTCGGCAGATGGCTACCACGCCCTGAACCCCCTGTATGCTCCGTCCGGGGCCCGTGCCTGCCCGCTCTATCCTCAGCCTGTATCCCCCCGCCGACGCCCCCGCGAGGTGCCAGGTCACTGCCCAAGCACATCAAAACGAGTACACTCGCCCCATGCCGAGCCCGCTCGCTCCGCTGCTCACGCTGGCCCTCGCCCTGCCGCTGGCCCTCGGCGTGGGGGCGTGCCGCAAACAATCCTCGACCAGTGAGAAGCCCGACCAGGCCCCTCGCTTGAACGATCGCGGGCCCACTGTCGACGCCCCCGCCGTGTGCCAGGCCGGCTGCGCGAGACTCGAGAGCTGCGTCCCCCAGCTCAGTGGCGACTTCGACACAGACCCGAGCGCAGTCGCCGAGCGACTCGCCGAATCCTGTGACCCAGCCTGCGCAGACTTCGATGATCAGCGGGCGAGCCTCGCCGTGCGCGACTGTCTGAGCCTCGACGGCTGCGGCGCCTACTGGGGCTGTGTGGGTGGCGAGGCCGCCCGTCCCTGGCTCGCCGCAGTCGCCCCCGTGGGTGAGCGCAGCTGCGACAACCTCTGTGCTCAGGCCAGCGCCTGCGCCATCACCGAAGTCTGCGGCGAGTCCAGCCCGGACACACCCGACGACTCCAGCGATCCACGGGCGTGCATCGCCGACGACGCTCGACGCACCGAGCTCGACGAGACCTGTCGGCTCCGGTGCCGGGGCACGGTCGAGGCCGGGCAGGCCCGCGCTGAGCTCATCGGTTGCCTCGACAGCGGCACCTGCGGAGGCATGTTGAGCTGCATCGACGGCTGGTCGCACACCGACTACAGCCGGGTCGACGGCCCCGCGCCCGGCCCCGTGCCCGGCATCGATCCGACCTGCGACGCATTTTGTACCCGGGCCATCGCCTGCGGCGCCGAGGACATCGAAGACGGCGAGACTCTCTCCCTCGAAGACCTCGCGGCCCTCAAGCAATCCATGACCGGTACCTACGTCGAATGCGCGGTGCAATGTGAAAAGGACCAGACCAGCGAAGCCACCCGGGCCAGCTTCGAGGCCTGCACACAGGTCGAGACCTGCGCCGAGTTTGCGACCTGTGCCGACGAGGTCTGACCCATGACCCGACCCAACCTGGACACACTCGGCCCGGACACCCTCGGCCCGGACACGCCGCGCCTAAGGGGTGGCCCCAGCTCCGCCGCCGAACGGATCTTGGCCGGTTGCCCCGGACTCCGAACCCATCCCCGAGGGGCGAGTATCGCCGCGATCGCCGGTGCGGCCCTCGACGCCGTCGACCCTCGCGCCCAGATCGCCAATCACACCCACGCCCTCGCCAAGCCGAAGGGCCACGCGGCGGTCATCGGCGAGTTCGTCTTCGATCTCGCCGACGATCCCGATGCACCAGGGACCGCCGAGCACGGTCGGGTCTGGGTGTTCGGGGCCGGCAAAGCCAGCGTGGCCATGGCCGCCGCCCTGGTCGAGCGCTTCCCCGAACATATCGTCGGCGGTCTGATCATCGCCAAACACCGCCCGAGCCCCGAGCTCGCCACCGCCCTCGGACCGGTGGGTGTCACCTTGGGCGATCACCCGACCCCGGGCACCCAGAGCGAGGCCGCCCACAAGCTGCTCGTGCGGGCGGCCACCGAGGTCGGCCCGCGCGACCTGGTCCTGTGCCCGATCTCTGGAGGCGCCTCTGCCCTGCTCAGCGCACCCTCGAATCTGAGCGGCGCCGACTGGGCTCTGCTCATCGACCACCTGCTTGCCCGCGACGTCTCGATTCAAGCCATCAACCGGCTGCGCCGACGCCTCGACGCGCTCAAGGCCGGCGGGCTCGCGCGCCTTTTCGCGCCCGCCACCGTCGTCGGCCTGATCATCTCGGATGTCATCGGTGACGACCTCGCTCTGGTCGGCTCGGGGCCCACCGTGTACGCCGACACCCACGACGGCGACGAGTGCCACGCAGCCCTGCTCGCCGAACTCTCCCCCTCACTCGCGGGTCTCCCCCCCCACATTATTGCGACCCTCCGCAGCGCCCCGATGCCGGCTTCCGTGCCCATCAACCCAGGCACAGGCCTGCCCCAGGGTGTCCACCAAGTCCTGGTCGCCCGCAACGGCGACGCACGCGAGGCCGCCTGCAAACGCGCCCGCGTCGAGGGCCTCGACAGCGTCGTCCTCCTGCCCGCGCTCGGGGGACCGGCGGCCGACGAAGGCAGGCGCCTCGCAGCCCTGCTCCACGATCCTCCCGCCGACCTGCCCGTAAACGCGCCCTTTTGCCTGGTCATGGGGGGCGAGACCACCGTCACCCTGCCCGACCAACCCGGGCGAGGAGGCCGCAACCTGACCCTCGCGCTCGCCGCCATGCCTGGCCTCGCCGCGACCGTGGACACCCTCGATCCAACCCGAGGTGCGGGCGAGCTCGCCCTCTTGACCCTCGCCAGCGACGGGGAGGATGGGCCCACAGACGCCGCTGGCGCCCTCGTGACACCGACATCCATGGCTCGGGCACACGCCCAGGGTCTCGACCCCGAGCGTGCCCTCGCGCACTGCGACAGCTACCCCTTGTTCGCGGCCTTGGGCGATCTGGTCAAGACCGGCCCCACCGGCACCAACGTCTGCGACCTCGCGTTCTTGTTTCGGTGGTGAGCCGACCCAGCGCACGCACAACACCCTCGTCGCGGCGACACCCAGACCCCGTTCGACGACTGTGATTCGGGCACTTCGTCCTCACCAACGCGCAGACCGCCGTGAGTACCAACCTGGGCCGACTCGTCGCCGTCCACGCGGCCTGGACGTGGCTCGAAAACCACCGCGCAGAGACCGAGCCCGAACGCCGATTGTTACGATTGTTCCGACTGTTGCGACTGCCCCTGCACTAAAGCGCTCACGGACCATGCGCCCCATCTCGAAACGACCCGATTTGGACCCGTTGAGCCAGCAATGCTCGATAACGTACACAT
>CAYVJQ010000040.1:8875-14698 GCA_964451725.1 uncultured Nannocystaceae bacterium | reverse complement strand
TCGAAACGACCCGATTTGGACCCGTTGAGCCAGCAATGCTCGATAACGTACACATAATCCGAACTTCCAGGGTTCCACATTAACAATTCAACACTCGTCGATCTTGTGAGATGTTGTGCGACCTATGAATAGGCACCACGTATTTGGCATTTTCCTGGCCCTGGCCCTCCCCCTCGCCTGCACGGACGACGCTCCAGGCGACACCGAAACAGGGGAGTCGAGCGACACCGCCGGCACCGAGACGAGCGACAGCTCGGATGAGGTCGGCGAGACCGCGGAGACCACGGACGAAACCGACACCGATGAGGCGGTGTGTGGGGACGGCGATGTTGGTGGCGCGGAAGAGTGCGACGACGGCAACGACGACGACGGCGACGACTGCACCAACGCCTGTCTCTTCAACGTCTGCGGCGACGGCCTCCTGAACACGGGCGTCGAGGAGTGCGACGACGGCAACCTCAATGCGACCGACGCCTGCACCAGCGCATGCCTGAACGCCGTGTGCGGCGACGGCTTCATGCAGGTCGGAGTCGAGGGCTGCGACGACGGCAACCTCGAGGGCGGTGACGGCTGTTCCGCCGAGTGCACGATGGAGACCTGTGGTGACGGTGAGCTCCAAGACGGCGAGGCCTGTGACGACGGAAACGAGGTCGACACGGACGACTGCACCAACCTGTGTCAGGCCGCCGCCTGCGGAGATGGGGTCGTCTGGGCCGACAACGAAGTCTGTGACGACGGCAACGCCGAGGACACGGACGAGTGCACAAACGTGTGCGAGCCCGCCGCCTGCGGCGATGGGATCGTTTGGGTCGACAACGAGACCTGCGACGATGGCAACGACATCGACTCGGACGACTGCCCATCGAGCTGCGAGTCGGCCTCCTGTGGCGACGGCTTCGTACAAGAGGGCGTCGAGGGCTGTGACGACGGGAACAACGACGACGACGACGGATGCTCCGCCGACTGTACGTCGGAGAACCGGATCGTGTTCGTCACGAGCCAGATGTTCACGGGCGACATGGGCGGACTCGTCGGCGCCGATGCGAGCTGTCAGGGCCTCGCCGAAGACGCCGGCTTGCCGGGCACCTACCTGGCTTGGCTCTCGACGATGGCTGAATCCCCCTCCACACGTTTCACCCAGTCCGCGGAGCCCTACGTGCTGGTCGACGGTACCGTCGTCGCCGATGACTGGGCGGACCTGACCGATGGTGGCCTGACCGCCAACATCGATCTCACCGAGACCGGTGGACCGATCCCGATCGGCAACACGAGCTGCGCGGGTGGAGGCTTCCCCACGGTCTGGACCAATACCAGCAACATGGGCACCGGTGGCAACCAAGTCTGTGATGGTTTCACGTCCACCAATGGTGGCGGCCGCTGGGGTCAGGCCAACGACCTCACCCAGTGGACGCAGTGGTGCAGCGGCGGCGTGTGCACCTGGGAGTCCCCGATCTACTGCTTCCAGCAGTAGGCGCGAGGTTCACTGTCGACGGGGGGCGAGCACTTCGCCCCCCGTTTCATTTGGTTCGAGGGGCCGTATTCAAAATTGCCACAAGGCAAAAACACCTTAGAGGATATTCGAGCAAAGATGCGGCCCAAACAACTCATTCGAGTCAGGGGTTCCATCATCAAATATCATCTACAGACTACGATTCAGATTGTGTAGAGTCGAAGCACGCAGCAAGGATGCGGCTCGATCAGGTCGGTCGGCCGACGATGAACGCCTACCGGGGTCGTGGAACGACCGGTCTACGCTGCCCGACCTCCGACGTCCGAGTTCGACCCGACATCGCGATGAAGATGCTCAGGAGAGATGGCGGACCTACCTGAGATCCAGGGAGTGGTCGACCAAAGGGACATGTTCGTCACGCTAGGGAGGCGCCGTCTCGCTGCCGGACCGGTCCCCCGAAGCCCCAGCTCAGCGGCGGCTCCACCGTGCCCACCAGCTCTTCGAGCCGTCGCCACCCCGCGGCCCGCTCCCGGGCAAGGGACTGCACGCCCACCCCCCACAAAAGGCGGAAGTCTGGAAGCCCTGCTCCAGCACCCTCTCAGACCACGATATGTAGACTGCCCTGAAACTGCTAGGATTGCGCCGTGCCGAGCGACGCCGAGCTCTTTGACGCCTGGTGCACCGGCGATCAGAATTCCGGGGCCCAGCTCTTCGACCGCCACTTCGCGCCCATCTCCCGCTTCTTCCGCAACAAGGTCGCGGACGAGTTCGAGGATCTGGTCCAACAGACCTTCACCTCCTGCCTCGAGGCCCGGAGCAGCTTTCGTCGGGACAGCAGCTTCCGCACCTTCTTGTTCGGGATCGCCAACAACGTCCTGCGCAACTACTTTCGAACTCGCCGCCGCAACCGCCTCGAGTTCACCGAGGTCAGCGCCCACGACCTCCTGCCCGGGCCGTCCACCATCGTCGCGAAAGCTCGCGAACAAAAGCTCCTGCTCGAGGCGCTGCGCCACATCCCGCTCGAGTTCCAGGTCATCCTGGAGCTCTTTTATTGGGAGGGCATGACCGCCAAGGGGGTCGGCGAGATCGTGGGCGAGAGCGAATACACGGTCCGCAACCGACTCCGCCGCGGCAAGGAGCTGCTCCGCAAACAAATGGAGACCCTGGCCGAGAGCGTCGCCCAACTCGAGAGCACCCTCGGCGGCCTCGATGGGTGGGCCAAGGGCATCCACGAGTCCCTCGACTGAGGTGTTCACTCCAGCTGTCGACGGTGAAGATGCCCCCCCGGTACCGGGCGCTGCTACTCTTCACACATGCGCGCCCGCATCTTCGCCCTCGCGTGTCCCGCCCTCGCCGTGGGCCTCTCCCTCACCCCTGCCCCGGTCCTCGCCCAGCAACCCGCTGCGACTGCCCCTGCAGACACGACTGCCCCGGCAGACACGACTGCCCCTGCAGACACAGGCCCCGCAGACACGAGCGCGCCGGTCATGGCGACCGCGACCACGATCGTCGATCCGGTGACCGAGGCGATGAACCTCTACGACCAGGGCAAGGTCGAATTCGACACCGCAAACTATGTCCCCGCGCTCCTGGTCTGGAACCGGGCCTACCTCCTGCTTCGACCGAGCCCCGCAAACCGACCCACGCGCACGGCTCTGGCCTTCAATATCGCCGAGGCCCACTCCCGCGCCTTCCAGGTCTCGCGCAACGTCGAGCACCTCCACGAGGCTCGACGCCTGCTCGACAGCCGCGGGGTCGAGCTCGCGGCCTACGGCACCGACCCTCAGACCCAGGCAGAGCGGACCGACTTGAGCGACAAGGCCACCCAACTCGACGTCCTGCTCGCCGAAGCCACCGCCACCGGTGCGAGCGCGAGCCCGCTCCCCCGCGGCGCTGCATTTGCCTACGGACCCCCCGCCGCGGCTCCTCCGGTGGCGCCCCCTCTGGCGACCGCCATGCCCCTGCCCACGGTCACCCCCAGCCAACGGTGGAACCTCGAGGTCGAGGCCGACCCGACCCTCGGTCCGAAGTGGGCCAAGGGACGAAAGCAGGCCAAGGGCGGCACGACCATGCTCGCCATCGGCGGTGGCCTCGGCCTCGCCGCCGCCGCCGCCTTTGTGTTCAGCGCAGACGAGGACCTCTTTCGGCCTGCCTTCCTGACTGTGGGGGGCCTGTTCGCGGCCGGCTCGGTCGGCCTGGTCGTCGGTGGTGCGGTGGTTTTGAGCAAGGGGATCAAAAACCGCAACGCCGTCCTCGAGGCCAAGCCCAAACCCACGAGCTGGGTCCTGCCCACGCCCGTCCTCACCCCCGGCGGTGGCGGTCTGGGCATGGTCGGCCAATTCTGAGCGGCGCCCGGGCGTCCATCCAGGGGTACCCTGTCGCGTGCTTCCCTCAGCTCCAGCCCCCAGCCGATCCCTGCGACCTTGGACGCTGTTGCTCGGCGTCTCGCTCGGACTCAGCGCCTGCAACGGCGGTCGGGACGACGCCGGCGAGGATGATCTCGCCGCAAGCGGAGACGTCACGGACACCTCTGGATCGACCCAGAGCGAGAGCGAAGACAGCGGCTCCGACGACAGCTCAGAGACGACCGGCGAAACCGATCCCGAGGTCGCCTGGCCGACCCTGGACTGTGACCCGCTGGTCCCCGAGTACTGCGCTTTTCCCTTCCCCAACAACGTCTTCAGCGCCGAGGATCCCAACGCCGAGACCGGCCGGGTGCTCGCCTTCTCCGAGGCGCTCGTTCCCGATGGTCCCGACCACCAGCCCGATCCCGACGCCTGGATCGACAGCGACGGCTTCTCTCCTGCGAGCACCCTGTTGGCGTTTTTCCCTGGCGCCAGTGTCTCCGGCCTGCCCACACCCGAGACGATCGAGGCCTCGCTCGAGCCCGACTCACCCACAGTCTTGATTGTCGCCGAGACTGGAGAGCGGATCCCCCACTGGGCCGAGCTCGACATGTCCCACGGCAACTCGGCCCGGCGAGCGTTCATGATCCGCCCGGCCGTCCGCCTCGAGCCCGACACCCGCTACATCGCCGCCATCCGCGGGCTCGTCGACACCGGTGGCGCAGCGATCCCCGCGAGCCCGGCGTTTGCGGCCCTGCGGGACCTCGCACCCAGCGACGAGCCCTCCGTCGATGCACGCCGGGGCCTCTACGCCGATATCTTCTCACGCCTCGACCAGGCGGGGATCCAGCGCGGCGACCTCCAGCTCGCCTGGGACTTCTCGACCGCCAGCGACACCAACATCACCGAACGCCTGGTCCACATGCGCGACGAGGGCATGCCCATGCTCGGCGAGGGCTCGAACTTCAGCGTCACCATGGTCGAGCTCGATCCCCTGCCCGGCCTGGCCATGCGCGTGACCGGACAGATCCACGTGCCCTTGTTCCTGAACGACCCCGGGCCCGGCGGGTTCATGACCTTGGGCGCGGACGGGCTCCCAGAGACCAACACCATCGCCTCCTACCCCTTCATGGCCCTGATCCCCGATTCGGCCTTCGAAGAACCCGCCGGCCTGCTCCAGTTTGGGCACGGCCTGTTCGGGTCCTTCGAGGACGTCGACGACGACCTGCTCGCCGAGCTCTCCATCGACTACAACCTCGTCACCTTCGCCTCGTCTTGGATCGGCATGTCCAACGAGGACGTGCTGCACATCGCCGGGCTGCTCCAAACCGGGCGCATCGACGAGTGGAACACGATCGTCGATCGCCTCGCGCAGGGGGTCTTCAACGCCCTGGCGCTCATGTCGATCATGAAGACCGAGCTCGCCGGCACCCCGGGCCTCGTCGGCCCCGACCTCGAGCCCCTGCTGATCGACCCCGACCGAGCCTACTACTTCGGCGCCAGCCAAGGCGGGATCATCGGCACCACCTACATGGCCCTGACCAACGACGTCGAGCGCGGCGTCCTGGCCGTCCCCGGCCAGCCCTACTCCCTGTTGCTCAACCGCAGCGAAGCCTGGAGTCCGCTGGCGAGCCTGACCCACGAGGCCTACGACGACAAGCTCGACACCCGCTTCGTCCTCGAGCTCATCCAGATCCTGTGGGACCGCTCCGAGCCCTCGGGCTACTCCCGCCACGTCATCGACGATCCCCTGCCCGGCTCCTCGGCCCACGAGGTCATGGTCCTCGCCGCGATCGGCGACCACCTGGTGACCACCCTCGGCGCCCACCAGATGGCCCGCGAGCTCGGCATCCCCCAGCTCGGCCCGGCCAACCGCTCGATCTTCGCTATCGACGAGGTCACCCAGCCCTACGCCGGCTCGGCCATGATCGAGTACGACTTCGGGCTCCCCCCGGTGCCGCTGATCAACGTGCCCATGACCGAGGGCGACGATCCCCACGGGGCCCTCGCCAATGTCCCGATCGCCGT
>CAYVJQ010000040.1:5044-8775 GCA_964451725.1 uncultured Nannocystaceae bacterium | reverse complement strand
ACCTGCTCGATACTCGAGACTGAAGAAGCAACGAAGAATGCGCTCGTCATGCCCTTCATCGCGGCTCTCGGCTACGACGTGTTCGACCCGAGAGAGGTCGTTCCCGAGTTCACTGCAGATGTTGGGATAAAGAAGGGTGAGAAGGTCGACTACGTCATCAAGCGAGGGGATGACATCGTCATGTTGATCGAGGCGAAGAAGGTCTCATCTGAACTCGACATCGAGCACTCGAGCCAGCTCTTTCGGTATTTCGCGGTGACAAAGGCACGGATTGCGGTGCTGACCAACGGCGTCATATACCGATTCTACTCGGACCTGGAAGAGAGCAACAAAATGGACACAAAACCATTTCTGGAGCTCGACCTCTTGGATCTGCGGGACAGCCTGATCAGTGAGGTCAATAAACTATCGAAATCGAGCTTCGATCTGGAGAACATGCTCGAGGCGGCCAGCGACCTCAAATACATGCGCGAGATACGCGCAACATTCGAACGCCAACTGGACGAACCCGATGAAGAGTTCGTCAAATTCTTCTTCCAACAAGTCATGCCCAATGGGCGATTCGTTCAGTCGGCAAAAGAGAACTTCTCTAGACTCGTAAAACGAACTCTGCACGTCTTCATCGGTGACAAAGTCGGCGACAGACTACGTTTGGCCCTCGCCCGGGCGGATGGACCAGAAGAGGAGCAGCCACAGACGCAAGACGCCAGCCCCACCGCGATCCAGGCCGCTCCGGAAGAGTCGACGGAGAAGAAGGGCATCGTCACCACAGAGGATGAGCTGGAGGGATTCCGCGTCGTCAAGGCCATCGTCTGTGACCTCATCCCAGCCGACCGCGTCACCTATCGAGACAGCAAAACCTATTTTGCCATAATCGTCGACAACAACAGCCGCAAACCACTGTGCAGACTCCGGTTCAACCACTCACGGAAATATGTCGGCACATTTGATTGTGACAAAAACGAGACCAGGCACCTGGTCGAGAACACCGAGGGGATCTATGCGCTGCGTGATCCGCTCCGTTTGATGGCGAAACACTGGGCCGCCGCCGACAGTACCGAGCAGACACCCACAGACCCGCCCCCCTGAACGGCGTGTGGCGGACAGAGTCTCCCCACCCACACCATCAGGTCCGATCCCTCCGGACAAACTTGTGCCCTGACGGCGGAGCCCTTGCTACGCTCCTTGCCGTGGCGAGGGTCAAGCTCCCCAGCACGCCGGCTCTGCGCTTGCTCCGGGCACACAGCGCGACCTTCGAGGTCGCCGCCTACACCTACGTCGAGCGCGGCGGCACGGCAGCCTCGTCGGCCGCCCTGGGTGTCGACGAACACCGGGTGATCAAGACCCTCCTCTTCGAAGACGAGGACGGGCACCCGCTGGTGATCCTGATGCACGGCGATCGGAGCGTGTCGGCCAAGGCTCTGGCTCGCCTGCTCGGCGTCAAGCGGGTCGGCCCCTGCGCGCCCAAGGTCGCCCAACGCCACTCGGGCTACCCAGTCGGCGGGACCTCCCCCTTCGGCACACGCACGTCTATGCCCGTGTACATGGAGTCCTCGATCGCCGCGCTCGCGTCCCTGTACATCAACGCCGGGGCCCGGGGGCTCCTGGTCCGGCTCGCACCCCAGGTCATCGTCGAGCTCCTGGCGCCGACCCTGGTCGAGGTCGGGATCCCCTGATCTGATACAAGCAGGGCGTGGATCAGCTGACGATCACGCGGCCCGACGACTGGCATCTACACCTGCGCGACGGGGACCGGCTGCGATCGGTGGTCGCCGACACGGCCACCCGCTTTGGGCGCGCGCTGATCATGCCCAACCTGCGCCCGCCGATCACCAGCGTGGACATGGCCCTGGCCTACCGCGAACGGATCTCGGCGGCCCTGTCCGCGGCGGCGCTCGAGGGCCCGGCGGCACGTTTCAATCCGTTGATGACCCTCTACCTGACCGCCGCGACCCGCCCCGCCGACGTCGAGGCCATCGCCCGGACCCCAGAGGTGGTCGCCATCAAGCTCTACCCCGCCGGCGCGACCACCAACTCGGACGCAGGCGTGACCAGCCTCGACCCCCTCGACCCCGTGTTCGAGGCCATGGCCACACACGAGGTTCCGCTCCTGATCCACGGCGAGAGCACCCTCCCCGAGGTCGACGTGTTCGACCGAGAAGCCCACTTTGTGGCCGGTCCCCTGGACCGCCTCCGCACTCGCCACCCCACGCTGAAGATCGTGCTCGAGCACATCACGACGGCCGCGGCCGTCGCCTGGGTGCGTGAGGCGGGCCCACACACCGCGGCGACGATCACCGCCCACCACCTGCTCTACAACCGCAACGCCCTGTTTCAGGGCGGCCTGCGCCCGGATCTCTACTGCCTGCCCGTGCTCAAGCGAGAGCGCGACCGGGAGGCCCTGATCGACGCCGCCTGCTCGGGCGAGACCCGGTTCTTCCTGGGCACGGACAGCGCTCCGCACCCGCGCGAGGCCAAGTACAGCGCCTGCGGCTGCGCGGGCATCTACACGGCCCACGCCGCCATCGAGCTCTACGCCGAGGCCTTCGACGCCGCCGGCCAGCTCGCTCGCCTGGAGGGCTTCGCCAGCTTGCACGGACCGGCCTTCTACGGCCTCGACCCCAACCCCGGATCGATCACCCTGGTCCGCGAGCCTTGGACCGCACCCACGAGCGCCCACTTTGGCGACGGACTGCTGACCCCGCTGCGCGCAGGGGAGACCGTGGCCTGGCGCCTGCGCGACTGAAACTCGGCCCGACGAACGACGAAGCCCCGCTCTCGTCACTGGCGTGACGTTCAGGCCGAGGTAGTCGTGACACCCCGGCTCCGGCGAGAGCGAGCGTTTATGCTCCCCGGGTGCACGCTCGACCTTCGGCCCTCGCGCTCCTCACAGGCGTTTTGTCTTGCTCCCTCGTGGCGCTCTCGGCCTGCCACCGCCCGCCTCCTCCGACCCCGCCGCTGACCGGACAGGTCGACATCGTGGTCGGGACGCGCCTGCCTCTCGACTCGAAGATCTTGGGCGAGACCCGAGAGCTCAGCGTGTACCTGCCCTGGAACTACGAGCAGCGCAACGAACACTTCCCGGTCGTCTACCTCATCGACGGTGGCGCGGAGCAGGACTTCCTCCCGGTCGCAGGTCTGGCCGCGCTGGCGACCTTGTCGGCGCAGTACCGGGAGTTCATCGTGGTCGGGGTCAAGACCAACGACCGCTACTACGAGCTCACGACCCCCTCGGAGCTCGACTACGACCGCAGACAGATCCCCAATAACGGCGGCGCCGACGACTTTCGCCGGTTCATCGCCGAGGAGGTCCAGCCCTTCATCGACGCCCGCTACCGAAGCTCGGGCGAGAGCGCGGTGCTCGGAGAGTCGCTCGCGGGCTTGTTCATCGTCGATACCTTCCTGCGCGCGCCCGAGACCTTCGACCACTACATCGCCGTGAGCCCGTCGCTGTGGTGGGCAGGCGAGGCGCTCGCCAGATCGGCGCCCGAGCGCCTGGCCGCGCCGGACTTCCCTGCGGACCGCTCCCTGTACCTCACTGTCGCCGACGAGCAGGACATCCAAGCGGGGCTCGAGCCCCTGGTCGCCGCGCTCGCGGCCGGGGCCCCGGCGAGCCTCCAATGGTGGTTCGAACCCAAGCCCGACGAGCACCACAACACCATCTACCACCCGGCCACGGTCGAGGCCCTGCGCCTGATCTTCCCGCCCGAGCCCCGCTGAACGCAGAGCAC
>CAYVJQ010000040.1:0-4944 GCA_964451725.1 uncultured Nannocystaceae bacterium | reverse complement strand
ACGGGCGGGGAGCTCCCGACCTGGCGCAGCGTCCTGTACCCGGAAGACTGGGTCCCGGGCTTCGGCGACGGCCAAGGTCGCCTGCTGCACGATTTTTCCTACGCGGGCTACCACAACAGCGAGCTCCCCCTCCCCGACTCGATCCCCGGTGTGACCCTCTCGGTGCTCGAATTCGGGGCCGACCCCAGCGGCACCAGTGACAGCAACGCGGCGATCCAAGCGACCATCGACGCGGTCGCCGAGGCCGGGGGCGGCGTGGTCGAGCTGCCTGCGGGGTCGTTTCGCTGTGACGACCTGCTCGAGGTCACGACCAGCGGCGTGGTGATCCGCGGGGCCGGGGCCGACCAGACCCAGCTGTGGTTCACGCGCGCCGAGGCTATGACCGGGCGCGACCACCTCAGCTTTCGCGGGGTCGTGAGCACGGGTGCCGAGCTCCCCCTGAGCGTCGACGGCGAGGCCCTGAGCCACGACATCTGGGTCGCCGACGCGGACCCGCTCGCGGTCGGGGATTCGGTCAGTGTGGGCTGGGTGATCAGCGACCCGTTCATCGAAGAGCACGAGATGACCGGGACCTGGGTGACCTTCAACGGCCAATGGCGGCCGTTTTTTCGCCGCCAGATCGAGGCCATCGACTGCCAAGATCAGGGCTGCCGGCTGACCCTGGACGTGCCCCTGCGCTACCCGGCCCTGCTCCGAGACCAGGCCAGCGTGCGGATCGAGAGCGGCTACCTCGACGAGGTCGGGGTCGAGGCGCTCTCGGTCTCGACCGTGAACAGCTGGAGCGCCGCATGGGCCCTCGACCGCAGCCACGCGATCGCATTTGTGGGCGTGGCCGACGGATGGATGCGGGACATCGAGAGCTTCGAGTCTCCCAACAGCGACGACGACAAGGGCCGCCACCTCATGTCGGGGGGCCTCTTTGTCGGCGACTCCAAGCGAGTCACGGTCGCCGACTCGCTCATGGCCCTACCCCAGCATCGGGGGCCAGGGGGCAACGGCTACCTGTTCGAAATCTCCCGCAGCAGCGAGGTCCTGACCCGAGACAGCGCCGCCTTCCACGGTCGCCACAACTTCATCCAAAACTGGGACTTCGGGACCAGCGGATGTGTGTGGATGCGGGTCCACAGCGAGGGTGGCGTGGCCTACACGGACTCCACCGAGCTGCTCGGCTACCCGGCCCGCTCCGAGTATCACCACTCCCTGGCCATGGCGAACCTGGTCGACGACAGCCAGCTGGTCGATGGGTGGAGCGCCGCCAACCGCAACAGCTACAGCAGCGGAGCCGGCCACTCCGCGACCCAAAACGTATTTTGGAACGTCCGTGGCCTCGGCACCATCCGCAGCTTTCAATTCGGGTGGGGCTACGTGATCGGCACCCAGGAGCTGACCATCCGGCGGCTGATCTCCGAGGGCCAGCTCTTCGACTCGATCGACACCGAACCCGAAGACTGGCTCGAGGGTGAGGACATGGGCGCGAGCTTGAGTCCCGGGTCCCTGTTTGAAGATCAGCTCGCGCGCCGCCTGAACCCCTGAACCCTCTGAACCAGACCCGGGGTCCCTGAACCCGTTCAAGCCCGGTCTTCGAACCACGACACCAGCGCGTCCACAAACGCCCCGACCCGAGCCGGCTGCATGGTCCGGCGCGCGAGCACGGCGTGGATCTTCAACGTGGTCCCGAGCAGCGCCGGGAGCACCCGGACCAGGCGGCCCTCGCTGAGCGCCCGCCTCGCGTTGAAGTCGCTGACCAAGGCGATACCGGCACCGGCCTTCGCGGCCTCCAGCAGCACCCGCTGATCGTTCGAGGTGAACGGCCCGGACACGGGCAGCCGGCCCCCCTCGCGCAGCGGCCAGTTTCGCTGCGCTAGCCCGCTCGCGTCGTGACCCCGAAGCAGGCGATGGTCGGCGAGCGCCCCCAAGTCCGCGGGCGTCCCCCGGTCCTCGAGGTACGCAGGCGAGGCCACAGCGCTCACCTCGGTCGCCCCAAGACGGCGCTGAATGAGCTCCGGATCCCCCACACGCCCGACCCGGAGCGCGACCTCGACCCCGTCCGAGCGCAGCTGGGCCCAGCGCACCTCGGTGGTCAGCTCGATCTCGAGCTTGGGGTGACGGCTGAGCAGACGGACCAGCACAGGGCTCAGGTCAGGGGCGATCACAGGCGGCACCGACACACGCAGCAGACCCTGGACCTCATCGCGCTCCTCGAGCAGGGCCTGCTCAGCCCGGGCGAGGTCACGCAGCAGCGGCTGAACGCGCTCGTACAGCCGGCGCCCCGCCGGGGTCGGGGAGACGCGGCGCGTACTCCGGTGCAGGAGCGCGAGGCCCAGGCGCTCCTCCAACGCCGACAGCCTACGACTCAGGGTCGGCCGGGACACACCCAGGAGCTTCGCCGCCCCGGTGATGCTCTCGCGCTCCACCGCCAGCACAAAGGCCTGGTAGTGCTCGAGATCGGCGATCCCCACGGCTGTCCCGTCCCGATCCATGGTCAATTCGTATCATAAATGAACGAATGTAGTTCGATTTTCATTCTTCCGTTCACGGATGAGACAAGTCAAGGTGCAGCAACGGAGCCCGTCACCATGAGCACCATCGCCACCATCGCCGCCAGTCTCGTCGTCCTCCTGCATCTCGTGTTCGCCGCCGCCGAGTCGGTGGGCTGGACCCAGATGGCCGCCCGCTTCGGCTACGACAAACAAAAAACCGAGACCACGCGCGCCCTGGCCCTCAACCAGGGCGCCTACAACGCGGGCCTGGCCTGCGTCCTCGGCTGGGCCCTGGCCACCGGCCAAGCCGCGACGGTCATCGCCATGCTGATCTATGTCCTGGTCATGGCGATCGTCGGCGCGCTCAGCGTGCGCTGGTCGATCTTCGTGATCCAGGGTGTGCCGGCGCTCGCGGCCTTGGCCGCGGCGCTCCTGGCCTGATCGAAATTACCCGTGATCGAGATTGCCCGTAGTCGAAACTAGAGGTGCGGGACGTCGATCCCGACCGTCCCCGGCACGAGCTCGAAGACCCGGTTTCGGGTCAGGTCGTTGACGTAGATCCGGTCGAGCTCCCAGCCGCCTATACCCGAGCCGAAGTTCAGGTTGGGGATCCACGACGAGGGCAGGTTGACGACCAGCTCGACTTGATTTTCGGGGTCGATACGCCACACGTTCCCGGTCACGAACTGGCTGAGGTAGATGTTGTCGCAGACGTCGACGAGGACCCCGTCGATGGCCTCGAGATCCTCGTTGATCACGGTCAAAACCTCGGTCTCCATGTCGTAGACCTTGAGGCCACCGTAGTCGTAACTGCCGACATAGAGCCGATTGAAGTCGGCGCTGAAGGCCAGCCCGTTGGGGCCGTCGGACTCGAACAAGACCTCGATCTCGGGGTCCTCCGGGTCGAAGCGGTCGACCCGATCACCGTTGTTCTCGGCCACGTAGACCCAGCCGTCATTGCCGACCGTGAGCCCGTTGGGATAGGAGAGGCCGCCCATGATCACGCTGGTCGAGCCCTCCGCGTCCACCCGGATGACGCTGCCCGTGTTCACGTCGTTGAAGATGAGGTCGCCACCGGGGAGCATGGAGGTCCCCGAGGTGAACCCGCTGGCGATACCGGGTACGACCAGCGTGGCCAGCTCCCCATAGGCCCCCGCGAACAGAGCCTCGTTGCGAATGCTCAGCAGCTGGCCCTCGGCGTCGAACACGTAGTCCTCGGCCCGACGGGCCCCGAACACCTCCACAAACTCGAGGGGCAGGGGCATCAGGTTGTCGCAGTCGGGCTCGCCGGTCCCAGTCTCGTCGCTCTCTTCTGTAGTGTCGGTCTCCGTGTCCGACTCTTCGGTCGACTCTTCGGTCGTGGTCGTCTCGCCGCTCTCGGTCCCAGTCTCGTCCTCGGTCGAGCCCGAGTCCGACTCCTCGGCCGCCGTCTCCGTGCCGATCTCGTCGTCTGCGACCTCGTCGTCGTCCCCCGACTCGCCCTTGCAACCGGGGGTGAACAGCGAGGCAGAGAGAAGCAGCAGGGGGGCGTAGAGAATTTTAGTGGAGTCCATAGAAAATGCCGGGACCCATACATGTACACCAAGTCGACCCCCATGGGGCCACGTCGGCCGACCACGGGCTGTGTACCCAGGCTGCCCTCCAGCGCCAGTGAGTGCCAAATCGACGGCCCGAGCTGGTCGGAATCTCGGGCACCGCTATGGTTCGACGCCGATGATGACCCTGCGCCGCGCGCCCGGGCTGATCTCCATTGCAGGTCCGATCCCCCCTGCGGCCATCCACGCCCACCACGCCATGCAGATCACGGTTGCCCGCGCCGGGGCGATCTGGTTCGGCGATCGACGTTGCGCGAGCGTCCTCATCGATGCAGACGTCGCCCATGCGCTGCACGCCGACGATGCCCTGACCCTGCTCATCGAACCCGAGAGCCACCTCTGCGCCGATCTCCGGATCCGCCTGCTCCGCGGTTCCCCTTCGCGCGTCGATCTCCCCCTGAGCGTCGAGTCTGACCCCACCGTCGAGAACCTCCTGAGCCAGCTGAGCCAGCCGAACCCCTGCTTCGCCCGACACCTCGACCCGCGCATCGAGGCGACCCTCGCCTGGCTCGACACACTCGCCCTCGAAGGTCGCTGGACCGAGGTCTCGCTGGCCGCCGCGCTGACGCTGACGGGCCTGTCTCAGGGTCGGTTTTTACACCTGTTCAAGGCCCAGACCGGCGTCCCCTGGCGCCCCATGTTGGTCTGGCGTCGGGCCCAGGTCGCCATGACCTACGCGGCGCAGGGCATGAGCCTGACCTCCGCGGCACACGCCGCAGGCTACGCCGACTCGGCCCACCTCTCGCGCCAGTTCAAAGCCATGTTCGGGCGCCCACCCAGCGCCGTCCTCGAGGGCCTCGAGAGCGAAGTCGAGTCCGGCTAGCCAGTTTGTTCAATCGCCGACGGGAGAGGCTGCTTAGGGTCCCTGC
>CAYVJQ010000039.1:22606-54635 GCA_964451725.1 uncultured Nannocystaceae bacterium | reverse complement strand
AGGTCGGCAGCCAGGCTAGCGCAGCCCGGAGTCGGGCCTCGACCCGTGTATCGATGAGCCCCCCGTGGGCTGGGACCACGCGCTCGATCGGCCAGGCCAAGAGTCGCTCGACCGCCTCGGCTTGGGCGCTCCGGTCTCTGCACAGCGCTCGCCAGACCCGGCTCTGAGCCGTGGTCTTCCACACTCCCATCGCCCGAAACATGAGCCGACTGATCCATGATGGTTCAGTGTCGACGGCGAAGATGAAGTCGCAGCAGAGCAGGGACTTGGACGGGCGGTGGTGAAAGGCGACCTCGTTGAAGACCGGTGATCCGGGGATGTGTAGGCCCTCGAGCACGCCGGGCCAGGGGCCTCCGCCGGACTCCGCCCGGGTCTGATCCCAGACCTCGTCCCACGCGAGATCCCGGCGCTTTGCAGGCAAGCCCGGCGCCGCCCACAAGGTCGCCTGCGGGTGGGCTCGCTTGGCGTGCCCGGCGTAGAGATGGTGGACGCGGCTCGGAGCGAAGATGTGCTCGACGGGCCCGAGCTCGGCGAGCGACCGACTCAGCTCCGGCTCGAGGGTCACGGGGGAGTAGAGCCACAGCCCGCCGCTGGGCAGCTGGACCACGGACATGCGGTTGGCGACGTGGAAGCCGGGGACGCTGCGGTGTTGGACGACCTGCCACAGCCCCTCGGCGACGGGCTCGAGGGGGCCGGTGTCCAGGCGGGGGCTCATCATCGGGGACTCCGAGTCGGGACTTGGTGAGTCGGGACTTGGTGAGCCGGGACTTGGTGAGTCGGGACTTGGTCGGTGAAGCTCGGGTCGTCGAAGCGGGGCACTGCGGGTGGGGACTGCAATCGTCGTGCCGCCGTCCAATGGCCCGTGAGCGGCGCTGAGGTGCATGTTTGGTGGGCGGCGGTCGACACCGATCTCGGCCGGTGACGCGCTGACAGACGACGCCGGCAGGTAACGGTCAAAATGGCAATCGAGCAGGTCTGCGGACGTTCGCTACGAAATTCGCACCGCGCTGTGCCCTCAGCGCTGCGGCGGGGCGGCCTCGCGGATCAGGGCGCCGTGTTCCTCGGTGGCGATCAAAATAGCGAAGCGCTCGACATGGTCGAGCTGGTCGGTCGACAAGGTCGCGAAGTCGAAGGCGCCGCGTAGATCGGTGTAGCCGTCTTTGTAGAACTGGACCTGTCCGTCGTGCATGCGCGCGAACACCTTGACGTAGGCGCAGGGCAGGGGCCCGCCGGCTGCGCGTCGGCCGACCCGGAGCTGGCCGTACTGCTCGAGCACGCGGACGTTCGCACCGTGGGCGTAGTGGGCCCGAGATCGGCGCAGGCCTGCGCCGCGCAGTTCCACGATCACGTTGGCGCTGCGGTAGGCCTCGGGCAAGGGCACACGCAGCTCGCTCTGGCCAGCGGGGAAGGCCAGGGTCTGGCTGTGGTTGGGGGCGACGACGGCGAAGCGCTCGGACTGATCCTGGACGAAGGGTTGACGCGAGAACAGGAGCTCGATGTCCATGCGGTAGAGGCTCAGGGTGCAGCGCTCGAGGTTGTGCCCGCGAACCACGACGACACCCTCGTGCACGTCGAACTCCAAGCTCGGCTCGGTGCTCGCCAGCTGGGTGTGGGCCTGGTCGCGATCGTCCGGGTTTTGGGGTTCGGCGGCCGCCCCCGCCGCCTCGTCCAAGACCGAGATCAGGGCCGCGAAGCGCTCGCGCCAACGGTCGACCGGGTGGGTCGTGTGGGGCTGAGCGAGGGCCCGCGCGGTGTCGAGCCCACCGCGGTAGAGGGCTGCGTAGGCCCGCAGGTAGTCATACTGGAGCTTGGGGGTGGGCTCCCCTGGGGCCGCCTCCACCCGCGCGATCAGGGCCAGGCCGTCGGCGATCCGATCTTGGAGCAGGGCGTAGTAGGCGGCCGCCAGCAGGTCCTCGCGGCCGGGCTCGGGCAGGTAGGTGAGGTGCTCGAGGAAGGACCTGTACTGGTGGCGGAGGCCGTCGTTGAGGACCTTTCGTTCGGCTCCGAGGGGGTGGGCGCGAGCGTGAACCAAGGGTGCGTACTCCAGGTGCTCGTACCAGCGCCGGGTGGTCGGGTCGAGGTCGAGTTGGGCGGCCACACTCGTGTCGAGAGAGGCCGAGGTCTGGGCCTGGGTGCCGAGGCCCGCGGCGCTCAGACCTTGGGCCGCGGCCCGCAGAAAATCGTCGCGGTGGCGCAGATACTCGACCAGCGCGGGCCGGTCGTCGTGATGCAGAGCGAAGGACCACAGCAGGTCGCTGTAGACGTGGCGGGCCCGGAGCAGGTCGAGGGTCCCGGCGTAGAATTTCTGGTCTCGCATGCGCCACGCGATCCGCGAGAGATCGAGGCGATCGATGTTGTGGGTGTCCAGGAACGCCAGGACCTCGGCCTCGCTGCCGTGCTGGGAGACGTGGCTCCACGAGCGGGTGTCGACCACGCTCAGCTCGCTCACCACATGCAGCAGGCTCGGCGCCGCGGAGGCGACCAGGGCCTCGTTCTTGGCCACGTGGACCGGGAAGTGCTCGAACTCGCCCGGGCTCGGAAAGTAGAACCCGTACTCGATCGAGTGGGTGCCCCGGGGCTCGAGGTGAAGGTGGAGGTCCCGGGTCTGGAAGCCGTCGAGCAGGGGCATGGCACCCCGAGGGATCTGGAGCAGGAGGTCGAGCTTGTGGGCCGAGGAGCTCGGGTTGGTGAGCACCACCTGGCACAGGTACACGGTGTGGACCAGGAACTCGCCGTCCACATACTTGTCGTGGCACTCGTCGTCCTCCCAGCGGAATCGATCGTCTTCTCGAAAATAGCTCTGGCTGACCAGCAGACCCAGATCCCGAGGCTCCTCGGAGACGGGGGAGATCTGGCGATGGAACAAGACGGTGGGGGTCAGCGCGCGCAGCGACATGCCGGGGCCCTCGAACTCGACCTCGGCCGGCTCGGGGGAGAAGGGCAGGTCGAGGACCGCCAGCGCGCACATCATCTCCGCGAAGTTGCGGGTCGCACACACGAAGTTCGCGGACAGGAAGGGGCCAGGGCTCCCGGCGGCGCAGTGTTGGGCGAGGTCGCGCCAGAAGCTGCCGACGGTGATCAGCTCGGGGCCCTGATCGTGGATTCGGCGCTGGTAGTAGTTGTTCTCGGCCCACTCTTGGGTGGTGTCGAGGCCCCTGAACAGGCGTCGGACCCCGGAGCGGGCATCGATATCGTCCTCGAAGGCACCCTCCTCGACCGAGAGCTCGCGCAAATCGGTGCTCGCAGAGGCGGCCTTGGACTTCTTGCGCGCAGATCGACGGGGCCTGGATGTTGGGCCGCCCCGGGCCCGCTCGGACCCGGGACCGGCCCCGGCCATGGCCATGGCCGGGGCCGGGAGCTCTGGGGCCGCCCCGCCGACCATTTCGTCCAGGGTCTGCGCGGCCTCGCGCAGGCCGAACTGGTCGCCGGAGTCGAGGGCGCTGCCTTGGAGGGCGGTGTCGAAGGCGGCGTTCTCAGCCTCGACATCGGGGGCGATCAAGTCACAGCGATCGTCGATGTGACGGACGATCGCCGACCTGTTCGGATTAGCGAGTGCCTGCGCGAGCAAGATGCGCTCGAGGGCGTTGAGCTGGGAGAAGGCCCAGGGCTCGAGGTAGGGGGCGAGCGCTCCTCCCACGAGGTAGTGATCCAAGAAGGTCTTGTCGCGCTTGTTCCTGAGGTAGGGGTCCACGACCGCGGCGAAAAAATCCGGGTCTTTGCGAGCCAGGAACAAGTTGAGCTCGTGGCAGGCGTACTTGCTGTAGAGGGTTCGCTGGCGCGCCGGGTCCAGGGACGGCCAGCGGGTGACGAACTCGAACTCGCGCAGCTGGGGGTCGCCCGAGAGGGTCGAGAGCAGGGCGTGGGCCTTGGCCAGGCTGTCCACGGCCTCGAGCTTGGCGGTCCGGATGTCCTCCACGTGCAGGGTCTGGCCGCTGTCGAGGACGGTCCGCCGCTTGCGACGGACAAAG
The DNA here is from genome assembly GCA_964451725.1 of uncultured Nannocystaceae bacterium. GTDB lineage: Bacteria > Myxococcota_A > Polyangia > Nannocystales > Nannocystaceae > Plesiocystis. The sequence goes on along the minus strand of CAYVJQ010000039.1, from coordinate 50,667 downwards.
TGAGTGGCGGGCGGCAGGGCGTCGCGGAGGCGAAGGTCGCGGGGCGCCGCCTCGACCTCGGGCAGGGGCAGGGTGCGCGAGACCACGGCGCCGCCGTCGACGAGCACGACCTCGATGGTGTTGGCGTGGCCGAAGGCCGCCCCCGGGAGCGTCAGGGCGCCGGTCTCGTCGGGTCGGAGGTTGAGGGCGACGTAGGCCGGCTCAGGCAGGAAGTCGAGGTTGGTCGAGGGGGCGGCGGCGCTGGGTTGGGACGCCGGTGCGGGCGCGGCCATACACGCGTAGCCGGTGGACGCACCACCACCACCACCACCGCCGAAACTGCTCCCTTTGTCCGCGCTGTCGACCCCGGTGGCGGTCTTGCGGATCGCCCAGGGATTGAGCAGCAAGCCGGGTCGCGCCAGCATGTTGCCGGGGAAGCGCTGTGCTCGTTTGCGCTCGAGGATGTAGCGGTACTCGTCGCCGATGTCCCGGCCCGAGAGGTAGCGCGAGCGGCCCCGAGAGACCGCGACCACGCCCGGCTCTGGGAGGCGGACCACGTCGAGGGTCGCCCGGGGGTCATAGGGGGGGACGAAGCGGCTGGCGAATACGTGGATCCGTGCGTCGGGACCGGCACCCTCGATCTGGATCTCGAGCGGCGTCACACCGTCGTCGCTCGGGGTTCCCAGCTCCAAGCGGGTGATCCGCAGGGCTTCGGGGGGGCGCAGCTGGAGCTGGCGTCGCGCCGACAGAGCCCAGCCTAGGGCGACCGTTTCGGGCCCTACTCGCAGTGTCGAGACGTGGGCCTCGGCCTTGAACTCGAGGCGATAGTCGCCCGGCTCGAGCCCAGAGATCCGCAGGCCGCCGGGCTCGAGGCTGACGGCGTCGATGCAGTCGCGCAGGTAGCCGGTACCGCGACGCTCGAGCAGGGAGACGAGGGCCGCGGGCCGCGAGCCCCGAACATGCGTGAGATCGAGTGTCGGGTAGGGCAGGACGATGTCGCTTCCGGCGGCGGCGTGCAGGGAGCGAGGCAGGCGGACGCCCGCCCGCCGCAGGACCCAGCGCGCGGGTGCACCGTTGGCCAAGCTCGCCTCGATCACGTCGATCTCGGGTAGCTCGCCGAGTTCGACCCGGCCGTCGTCGTCGCTGCGCAGGGGCGCCAGGCGTCCAGCTCGGAAGTCGCGGTGGGTGAGCGAGAGGTTGACCTGCATGTTCGGCCGGGGCTCGCCCGATTTCCCGAGCACATAAAGGATGTAGCCCGCGGCGGTGTGCGCCAGATGCAGGGCCGCGACCTCGGCCTGAAGATCGATGGCGTTGAGCTCGATGGAGCCGCCGTCGTGGAGCTCGATGTCTCGCTGGGTCGTGAGCCCTCGGACCTCGCCACGGACCTCGAAGGAGAGCTTGCGCAGGGCCTCGGGGACCTCGATTGTGTGTACCGCCTCGCCCTCGGGGTTGAGGGTGATCGCTGCGGTCACGCTCGAGCTGGTGCCGTGGCGATCGAGAGAGGTGACGGTCAACTTGGCCTCGCGGAGCAGGCGGGGCGCGATCGGGACCCCGTTGACGCTCAGGGAGGCACGGACCAGGAGCAGGGCCTGGGCCCCGGGCAGCAGCTGTTCACGCTCGACGTGGATCCCCGCGCGCAGCTCGTATCGCTCGGCCGCGAGGGCGAAGGGCAGCACCGAGCAGGATCGACCGCGGCGCAGGAGCAGCTGCGCGTGCGAGGCCTCGCTCCCGTAGGGGAGACGGATCTCCGCGCGGGCGTCGGCTTCGTAGGCCCGACCTCCGAAATAGGCGGTGGCGTCGGACACCAGGGTGTCGGCCTCGTCGAGGACCGTGAGCACGTGGCCCGCGGCCCCCTGGCGCTCGAGGTAGCGCAGCCCCCCCTTTTGGATCAGGGCCCGGCTGCTCTTGCCGTTGCCGATCAGCTCGACCACGTAGGTCCCGGCTTCGTCGAGGCCGGCGATCGCTATGGTGCGGCGGACCCGGTGCAAGGGCGGGGAGTCGCAGTCGACCACCCGCTCGTCGTTGGCGACCAAGCCGTCGAGATCCACGGCAGTGGTCACGGCTTTTTGGTGGCTCAGGAAGTAGGCCAAGGCGTTGATCTCGAACACCTTCACGACCAGGGCCGAGACGTTCTTGATGTCCACGAGCAGCTCGACGGGCGCACCGGCGGCGAAGAAGGTCGGGTTTTGGATGGCCAGATCGATGTCGACCCGGGCCTCGAGTGCGGCATAGGCGACCGGATCGTCGAGCAGCGAGTACCAGCGCTCCCGATCTCCGACCCCCGCGAGGATCTTGGTTTGGGCGAACTCGCGACGCAGGAAGTCGGCGTCGAGGGACGCGGCGTAGTCCTCGTGGGAGGCGCCCGGGGCCGAGGACAGGTGGGCGAGGTAGTCGCGGATCAGCGCGGTGTCGTCACCGACCGAGGGCAGGCCCGTGCTCGCGCTGAAGTCCTCATGAAGATCGGCGAGCTCGCTGTGATGGCGTTTGCGAACGGCCTCGGAGGCCGTCCGGCTGTCGCGGGGGAGGGCGATGTAGCGCTCGAAGCGGGCCGCGTCGAAGCGAGCGTGGCGGCGGTCGAAGTCGAGGCGGTGAAAGAGCACGTGAGCCGCGAGGCTGGCGAAGGCTCGAGGCAGGCCGGATACATAAGTAGCGAGGGTCTCGAGGTAGGCCAGGGCCTCGTCCACCTCCGGCCCGGGGTCGGACTGGGGGGCGAGGGCGAGGGCGAGATCGAAGTCCGGCCCCGGCTGGAGCCTCGACAGGCAAACCTCTACAAAGCGGGGCTCCCCGCGAACGGCTGGTCGGGCCTGGGCGAGCGCGTCGAGCTGCGCCGAGGTCATGAGGGTGTGGACCTCGAGGCTGCCGAAGCCCCCGGAATGTCTGTCGTCGAGCTCACGCGCGACCAGCTCGACGAGGCCGGCGTAGTCGGGCCGACGGATCCGGGACAGGAGAGCCCGGAGCTGGGGCAGGCTCAGCTCCGGGTCCTCCGCCAGCCAGTCCAGCGCTCGGTCGTCGAATCCGTCGAGGTGTTCACGCTGGTGGCTCGCGTCTCGCCGGAACGCAGCCCGATCGACGGCGCTCGGATCCAGGCGAGCTGCCCGCCCGGCCGGGTCTCCCTCCTGCTCTCGGGTGTGGTCGAAGCTCAGGCCGAAGCGCCGGCGGAGGTGCTCACGGGCGCGCTCAGGGTTTTGCTCATAGGAGAGCAGGGCCCGGCGGTCGCGGATTGCACGCAGTTCTTGGGTCTCGCCGTGGCGCAGCGTCCAGGCCTTCATCAAGGCATCCACGGCCTCGAAGGCTCCGCGCTGAAGTTGCGCGAGGCAGCTGTGCAGGTAGTAGGACTCCGAGCCCGGGATCAGGCGTGAGAGCTGAGTCTCACGTTCGGCCGCGGGGGCCAGCGCCAGGGCTTCAAGCTGCTCGAGATCCATACCGCTGCGAGTTTAGCCGAGCGCGTGACGGGGGCCACGTCGGCACCTCTGGGACTCCCGCGTGGGTGTGGGTTCCAGCTAGACTCCGCCGCGAGCTCAGCCGATGTCTCTGACCATTCTCCTGATTACGGTGTTCTCGATCTCCGGGCTGTTGATGCTCAGCCTGCATTTTCTCTACGCCTCTGCGCTCACCGACGAGCAAAAGATCTACCCAGCGCGGGCCAAGAAGAACCAGCGTCACACCGCGCGCAACGTCGCTATCAACACGCTCATGTCGACGCTGCTCATCGTCGGGATCAGCTATGGCCTGAGCGACTACCTGTTCAACGAGGCCGAGTTCTCGGTGCTGAGCTTTACCTGGGAGTCGCTGGCGACCCTGGCCCTCTACGACTTCCTCTACTACTTCATGCACAGGTTCTTGTTTCACGAGTGGGACACGCTGCGCAGCGTGCATATCGTGCATCACACCAACAAGTTCCCGACCGTGTTCGAGAGCCTCTACGCACACCCGGTGGAGATCGCCATGGGTGTGCTCTTGCTGATGGGCTGCGTGGCCGTGGTCGGTCCGATCTCACTCTCGGCCTTCGCCCTGGTGCTGGCCGTGTTCTCCTTCTTCAACCTGTTCATCCACTCGGGTCTGAACTTCAAGCGCGCCTGGCTGCGGCCGATCGCCTACATCAACCGCAAGCACGCTCGCCACCACGCCAGCATGAAGGCGGGGAACTACGCGTCGATCAGCCCCCTGCCCGACATCCTGTTCGGGACCGCGGAGGACTGAGAGTGGGGCGCGCCCGGTGGTGCCGACCGGGTCGGTTCTTCACCCGAGCGCCAGGGGAGCGCCCAGGCGCGGACCCAAGGCGTGCTTGGGCGTGGACCTTGAAATTCGCTGTGGGCGCGCAATCATCCCCCGAAGTGCGAAGGTCGCAGATCTTGACGAGCTCCCTCGTGGCGGCCCTTGCCGCTCCTGCCGCGGCGTGTTCCGACCCCGCCGGTCCAGAGACCGAGCTGTCGGGCAAACAGGTCTACGACCGGCACTGCGCGCGCTGCCACGGCTTCGACGGTCGGCCTAACGAGGTCAGCCCAGGCGCCCGCGACCTCTCCAACCGGAGCTACATCGACTCCCTGGGCGACGACAAGGTTCGCGCAGCGATCATGATGGGGCGACCGCCCATGGGACCCGACATGCCACCAGCCATGCCCGCTTTCGGCGGCCAGTTTTCGGACCCGGAGCTCAAGGTCCTGATCGGCTATGTGCGCAGCTTGTCCAATCCCGAGCTCGGGCCCCAGACCCTGACCCCCGAGGCCACCCGCGCAGTCGGCGGTGGCAGTGGCGGGGCGGCCGAGCGAGACGACCCGCCCGCGGACGGGTGAGGAGCATGGCCGACCCGCGTGAGGAGGCCGGTCGGGTCGAGCTGATCTGGCCGGGGAAGTACGTCGATGGTGAGCGGGCGCCGCTGCTCGATCACGGCGCTCGCTTGGTCGAGCGCGAACACCTGCCTGGGTCCCCCGCCCGGACCGACTTGGACTTGGGCGGGGGGGACTTGGGCGGTGGTCTCGGACGAGCTCCAGCGTGTGATGCAGACGCCCTCATCCTCGGGGACAATTTGCTCGTGCTCGAGGCGCTGGTCCGCGAGCGTCCGGGGTGCGCCGACCTCATCTATATCGACCCGCCCTTCGCCACTGGTGGTCGGTTTTCCCTGAGTCGGCGGGTCGGGGACAAGCGTGAGGGCGACGCCCAGACTCTGCGCCTGCCGGCCTTCGACGATGCCTGGGAGGGAGGGGAGGCCGGCTTCCTGCGGATGATGGATCCGCGCCTGCGCCTCCTGCATCAGCTGCTCGGGCCCACGGGCAGCCTCTATCTGCACGTCGATCCGACCATGGGGCACGCGCTCAAGCTGCTCCTCGACGAGGTCTTTGGCCCCGGTTGTTTTCAGCGTGAGATCGTCTGGCGCATCGGCTGGCTGTCCGGGTTCAAGACCCGGGCGCGCAACTGGATCCGCAACCACGACCTGATTTTTTTCTACACCAAAGATCCGCGCAACTTCACCTTCAACAAGCACTACGTGCCCCACCCCGAGGGCTACCGCCGGCGCGACGGAAAACCCAGCAAGGCGCCCGGTGTGCCCATGGAGGACGTGTGGAACGCCAACGCCATCGAGGCAGGGCTGAGCGGTCGCGCCTCTCTCGACTCGATCCAGATCAAGAGCTTCTCGGGCGAGAAGACCGGCTGGGCCACACAGAAAAACGAGAGCGTGCTCGAGCGGATCATCGAGGCCTCGAGCGACCCGGGGCAGCTGGTGGTCGACGTGTTCGGAGGCTCGGGGACCACGGCTGTGGTCGCGGCTCGGCTGGGGCGACGATTCTTGATCTGTGACCACGCCGAGGCCGCGGTGCAGATCAGCCGGGCCCGGCTGCTGGGGTTGGAGTCCGAGCGCCGAGGGTTTCGGGTCTGGACCCTCGACGCTCGGGAGCGGGCGGTCTGGCTCGAACGGGACGCGGCGCTCGCCGGGGTGTCGCCGGCCGTCCTGTTGACCCGCTGGACCCTCGCCCAGCTCGAGGCCGAGGCCCTCACTCCTGTGCCCAGCGAGCAGGGGCCACAGCGCTTCTTGGTGGGCCGACGTGGTGACATCGGGGTCGCGTTGGTCTCGGGGATCGAGGGCCCTGCTCGCGTCGACGCGGCGCTCGTGGGTGCGCTGCGGAGCGCGGCGGCCGAGCGGGGGTTTCGGGCCCTCGAGATCGTCGCCTTCGAGTGGGAGGCCGGACCCTCGGCGGCCGTTGCCGAGTCGGCGCCGAGAGAGGAGGCGGCCCTACCCTCGACCGCGCTCGTGTTCACGCGGGGGCTGTGGGAGGCGAGTGTGCGCAAGACCAGCTGGCTGGCGGGGGGCGCCGCGCTGCGCGAGCGCCCCAGCCTCGACCTCGCGCTCACCCACGGCGTCGCCGGGGGCCTGAATATCGAGCTGCGAGGTCTGAGTTGGTCTCAGCCGGAGCGCCTGCCCGAGGCGCTGCGCGGCCGGCCCTTCGAGGCGCTCGTGGTCGGCTGGAGCCTGGCTCGGACCGAGTCCCGAGCCGAGCTGCTCTGGGTCGAGACCCGCGTCGGTCGGCGCTTGGCCCTGGCCGCCGAGCTCGGCGCGGACGCCCTGACCGGGGGTGCCGGTGGGCCAGGGCGGTACTGTTTTGCCGTCGAAGATATCTTGGGAATGCGCCATACCTGGGATGTCACCTCGACCTGACTCGAGCCGCTGCGAGATGGCGCCCTCTTCGGCTGCTAGGACGCGCTGGCCGCGGGTGGGACCTCGGGGATCGAGATCCGGCGGCCATCGATCACCAGCCAGGGCCGGGACTCGTCGTCCTGGGCGTCCCACTCCATCCATCCGCTGAGGTCCATGGCCGCCGCGTTGAGCAAGCGGACAGCGAGGGCTCGTCCGCTGGCTTGGGCGGGGACCGTGCAGCGCAGGCCGAGATCCGGCTCTTCCCACAGTGTGTCGACCTCCAGGCCCACGCGACGACCGTCGTCGAGGAGCAGCTGTGGACCGTGTTCGCGCTCACCCCGGGGGGCGTCGACCCGCAGCGCGCGCAGGGGCAGGTCGGCGACCTCGAGGTAGACCCACTTCCCGTCGAGGCCCAGGGTGACCTCGCCAGATTCACTCGCGTCGAGCTTGGTCCGGAACAGGGCCACGATCCCGGCGTGGGAGACCGGGTCGCCCTCGAAGCTGAAATTGCCCTGGCGATCCATGTGTAGGGGAAAACCGCGGCGCAGCTTTTCGAGGGTCTCGGGATCCAGCTTGTCCATACTCGGGCTTCGGGGGGGGCAGGGCGAGCATAGGGCGGGCCGCCGGCTGTTGCGAGCCCCCCGCATTTGCTATCACCCGCGGCTGTGAGCCTGGTCGTATTCGAGAAGGTGTCGCTTGGTTTTGGGGACAAGAGCATCGTCGACGAGCTCGACCTCCGTATCGGCGATGGCGAGCGCCTCGGCCTGATCGGTCCCAATGGCTCCGGCAAGTCGACCCTGTTCAAGCTTCTGTCCAAGAAGATGCGCCCCGACTCCGGCCGGGTGACGAGCGCGCGGGGGCTGCGGATAGGCTGGCTCCCCCAGGACATCGCGCTCACCGGTGGGCGGACGTTGATCGACTTCGTGCTCTCGTCCGTGCCCGGCCGGGAGCACCTCGACGGTGACATCACGGAGACCGAGATCCGGCTGGCGGCGGTCCAGACCGAGGTCGAGTCGGGGCAGCGCTCGATGGAGGACCCCGAGCTCATGGACCTGGCGACGCGGATCGCCGACTTGCACGAACGCCTCACCCACTTCGAGACCCACTACTCCGCCCACGAGGCCCACAAGATCCTCACGGGCCTGGGCTTCGTCGACGGCGACCGGGAGCGGGACCTGGGCGAGTTCAGCGGCGGCTGGAAGATGCGGGCGGTGTTGGCCTCGCTCTTGTTTCAGCGCCCCGATCTGCTCTTGCTCGACGAGCCCACCAACCACCTCGACATGCCCTCGGTGGCCTGGCTCGGGGCTTTCCTCCGGCGCTATCGTCGAACCTTCATCCTTATCTGTCACGATCGGGAGTTTCTCGATGAGCAGATTGATCGGGTGGTCAGCTTCGAGCCCGAGGGGGTCCGCCAGTATCGGGGCAACTTTGGAGCCTATCTCCGCCAGCGTGAGGAGGAGGAGGTCATCTTGGAGAACAAGGCCCGCAACCACGCCCGCGAGCGGGAGAAGGCCGAGCAGTTCATCGAGCGCTTCCGGGCCCAGGCCAACAAGGCCAAGGCGGTGCAGAGCCGGATCAAGCAGCTCGCCAAAATGGAGAAAGTGGTCGTGTTCGAGAAGCGTCGAGTGATGCGCTTCGGGTTTCCTCCGACTGGGCGGACGGGCATGGACTCGGTCCGGATCACGGGCCTGCGCAAGGCTTATGGCGACCACGTCGTGTTTCCGAATCTCGATCTGCGGGTGCCCCGTGGCGAGAAGATCGGGATTATCGGGATCAATGGTGCAGGGAAGACGACCCTCTTGAGGATGATCGCGGGCGAGATTCCCTACGACGCCGGCGAGCTCGAGATTGGGCACAAGGTGACTCGTGGCTACTATGCCCAGCACCACGCCGAGTCCCTCAACGGGGAGATGACCGTCTATCAGGAGGTGGCCTCGGCCGAGCCCGAGGCCGGTCAGACCCGGGTGCGGACGATCCTCGGGGCCTTCCTGTACTCGGGAGACGACGTCGACAAGCGTGTCAGCGTGCTCTCGGGGGGGGAGCGGGCCCGGGTGGCCCTGGCAAAACTGCTGATTCGGCCGGGGAATCTGTTGTTGATGGACGAGCCCACCAACCACCTCGATCTCGAGTCCAGCGAGAGCCTGGCCCAGTCGCTCTCGACCTACGACGGCACACTGATGTTCGTCAGCCACAACCGGGCCTTCGTCCGGTGTCTCGCCACCCAGATCTGGAATGTGCACGACGGGATCGTGGAGATCTACCCGGGCACGCTGGATGAATATCTGCACAGTGCGAGCTTGCGGGGGGAGGAGCTCGAGGCGGTCGCCGATGGCAAGGCCCAACGGAGTCGACCTACTTCACAGCCGCCCTCCGCCGAGTCTGCCGGGGCTCCCCGCGGCGAGCCGGACACAAGGCGCGGCGCGGCCGCGGGTGTGAAGAGGGACCGCACGTCGCAGCGAGACCGGAAGCGGGACGAGGCGCGGGAGCGTGCCAAACGGTCCAAGAAGGTCCGGCCCTTGGAACGCAAGATCGGTGAGCTAGAGGGCTGTATAGCGAAACTAGAGGGGGATCAGAAGCAGCGCTCCGTGGCCCTCGCGGACCCGGCGACCTACGAGGATGGGGCCCGGCGGGGGAAGCTTCTCGACGCTTATCAGGCTGCTTCCGAGGAGCTCGAGGCCCTGACGAGCCGGTGGGAGATGGCCACCGAGGAGCTCGAAGAGGTCCTTGAAGAGCTCGGTTGAATCATCAGTTGGATTCACATCATCTACGCTTACAGTGTGTGCTTTGGGCGAATTCGGCGGGTCAGGTGAATCGACCTACGGCCCTCCGACCGTGAGGTCACTAGCGGAATCCTACGGACCGGCCTCTTGGCAGGAGCCTCCGTATAGGGCACAAAAGCAGCGCATGAGTGCTGTATCCGAATTCCGCGATGCTCTCGCCAACCAAGCTGGACCGACGCTGTTGAGTCTCGCCAATTCGCGTCCCTCCTTGAACATAGGTGACCTCAAGTCGTTGGTGGCCGAGTACCCCGTATTGGGTGAGCTGACCTTGTCCGAACTGGTCTCGGGCGTCGAAGGCAAGACCCGCGGCCGCAAACCCGGCAAGAAGATGGAGGCCAAAGTGGGCAAGGTCGTCAAGGCTGTCGGACGTCGTTCGAAGGCCTGGAACGTGCGTACGGGAGAGGGTCGCGCGGCCCTCGACACGGCCGTGCTCGCGGCGCTCAGTGAGCTCGGTGGCAAGGACGTCGCCGCTGGCCCGCTCCGAGACAACCTCGGCGCCACTGCACACCAACTGCGGACCTCTCTGAACCGGCACATCGAAGGTGGCATCGTGACCTTCACCGGCAAGGCACGAGGCACCCGCTACTCGATGGTCTAAGCGACCCGGTTGATTTCACGCCGCCAGGCACATTTGGAGCGGACTGCCGTCGCTCCAGGTGTGCCTGGCGGCATGAGTTGAGGTCGACCTTCAGCTGCCGATCGACCAGCTCGTGGATCGGCCTTTGGGCCAACCCTTCTTCTGAAGGGACACGCGGATCGCAGGCGGCGGGCTCAATCAGCAGAGACCAGCATCGCCGACGGCGAGCTGGTCTCTCGACGCAGGGAGGGGCTGATCAGCCTTCGACTTTGGGCCCGAGGCGAGCGATGTTGTCTTTGGCGCTCTTGGCATAGCGCCCCTTCGGAGCGTACTCGAGGTACTTCTGGTAGCCCTCGAGCGCCCGGGGGAGGTTGTCGTTCTCGTGCTCGATGATGGCGAGCACGATCCAACAGGTCGCCGAGGTCTCATCACTCTCGAGACAGGTGTTGGCGGTCTCGAGGGCATCCTCGCGCTTGTTGCGCTCGAGGTGGATGATCGCCTGGTAGGCGAGGGCCCGGCCGTTGTCGGGGATCTTGCCTAGGACCTCGTCGAGGAGCTGCTGCGCACCCTTGAACTTTTGGGTGTTGACGAGCTTTTCAGCCGCATCGAGCTTCTCCGCGAGCTCCTCCGGGTCCATCGCCGGAGGCTCGGGCTCGGGCTCGGGCTCGGGCTCGGGCTCGGGCTCGGGCTCGGGCTCGGGCGCAGCCTGTGTGTCCGCCTCTGCCTCGACATCGGTTGCGGCCTCGGCATCGGTTGTGCTCTCGGCGTCGCTCGAGCTGCCGAAGATCGCATCTCGAAAGACGAGCGCACCCACGAGTACGAGTGCGCCGGCGACCACGCCGATCGGGACCCAAGGCATCTTTCGGGCGCCCGGCTCGGGCATTGCGGATATCGAGGCCGCGGCGTCGATGTCGTCGTCGTCGAAATCATCGTCGTCGTCGTCGAAATCGTCGTCGTCGTCGTCGAAATCGTCGTCGTCGTCGAAATCATCGCCGTCGTCGAAATCATCGCGACTCTTGGACTCGACCCGCTCGGCGGGTTTGGCCTGAGCCGGCCGTGCCGGTTCAGGCGTGGAGGTGTCGGCGGGGCTCGGCGGGGCCTCCTCTTCGAAGCTGGGCTCAGCGAGGGGCGGTCGAGGCTCTGACTGGGGAATGTGCTCGACCCGGTTGGGGTGAGGGACGGCCTCGAGCTGGCGGGGTGGGTGGCTGGGGCGTCGGGGTCGCCCGCTCTGTTGTCCCGCTCCATCGTCGAATTCGTCGTCTGCGACCTCGGAAAATGCCTCTTGTCGAGTCGGCGCTCGAACGGGGGGGGGCGTCCAGCCGGGGGTGGGCGTTTCGGGCGCCCACGCCTGGGCTGCGGGAGCCTCCCAGGTCGGCTCGGCCTCGGGGGCGGGCTCGGCCTCGAGGATGGCCTCGGTCTCGGGTGCGGCGGCCTCGGTCTCAGGCGTGAACGAAGGCGGCGCCCAGGTCGGTCCGCCCGTTTGCGAGGCTGGAGCTGGGGTCGCGGGCTTGATCCAGGTGGGGGTCTGCCACACCGAGTCGCTCGCGCTGGGCTGAGGAGCGGGTTCCGGCTCCCGCCCTGGGGTGTTCGGTCGAAGCTGTGGCCGGTCGAGCCCATCGAAGGGATCGGCCGCAGGGGCCGAAGCTTCGGCGGTCGGGCCGGGGGGCTCGACGGGGGCAGCCGGCGCCACGTTGGCGACCGGAGACTCGGCCGTCGGGGCTGGGTCGTCGCTGAGCGGGGGACGCCAGGCTGGCGGGGTGCTCGGTTGGGGCTCGCTCTCGCGCCAGCGGGGCGCGGGCTGGCCCAACCCTCGCTGTCCCCCTTGGTGGGCTCGCCAGCTCTCCGGTGAGGTCTCGGGGCCGGGGTAGGGACCAGGGGACTCGTAGCGTGGGACCGAACTCGGTTCCGGGGTGGCTGTAGCCTCGAACTCGACCGAGCCCGCGGCGCTGCCCGTGGGGCCCGGCGCGACGACCGTGGCCACCACAGGGGCGCTCGCAGTGTCGCGCCTCGGCGAAGCGGACGAGGCCGAACTCGGCGCCCCTGGGGGGACGGCCGGGCGTGGGCTCGCGCCGGTTTCAGCGAGGTGCCTGGCGACCTCTCGGCTGATCTGTTCGGTCAGGCTGGCGAGCTGCGTACCCGACCAAGCGGGGCGCTTGCTGGGGTCGAGCCACTCACCACAGAAACGGCATTTGACGGCCGCCTCTTGGATCTGTTCTCCGCAAAAGGGACAGGACTTCACGGCCGGAAGAAGCTATCACACCGACGCCAAAAACTAGACGTGATCGGGTCTTCAGCCCGCGCAGTGTCGCGGGCTTGCATGGACACCCGCGCAGTCATGGCGCCACGCAGGGCTCGGGCGAGGAGGGGCCGGGTCGCCGAAACGTGCGCGAGGCACGGTAGGGCGGCATTCAGGGGCTTCACCGCGGGGCTGCTAGACTCGATCGATGAGCGCTCGGCAGACTTCGACTTTGATTGTGGTGACGGCGATGGTGGCCTCGATGGCGGGGTGCGCCGACGATCCGGCGCCAGGTGACACCCGTGCGGACAGCTCCGAGTCCGACGGTGGCACTGGAGACGAGGTCGGGGAGACGAGCGCGACCACTGAGACCGACACCGACACCGACACCGAGACGCAAGACGAGAGCGAGGGGAGCTTCATCCCTGGCGACACGGAGACCGAAACCAGCGAGCCCGAGCCGCTGAGTTGCCGGGACATGCTCGAGTGTGTGGTGGGCTGTCTGGGTGACCTGGGTCTGGCCTGTCTACAGACCTGCGCCGAGGGCCTCGATCCCGCTGAAGCCCAGGCGGCCGGAGCCCTGGTGCTCTGCCTCGGTCAGCAGTGCATCGAGAAGGAGCAGTGTGCCCTCGACGACTTCACCTCACCCGCGTGTATCGCCTGTATCGGGATCGGTTTTGTGCTTCCGCAGCCACCTGGATGTGAAGACCAGGCCGCGGCCTGCGAGTAGACAGGCTGCGACCTCGCGGGCCTCAGCTGAGAATGGCGTCGGCGGCCTTGCGGGCCAGGTCACCGTCGACCTCGTCGCGGTGGTTCTTCATGATCAGGCCCATGAGTCGACCCATCTGCTTCTTGGCCGTGATGCCGTTGTCCTCGGCGAGCTTGCGGACCAGGGCCTCCGTGGCCGCGGCGTCGAGCTTCTTGGGTAGGTACTGATCGCAAAACTCCTGCTCGAAGCGGGCCTCGTCGAGGGCTTCTTGGACGATCTTCGGGTCCAGGCGCTCGAGTTCGGCGATGGTCTTGCGGACCTGCTTGCTGTAGGCGGTGACGCAGCGCAGCCACAGGGCGTCGTCGTCCTCGACGCCGGTGCCCGACTTGAGCTCCATCAAGGCCTTGTTTTTGATCATCGAGATGACGATCTTGGTCGGGTCGTCTCGCTCGAGACGAGCCTTTCGGAAAGCCTTCTCAATCTGAGCTTTGATCCCGGTCATGGCGCGGAGACTAACCGAGGATCGGCGCCAGTCCAGGGCTGGGCGATCAAATCCAGCTCGGATCGCGGCTCAACCCGAGCTCGGTGGTTTGGGGAGTTTGGGCAGCCCGGGAAGTTTGGGGCGCTCTCGGGCGACCTGCGGCCCTCGGTTGCGGCCGGCGATGGCCTCATAGGCGAGCTGGCGGGTGTGGTGGTGAGCCTCGAGCAGATCGGCGGGCAGGGACTGCACTCGATCGAGGGCCCGGAGCAACCTCCGGTTGCCGGCCAAACTGATCTGCGACTGCTCGCAGAGGTACTGGGCGAGGTCGTCGGTCCGCGCGTCGAGCTCGGCCCCATCGACGAGTCCACACAGGCTCGCCCGGGCATCTTCGATAGGGACCTTTTCACCGACCAGCAACAGGCGTCGGGCGATCGTGCCACCAAAGGCGGCGTGGATCCTCGCCAGGCCGGCCGCGTGATAGACGACGCCGAGGCGCCCGGCCGGGAGTCGCAAGCTCGCACCCCTGCGGGCGATGCGAAGATCGCAGGCCGAGACCAGCTCGACCCCCGCACCGATCACGTAGCCGTTGATCGACGCGATGAAGGTCGCGTCGGCCCGCTGGATGGCCGCGGTGGCGCCGATCAGTGTGTGGTCGGGAGGGCCGCTGCCCTCGCGCAGCGCCGTGGCCAGCGCGCTGAGGTCGAAGCCGGCCGAGAACGCCTCGTCGCCGGCCCCGCGGAGGATCACGGCTTGGCCCCGCAGCTGCACGCAGCGGTCCGCGATCCACTCGAACACGGCGGGAGAGATCGCGTTGCGCTTGGCGGGGCTGTCGAGGACCCAGCGCAGCACACCCTCGCGGGGATGTTCCTCTCGGAGGCCCGGGGGAGGAGAGGAGGGGCTGGGCAGGTCCGCCATCGGCGGAGGCTACCTCAGTCTGCGGGCGCGGCTTTGGCCGAATCGCCGGTCGGCGCCGGCTCGCCGATGCTCTCCTGTCGGAGGTGATCGGGGAGCGGGATGACCCGACCCTCCGGCTTGGCTGGAAGCGGTGAGACCTCACCGGCCAAGGCCGCGGCGCGGGCATCTTCGAGGGCCTGAGCTGCGGGTGAGTCGGGGTTTTGCATGATCTTCTTGCGCAGCGCGTGTGCGCGTTTGCGGTTCTCCTCGGGGGAGAGGGTCTGGGTGTCCGCAGCGATCAGGCGCTTGTCTTCCTCGGTCAGGGCGTTGGGATCCGACATCTCGTCGGGAGCCGGATCTGCGGCGGTTTTGGTATTCGCTTCGGCCTTGGAATCCACGCCCGCCGAGGTCTCCGCGGCCGCGTCCGGCTTGTCGCAGGCGAGCACGGGGGCGAGGAAGAGGGCGAGGAAGAGGGCCAAAGTGGCGGACAGGGCAGCGCGGCGAGACCGAAGCATTGCCGCGAAACGATAGCGCGTTTTGGCAGGAATGAAAGCTCCTGCCGTGCCACCCACGCGCCCACCGTTCGGGCGGGTCAGCGAATCGCGGCGAGTTTGCCCCGCATGTAGCGGATCAGCGAGATCGGGATCCAGATGGTCAGGGCGACCTGGAGCAGCCCGAGGACCGGACTCAGATTGAAGAGCGCAAACAGGTCGACGATCTCGCCGGCTTCAAAGGCACAAAACGCCGACTGTCCAAACCCGAACATCAGCCCCAGCCCACAAAATGCCAGCCACAAGTTGGCGAGGATGGAGCTCGGGACCGACACCAGGCGCACGGTCATGAGCGCGAGCACGAGCACCGACCAGGCGAGCCAGGCGAGCGCACCCGCCGGGTGCAGGAGATCGGTCTCGAAGCCGAACAGGGGAGAGACGACAAAGGCGTGCACGCCGATCCAGGCACCGAGCTCGGCGGTGAGCTTGGGCAGGGAGACCTTGCGCAGTCGCGCCGGACCATCGCCCCCGGGGACCCGGCTCATGAGCAGCAGGGTCATGGGCAGGGCTAGGATGCCCATGCCGAGGTAGGCGTGCACCGTGCCCCCGAGGCCGGCGGGGAGGGCGAGGTGAGTCAGGACCACACACACCAGGACCCCCACGCCGGCTTCGGTCATGGTCAGGAGCGCACCGCTCTTGTGTTCGATCTTGCGGGCCAGGGCGCGCAGGGTGAGATCGCCGAGCACCAGGGCACCGATGGCGTTGGCGATCGCGGAGCGGAGGAGAACCCCGTCGTAGGGGCGCTCATGCCAGATCTCCCCGAACAGGCCCCCGAGCCCGTAGTGGGGCAGCAGGGCCGCGAGCGGGCGGGTGCTGTCCCCCGTCTCGAGCATCGACAGGCCGACCATCCACGTGGCGAAGCCCATACCCATGAGCACGACGCCGACCATGCCCGGGCTCCGGCGCTTGCCGACCAGGTGACCCAGGAGCTGGGCGCCGACGACCAACAGGGCCGTCATGGCGGCGAGCACCAGGAGGAACACGAGGGCGATCAGCGGGCGTCCGGTGACCAGCGCGCCGAGCGAGAACAGGCCGAAGTGGGGAGCGGCGAAGATGGCGACGATGGCCAGGGGTCCGCTGGCCAGACCCAGGGCGAGCTGCCGCGGCGACAGGGAGGTCCCGGTCAGGGGCATGAGCGTGTTCTCGTGCTGCTCTTGGGCCTGCTGTACGGCGACCAAGAGGGGGGCGATCACTGTCCCGAGCCCCAGCAGAGCGAGGCCGGCGAGACCGGCGGCGATCTGGAGGGCGTCGATGAGTCCCAGGGGCGAGCTGTAGGGGGTCACCGAGGGCACGCCCCTTGCGGCGACGATCGACTCGAGGGCGTGCACGTGGGCCTGGTTGTCCCAGCTGAAGGCCCCCGATGCGAAGGCCCAAACGTAGTTCTCGTGCCCGTCGAATCCGTCGGGGCGAGGGTATGGGTCGAGCGTCGGCAGGAGCTGCGCGGCCTCGGTCTGGAGGGCCCGGTGCTCGACCTCCCTGGCCGGTTCGAGTCCGACCTTCAACAGGAAGTCGCGCGCCCAGAGGGCCTTGCGCTGTGGGTCGGTCAAGCGCGTGCCCTCGGACCCTCGCTGGAGATTTGCGACATCGCGGACGAGCGACTGCTGCTGGGCCTCGCTGTGAAAGAACAGGGTGAACTCGCTGAACTCTCGGTCGGCGGCGCTGTCCTCGAGGCCGACCCCGTCCCGGAAACTATGCTCGAACTCGCCCGACCCGAGCGCCAGCCACAGGCCGATCACCATGGTCATGGCGGCCAAGACCGCGCTGAACACGAGGTAGCGTTTGGCCCGGGTCCCGCGCAGCGACCGGGTGACGAAGGGCAGTGCGAAGGCGGGGAGCTTGTGGAGGAGGGTGGACATGGGAAGCCGTGGGGTCGCGCAGGCCAGGCCAGCGCTGCGTCAGGTCAGTCAGTTGACCTGGTTCTCGGAGAGGCGATCGTAGACGTCCTCGAGCCGGGATCGCTGCCGGCTGCAGGTCACGATCTTGACGCCCGCGCCGACCAGGCGCGCGAGGATGTCGGCCATGAGCGACTCGCCGCCTTGGACCTGCATCCGTATGAAATGTTGATTTTCGATCTCGCCCGAACCCTCGATCAGGATCCGCTCTCGGCTCAGGATCTCGATCGCGCGGTCTCGGCAGGGGAGCTCGAGCATCCGCAATTCGTAGACGAAGCGGCTGACCTCGTGGCTGTCGATGATCTCGCTGACCGCACCGGCGACCACGAGCTGGCCACGCTGGATGATGCCCACTTGGTCACAGAGGTCGTCGAGCTCCCGCAAAATGTGTGACGAGATCACGATGGTCACGCCGCGCTCACTGATCTTGGCCAGGGTCTTGCGCAGATCGCTGCGGCCCCGGGGATCGAGGCCGTCGGCGGGCTCGTCGAGGATCAGCAGGCCGGGCTTGTGCAGGAGACAGCGCGCGATGAGCAGGCGCTGGCGCATGCCCTTGGACAGGGCTCCACACTCGGTGTCGCGCTTGCCGCTGAGGTCGAAGGCCGCCAGGGTCTCGTCGATGGCGAGCTCGAGCTCGGCCCGGTCGATGCGAAAGCACTGGCCGAAGAGGCGCAGATACTCGGCCGGCGTCATCTGCTTGTAGAGCGGGTTGCCGTCACCGAGGAACCCGATCCGGCGGCGCGCGGCGAGCGGGTTCACGCTGCAGTCCTCACCATCGAGGAGCACGGCGCCCTCCGTCGGCGGCATGAGGGTGGCCATCATCCTCAAGGTCGTGGACTTCCCGGCCCCATTCGGGCCGATCAGCCCGAAGATGCTGCCGCTCGGAATTCCGAGTTTGAGGCCCCTGACGGCCCAACTGTCGCCATCGTAGGTCTTTCCGACACCCTGGAGTTCGACCTGCACGCTGTCCCAACGGTGACACACGGAGGAATATTCGGCCGCCCTAGTATCAGACTTTTGTGTGCAGGACTGCCCCCGGGTGGGAACGACCCAGACGCACCGGTGCGTCTTCAACCGACCCACCTTTAAAGTGTTCGCCGCGGGAGATTTTGCCGCTGGCTGCTAGCACGACCTGCGAGGGGAGCGTAAGCTGCGTTGGCGTGTCGTCACTTGGCTTTCGATGTGTGGGCGGTGCGCTGCTGTGTCTGGCGTTCGGCCTGGGGGTGGCTGGATGCGCGAGTTCGCGCGTGCTCGGGGGGGTCCAGGTCTCGCAGGGACCCCGGGGCCGGCCCCTCGAGCCGGCCGATGTCGCAGAGCGCTCGGCCGGTGCGGTCGGGGTGGTCATCACCGACACGGGTCGCGGTATGGGCTTCGTCGTCGATCCGGCGGGATACCTGGTCACCAATCGCCACGTGGTCGAGGACGCGGAGCACATCGAGGCGGTCCACTTTCCCGGCCTCGACCCCATGACCGAGTACACGCAGGTCGAGATCGTCTACATCGATCCGATCCGCGACCTCGCGCTCTTGCATCTGAGCAGCGACGAAGCCCTGCCGGCGCTGGCGTTGGCCACCGACGAGCGGGCGCCGGTGTCGAAGTACATCGGAGAGCAGGATGCGGTGGTCCTGCTCTCGAGGGAGCTCGATCCGGCCGAGGCTGCAGCCCTCGAACATGACCCGGGGTTGCTCATCCACCCAGGTCGGGTCGAGCGTCTCGAGGTCTACAATCCCTCGGCCGGCCCGGGCGCGTTCATGGGTGTGACCGCGCGCATCGAGCAGGGACAGAGCGGGGGCCCGGTCCTCGATCGCTATGGCCGGGTCGTGGGAGTCGTGACCTGGACTTGGCGCGACCAAAAGGGGGGCTTTGCGATCCCGATTTCCGAGCTCCCGCGCATGCTCTCCGAGCGGCCGGCGCTCGACACTGCGGCCGAGATCGAAGCGCGGGCCGAGGAGCGGGTGCGGGCCTACATCGCGGCCCTGGGTACGGGCGCCGTCGATCCACTGCGTCGCCTGACCTCGCCCAGCTTGGCCCGCGAGGTCAGGGCGCGGACCGTCGATGTGCTGATCGAGCGCGGGGCGGAGCGATCGGTGATCCAGGGCTTCATGATCGCCATCGACGAGGTCCTGACCGAGGGCGAGGGCGATCCCTTCTCGGCGATCCCCGACATGGTCGGGTACGCCAGCTCCCCCGAGGTCATGCGCCAACTCGGGGTCGAGGGCGAGGTCTCGAGTGCCATGGTCGAGGCTTTCTTCACGACCTTCGGCACGGCCTATATGGCCGCGCGTCTGTACGGCGAGGGCGACCGGGAGGGGTCGCTCATGACCGCCCTCCAGCAGGTCCACAGCCTCGACACGGCTCGATCGATGGCCCTCGTCGATACGCTCGGCCAGCTCGCGGGTGTGCGCGCGCAGCTCGAGCGTGTCGAGGTCAGCTCTGGTCTCTACGGCGCGCGCGCCGTGGCCACGGTCGACGTGGGCGGGGGCCGCAAGCTGGCGATCCAGATGCGTCTGGAGTGGGGAGACTGGTACGTCAGCGAGGTTCAGATCGCCGAGTCCCTCGGCCCGGAGCCCGCCGGAGTCTCCGGTCAGGCGGCGCCGGATCAGTCGGCACCGATTCGGCCGATGGACGCGGGCTGAACTTCGATTCGGTCCGACCGAAGGGCAGCCAGCGAAGGGCAGCCGGTTCAGGCGCGCTGGTGCGGTCCCGAGACGTCGGCGCCGGGATTGATGGTGATGGGCACGGGCGTGAAGTCGCGGACGTAGCCGGCGTTGGGCTGGAGCAGGTCTGTGAGCAGGGCCGAGAACAAGCGGTTGTCCATGGGCTTGCGGACCGAGCGAGTGGGACCCAGCAAGGTCATCTGCTGAACCGACGGATCCGTCGGTTGGTCCGAGATCAAGATGACCGGCATCTTCGGGTAGAGCTCGCGGACGCTCTTGAACAGGCGCGCGGCGCTGGTCGTCTCGAGTTCGAGATCGAGGATCAAGAGGTCGACCTGATCGCCGACGTCGAGCAGCGTGCTCTTGGCCCCAACGGGATCGCCGGTACAGATCGGCGAGCACTCCGTGGCTTCGAGTAGTTCTTCATACTCGTCGAGTGCGTCTTGGTCCTCCGTCAAAACCATGACCACAGGACCGTTGGCGTCGTCGCGGAGCACCGGCCAAGGCTTGCTCTGGTTGGCGCCGGCCTCCATGGGCACGGCCAGGGGGAGGATGATCGTGAAGGTCGTCCCCTGGTCGAGCGTGCTGTCGACCAGCACGCGACCGGCGTGACGGGTGATCGTGCCCATGACCACCGCCAGGCCCAGGCCGCTGCCCGAGCCCACCGACTTGGTCGTGAAGAAGGGATCGAAGATCTGATCGATGTGCTCGTCGTCGATGCCCGTGCCCGTGTCCGAGATCGTCAGCCTCGCGCTGCGCTGGAGACCCTCGCGGTCCTCGGGTTTGTCGTCGCTGTGGACCGGGCTGCTGCTGGTGACCAGGCTGATTTCGAGCTGTCCGCCGTTGGGCATGGCCGCGGCCGCGTTGAGGACCAAGTTGTAGATTGCCTGCTGGAACAAGATCCGGTCGATGTCGACCGAGACCGTGGGGTCGAGCGCTTCGCTCTCGATTTGGATCTTGCTGCCGAGCCCGCCGAGGATCACGGGAAAGGACGATTGGAGCAGCTGGCGCAGGTTGGTGCGCACCGGTTGAAAGGTGGTCTGGCGGGTGTAGGTGAGCAGGCCGCCGGTGATCGTCGCGGCCGCGGCTGCGGAGTCCAGAATCCGCTGGCCGTAGCTGCGGCAGTGCACGGGCAGGCGCTGGTCCTCTGCGATCAGCTCGGCGTGGCCTCTGATCGGCGTGAGGATGTTGTTGAGCTCGTGGGCCAAGCCGGCGGCCATGGTCCCGACGGTCTTGAGTTTCTGGGCGTCGAAGAGCTGCTCGCGCGAGCGCTCGAGTTCGTCGACCTTGTTTTGGAGCCGCGCTTCGAGTTCTTCGCTCTGGCGCTCGAGGCGGGTGAAGGTCCCGGCAATGATGGTCTCGAGGGTGCGCTGGCGCAGCTCCAAGGTCGCGCTGAGGCCGATGGGCACCAAGAGCATGCTGGCGAGGGCCGGGACGGCGTAGTCGCTCCCGTCGGTTAAACTGACCGCGCTGTCTCCGAGTGCCAGGAGCATGAGCACGGCGTAGACAGCCAGGGCCGCGCACCAGTGTGGACGCAGCAGCAGGGCCGCCCAGAGCAGGACCAAGAGGATGCCGCTGAGCCCCAGGGCGAGGGAGGCCCCACTGATCGCCAGGACCACGCAGGCGACAGCCGTGACGCTGATCGCCCCGGTCCACAGCTGCTGGTGGCCGCGCTCCCTCAGGGCGTAGGCGGTCCAGGCCAGGCCCGCGGTGATCACGAGCAGGAGGTAGCTGGTGCCGAGATCGGCGAATTGGCCCGAGATCAGCTCGGTCAGGGTGAAGGCCGAGGCCGAGACCGCCGCGACCACGAACAGCAGAGCGTTGCTGCGTTCGAGGGCGGCCACCGTCTCCTCACGGTCGGTCCCGAGCTGGCCCTCGACGTCGTTCACCGTGATGCTGCTGATCGACGCCCTGGCTTCGGGGGTGGAGGACGAGGCGGTGGCCGAATTCGGGACGGGTGTGATCGGTGTGTGTTGGGGTTTGGCGACCGGACCCCGGCGTGGAGCATCGGCATCGGCATCGGCATCAGGTGGCTCATCGGGCTCATCGCCGCCGCTGGGCTCCGACTCGTCGAACAGCGCGGGGTCGAAGAAAGTCCCACTCTCGTCCGCGCGCGAGCCCGATTCTTCTCGAGGTCGAGGTTCAGCGGCGTTGGGGTCCATCGCGGCACTCTAACAGGCGAGAGCAGGGGCGTTTCAGCCCCTCGATCTTCTGCGCGGCGGGGAAGGGCGGGGGGAAAAAGAGGGGGGGAAAAGGACCCTCGATTTTCTGAATCGAGGCGCGATGGCGCACTCCCGAAGGACGTGGGATCGGTCGCCCGACCGGAGACGGTGGTTGATTCGACCTGTTCTTCAGACCGCCAGGCCACACAATTACAGCGTCACGCAATTACGACACCAGGACCCGAGACGAGAGGGGGACGAGTCAGTCGATCGGGTCCAAGGGCCGGCGTCGATCGGGGAGCTCGCGGGCGCCCCGACGGACGCGTACGAGCGTCCCTGGATCGACGCTGTGCTCATGGACGACCAGCCAGCCGTCCGGGAGCGTAGGGGTGCTCAGCTCGAACACACGCTTGGCGTCCCGGGGCGAGAGGTTGATGCAGCCGTGACTCTTGCGCTGTCCGAACTGGTCGTGCCAGTAGGCCGCGTGCAGGGCGTAGCGCCCGCTGAAGTACATGGCCCAGGGCACGGCGTCGACGAAGTAGGGGACCTCGGCGTCGGGCAGGCTGGCCATCTTTCCGTAGGCCCACTTGCTGCGCATGCGATAGACGCCCAGAGGGGTGCGGTCGCCGGCCTTGCCCGACGAGACCAAGGTCGCAAACACGGGCTGCTCCCCCCTCCACACGCTCAACACCTGCTCGTCGAGGTCGACATCGATCACCACCTGTTCGGCGAACTCGCCGGGCTCGGGGGGCAGGGGGAGCCAGCGGCGGAGATCCTCGGCCGAGATCCAGCGCCCGCTGGCTCCGTCGGCCCCCCCCGGTCCCCTGTCGGCGAGTTCGAACCACAGTCGGCCGTCGTCACCCACGCCGGGTTCGGCCGTGCGCAGCTCGACGCTGGTGTGACGCTCGAGCTCGAGGACGGGGCTGTCGCTGGCGTCGGGTCGGGCGTAGACCCGCGTGTCTCGGTGCACGGCCCACGCGAGGGTCCGCCCTGAAGGCACAGGAGCGGCGAGCAGGTCTCGGCCCTGGAGCGCGCTGGGCTGGAAACGGCGCAGCTCCGCGGCCGGGACCACGCGACCTCGAGGGGTGACCATGACCGGCGCACCGTGGTTGTGGCGGTAGCGCGTGAACGCGTAGCTGCCGTAGGCCGGCAAGCTGGAGAGGGGAGCCTCGCCCGCGTTCATGGCCCGGGTGCTGCGGTACACGGGCAGGTCGGGCGTGTCCTCGCGCCTGTGCCTGCGGTGGCGGGCGTAGACAAAGGGCAGCGGGTCGCCGTCGCGGAGCAGGGGCAGAGCCAGGGGTGTTTCAGTGTCGATTTCGCAGCGGTCCAGGCACACCCACGCCGCGTCCGCGACCTGGGCCCACTCGCGTCGACAGCCCGGCCCCGCCTCGGTGGCATACACAAAAAATCGTTGTTTGGCGGGGATTCGTCCACGCGCGTCCGAGTCTGGATCGGGGCGGGCGAAGACCAGGCGAGTCCGGTTGGCGCGCCGAGTCTCGAGCGCCGGCCCGAGCTTGGAGATCGGTGTGTAGGGTGGGCGCGGATCTGCCGTCGCCCCCATCCCGAGTTCGAGTTCGTCGTCGAGTTCGTCGTCGAGTTCAGTGTGCACCCCTGGCTCGTCCTTCACCCCCGCCGGGTGTTGTTCGGGCGAGTGCGCCGACTCGGGACTCCCCGGTCCGCCACAGGCGAGGAGGCCCGGAGCTGCCAGGGCGACGGCCAGCGTGACCGCGGCCAGGGGGAGGGTCCGGCTCATCGTCACCCGGTATGCCACAGGTCGAGGGGCGCCGGAGAACCCGCGCTAGCGGTCCGAGCGCGTGGTCTGCAGAGGCGGCCGGAAGGGGGCAGCGGTCGCTCGGATCTCCAGCGTGTCAGCCCTCGGGCGGGAAGCGCTCTCGCCATCCTCGTTTCTCGATCGCCCGCACATCGACGGCGGCGCCTATGGAGCACAGGTAGGGCCGCAGCCGGTCGAGCTCTCGGTCGCCCGGGTCACCCTCGAAGGGACGAATGGCGATCAGGTTTCCGTAGCTGCGAACGAGCTTGGCGGGGGTGTCGTCGACGAACAGAACCCGCGATTTTTGAAAGCGCGGCGGCGACCCGCGGGTCAACTTGCGCAGGTCCTTGAGGTAGGTGCCCTCCCGCGTCTCGGGATCGACGTGGTAGGTGCAGCGCTCCCGACCCCACACAAAGCAAAGCCGCTCACGGTCGACCAGGCGATCGAGAATGGGGAGGGCGTAGCTGAGGGATGACGCGGTCCAGACTGCGACGTCCTCGAAGGACCCGAGTGCGAAGGCCAGAAATTCTTCGACCCCTGGCCGGCGAAGCACGCCGTAGGGGCCGACATGGAACTCGGGGGTCTGTGCGAGCGCGGTTTCGGCGTGGATCAGAGTCTCGTCGAGATCGAGGACCAGGAGCTTCGCAAAGCTGTTCGAAAACCCCCGCGCAGACATCGATCGAGTCTGGCTTACTTGGGCTCCCAGGCAACCTTGAGGTGGTGGTGACCGGGCCCGGGGATGCAGTGCTCGTAGCTCGTGGGTTGGACGTCGCAGACGTCCATGGCGCCCTGCCAGATCCCACAGGCGAAGGGCGGGAAGTCCCAGACGTCGCGCATCTCGATGTGGATGAAGCCGTCGCGGGCGTCGTGGACGATCGCCTTTCCCCGGGACACCGAGGCATCGTAGGCGCGTGGACCGGCCTGGGCGATACGCGTGAAGCTGCGCCCGGCGAGGGCGAAGATGGCCTTACCGATCATAGTCTGAGAAAAATCCGGGTAGACGCGCCGACCCAGGTGGTAGAGGGCGCGCCCGGTCGCCATTCCCGGGTAGATCATCCGGGTCGCCTCGAGCTGAAGGTCGAGGTACCTGCGGCGGTCGCCCATGGCGAAGGGCAAGGCAGGGACCTCCGGCGGCTTGAGGCCCGCGTTGCGATACGCGTCGCGAATCGTATGGAAGAACATGCCTCGGATATGGGTGCCTTCCGGGAGCGCGCCCAAAACCGTCTGCGGGTCGAAGGGGGCGTTCTCATCGAAGGGAACGAAGCTCTCTGGGTGGGCCATGACTACATGCATTGAAGCGCCATGACCGATAGTGGTGTCAAGGCCGAGTCCTCTAATTGCGTGCAGGTGTTCGCGAACGCGCTCCATACCCCGGCCCCGCCGATGGGCCCGATGGCGTCGCTCTTGTAGGCCCGGCCACCCGGAATTCGACCGCGTCCTGGTGAACCCCGGACCCCCTCTGGCCATCGGACCAGGCGGCGACACAGGTGCCGGCGCGGACCCTGCGGTTTGGCCGCACTGCGCTCTGAGCCATATTTGGGGCTGTGGCATACTCCCGCGCCGATGAGCGAATTTTCCAGCAGCGAGCGCTATATCGTCTCCGACGCCCTGGCCAAGGCGGTCGACGTGGCGATCGCCATCCGTCGACCCCTGCTGATCAAGGGTGAGCCGGGCACGGGCAAGACCCTCTTGGCGGTCGACCTGGCTGCCCAACTCGGGGTCGAGCTCCTGCGCTGGCAGATCAAGTCGACGACCAAGGCCGTCGAGGGGCTCTATCGCTACGACACGGTCAAACGTCTGCACGACAGCCGCTTCGGGGATGGGAGCGTCAGCGATATCGAGCGCTATATCGAGCTCGGTCCGCTCGGGCGGGCCTTCGAACGTGAATCGCGCAGCGTCGTGCTCATCGACGAGATCGACAAGGCGGACCTCGAGTTCCCCAACGATCTGCTCCACGAGCTCGACACGATGAGCTTCACGATCCCCGAGACCGGGCGGACTTTGGTGGCGAAGGAGCGCCCGGTCGTGATCATCACGAGCAACAACGAGAAGGAGCTCCCCGACGCATTTTTGCGCCGCTGTGTGTTCCACTGGATCGACTTCCCCGAGCGCGAGCTCATGGCCCGGATCGTCGCGGTCCACCACCCGACGATCGAGGAGCAGCTGCTGGCCTCGGCCCTCGAGGCCTTCTATCGCCTGCGCCGGGTCGACGGCCTGCGCAAGCCGCCGAGTACGAGCGAGCTCATCGATTGGATCGCGGCGCTGCGCCACGCAGACATCGATCCGGCCAAGCTGCTCGGGGCGAAGCTGCCCTTCTTGGGGGTCTTGCTCAAGAAAGAGCAGGACGTGGCGCTGGCCGAGCGGGGCGGTCGGCGCTGAGATGGGCGAGGCTGGGAAGGCGAACTCTGGGGGGCTGATGCGAGGCGGACGGGGCGTGCCCCTGTTCCTCGACTTCTTCTACAACCTGCGCGGGCGCGGGCTGAAGGTCAGCGCCCACAACTGGCTCGCGCTGCTCGAGGCCCTGAGCGGAGATCTGCATGACGCCTCCCTCGACGGCTTCTACGCCGTCGCGCGCTGCATCTTGGTCAACGACGAGGGCGACTACGACGGCTTCGACATCGCCTTTGGCGAGACCTTTCGCGGACTGGTCACGGATCTCGAGCACGTGCTCGCCGAGCTCGACGCCTGGCTCAGCGATCCCAAGCAGCTGGCTTTCCTCGATCCCGCCATGCGCGAGATGATCGAGGCCCTGGGTATCGACGAGCTGCGCCGGCAGCTGCTCGAGCGCCTCGCCGAGCAAAAGGAGCGCCACGAAGGCGGAAATCGCTGGGTCGGCACGGGCGGCACCTCACCTTTTGGCCAAGGGGGGATCAACCCGGCGGGGGTCCGCATGGGCGGCAGCGGGGGCGGGCGCTCGGCCCTGGCGGTCGCCGATCAGCGCCGGTTTCGCGATCTACGCAAGGATCTGGTCCTCGATACTCGCCAGATGGGCATGGCCCTGCGGCGCCTGCGAAGGCTCAACCGCAAGGGCGAGAGCGAGGAGCTCGACATCGACGCTACGGTCGACGAGACGGCCCGCAACTGTGGCGACCTCGAGATCGTCATGCAGCCGCCGCGCAAGAACGACGTCCGAATGCTCTTGCTGCTCGACGTGGGCGGGAGCATGGACCCACACGCGCAGCTCGTCAGTCGCCTGTTCTCGGCCGCCCATCAGCACGGCGGCTTTAAGGAATTCGAGTCCTACTACTTTCACAACTGCGTCTACTCGAAGGTCTACGAGGACGCGGCCTTCACCAAGAGCGTGACCATCGACTCCCTGATCCAGGGCAAGGACGCCGACTGGTACCTGGTGGCGGTCGGTGACGCCTGGATGCACCCGGGAGAGCTGATGATGACCAGCTCGAACTTTTGGACACTCAGCGCCGCGTCCAGTGGGATGCGCTGTCTGGCCAAGCTCGCCGATCACTTCCCGCGTTCGGCGTGGATCAACCCCGAGCCCCCTCGGATGTGGGATGCACCGACGATCTCCGAGATCCGGCGTGTGTTCGAGATGTTCCCGCTGACCCTCGACGGCCTGGGCGAGATGGTCGAACACATGCGCACACCGCCTCGCTCTGGACGTCGCGCGCACATCGGCCGGATCTTGCGGGACCTGGAGTAGGCACCGCAGGGCTCGGGTCTGCAGGTCGGTTGACTCACATCGAGGACGGAGCGGGGACTCTCGGCGTCGATTTCTGCGCGCGCACGGCCGTAGCCCGAGCGTGGCGCTCATGGCACCATCCGGTGGATGTCCGACGAGAGCTCGAGCGAGAACGAGGCCGCCAGCGACCCCGAGGCGCTGGCTGAGAGCTTGCTTCGGGCGGCGCCGACCTCGGTCGAGCGACGGCCCGGGAGTCGCTGGGTCTATCCGCTGTGGGGCGTGCTCCTGGTCAGTGTGTTCGTCGCGTTTCACACCGCGCATCTGAGCGTCTGGAACACACCGGGCAAGGGCCTCGCCAAGACCTTCCACAAGACCTTTTTGGACAAGGGCTACGGCGTCAAATACTTCAACGCCGCCCGCCTGAGCCAAAGCTGGGCCATGTTTGCCCCCAACCCCAACCGCAGCAACACCTTCATGCGGGTGTTCGTGACGGATATGGAGGGCGACCTGTGGGACTTTCAACAGGACATCTGGGGCATCGATCGCTATCCCTACCTCTGGTACGACCGGCGAGGGAAGGTCAACCGTCGGCTCAACAACAAGAAGCACTACCAGCGTATCTACGGCGCCTGGGTGTGCCGTGAGTGGGAGCGCCAAAATGACGGCCAACCGGCGAAGTCGGTGACCTTCTACCGCCGCTACACGAAGATCCCGCATTGGGACCTGGTCATCAAAAAGGGCGGCTGGGACCAGTGGGCGGCCCCCTACAAGCAAAAAGAGCAGGAGACGATCACCTGCAAGACCACGGTCAACGCTCAGCTTCCACCCTACCTGCGTGAGCGCTACGGGTTCGAGCCGACCGAAGACGAGAGCGCGTTTCGCTCGGTTCGCCAGCGGACCTGGTGGGACAAGGCCGAGGCGGCGCGCAAGAAGGTCGAGCGCAAGGTGAAGAGCGAGGAGCGGCGCGCAGAGGCCGATGCCAAGCGAGAGGCCCGGACGACGGAGCTTCGCTCCCGACGAATCGAAAATACCCCCAAGCCGGAGCCCATGGGACCGCTCCGAGATTCGACGCCCGATTTGCCCGCGTCCGAGATCGAGGAC